>NZ_CP047189.1:1292182-1938273 GCF_030440575.1 Corynebacterium ciconiae DSM 44920
AGGGGCGAAAACCGGCCTCGGCGAGCAGCTCAGCACCGCTGCGAGCGGCGTGGAAGGAACTTGGGGAGGAGAGCAGAAAGTCGCTGAATGAGGTCATGCCTTGTAAGGATAGTGGCGCCTGCCGCCCACGGTGTCGCCGGGAGGCCTAGACTAAACAGTCACTATGGCACAGCTAGCACTTTCCCCATCCCGCGCTTCGGATTATCAGCGTTGCCCATTGCTCTACCGCCTCCGGGCAATCGACAAAATTCCCGAGCCCACCACCCTGCCTCAGGTTAAAGGAACCTTGGTGCATGCGGTGCTCGAGGAGATGCACAAGAAAAACCGCTCCGAGCGCGATTTTCCCCGAGCGGTGAAAAAGCTCAAACCCCTGTGGGCGGAGATGGTGAACAAGGATCCCGAGCTCAATGAGCTCGTCCCCGAGGAAGACCTTTACGATTTCTTGGTGGAATGCCGCAGTCTGCTGCGCGGTTATTTCGAGATGGAAAATCCGCAAGGCTTCGACGCCGAGCGTTGTGAAATGTATGTATCCACGACCCTGCCCAATGGGGTGCCGGTGCGCGGATTCATCGACCGAGTAGATATTGCCCCCACCGGCGAGGTGCGGGTGGTGGATTATAAAACAGGCAAAAAGCCTCTTCCCCGCTATTCTCATGACGCCACCTTTCAGATGCGGTTTTATGCCCTGGTCTATTGGCGCCTCCATGGGGTGATTCCCCACCAGCTGCGGCTGATGTACCTCAAGGTGATCGACTCGATGTTCCTCACCCCTTCGAAGGAAGAACTCGAGTTCTTTGAACGCGATCTGGGCGACTTGTGGGAGAAGATCGTGGCCGATGGTCTCAGCGGCACATTCCGCCCCCGCACCTCGAAGCTGTGTGGCTGGTGCTCTCATCAGTCGCTCTGCCCCGCCTTCGGTGGTACGCCGCCGGAGTATCCCGGATGGCCTGGCCCCCAGCAAGCCCTGCCCCTAGCCACCGGCGATGGCGCCGCGGCTTACACTACTAACGAGGACGCCTAGCACGGCGCTTGTTTGCCTAGCGAGGCTGGTTGCTCGTGGCATTGGCCTCACGCGCGGCTCGAACCATCAACGCCGCCGCCCCGCGGGGACGTGCGCCGGTGCGCCATAGGGCACGAATGGGCCGGTCGAGGGTCGCATCGGCGAGATCTACCTCCACCAATTCCTGGCGCTCGAGACGCGTAGCGACGCTCACCCGCGGCACCACCGCGGGGCAACCAGTGTGAAGCGCCAGATTGGTCACCGCGGTGGGACTGCTTGCCTCGGCCACCGGAGTCACCTGGAGCGAGCCTATCGCGGCCTCGAGGACCTCTCGGGTGCCCGAGCCGCGTTCGCGCACAATCACGGGCGTGCGTGCCAGCTCGTCACAGGTGATGGATCCCACCTGTGCCCAGGGATGATCGGGACGGGCCACCACGCTGAGCTGGTCGTGCCCGACCACTGAGGCACTCAACACCCGCGGCCCGCCGACCGTGGTGGGCACGGGAACCTGCACGGATTCAATGAAGCCGAGGCTGGTGTGTCCTTGAGCTACCGCGGTGGCCACCTCTGCCGAGTTGGCGGCCAGCATCTCCAGTCGGGCCTGTGGGTAGCTGCGGCGTAGGGCGGCATACCAGCGCGGTAGGTAGTACTCGCTGACTGTGCGGGAGGCATACACGCTGATCCGCGGGGCGTGAGGATGACGCTCAAGCTCGAGGGCATCGTCTAGGTTGGAGGAGCTCATCAAGATATCGAGCGCGGTAGCGTAGACCCTTTCGCCGGCAGCTGTGAGCTGTGCGCCGCTCGGGCCGCGTTGAAAGAGGGTGGCTCCGAGTTCGCCTTCGAGCCTGCGCATCCGCTCCGATACCGCTTGTTGGCTCATCCCATGGGCTCGGGCGGCGGCGCCGAAAGAACCGAGGCGGGCGATATCGACCAGCACCCGCAAAGCCCGCAGATCAGGAAGATCCCTCAAAGACATGCCCCGATAGTAACCCTCACAAGGATTACTTGTGGCCGCATAGGCAGGGGCGTTCTACTCACCATGTGTAGCGACTGGCACAGTAGTAGGGGTGAATCACGATACATCCACCTCCCAGACCCCGCCCGCAGCGGCATCCCAGCCTACTTCAACGGCACGAGGCACCGGCATGCCCAGTGCCCGTATTCTGCGGAGCCAGCGCAACCTCATGGTTCCCGGACCAGGTCCGGCGTGGTTTGGCGCCGTCATGGGCACCGGCATCCTCTCCAACCTTTTGATTACCGTCGGCGATCAGCGGGTGCTCGGCGCCGGCATGCTGGTACTGGGCTGGCTGATGCTGGTGGGCCTGACTATCGGCTTCTTTGGCCGCAGCAGCCGCGATCGGGCCGTACTGCTCTCTTCGATCACCGATATCGGCCAGTGCACCGGCTGGGGCATGGTGGCCATGGGTTATCTCTCGGTGGGGGCTGCCACCCCTGTGGTGCTCGGGGCGTGGAACGCCCCAGCCGGGGTGATGGACACCGCGTGGACAGTGGATCTGGTGATGTGGCTGATCGGCGCCTCGATCGGCATTGTCGGCGCTTTCGGCATGGGGTATGTGATCATCGGCAAACGCTTGCCCGAGCCGCGCCCGGTGTGGGGTCTGCCGATCGTGGCACCGATGGTCGCTGCAACGACGGGCGCGTCACAGGTGCCGCAGATGGCGTCGACAAGCGCCGCAGTATGGCTGCTCATGGCCTCCACCGCCTGCTTCTTCATCGCCCTGGTGCTGGCCTCGATCATCTTCTTGCTGTCCTATATGCACGCCTGGCGGCGCTCTCCCCTGCCGCCGGCGGCGCTGACCTCGGCGTGGATCCCCCTAGGCATTATCGGCCAATCGAGTGCCGCCGCCCAAGTGATTGCGCGCCAAGCGGCCGCGATGGCCCAACCCGAGGTGCAGTCGTCGATCCTGCGCATCGCGGATGTCTATGGGTTGGTGATGATGGTGCTCGGCATTCCGATGTTGCTCGCAGCCTTCTACCTGAGCTACTCCGGTTTTCTCACCGGCATGCCAGTGCACCCAGGTTGGTGGGCGCTCACCTTCCCCGTGGGCACATTGGCTCTCGGTACCCACTTTTTAGGCCTGCACATGCCGCTTTTCGACGCCCTGAGCCACGCCTTTTTAATGCTGCTCTGCGCCCACTGGCTCATAGCCGCCTATGGCTCGGTGCGGAGCATCGCTGCGGTGCGCCGCCGCGGCGACGGCGCGCAGGCCTAGATGATCACACCGCCGAAGAGGAAGCCCAAGGCAACCGCAAGCGCGATGCAGACGGTGCCAGGGATCAAGAAGGGGTGGTTGAACACGGCCTTGCCGATGCGGGTAGAGCCGGTATCATCCATCTCCACTGCGGCCAGCAGCGTGGGATAGGTGGGCAGGATAAACAGCGAGGATACTGCCGCGAAGGACGCTACGGCCGTGAGCGGGGAAACCCCCACCGCGAGGGCGGCCGGCATCAAAGCCTTGGTGGTGGCGGCCTGCGAGTACAGTAGCGCGGCGGCGAAGAAGAGAATCACCGCGAGCGTCCACGGATAATCGGTGAGGAAGTCCTCCGAGAACGCCGTGATCTGCTCCAGGTAGTTATTAATGATGGTGGTACCCAGCCATGCCACACCCATCACGCACACGCAGGCGCTCATCCCAGCCTTGAATACCTGGGTGCCCACGATCTCCGCGGCGGGAATCTTGCATACCAGCACGATGATCGCGGCGGTGCTGAGCATGATCGTCATGATGGCCTCATTGCGCGGCAGAGTGGGATCGCTAATCAGGCCGACCTGATCCGAGATGAGCGTGGCGTACACCATCACCAACACGATGGCGACTAAGAAGATCACGACCGAGGCGCGGGCCCCAGCCGGCGCAGTGTATTCGCGTGCGCCCTGCGGCGGCTTCACCAAGCCCTGCTCGAGCCGCGACTGATACACCGGATCGTCCTCCAGCTCCTTGCCCATGCGGTTAGCGAGGAAAGCCGTGGGGAAGATAGCCAAGAAGGTGGAAGGAATCACCACCGCGAGAAGCTGCAGATAGCCCACGCCGAGCGGCTCCATGATGGAGGCCATAAACACCACTGCCGCAGAGATCGGGGAGGCAGTAATCGCCATCTGCGAGGCCACCACCGCCACCGAGAGAGGTCGAGAGGGGCGCACCTTGCCTTCCTTAGCAACCTCGGCAATCACCGGCAGTGTGGAAAAGGCAGTGTGACCGGTACCAGCCAGAAGAGTCATGAGATAAGTGACCACTGGTGCGTAGTAGGTGATGCGCTTGGGGTTGGATCGGAGCACCCGCTCAGCCCAGTGCACCAAGTAGTCCATGCCGCCGGCGCGTTGCATCGCGGCGATAGCGGCAATCACGGCCATGATGATGCCGATGACGTCGAAAGGAATGTCCTCGCGGGTCACCGGCACCCCGGTGAGCCCGAGAAGGAGCACGCCGAGGCCACCGGCGAAGCCAATGGCGATGGATCCAAGGCGGGCGCCGAGGATGATCGCCGCGAGGACGATGATGATCTGTAACGCAACAAGCACTGCTGGTTCCTCCATTAACGGATGGTGCACGAGGGCGTAAGCACCACGCCGGCCGTGCACGCAGCCGGAAAGACACCACTCAGTGCATCCTGTTCCTCGCTGCAGGCATCGCATTGCTGCCAGCAGCCAAGAACTATCGGTGTGTAGTTAGATACTGTCGCGCTCCGCGGAAGAAGCTGCGCCGGAACACTCCGGCGCCTGCTGTGCAGTGACACCCACGGCAGCATGCGCGCCATGCTCTGTGAGCACGCAAACCTATCACGGGGACCTGCTTGTGGCGGAGCGTGACATAAGGTAGTTGCCCGCACCTTAAAGCGCAGGCAGGAGGGCGAGCCCTCCCATCCTGCTTTCATCCTAGCCGCCCTAGGACATCCCACCTCAATTGCGCTGGTGCGGATGAGTGCAGCGCAGCGAGGGTAGGTGCTGTCGCGCTAGTGCTGCTGGTGGGCGGCCTTGAACTTCGGGTGCATGAGGTTGTCCACGCTGAGGACCTCGTCGAGGGTTGCTTCATCCAACAAGCCACGCTCGAGCACCAACTCCCGGACGCTGCGGCCGGTGCGGGCGGCCTCCTTACCAATCAGATCGCCATTGTGGTGGCCGATGAAGGGGTTGAGATAGGTGATCACGCCGATGGAGTTATCTACGTAGCCGCGGCAGACATCCTCGTTGGCGGTGATCCCATCCACGCACTTCTCGCGCAGCGTATCGCAGGCGTTGCCCAGCAGGGAGATACTCTCGAACATCGCTTGGCCGATGGCCGGTTCCATCACGTTCAACTGCAGCTGGCCAGCCTCAGAAGCCCAGGTGACAACGCTGTCATTGCCGAAGACCTTGAAGCACACCTGGTTAACCACTTCGGGGATGACGGGGTTGACCTTGGCCGGCATGATCGAGGAGCCCGCCTGCATCTCGGGCAGGTTGATCTCATTGAGGCCAGCGCGGGGGCCGGAGGACAGCAGGCGCAGATCGTTGCAGATCTTCGACAGCTTCATTGCGGCCCGCTTCAAGGCGCCGTGTAAGAGCACGTAGGCGCCGCAGTCGCTGGTAGCCTCAATGAGGTTTTCCGACGCCGAGATGTCGAGACCTGTCACCTCCCGCATGGCCTCGATGATGGTCTCTTGGTAGCGCTCTGGGGTGTTGAGCCCAGTGCCGATGGCAGTGGCGCCCAGATTCAGCGAGAGCAGGCGATGGGCGGCTTGCTGAATCACCTCGTGCTCCTCCCCCAGATTCACCGAAAAGCCCGTGAACTCATCGCCCAGGGTCATCGGCACGGCATCCTGCAATTGGGTGCGTCCCATCTTGATCACGCCGGCGAACTCCTCGCCCTTCGCGGCGAAGGAAGCCCCCAGTGCGTCGATCTTGTCCACCAAGTTCTGCACCGCGGCGTAAACGCCCAGCCGGAACCCAGAGGGGTAGGCATCGTTGGTGGACTGGCTCATGTTCACATCGTCATTGGGATTGATGAAGGCGTACTCGCCCTTGTTCTTGCCAATCCGCTCCAGTGCCAGATTGGCCACCACTTCATTGGTATTCATGTTCACCGAGGTGCCCGCGCCGCCCTGGAAGACATCGATCGGGAACTGATCCATGGCCACGTTGTGCTCAAGGATCTGATCGCACGCCCACACGATGGCCTCAGCCTTTTCCTTAGCCAGCACACCCAAACGGTGATTAGCCATAGCCGTAGCCTTTTTCACCGTGACCATTCCCCGAATAAATTCAGGAACATCATTAATGGTGGTGCCGGAGATCTTGAAGTTGTGCATTGCGCGGAGAGTGTGGACGCCATAATAAGCGTCATTCGAAACCTGCATTTCTCCTAGCAGATCAACTTCAGTGCGGAACGCGGCGGTCGAAGCCATGCCAACCCTTTCAACAAACTCGAATCACTGTATGTCCAGCCCAATGTTAACGCCCCGATCAGCGCAGGGAACCCAGCATTGATAACTATGACGACGCAGTGATCGACGCCGATATAAGAAAGGAGAAAGAATTTTTACATAACGGTTGTACTGGATTAATGTCCGCGCTGTGTATCCGGCATTCGCTTTCAGCAACGCCCGCCGGAGGTCTCAAAAACACGTGCCGCCGCTCCCCTATTTCCTCCTCCGTTCCTACGGCATAGACAACGCCCACCTTCACCTATTTTGGGGGTGAAAGTGGGCGTTGTGGGGCACGCGCACACCGCAGGGTTGCGGGTGGGCTCAGGGATAGGCGGCAGCCCGTGCGGGATATACCCGCGCGGGCGTAAGGGCGCCGTTAGATGCGAGCGATGGCGATCTCGGAGGCGAGAATAGCCTTCGCACCCACCGCGGCGAGGCGATCCATGACGGTGTTCGCGTCCTCGCGCGGCACCATGGCGCGCACCGCACGCCATTCATCGAGCGCCAGCGGCGACACCGTGGGCCCAGAGATACCCGGGGTGATGGCCACGCATTCATCCAATTTGCTGGCTTCAACGTTGTAGTCGAGCATGAGGTAGTTGTGGGCGTGCAGGATGCCTTCGATGCGGCGCAGCAGCACCCGCTGCTCCTGGGTTACCTCGTGGCCCTTGCGGCCCACGACCACGGCCTCGGAGCTAATGATGGGCTCGCCGAAGGGCGCTAGGCCCTGAGTGCGCAAAGTGCGGCCGGTAGAGACTACGTCCGCAATAACATTGGCCACGCCCAGCTTGATGGAAATCTCCACTGCCCCTTCGAGGCGAATCACGCTGGCATCGATATCGTTCGCTCGCAGGTAAGAACGCACGAGGTTCGGATAGGAGGTGGCGATGCGGGCCCCCTCGAGATCCTCGATGCTCCATTGCTCATCGGCCGGGGCGGCGAAGCGGAAGGTGGAATCGCCGAAACCGAGAGCGAGCACCTCCTCGGTCTCTTCGCGGCAATCCGCGGCCAGGTCGCGGCCGGTGATGCCCAGATCCAGCTGGCCGCTGGCCACGTAGATGGCAATATCCTTCGGTCGAAGGAAGAAGAACTCAACGTCGTTACGCTTGTCCACGACAGTCAGAGCCTTGGAATCACCACGGGAGGGATATCCCGCCTCGGTGAGGATGGCCATGGCCTTTTCAGACAGAGATCCCTTGTTGGGAACTGCCACTTTCAACATGATTATGCTCGCTCGCTTTCTTTGCCTAGGGGTGCACTTCGTCCGCGCTGCGTGTGTCATCGGCAGCGCCCAGCTGCGCAGCCGGTGAGGACCTCAGCAGCACAGGTGGGTGCGCGCAGGGTGGTTTAGAGGTGCTTGTACACGTCTTCGGGGCTAATACCGCGAGCCACCATGATCACCTGGGCCCAGTAGATGAGCTGCGAGAGTTCCTCGGCTAATTCCTCATCTGACTGGTACTCCGCTGCCATCCACACCTCGCCGGCTTCTTCGATCACCTTCTTGCCCAGGGAATGCACCCCCGCGTCGAGGGCGGCTACAGTGCCTGAATCGGCGGGCCGATTCTTCTTGCGGTCGAGGAGTTCTGCGTACAGCGATTCAAAATCTTTCACAATCGATTATTCTTTCACAGCCCCTAGACGCGCGTGAGTCGAGGCGGCAGTTTTTCCCCACAGCTAGGGCAACTGCTCAAACCACTGCTCGACCATATCGGCGGTGATGGTGGAGAAATCAATGGAGCCGTGCAGCTCGCCGAGTGTGCGCACCCGATCAGGAGTGGGTGTGTGGGGATCAGCCACCACCCCGATGACGCGGCAGCCCGCGGCCGTGGCGGCCTGCATTCCGGTGATGGAATCTTCAAACACAAGGCACTCATGCGGATCCAAGCCGAAGTGCTGCGCGGCCAGCTGGTACATGTCAGGCGCAGGCTTGGGCTGTGGCACCTGATCACCGAAGAAGGCGGTGTCAAAGAAGTGCTCGCCCACGGCCGTGACAGCATGATGCGCTAACTGGCGCGGAGTGTTGGTGGTGATCGCCATCGCTACGTTGCGGCGAGCACACTCGCTCAATAGCTCCACCATGCCGGGTACTGGCTCGAGCTGGTGGGCAAAGAGTTCGCTTACACGCGTGTACATGCGCTCGCGCAGGCCGTCATAATCCAGCTCTGCCAGCTCTACCCCAGCGTGGCTGGCACAGATTCTCAGCGTGTTATCAAAGTTGCCGCCCACGGTCTTCTCCCTTAACTCGGGAGTGAGCCGGCGGCCCACCTCCTCAGAGAGCTCGTAGGTGGCCACACCCCACAGTGGCTCAGAGTCCACTAGGGTGCCGTCCATATCCCAGAAAATAGCCTTAAGCACTACGAATAATCCCCTTGAGCATGGAAGAAAGTATGAAGAGATGAATGGGCAACAGGGCGTACCAATAGAGGTTTCCTGCGTGCGATTCGCTATGAAAACGGGCCCGCTGAGTGAGAGTGTGGCCGTGAATCTCCCACGATAGCGTGGCCTTGCCCGGCAGCCGCGCCGCCACCTTCAGTACGAGCCGCGTGGGGCGGTCGATCTCAGAGACAAGGAAAAACCCCACCGCATCGCCTTCCTGCAAGGTGCGCGGGTGACGGCGCGGCCGGCGCAAGCCAGGCCCACCGAGAAGCTCATCGATTCGGCCACGGATCACCCAAGGCAACCGCAGCGAGAACCAACCATTCTCGCCGCCGATGCGTTCGAGCACGGCGAACACAGCGTGAGGAGAGTGGTAAAACTCGGCGCTGCGCTCGTCTTCAAAAGTGCGTTTGTGGGCGTTAAGCATGGGCTAGAGGATACCGCACCCTGCGGCCACATCTTGCCAGCCGCGCCACGCGCTAGACGTTGAAGTACTTGGCTTCGGGGTGGTAGAGCACGAAGGCGTCGGTGGACTGCTCAGGGTGCAGCTGCAGCTCCTCGGACAGCCCCACTCCGATGCGCTCGGGCTCGAGTAGCTCCACCAAAGCGGCGCGATCCTCGAGATTCGGGCAGGAACCGTAGCCGAAGGAGAAGCGCGCTCCCAAGTACTCGAGGTCGAAGAATCCACTGACGTCCGCGGGGTCGGCCTTGGCGGCATCGGAGCCGTCAGCGAAGGCCAATTCGGCGCGCACCCGCCCGTGCCAGTACTCGGCAAGAGCCTCGGTGAGCTGAACGCTGATGCCGTGGATCTCGAGATAGTCGCGGTAGTTGTCCTCGGCGAAAAGCGCATTGGCGTAGTCGGCGATGGGCTGGCCCATTGTCACCAGTTGCATCGGCCATACGTCGACACTGCCGCGGGCGATGGCCTCCTCGCGCGGCAGAATGAAGTCTGCGATGCACAGGAACTTGCCGCGCTGCTGGCGGGGGAAGCTAAAGCGCATCCTTTCCTCCGCCTCTGGGTGCGGCTCGGTGAGTATCACGACATCGTCACCCTCGGATACCGCTGGGAAGTAGCCGTACACCACGGCCGCGTGGTCGAGAATCTTCTCGGGCTTGAGCCGGTCTATCCACGCTCGTAGGCGCGGCCGTCCCTCGGATTCCACCAGGTCTTCATAGCTGGGCCCGCCTTCGCCGCGGCTGCCTCGCAGGCCCCATTGACCCAAAAAGAGCGCCCGCTCGTCGAGGCAGGTCATGTACTCCTTCAAGGCAATACCCTTGACCACTCGGGTGCCCCAGAACGGCGGGGTGGCCACCTCCTCGGGGATACTCACCTCAGAGCGTGAGGGCACCTCCACTGGTTCCTGGGCGGCTTTGCGCTCGGCGGCGATGCGCTTGGAGCGCTCACGTCGTTCACGGCGCTGGCGTTTTTTCTCCTCGCGTTTGGCTTTCTCTTGGGCCTCGGCCTCACTGAGCTCGCCCTTTTCTCCGCGAACATCCTGCATCACTTCATTCATCAGCCGCAGCCCCTCGAAGGCATCGCGGGCGTAGAACACGTCCCCGTGATAGAGCGCATCAAGGTCATCTTCTACATAGGTGCGCGTGAGCGCAGCACCCCCAAGGAGCACTGGGTAGCGTTCCGCTTCCTCGCGCTCTGCGAGTTCATTGAGCTCGAGCAGGTTGTCCTTCATCACCACCGTGGATTTCACCAGTAGCCCAGACATGCCGATCACGTCGGCGCCATGTTCCTTTGCGGCGGAGGCGATAGTGGCGATCGGCTGCTTGATGCCGAGGTTGACCACGGTGTAGCCGTTATTGGACAGGATGATATCCACCAAGTTTTTGCCAATATCGTGCACATCGCCCTTGACGGTAGCGAGCACGATGGTGCCCTTGGATCCCGAATTATCCGAGGCTTCCATGAAGCCCTCGAGATAGCCCACGGCCGATTTCATGGTCTCGGCGGATTGCAGCACGAAGGGCAGCTGCATCTCGCCCGAGCCAAAGAGATCGCCGACGGTTTTCATCCCGCGCAGCAGGTCCTCGTTGATGATGGCGATGGGGCTTTTTTCTTCCATTGCGGCATCGAGATCCTCCTGCATCCCGTTCTTCTCTCCATCGATGATGCGCTGGGCGAGCCGGTCCAGTAGCGGTAGAGCGGCGAGAGCTTCCTGCCGGGCATCGTGGGCGGAGGCCGCGGAGACGCCGTCGAAAAGCTCCATGAATACCTGCAGCGGGTCATAGTCCTCGCTGCGGCGGTTGTACACCATGTCGAGAGCGACCTCGCGTTGTCGCTCATCGATGCGGTTGAAGGGGATGATCTTGGAGGAGTGCGCGATCGCGGTGTCAAGGCCTGCGTCGATACATTCGGAGAGAAATACCGAGTTGAGTACCTGGCGGGCAGCTGGGTTGAGACCAAAGGAGATGTTGGACAATCCGAGCGTGGTGTGCACCCGCGGGTACTTCTGCTTCAGTGCCTTGATGGCTTCGATAGTTTCGATGCCATCGCGGCGGGTCTCCTCCTGCCCCGTGGAAATCGGGAAGGTCAAACAGTCCACAATGATGTCTTCGTGGCGCAGCCCATAGGTGCCGGTGATGTCCTCGATCAGCCGGCTGGCGATCTCGACCTTCTTCTCGGCGGTGCGAGCCTGGCCTTCCTCGTCGATCGTCAGCGCCACCACCGCGGCGCCATGGGCGCGCACCAGCTCCATGATGCGGCGATAGCGAGAATCTGGGCCATCGCCATCCTCGAAGTTCACCGAGTTCACCGCGCATCGCCCGCCGAGCTTTTCCAACCCGGCCTCAATCACCGCAGGCTCGGTGGAGTCGATCATGATCGGCAGCGTGGAGGAGGTGGCCAGCAGCTCGGCAAAGCGGGCCATGTCTTCTCGCCCATCGCGTCCGACATAGTCGATGCACACATCCAGCATGTGGGCACCGTCGCGGGTTTGGGTTTTGGCGATGTCGAGGCAGGTCTCCATATCGCCGGCGAGCATCGCCTCTCGAAAGGTCTTGGAACCATTGGCGTTGGTGCGCTCACCGATCATCGTGATGCCGGTATCTTGGGTCAGCGGCACCGCGGTATACAGCGAGGACACGCCATCCCCGGGCTCCTGCTGTGGACGCGCCGTCGGGTTATCCCTTTTGCCTTCGAGCTTATCGACGACAACCCGGATGTGTTCTGGGGTGGTGCCACAGCAGCCACCCACCATGGCCAAGCCATAGTCATCAACGAATCGGGCCAGTGCATCGCCCAGCTCCTCTGGGGTGAGCGGATATTCTGCGCCATTGGGCCCAAGCACCGGCAAACCGGCGTTGGGCATCACCGACACCGGCACCGAGGCGTGGGTGGCCAGATACCGAAGGTGCTCGCTCATCTCGTGCGGGCCCGTGGCGCAGTTGAGGCCAATCATGGAGATTCCGAGCCGCTCAAGCGCGGTGAGCGCGGCGCCGATCTCCGAGCCGAGCAGCATGGTGCCGGTGGTTTCCACGGTGACATGGCAGATGATCGGCCGAGCTACCTCTAGCTCGGCCTCGGCCTGATGAATACCGTGGATCGCGGCCTTGACCTGCAATAGATCCTGTGCGGTCTCCACCAGGAAAGCGTCCACGCCGCCGCGCACAAGGCCCTTCGCGGCCAAGTAGTAGTGGTGCTTCAACTCGCCGAAGTGGGCGTGGCCCAGCGACGGCAACTTGGTGCCAGGACCCAGGCTGCCCAGCACGTAGCGGGCGGGGCCGCCCTCGCGGGCCGAGTATTCATCGCACAGCTCGCGGGCGATACTGGCTCCCGCGTACGCCAGTTCCTCGCAGCGATCTGCAATGTCGTAGTCAGCGAGGTTCGGCAGGTTGCAGCCGAAGGTGTTGGTCTCTACGAGCTCAGCGCCGGCGTCGAGAAACCCGCGGTGGATCTCGCGCAGCACATCGGGCCGCGTGACATTAAGAATCTCGTTGCAGCCTTCGAGATTGAGGAAATCTGCTTCTAAGTCCAGATCGAAGCTCTGTAGCTGGGTACCCATGGCGCCATCGCCAACGAGCACACGGGTGCCGAGCACGTCGGCCAGAGGCGGGGTGGTGATCTGCGGAAGGGCGTCAATCGGGCTCATGAAATAGACAGCTTAGTCCGTATCCGGTAGGTGATCCAAGCCACCGGCTCCCCACTTGGGGTACCAAGCTGTCTAAGTAGAGCGCTGAGCTGCGATCAGCTGTTCAACACAGCAGTGTGCACTCGGTGTGTCGCCAAAGATCTGGCCCTAGTGCCATAGCCGACGGGAACGCCTAGCGCCCGTTCTCTGCGTCAGATCCCAGCTCCCAGCCAGAGTCCAAGGGGGCCAGCAGACCGGCACAGACCGCAAGGAAGAACTCGCTGAATTCGGCCGACTCCTCGGTATCGAGCAGCGCATCATCCACACTGTCATTGATGCGCTTTAACTCGGCCACCGCCTGCTCCACCTCGCGGTGTAGTGCTGCGGCGTAGGGGGCTACGTCTTCGGCCTGCTCCCCCGCCAATTCCGGACTGGGTGCAACTGTATCGCTTGCTGGCGTGGAGCTTCCGGTTGCGCAACGATAAGCGCGATCGAGAAAGCCACGCAGCACACTCTCTACTAGGGGCACAACGGCCGCTGGATAAGGCTCTTCCCAATATTCGGTATCGCCCTCGGCTAGATAAGCGCCGGTGGCAAAATCTGTGAGATCGGTGCACAGCGTGGTGATCCATTCGTCGAAGCGGCTGCGGGGTGCAAGGCTGGTCTGGCTCATGGCTTGTATTCTGCCTGAGCCCCACCGAGGGCGCAGCAGAAGGCCCGGCCTGCCCACGGGATGTGGACGGCCGGGCTATAAGCACAGCGCTGCGCACTAACGCCACAGAGCGTGGGGTGTGCTGAGGATGATTAGAGCCGCACCCCTAGGAGGGCATCGAATGCTGTGCGTACATGCTCACCGGCGGCGGAAAGCTCAGCGTCCTTGAGCGGCGAGGAGCTATCCACTGCATCATCGGTTCCGTGCGTTGAGGCCCAGGCATCAGCGGCACGCAGGGCGCCGGGGGTATCCAAATCATCGGCGAGACGCTCACGCAACTGCTGGACCAGCTGCTTCGCTGCAGCCTCATCGGTGGTGGCGGCGACAGCGGCACGATAGTGTGCGAGGCGCTGCTCGGCGCGGGCGAGCACCCCCTCGGACCAATCTCGGTCCCCGCGATAATGGGAGGAGTAGATGCCGAGCCGGATCGCGGCGGGCTCATGACCTGCGGCAGTGAGCTTATGGACAAACACGAGATTGCCCAAAGACTTACTCATCTTTACCCCGTCGAGTGAGATCATGCCGGCGTGCACATAGTGGCCAGCCATGCGCTCGGAATCCGTGAGCGATTCGTAGTGGGCTGCCGAAAACTCATGGTGCGGAAACGCCAGATCGGAACCGCCACCTTGGATGTCGAAAATGCCCTTGAGGCGGTTGTTGGCGATCGCGGAACATTCAATGTGCCAGCCGGGCCGGCCCGCACCGAAGGGAGCCTCCCAACTGGGCTCGCCATCACGGGCGGCCCGCCAAATCAACGCGTCAAGGGGGTGGTGTTTGCCAGAACGCTCGGGATCGCCACCACGCTCGGCAAAGAAGGTACGCATGTGCTCCGGGCTGTATCCGGAGACATAACCGAAATGTCCGGTGGCGTCGATCGGGGCGTAGATATCGGGGTGTTCGGGATCATCCACCACATAGGCGGCGCCCTTATCCAGCAGTTGCTGAACTACTGCGATGACCTCGTCTACGGATTCGGACACCGAGACGAAATCGCGCGGCGGGATCACCCGCAGTGCCTCCATATCCGAGCGGAAAAGCGTGGTTTGATCGTCGCCAAGCTCGCGCCAATCAACATTGTCACGGGCTGCGCGTTCGAACAGCGGATCATCTACATCGGTGACATTTTGCACGTAGACCACCGCGTGGCCGTTATCGAGCAGCTGGCGATGGATGAGATCGAAGGCAACATAGGTTGCCGCGTGGCCTAGGTGCGTGGAGTCATATGGAGTAATACCGCAGACATACATGCCGGCGGTGGCTGCGGGGCGGACCGGGCGCACGCACTGATCTGCGGTGTCGAAAAGCTGAAGTTCTACGCAGTCCCCGCTAAGGGCGGGAACATCAGGTTGAGGCCAAGAATGCATGCGCCCCACTCTAATCCATCATGTGGTGGAGCAAAGAGCGGGGCGAGAAGCCTGAGCTGAGGCGGATTGGTACAGGTTTAGGCCTGCAGTACGTCGAAGCCGAGCAGGACCATCACGAAGAGGCCGAAGGGGATGCGATAGGCCGCGAACCATGCGAAGGAGTTATTAGACACGAATCGCAGCAGCCAGGCGATCGTCACATACCCCAGCACAAAGGCGATGGACGTGCCCACCAGCAGTTGCAGGCCGCTGGCCGCTTGGCCGGAGTCCGGGGCGAAGGCGTCGGGAAGCGAAAACAGCCCTGATGCAAGCACAGCGGGGATCGCCAGAAGGAAGCTGAACCGGGCAGCCACTTCCCTATCCAGGCCCACGAACAGGCCGGCGGAGATGGTGCCGCCGGAACGAGAGACGCCCGGGATGAGCGCCAGACACTGGGCAAAGCCCATGATCAATGCATCTTTCATCCTCAGCTCGTCATAGCCGCGCTTCTTCGAACCGACCCGCTCGGCCCAGATGAAGACGAAGGAAAACAGGATCAGCACGGTGGCGGTGATCCACAGATTGCGGAAGTTGTCGCGGATGAGGTCCTTCAGGAGCAGTCCCAGAACGCCCACGGGGATGGAGCCGACGATCACCATCCATCCCATGCGGTAGTCGAAACCCCGCTTGTTTTTATCAACAACCCCAGCACACCAGCCGGTGAGGATGCGCCAAATGTCTTTGGCGAAGTACACCAGCACCGCCAGCTCTGTGCCGAGCTGAACCACGGCGGTAAAGGAGGCACCGGCATCCGCGCCCCAGAACAAACTGGAGATGATGCGCAGGTGCCCCGAGGAGGATACGGGCAGAAACTCGGTGAGGCCTTGCACGATGGAGAGCACAATCGTTTGTGCCCACGACATCGATTCTGGCGCTTGTGCAGCGATTACGTCGTTCACCCGTTAGAGGCTACTACTCTTAAGGCGTGGAACAAACCAATGTTGGACGCAGCGGACTACGCATTCCGCGCCTAGGACTGGGCACCCTGACGTGGGGTGCAGGCACCGATCGCGAGGCGGCGAAGGAAATTCTGCGCCGTTTCACACGCTCGGGCGCACCGCTTATCGACGTCACCCCGCAGCACACCACCGGCATGGCAGCAATGGAGTACCTCGGCACATTTCTGGGTTCTGAGATCACTCGGGAGGATCTCATCATCTCGGCTTCCGCCGGAACCCGCCCGGATCGCCCCGTAGGCAGGCGGGTCGATTGCTCCCGTCGCGGGCTACTTAGCCAACTCGATAGCTATTTGACGGTGCTCGGCACCGATCACCTCGATCTGTTCTCTATTGACTATTGGGATGAGCTCACCCCCGTAGAGGAGGTGGCCGATACTCTCGACTACGCGGTGCGAACCGGACGCGTGCGCTACGTGGGCGCCCGCGGCCTCAGTGGCTGGCAATTGGCCGTGCTTCGCGGGGCAGCCCCCGCCGCTGCCCGCGCCGTGGTGTGCGCGGGCGAAACCTATAACCTGCTTAACCGCCTGCCCGAACAGGAACTCTTGCCTGCGGCAGATCACCACCAGATGGGCTTTATTGCCGGCGCGCCCCTGGCCCATGGCGTACTCACTGGCAAATACCGCGAGCCGAGCCCGAACACCGAAGGACGCAGTGCCGAGGCGCACGCCTACTCCGAGGCTCGTGATCGGGCCATCGTGGAGGCACTCACTACGGCAGCCATGGGGCTGAATATCTCCGCCACCACAGCGGCGATCGCTTGGGTACTGGCCCAGCCGGGGGTGAGTGCCACACTCGTAGGCGCACGCACACCGGAGCACTGCGATGAAGCCTTCGCCGCCGCAGAGGTGCAGCTACCTAAGGCAATTATCGAGGCGCTTGACGACATCTCGCTCTAAGAACGCTCTGGTAGCCTTAGGCTTTGTGAAGACGCGTCGGAATCTAGTTCTAGCAGCTCTTGTGACCTCCTCCGCCCTTGTGTTGGGGGCGTGTGGATCCGGTGGAGAAGACCCCGGAAAGCAGGCTCGGCCGGTGGGCTCGGCTCAGGCGCAGCGCTCGCCGGCGTCGGAGAAGGTCGATGGTGAGGTAATCACCCTCGGCGGAGAGTTCGCCGCTGTTGATGATCTCGCGGTGATCGGTGAGCGTATCGCTGTGCGCTCCGGCAACCAGCTAGGGATTGGCACCCGCGCGGACTTCGAAGATAACCGGCTGACCGTGTTGGCTATTGCCGAGGAGTGCGGGGATCTCAGTGCCGGGGCGCAAGACTTTGTTCTCGCTTGTCCGCAGCCGATCGAGGGCTCCGGTGACGAGGGCGTGGTCTACCTCATCGATCCCTCCTCACCAACTCTCGATGAGACCCGCACCGCAGAAGAGAAGTTCACCACCGCCACCCAAACCAGCACCGGCGATGTGGTGGCTGCGGCCCAGGACTCTTCGCACGTGATCACCTTCCCGCACGATGATCCTTCCGCCACTATCGATACCTCGATGACGGACACCGTTGATCAGTTGGTTTCGACCTCCTATACCGACCATCCGGATCCGGTGGTGGTGATCAACCGTGAGTTCACCACGATTCAAGGCATCGACCGGACAGAGAACGCCGAGGGCGGGCGACTGCGCGCCGGCGCCGGGGTGGGCACCATCGCCCCGGGCGAAGAAGGAATGTTCCTGGCCGCTGACACCGAGGGCGACCAGATTCTGGTCTATACCCGCTTCGATGTGCTGCGGCTGCATCAATCTATGCCCGTTGATCGCAGCCCATGGGCTGTGGCGTGGGATTCCTCCGGACAGTTGGCGTGGGTGGCATCCACCGGCACGAATACTCTGGTGGGCTACGATCTTTCCACCGGCGAGCCTCTCGAGCAGCAGCGCTATTCCACCGTGGCCGATGCCACCAGCCTCGCAGTAATGGATAATGGCACCAAGGTTCTGGCCTCCAGTAGCGGCGACGGCCTGCAGTTCATCGACTAGTTCCCCATCGGCCGGTGCCCACTCGTCCTCACCGCCACTTGGCTACACCTGAGCTTTCACCTTCGTTGATTATTGATCGTTAAAAGGACCCCTCGTTCTATGGCCACATCCTCGTTTCGTTCCGCCCTCTACGCCAAAGCTCTCAAGGCGATGTTTAAACTGCGCCCAGAGCGCATCCACAGCATTATCAACAACGGCCTGTCGGTGCTGCAGGTCTCCGGCCCCGTCAACCGAGGTCTAGAGAAGGTGCTGCCGGTGCACGATGAGATCCTCGCCCAAGAGGTTTTCGGGGTGCACATCCCTCGCCCGCTGGGTTTGGCCGCTGGCTTCGATAAAAACGCAAGTTCTCCCGATGCGTGGACGCCGCTCGGATTCGGCTACGCCGAACTCGGCACCGTGACCGCCTCCCCACAACCAGGCAATCCCACTCCCCGACTCTTCCGGCTGCCGGCAGATCGCGCGATCCTTAATCGCATGGGCTTTAACAACGAAGGCGCTGCGGTGGTCGCGAAAAACCTCAAGCGCCGCAGCTCCGATGACGTGATCGGGATCAATATCGGCAAAACCAAGGTGGTTGAGCCCGAGCACGCAGCCAGCGACTATCGCCGCTCTGCTACCCTGCTCGGCGATCTCGCCGACTATGTCACGGTGAACGTGTCCTCCCCAAACACCCCTGGGTTGCGCGATCTGCAGGCCGTGGAGTCCCTACGTCCGATTCTGAGTGCGGTGTGCGAATCCACCACGGCACCGGTTTTGGTGAAGATCGCCCCCGACCTCTCTGATGAGGACGTGCTGGCAGTGGCGGATCTGGCACTCGAACTCGAGCTGGCGGGCATCGTGGCCACGAACACCACAATCTCTCGCGAGGGTCTACGAACCGATGCTGCCGAGGTAGAGGCAATGGGGGCCGGCGGTATTTCCGGACCCCCTGTGGCGGCTCGGTCCCTGGAGGTGCTGAAGCTGCTGCGTGCACACGTGGGTGATCAGCTGGTGCTTATCAGCGTTGGTGGTATCGAAACCCCGCAACAGGCGTGGGAGCGCATTGCGGCTGGGGCAAGCTTGCTGCAGGGATACACCGGATTGATCTACGGCGGTCCCGATTGGATCCGAGATATTCATAAGGGCATTGCTCGCCAGGTGCGAGCCCACGGCTATTCCTCGCTTGCCGAGGCCGTTGGCTGTGGCAAGCCGTGGGTGGATTAAGTACCCTACAGCCGAACGCGGCGCCCTCATCCCCCATGCGGTGGGACAAGGGCGCCGCGTCTGTAGTTTCTCGCCGGTGTGGGTAAGTTTTATGCCGCGGAACGGCGAATAACGAGCGCGCAGATCAGTGCCATGGTCGCATAGATCGGCAGCCACCACGATTCGAGAATGTAGATCGGCTCGGTGGTGATAAAGCGACTGAACACCACAAGCCCCACGGCGATTACCAACACCACAACATGGCGCATGGTGCGCTCCTCGTTGCGGTGGGTGGTGCCGAAAGCGCCCAGCAGCATGGCGGAGGCGATAATCAGCAAAAATCCCCACGTGACGGGGAAGAAGCTACTGATACCACCAGAGATGAGGCTTAAGACCGTAAAGAGAGCCAGCACGAGCGCCAGGGCGAGAAACGCCCCGCCAACCCGCAATGCGGGGTGAACCACCACCACGGGTTCGGACTCCCGTGGACGTGAGGTGGACGCGTACTGCTGGGAAGCAGTAGGTGTGCTGGGGCTGGCCTTCGGCTTAGAGCGCTTCTTCTTTCCCATAGTGATTTGAAACACTACCTTAAGCTGGGATTATATGCACACCTGCCCGAGTGTCGATGGGGGCGAATCTACTGAGATAACGCGGTGCGATTTAGGCGTTTTCGTGCCAACCCCATGTGATGGCGCGACCCAAGGAGTGGAAGTAGAGGTTGAATCCGAGCACCGTGGGGGTGGAATCGGGATCAATATCGAGCTTCTCAGTGTCCACGGCGTGCACGGCAAAGAGGTAGCGGTGCGGACCGTGGCCCTCCGGCGGCTGCGGACCGTAGTAGCCGCGGGATCCGGAATCGCCCCGCAGCGAGACCACATCACCCAAGGAGTCCAGGGTGCCGTCGTTGGCAGCGCCGGAGGCAAGTTCGGTCACATCGGCGGGGATGTTGAACACCGCCCAGTGCCAGAAACCGCTGGCGGTCGGAGCATCGGGGTCAAAGCAGGTGATGGCGATGGACTTGGTGCCTTCGGGTAGATCGGACCACGACAGCTGCGGCGAGACGTCCTGCCCTCCCAGCTGCTCGTCTTTGAAGGTACCTCCCTCGGTGAAGTCGCTCGAGGACAGCGGGAAACTCGGCACGTCCTTCAGCGGGGCGTAGGGATCAGGGCCGGGAAACTTTGGATCGTTGTAGTTGCTCATAGTCCCCGTTTTTACCGAAAAACTCCTGCGCTCGCTGTGGCGGAAAGTTGCATCGCTGGTATTCGCCCCTGTTGAGCACCGTGAAAACTGCGCGTGACGTGGGGATTTGATTATGTTGCGCGGTTCGGGCTACAGTATGCGAGTGCCCAGCCGAGAGGCTGAAAACAAAACCCAAGCCCGGGTGGCGGAATGGCAGACGCGCTAGCTTGAGGTGCTAGTGTCCTATTAACGGACGTGGGGGTTCAAGTCCCCCCTCGGGCACGTAACTGGACTAGCTTCGTACTATTGACGAAGCTAGTCCTTTTTCTGTGCGGCTGCCGTGCGGTACCTCCCTCAGATCACCGTGCAGGCATAGCCGGGCTAGAGCCCAGATCACCCCGCACCAGCCGCGTGCCCTTGGGCCCCGTGGGGTTTGCTGCTTCTCATGTCTTCCGTTTCGCTGCAGATATCCTGCATGCTTTGCATCATCCCACTATGTGAGAGTAGAGCTGAAGGTATGAGTGATATAGCAGCAACTGCACCCCGCGAGTCCATGAACGTTGATGTACTCGTGATCGGCTTCGGCAAGGCCGGAAAAACCATTGCCATGACCCGCGCAGCCGCCGGTGACAAGGTGGCGTTGGTAGAGCAATCCCCCTCCATGTACGGCGGTACGTGTATCAACATTGCCTGCGTGCCCACGAAGACGCTGTTGACCGATGCTGATCGTTTCGCCGCCGGCACGGGCGAGGAGCCAGACGCAGCTTTCGCCGCAGCCTATGAGCGCCGCGACAGCCTCACCTCCGCGATGAATCAGGCCAACTACACGATGGCCACCTCCAAGGGGGTCGTGGTGATCGACGGCCACGCCAGTTTCTCTGGCCCGCACACCGTGGAGGTGGCGGCCGGTGCTGAGCGCCTAGAGATCAGCGCCGAGACCATCATCATCAACACCGGTGCCGTGCCCTTCATCCCGCCGATCGAGGGCGCCGACGGCCCGCGCGTGGTGGACTCCACCGGCGCACAGCAGCTTGAGGAGCGCCCTCAGTCGGTGGCTGTGGTGGGCGGCGGTCCTATCGGCTGTGAGTTTGCCACCCTCTTCGCTCGCTTCGGGGCGACGGTGAGCATCCTCGATCAATCGGAGACCTTCTTCAAGGCAGCCGATCGTGACGTGGCTGAGATGCTCGCCGAGGATCTGGCACGCATCGGCATCACGGTGATCAGCTCCGCGCAGGTCAACCGGATCGACAACTCCGACAACGGCGCAACGGTGCACTACTCCACCCCAGCCGGCGAGGACAGCCTGGAGGTAGATGTGGTGCTGCTCGCTACCGGCCGCACCCCTTATACCGAAGGACTCAACCTCGAGGCCGCTGGGATTGAGACCACCGAGCGCGGTGCCATTGTGGTGGATGAGCATCTACGCACCGGCGTGGAGGGTGTCTATGCCACCGGCGATGTCAATGGCGGGCCGCAGTTCACCTACATTTCCTACGACGATCACCGTGTCGTACTCTCCGACCGGTGGGGTGACGGCTCCCGCACGACTAAGGGGCGCATCTTCCCCACCACGACCTTCGTGGAGCCGCCCTTGGCCCAGATTGGGCTCAGCGAGGAGCAGGCGCGTGCCGAAGTGGAAGAGCGTGGGCACAGCTTGAAGGTCGCCGCGAAGAAGGTGGCAGATATTCCGATCATGCCGCGGCCGAAGATCGTGGGCACCCCGGAAGGCATGGCGAAGTTCCTCGTGGATGAAGACACCGATGAGATCCTGGGCGCAACCCTGTACTGCATCGATTCCCAAGAACTCATCAATACCGTGGCTGTGGCCATGAATAATGGTGTCTCCGCCAGCAGCCTCGGCGGCGGAATCTACACCCACCCCAGCTCTTCTGAGGTCTTCAACGCCTTGCTGGGCTAAGCCCCTAACGGCAGCTGCCGA
Source organism: Corynebacterium ciconiae DSM 44920 (assembly GCF_030440575.1). Taxonomy (NCBI): domain Bacteria; kingdom Bacillati; phylum Actinomycetota; class Actinomycetes; order Mycobacteriales; family Corynebacteriaceae; genus Corynebacterium; species Corynebacterium ciconiae. Next base: position 1,314,407 of record NZ_CP047189.1, read on the forward strand.
GATACACCTTCGCCTCGTAGGGGCGCAGGGTGGTTCCGGCATCGTCGTCGTAGGTAGAGGAGATCAGCGAGAAGCTGTGACCCTCTACCCCGAGGCGGCGCAAGGCCTCGCCCCCAGCTGCTGCGTAGTCGCAATTCCGCGAGGTAGCGGTGGTGTTTGCCACCACGATGAGTTGCTGCTGCTCGGTGAAGCGGCGATATGCCACGATCTCCTCGCTATCGCGGGCGAGCAGCTCGAAGCGACCGTGGCGGATCACGGCGTGTTCGCGGCGCAACGCAATAAGTCGCCGATAATGGTGGTAGACGCTATGCGGATCGGCCACCGCTGCCTCCGCGTTAATCTCCGGATAGTTGGGGTTGACCGCAAGCCAGGGTGTGCCGGTGGTGAAACCGGCGTGGGCGCTATCATCCCACTGCATCGGGGTGCGGGCATTATCGCGGCCTTTAGCGTTGATAAAGCGCATCATCTCCTCATGCGGAATTATGCCGCCGCCTACATAAGTCTGATAAGCGTCGTGGATTTCGAGATCGTCACACGCGTTGATGTCGGTGATGAGGGTGTTCGTCATGCCTAGCTCTTCGCCCTGATAGATATAGGGCGTGCCGCACATCATGTGCAGTACCGTGCCCAACATGCAGGCTGAACGAACCCGGTACTGCGGGCTGTCATCGCCAAAACGGGATACGGCCCGCGGCTGGTCATGGTTGTTCCAATACAGCGAGTTCCACCCGCGCTGCTCCAAACCTTTCTCCCAGTGCTCGAATGTGGACATCAGCTCACTCCACGAGCTACGCCTATCGGACCATTTGCCATAGCCGTGTTGGGAATGATCGAGCGACACGTGTTCGAAAGTAAAGATCATATCGAGTTCCCCGCGGTCGAAACCGGAGTAGAGAATGCCGTCCTCCACAGTGGTTATCGGTGTCTCCCCGACCGTGATGGTGTCATACTCATCCAGTACTTCTCGGCGCATTTCTTGAAGAAACTCGTGCACCCTTGGGCCGTTGGCGCTCAGAGCAAGGGAGGATTCGCGGCTACCGGCCTCTACGGCGGGATCGTTGATCGTCTCGGGAGCGTCGATAAGCGCTGCAGGTTTGGAAATTAGATTGATCACATCCATGCGGAAACCACCCACCCCCTTATCGAGCAAAAAGCGCATCAGATCATAAACCTCGCGCCGCACAGCTGGATTTTCCCAATTCAGATCGGGTTGTTTCGCGGAGAACATATGCAGATAGAACTGCCCCGTGTTCGCATCGAACTCCCACGCCGAGGGGCTGAACGCGGAGATCCAGTTATTCGGCGGCAACGGAGTGCCGTCCTCGCTATAACCAGACGGGTCCCGCCACATGTAGTAATCGCGATAAGGATTGCTTGTCGACGCCGCCGAGCGGCGAAACCACTCGTGCTCATCGGAAGTGTGGTTGACCACCAGATCCAGCATGATCCTGATGCCCCTCTGGCGCGCCTGTGCGATGAGTTCTTCCACATCGGCCATGGTGCCGAATTCCGGCATGACTTCCCGATAATCGGAGATGTCGTAGCCGTTATCGTCATTTGGCGAGGCAAAAATCGGCGATAGCCACAGCACATCCACCCCGAGGATGCTGAGATAGTCCAACTTAGCGGTAATCCCCGGTATATCGCCGATGCCATCACCATTAGAGTCGTTGAAACTACGCGGATAGATCTGATACACCACGGCGGTCTCAAGGGTTGCCAAGCGGGGGTTAGTCATAGTGTGCTCCTTAGGCAGTGAGGTGACGGGGCGAGGCACCGCAAGTGGGTTCAAGCTCCACCACGATGCCGGAGTGATCGGATAGTGCCTCGGCAGTGGTGTCAGGAAATACCACGCTGTGGCGCGTGGCTTCTACGCCGGGGCTGGTGAAGACGTAGTCGATGCGTAGCGCCTGCTCATTGTCGTCCCAACCATGGATGGTGGTGTGCACCGTCGCCTCTCCGTGTACCTCTCTAGCCTGGTAGAAGCTATCGGACCACCGACCCGAGCGCATCACGTAGTCATAGCCGCCACCGTTGAGGCCTGCGGGGACGTTGAAATCGCCGCAGAGCACAACAGGCGCGATGTCGACAAGGCGATCGAGCGAGGAAGAAACATGTCGCCACTCGCGGGCGAACATGGTGTCTGTATCATCACGCCACCATGAAAAGTGGGAAGAAACCCACCACAGCCCGGCACTACGCACCGCAAGCGAGGCGCGGCGGCGCACATCCTCATAATCGAAGCCTCCGCCGTGGCTGAGCTGAATGGCCTCGGTGATTTCGTGGCGAGAAATCACCGCCACACCCTCGTCAAAGACTCCGAATCCGAGATGCACTGGAATCCAGCTCCACTGCCACGGAATCTCGGGGGCAAGTTGGTGCAGCGCACGAACCAGCAGCAGGGCGTAGTTATCGCGGTGGACCGGAATGGAATCTAAGGCGCCGTCGGCGCTGACCCACCCAGGCAGGTCTGCAGCTGGGGGCATACAGCGTGACTGGTTGACTTCCTGCACAGCGATGATGTCAACGTGCTCGTCGACAAGCATGCGCGCGAGCGTGTACAGCTTCGGAATCTGCATTTCTTCCATCCAGCTGTGCGTGTTGAGAGTGAGAACCTTCATGGGGCTTCCTAGCAAAAAGAGGCGCACTAATAGCGGTCGATATCAGTCTAAAAAGCTGAGCATGCCAGGTGGAAGGTGATGGCTGCTCCAAAAACTGGAGTGTTCTCCAGCTGGAGCAAAAGTGCTTCTCAGGGGGTTAAAGAAGAACTATGAATAGAGACAAAGCTTAATACACACACGCAGCGCGCTGTGCCCGCACCTGGCGCTGCGCCCCGAAGGAAAGGGACGAGAAACCATGATGGAGAAAGTCCAGAGGTTCGGCTCAGCCATGCTGGCGCCGGTCCTCATCTTCGCTTTCGCCGGCCTTGCGGTCGGCTTATCAATCATTGCGCTGAATGAAGACTTGGCCGGTGGGGTCGCCGCGGAAGGAACGTGGTGGTGGTCCTTCTGGACCGTGTGGCAATCCGGCGCGTGGACAGTCTTCAATCAAATGGAGCTACTCTTCGTGTTGGGGTTGCCTATCGCTTTGGCAAAAACAGCCAATGCCCGCGCCGTTCTGGAAGCAGGAATGGTGTATCTCACCTTCCAATACTTCCTTAGCTCGATCTTGGAGAATTTCGGCGATAAGCTCGGCGTCGACTTCAGCGCCGAAGCCGGCGGCACCTCTGGATTGAAGGAAATCGCCGGGATCAAGACCCTCGATACGGGTATCTTCGGCGCAATCATCATTTCCGCCATCGTTGTCTGGCTCCATAACCGCTACTTCAACACCAAACTCCCGGACTTCCTCGGCATCTTCCAAGGCACCCAATACGTCTACGCGCTCGGGTTTTTCATCATGATCCCCGTAGCCCTTCTGACTGCCTTTATCTGGCCCAGCATCCAAACCGGTATCGCCAGCATGCAGGGATTCTTTATCTCCTCCGGGGTGTTTGGCGTGTGGCTTTACACCTTCATGGAGCGCATTCTCATCCCCACCGGCCTGCACCACTTTATCTACACCCCGTTTGTCTTCGGCCCGGCTGTGGTCCCTGATGGAATCACCAAGTATTGGGTGGCACACCTCAACGAGTATGCGGCATCCACCGAATCGCTCAAGACGCTGTTTCCCTCTGGTGGTTTCGCGCTGCACGGCAATTCGAAGGTGTTTGCCCCGATCGGTATCGCCGCCGCCTTCTACACCACGGCCCGTCCCGAGCGCCGCAAGGAAACCCTCACCCTGTTGGTGCCCGTGTGCTTGACTGCCATTCTCATTGGCATCACCGAGCCGTTGGAGTTCACCTTCCTATTTGCCGCCCCCATCCTCTTTGTTGTACACGCCCTGCTGGCCGCCACCATGTCCGCGATCATGTACTCCTTCGGTGTGGTGGGCAACATGGGCGGCGGTTTGATCGACTTCGTGTTCCAGAACTGGATCCCCTTATGGTCGAACCATCACACCACCTACATCGCGCAGATTCTCATTGGTGTGAGCTTTACGGGGATTTACTTCGTGCTTTTCCGCTTCCTCATTCTCAAGCTAGATTTGAAAACTCCCGGCCGTGAAGCCGATGGCGGGGACGTGAAGCTGTATTCGAAGAAGGAATATCGTGAGATGCAGGCTGCCAAGAAGGCTGGGAAGTCCAGCGGCGCTGGCGCTGAGGCCAGTGCCGAGCCGGTGGCGGATGATACCTATAGCCAGCGGGCGCGTGCTTTCCTTGCCCTGTTGGGCGGGCCTGAGAACATCACTGATGTCAATAACTGCGCCACCAGGCTGCGGGTTTCTGTTGCCGATGCCGAGCTAGTTTCGGATAATGATGCCGACTTTAAAGACGCCGGAGCTATGGGCATCGTGCGTAAGGGCCGAGCCTTCCAAGTGATCGTAGGCATGGATGTCCCCCAAGTCCGCGACGCCTTCGAAGCGATGGTGACAGACAGCGCCTCTGCCTAATCTCATGTAGCATTCGCCCGCGTGGTGCCGGGGTTCATGCCGGAGCTCACAGCACCAGGCGCGGCTATGCCTGTGGGGCTGGGCGATACACTGTGAGCTATGAATCTGGCGGAGCACGTACAAAGAATCGATCTGCGGCTGAGCGCCACGGAACGCGATGTGTTGGCCTTCATTTTGGCCGAGCAGGAGTTCGTAGCGGACGCCACCTTAAGCGCAGTCGCGCATCGTGCTTTTACGTCTACCTCAAGCGTGATCCGCCTGACCCAAAAGCTCGGCTTCGCCGGTTTCGCCGAGCTGAAGTTCTTTATTAAAAACTCCCTCGCCCACATTCCCACGCCCTCCGAGGATCTCGTCGGCGTGCTGCGCTCGGATGTTGAGGCCACCTTGGACACGATGGATAGCACGGATCTCTCCGAGATTATGGCGTGGCTTGCAGGGGCGCGCACGCTCTATTGTTTCGCTACCGGCTATGCGCAGCGTTTAGCCACAGAGGAGTTTGCGAAGTCCTTGATCTCCAGTCGGCGCTACACCGTGGTGCTGCCGACAGTCAACGAGTTCAGTGCCTCCACCGCCGTCATGGGGCCGGAAGATATGGTGATTATCGTCTCGCTATCGGGCGCCACCGAGGGCCTAGAGGAGATCCTGCGCGAGGTGACGCTTCGCGGACTTACGGTACTGCTCATCGCAGCCCGTAGCGACGGCTATATCTCTCACTACGCTGATCGCACCCTCACCTATACCTCGACTCCTACGATGACGAGTATCCAAACAGGCCTCCACCATTCCTTTGTGGGACTGAACGTATTGCTCGATTATCTTGCCCGAAGCCTGATTGTGTTTAACGAACAGCAACTCGAAAGTAGACAACCGTGAAATCTTTTTTCGCCCTCTTTAAGGATTACCGCCGGTGCGCGATGTTTCTCTTCTGGTACTGGATCATCAGTGCTGTCGGCTATCTGGTGTATCAAACGCTGGTGACTGTCCAGACGGGGATGAGCTTGGAGGACGTGCTCAATGATCCCAGCGTGGCACTGGCCTTTGTGGCCAGCTGCGTGGTGATCATCATGGCGGCGCTGCTGCGTGTGGCAGAGTCGGAAAACCTCCACACGCTCCGTGTCTACGCGATCTTTTGCACGGCGCATCAGCTGCTCACCGGCAATCTTATTGGCTTCATTCTCGCCTATGTGATCGTCTACTACCAACCCAAGCCCGAGGGTGAAGATTTCGCACCTACCCGCAAACCACTGATGATTGGCGGCATGGTGCTCATTGGGCTCACACTCGCATTGTGGCTGGTGGCCCAATTCAATCGAATGATTGGCGGCTAGGGCACGCTATACGTGAGGGCCGCCGCTTATCGACGGCCACCTCCCTGCCCTAGTCGCTGGCGCCGTCGAAGGCCTTCAGGATCCGTTCAGCGGCGAGAGTCGGGGTGATCTGTCCCTGCTTGAGCTGAGACTCCACCAGTTGCCGTGTGTCTTGCACCTCGGGGTTGGTATTGAGCCGCTGCAGAATCGTTTCGTGCACCATCTGCCACATCCAGCCGACCTGCTGGTCGCGTCGAAGCCGTTCGAAGGCGCCGGTCTCGCGCTGGCACTGGTGGTGTTGCTGAACAATGTCCCAAAACTCAGTGATGCCGGTATCTTCCACCGCAGACATCGTGATTGTGGGCGGATGCCAGTCGTCATCCTCCGAGCGCACCATGCGCATCGCAGCAGCCAGCTCACGGGCGGCGCGCTTGGCGTTTTTCTTATTTGCCCCATCCGCCTTATTGATAGCCACCACATCGGCCATCTCCAGCACACCCTTTTTGATGCCTTGGAGCTGATCGCCCGCTCCCGAGAGCGCTAAAAAGGTAAAGCAGTCCACCATATTGGACACCGCTACCTCACTTTGGCCCACGCCGACGGTCTCTACAATGATGATGTCGAACCCAGCGGCCTCAAACACCACCATCGATTCCCGGGTGGCCTTCGCCACCCCGCCGAGGGTACCCGCGGAGGGCGAGGGGCGAATAAATGCATTGTCCTGGGCCGATAGCTTAGCCATGCGGGTCTTATCGCCCAGAATCGAGCCGCGGGTTTTGGTGGAGGACGGATCTACGGCCACCACCGCTACCTTGTGGCCCTCATTCACCAGCTTCATGCCGAGGTTTTCGATAGTGGTGGACTTTCCTACCCCAGGTACGCCGGTGATGCCGACCCTTAAAGCGTTGCCACTGAAGGGCAGCAGTTTGACGAGTAGTTCTTGGGCGAGCACCCGGTGGGCTGCCGCGCTCGATTCCAGCAGGGTGATGGCGCGCGCGATCGCGGTGCGCTCGCCGCTGCGGACGCCGTCGAAAAGCTCCTCGACATTGATACGGCGGCGTGCCCTTTTCACCTTCTCTGGGGCCACGGCGGTGGCGGTTCCAAGATCGGTTCCGGCCGTGGTAGTCAGCGATCCGAGGTTATCCTCGAGGTATTCGCGCGTGCCCTCCATGATTAGGTGCTCCCAGCCTTTCGTCGATGCGGAATTGTCCTTATCTTCCCATTGTGCCTGAGAGCGTGTGTTCATGAGCCCAGATGGGGTTGATCCCCGTCACCACCGGCCGCAAAAGGTCTCAGGCTCCGGGCTGAGGATGCCTCACCCCACACGCAAAGCGCCCCGTGCACTCCCTCGAAGACTCTCAGGGGGCGTGCACGGGGCGGCATGTGCTCGGCGGTGCCGGCGGCGGAGACTTAAGCCTCTGCGGCGGCGTCCTCCTTCGGATCGGGAAGATCGAAACCGAGATCAGCGGCGAGCTTTTGCATCATATCGATGGCAGAGTCTGCGATCACGGTGCCGGGCGGGTAGATCGCGGCCGCGCCGTCATCATAGAGCTCTTGGAAATCGCCGGGCGGAATCACGCCACCGACCACGATCATGATATCTTCGCGGCCGAGCTTCTTCAGCTCCTCCTTCAGTGCTGGAACCAAGGTGAGGTGACCGGCGGCGAGGGAAGACACGCCCACCACGTGCACGTCGGCATCCACCGCGGCACGGGCAGCCTCGGCCGGAGTCTGGAACAGCGGTCCCACATCAACGTCCATTCCGAGATCGGCGTAGGCGGAGGCAACCACCTTCTGGCCACGGTCGTGGCCGTCCTGGCCCATCTTGGCAATGAAGATACGCGGGCGGCGTCCCTCCTCTGCCTCGAAGGCATCGGCCATTGCGATGGCGCGCTGAACGTTAGACACCTGGCCTTCCTTTCCGACCTCGTCCTTGTACACGCCAGAAAGCGTGCGGATTTCGGCCTCGTGGCGACCGAAGACCTTCTCCAGCGCCATGGAGATCTCACCCACGGTGGCCTTGGCGCGGGCCGCATCCACCGAGAGCTTGAGCAGGTTGAGGGAGAGATCCCCCGCAACCTTTTCGTCCTCGTGGGCGGCGGCGTAGGTCAAGGCTTCGAGGGCCTTGGTGACAGCCTCTTCATCGCGGTCGGCACGGAGACGCTCGAGCTTGTCCAGCTGCTCCTGGCGCACGCGCGAGTTCTCCACCTTGAGCACCTCGATCTGCTCATCCTCGGCCACTACGTATTTGTTCACACCGATGAGGGCTTGACGGCCGGAGTCGATGCGAGCCTGAGTACGAGCAGCGGATTCCTCGATGCGCAGCTTCGGAATACCCTCGGCGGTGGCCTGAGCCATGCCGCCGGCGTCTTCCACCTCTTGGATGTGCTTACGGGCGCGGTTGGCGAGCTCGTTGGTGAGCCACTCGATGTAGTAGGAACCAGCCCAGGGATCCACCGGGCGCACAGTACCGGACTCCTGCTGCAGCAGCAGTTGGGTGTTACGAGCAATGCGGGCGGAGAAGTCGGTGGGCAGCGCCAGCGCCTCGTCGAGGGCGTTGGTGTGCAGCGACTGGGTGTGACCCTGGGTGGCGGCCATGGCTTCGATGCAGGTACGCGGCACGTTGTTGTACACGTCCTGAGCAGTCAAAGACCACCCCGAGGTCTGGGAGTGGGTACGCAGCGACTGGGACTTCGGGTTCTTCGGATCGAACTTAGCCACCAGCTCGCTCCAGAGCAGACGACCAGCACGCAGCTTTGCGATCTCCATGAAGGTGTTCATGGAAATGCCCCAGAAGAAGGACAGACGCGGTGCGAACTTGTCCACATCAAGCCCCACGGCTTTACCGGCGCGGATGTATTCCACACCGTCGGCGAGGGTGTAGGCCAGCTCCAGATCGGCGGTCGCGCCGGCCTCCTGGATGTGGTAGCCGGAGATAGAAATCGAGTTCCAGCGCGGCATCTTCATCGAGGTGTACTCGAAGATGTTGGAGATGATGCGCATGGACGGCTGCGGCGGATAGATGTAGGTGTTGCGGACCATGAACTCCTTCAGAATGTCGTTCTGAATGGTTCCGGCCAGCTGTTCCGGCTTCACGCCCTGCTCTTCGGCAGCGACGATGTAGAGAGCCAAGATCGGCAGCACGGCCCCATTCATGGTCATCGACACCGACACGCTCGAGAGGTCAATGCCTTCGAAGAGCTGACGCATATCGAGGATGGAGTCGATGGCCACACCGGCCATACCCACATCGCCCAGCACGCGCTCGTTGTCGGAGTCATAGCCACGGTGCGTGGCAAGGTCGAAAGCCACCGATAGACCCTTCTGGCCGGCTGCCAGGTTACGGCGGTAGAAGGCGTTCGACTCGGCCGCTGTGGAGAAGCCGGCGTATTGGCGAATGGTCCACGGCTGGTTGGTGTACATCGTGGGGTACGGACCGCGCATGAAAGGCGGCATACCGGGGAAGGAATCCAGCGGGTGCGCCGGGGTGTCGTTGACTGCCTCATCGCGGTTCTCACGGGTGAACACGCGGGCAACATCAATGCGCTCCGGGGTGGCCCAGACCTGCTCCTCGCCCTTGATCTCGTCTACCTTGCTGGCCGCTGTGGCGGCCTCGGGGGTACGAGCAACATCAGCGAAATTTGGGATGGTGGTCATTGTCTCCTCACGCTCCCAGCTTGTCGAGCAGCTCGGACAGGGTGCCGGCCGCATCGATGGTCATGTTTACGTAGCCGTCCGGCTGAGCTTCGGCATCGGCGAAGGACTTCTCCGCACCGGCCAGCAGAATCTCCTTCACACCGGCCTCGCGCAGGGCCTTCACGGCCTCTTCGCCGGAGGCGGCATACTCCTGGTCGGTACCGCAGATCACCACGATCGGCGTGGCCTGCGCGGCGGCGGTGAACTCCTCGGTACCGGGCTCAACCTGGCCCGGGTTGAGGGCCTGGATGCCGCCGGTGGCGAGCAAGTTGGTGGTGAAGCCGGTGCGCACATTGTGCTTGGCCAGCGGTCCCAGCGGGATCAGACCGATCTGCGGGCGCTCACCCTTGGCGGCGAGGAACTCGTCCGAGCGGTCGCGCAGGCGCTCAAACTCGGCGGCCCAGCGGCGAATGCCGGGGGTGGCGTCGCGCTTTTCCGGGGGCAGAGGTGTTTCGGCGAGATTCGGGAACTCGTTGATGCCCGTGACCTTCTTGCGGCGGTGAGCCACATCCACGCGAGTGATCTCGGCTTGCTTGTCCAGCGCGGCTTGCACGGTCTCGGTAGAGGAGGCAAAGCCGCCCTCGCCCTCGATCGTGGTGAAAATCTCCCATGCGTGATCCGCCACTTGAGCGGTGAGGGACTCAACGTAGAAGGAACCACCGGCGGGGTCGATCACATGCCCCAGGTGCGACTCCTCCAGAAGTAGCAGGTTGGTGTTGCGGGCGATACGGTGAGCAAAGCCGCGGGAGGCATTGGGCATGCCCCCGGGCACGGCCGCGTCAAAGGGAAGCACCTCGATGTCTTGGGCGCCACCAACACCGCCCGCGAAGGCGGCCACGGTGACACGCAGCATGTTCACCCACGGATCGCGCTGGGAGAACATCACCGGGGCGGTCACTGCGTGCACCACAGCCGAGCCTGCCTCGGGCACGCCGATCACCTCGGCAACGCGGGCCCACAGGGTGCGCAGAGCACGCAGCTTGGCGATCTGTGCGAATTGGTCGTCGGTGACAGCAACGCGGAATGCGATCTGAGCGAGGGCGTCTTCGGCCGAGAGCCCGGCGTCGACAAGCGCACGCAGGTACTCCACACCGGCGGCAATGCCATAGCCGATTTCCTGGATATCGCTGGCGCCCTGATTGGACAGAGGAACGGTATCGACTAGGATCGCGCGCACCGAACCGGGGCGCTTAGAGGCAGCCACCGCCAGCTCCACAGCCTCATCTAGGTCGATGGTTTCGGAGCCATCGTAGGGGGCGGTCAGCGGAGCCGCGCCGAGATCAATGGTGACCCCTGCGGCAACGTCCTCACCGGCGTCGTCGATGAGCCGGTACAACGCAGAAGCCGCGGCGGACACCTTGGCGCCGGAGTTGAGGCGAATGGGGGCCAGATCCAGCAGCACGCCATCAAGGGTGTTTTCCAGATCGGTGCCATCGATGATGAGGTGGGTGGTGCCCACACGCAGAGCGTGCAGGATGTCCTTGTTAGCGGTCTCGCCCTCGAAGGACTCGGCCACTCCCCAGCCCTCGCGGGCATGAGCGGTCTTATCACCACGCAGGTACGGGAAGTGTCCGGGGGCCGCGGCCTCCGCGAGCTCATCGGCCCGGTTATACAGCGGCTTGATGTCTACATCGTTATAGGTGGCCTTCACCAACTTCTTCCACACATCGAGTGGAACGTCGGCGACATCTTTCTTCTGTACCCGTGCGAACACTTTGGCTACTGCCTTGTGCCACGCGTTCTCCATCTCCGAGTAGTTCTCGGGAAGATCAGCGTTGGGGGTACCGGACTGTGTATCAGTCACAGTGAACCTTCTCCCTTGTCGAGCCGACCGCATCCGCAGCCTCTGGCACCCGCCACACCCACAGGGTGCGCACGAAGCGGCGCCTGAGTGGCACGCACGGGCCGACTCTTTAGCTTGATATTTGTCGCAGAAAATATTCTCTTCGAATCGTGACGCCTCCGAGTTGCTTCACACGCCCCGCGGGAGGAGCACACTCGGTGGGCCTTCTCCCTAGTCGCAGTGCGGGAAGTGTGTCATGCGCGGCGGTCGAGGTGAGTGGGATGCTCACATCCCGCCGCCGTGTCCGGAAACGGTCACATTCACCTACCTAGTGTAGTGCCAAGCCGTCGACTCATGTGAAGATTGCCGACGCGTGGCCAGCCTAGCCCGCGCACACGTGCTCAACTGCACGGATTCATACTCACCAATGTGGGTAGCAAAGCAACACCGCCCTGTTGGTTTGCCCACATCGGCCGTGGCCACATGGGCGGAATCGGGCGCGGACGCTATGCTCATGGCCCATGCACCGCCTCTCCACCGCCGTCCGCCGCACGTACGACAGTCTGCGCGGCATGGGGCGCGGTTTTGTCGCCCTGCCGCGAAGCCGGCAGCTCGCCGTTGTGGTGTTAATCCTCGCCGTGATCGCGGTGCCGCTCGTGGTGGATGTTCCCAGCGCCGAGCAATGGCGCAGCTGGAGCGAGACACTCGGACCTGGGTTCGTCTTCGCCTTCGCGGGCATCTACATTGTGGCCACCCAATTTCCTATTCCCCGCACCGTGTTCACCCTCGCCAGCGGGGTGCTCTTCGGCCCCCTCGTGGGCATGGCGGTGGCGCTGGGATGTACCACCGTCTCGGCGTGGATCTCATTGAGTCTGGTGCGGGCTTTCCTCAGTGATTGGATCCGGCCCCATCTCACCCACCCAGCTGTGGCCACCATCAACACCCACTTGCGTCGCCGCGGCTGGCTGGCCGTCACGAGCCTGCGGATGATCGCCGGGATCCCCTTTTCCATCCTCAACTACGTGGCCGCCCTCTCTGAGGTACCGCGGGGTTGGTTCACCCTCGCCACACTCATCGGCTCGGCGCCGGGCACCATCGCAACCGTGGTGCTGGGCTCGGCTCTGAGTCACGGCGGCGACGCCCGCATGGTGATGATCACCATCGCACTGCTCATCTTGGGCTGCACGGGAATGCTTATCGACGCCCTCCTCCCCGTCAGACCACCCTCCCCGCCACAGGCTCAGCCTTCGGTATAGTCTACGTTTAGGACTTGACTTAAGGGGCGCCCGCACAGGCCACAGCTATCGTGGCTGGTGGCGTCCCCCTTCCCCGTTACAGCCGCTTGAAAAGGGGTCTGAATGTTTGCTGTGCATGCCCGCTACCGGGGCCGCTCCACCCACCGCGCTGAATTGGTGGCCCGCTCCGCCGAGGCGCTTTCCACCTTGGACGGTGTGGGCCGCTTCGATGTTTTAGGCGTGGAGGATATTTGCGCGGACATCGAATCTGCCCGGGCTACCACCGATACCGCCATGGCACTACTCAGCGCCGGCGAGTGGGCGGTGTCCATCGGGGTGACCCCGCTGTCGAATGACCCCCAGCGAGTCCGGGCGATCGCCACCGGCGCGATGCCGCAGCGGGTCCGAGCGGGTACTGTGAAGGCCCACATCTCAGCGCCCGGGGTGGACACGGCTGATACCACCGAGGACATCATCGCTGTGTTCGCTCTACTCAATCACGTCTTCTCCAAGCGCACTCTCGAAGGACGCGAGGCCACCGCCCTCGTGCGCCAGGGTCTTAACCAAAACGAGGCAGCTGAGGAGTTGGGCATTTCTAAACAAGCGATGTCACAACGGCTGCAGGCGGCGGGATGGTTGGCGGAATCTGCCGGCTGGCAGCTGGCGGTGCATGTGCTTCAACGCGCAGACTCACTGGCCTAAGCCCGCAGGTTTCATTGCAGTATCCGTAAAATTAGGCGATCCCCGCGTGCCGCTGAGGCGGACGTTCGCGGGGATCGTATTCGTTGTCTGGGCCTTTTAGGCCTGCTGTGGCGGGGTGTCTACCGAACGCTCCGGCAGCGGATTCGGGGTTGTGTCTAGAGTCTGCCGAGCAGCCTCTGCAGCGCTGTCGTGAGCGGACTGCTCGATAGAGCGGGCGGGATCGGAGTTGTCCACCGGCTTGTTGGCCACGGCGTTGGCGGCGGCTACCGCTGCGGCGATCTCTGGGGCGGACTCGGTATTAAACCAGTCCTCGTCCTCATCCACCTCAGCGACGCGCTTGGTTTCCTCATCCACACCAGTGGGCTCGTAGCGGAACACGCCTTCCTCGTCCTTATTGGCAAAGGACTTGGCGAAGCGTTCGAGGGAATCGCCGAACTGGGCCGGGATCATCCACGTGGTGTTGCCCTTGCCCTCGGCGATCTTCGGCAGCTTCTCCAGATACTGGTAGGCCAGCACCTCGGGGGTGAGCTTGGAGGCCTTGACCGCGGCATTCACCTTCTGGATAGCGCGGGCTTCACCTTGGGCACGCAGATAGGTGGCTGCTCGTTCACCCTCTGCCTTAAGCATCATGGCCTGGCGTTCAGCCTCTGCCCCCAGGATGGAGGCGTGCTTCTCACCCTCGGCGGCGAGGATCCGAGCCTGCTTCTCACCCTCGGCAGTCTTGATGTCCGCCTCACGCTGGCCCTCGGCAGTCAGGATCATTGCACGCTTCTCGCGCTCCGCCTTCATCTGCTTTTCCATCGATGCTTGGATCGACGGTGGCGGATCAATAGCCTTCAACTCCACGCGGGAAATGCGCAACCCCCACTTGGTGGTGGCATTGTCCAACTCACCGCGAAGGCGACGGTTAATCACCTCACGGCTGGTCAGCGTCTCTTCCAAGGTCATGCCGCCGACCACGTCGCGCAGCGTGGCCACGGAGATTTGCTCCACACCCACGATGTAGTTGTCCACGCCATAAATGGCGCGATCGGGCTCGTTGATCTGAAAGGTCACCACCGTATCGATAGCCACGGTGAGGTTATCTTGGGTGATCACGGCCTGCGGCGGGAAGGAGACCACGCGCTCACGCGTATCGACCTTCGCCCGGACCTTATCCACGAAAGGAATGAGGAAGCCGATACCTGGATTGATGGTTTGGGTGTATTTACCCAGCCGCTCCACCACAGCGGCGGAGCCCTGGGAGACAATCACGATAGAGCGGGCGATGGCAACCGCGATAAACACGATGACCAGAACGCCCAAAGTAAGGGGGAGATAGTCCATAACTATGGTTAGCTCTCTTTCCACACAACGGCAGTGGCGCCGTCAATTCGGAGGACATGAACGGTATCGTCCGGCTGATAGGACTCGGAGGAGTCCACTGCACGAGCGGACCATAGATCGCCATCGAGGCGAATTAACCCTCGATGCACGTCCACCGGCTCCACCACCTGGGCGGGACGGCCGGCGAGTGCGGTGAGGGAATTGGTTGACGCAGACGAGGAGCTAAGCATCTTCTTGCGCAATACAGGCTTGACAAAGAAGAGCGTGCTTATTGAAACCACTGCGAACACGATGAGCTGCACCCACAGCGAATCCGTTATCAGCCCAGAACCTGCAGCGGCCAGAGCCCCAGTTCCGAGCATGAGAAAGGTGAGCTCGCCGACAAACATTTCGATGCCGACGAGCGCTATGCCTGCGATTAGCCAAAGAAGTGCACTCACGGTGACCAGAATACGTGAAAATGCGGCTAGCTGAGGTCTTCCTTAGTGAGCTCAGGGACGGTGACGAAGTCTACGAGCCTTTCGACCGCGCCGATCAGGCTGGAGTCGAGATCGCGGAAGCTTGTCACCGCGTGGTACACCCGATTCCACCCCTCGCGCGGATCGGACCAGCCCACCCTACGGCAGATGCCTTCCTTCCAATCCTCCCCGTAGGGCACCTCCGGCCACGCCTTCAAACCAAGGCGCTCCGGCTTCACCGCTGCCCAAATATCCACATAGGGATGGCCGGTGACAAACACATGCGGTCCCACCCGTTCGGTGAGGCGGGTCTCCTTGGAGCCGCGCACCAAGTGATCGGCCAGCACCCCGATCCGGCGGCCTGGCCCAGGCTGGAACTCGGCGAGCCGCTCCTCGAGATTGTCCAGGCCCTCGAGGTATTCCACCACGACTCCCTCCACACGCAGGTCGTGACCCCACACCTTCTCTACGATGGCGGCGTCGTGAATACCCTCTACCCATATGCGCGATGGTGCTGCCACCTTTGCCTCAACATTGGCTACCTTGCGGGAGCCGGAGTTCGAACGCTGCGGCCCAGTGGGGGCCACATAACGACGAAGGCTTACCCGCTGGCCCTCAACGAGAAAGGCCCCGGGCCGCAGCACGAACACCCGCCGAGTGCCGCGCCGGTCTTCCAAGCGCACGACATCGCCCTCGACGGCCTTTTCATAGCCCACGATCGCACCGACAAAACCGGTGGCCAGCACCTCCACCACTTCCCCAGGCGGCAGCGCCAGCTCGGGATATTGAGGCTTCGCGCGGGAGGAGTGGCCGGAAAAAATATCGGAAGAATAGCGCGACATATCAGCCCTTTGCTTCGGCGGAGTGAGTTGCCGGGCGCCCGGGCCGTGACGAGGGGCAGCACTCGGGTGAACAGGGGGTGCCGTTAACGCCACAGCCATAGCTGGGCTGCTCGCCGAGCCGCTGCGGCTTCTCGTGGCCACGGGCCTCAAGGATCAACTCCATGATCATTTGCACGAAGCGCGCATTGTGGCCCACCGAGGCTGCCCGGTACACAGACACTCCCCGCTCGGCGGCGGCTGCGGCCAGCTCGGTATCGAGATCCCAGATCACCTCGATGTGATCGGAGACAAAGCCAATGGGAAACACAATGAGCTCGCGCTCGCCCTGATCCGCCAAAGCCTCCATGTGATCGACGATGTCTGGCTCCAGCCAGGGAATGTGGGGAGCACCGGAGCGCGATTGCCACACCACATCCCAGTCGCTCACTCCGATTCTGTCAGCTACGAGGCGGGCTGCCTCCGCTATCTGCTGGGAATACAGCGAGCCGTCCTCGGGCCGCCCCGAAGCGGCATCGGCGGCGGTGGGAATGGAGTGGGCGGTAAAGACCAACCGTGCGTGGGGATGATAGCGCACCAGCGGCTCCACCTCATCCACAGCGGCCTGGATGAAGGTGGGGTGATCAAAGAAGTGACGCAACTTGGTGAACTCGATCTGCGGCAGCCCCTTCTCGGCGAGGTGCCGACGCACCCGCGCGATGTCCTCGTGATACTGCTTGCAGCCGGAATAACCAGCCCAGGCGCTCGTGGCAAAGACGAAGGCGGAGCGCACCCCGTCGGCGGCCATGCGCTCCGCGGTGTCCTCGGCAAAGGGATGCCAGTTCCGGTTACCGAAGTACACCGGCAGATCCCAGCCGTGGGCTGCCAAGCGCTGCTCCAAGTCCTGGATGATCTCTCGGTTTTGCTCATTCAGCGGGCTCACGCCATCAAAGTGGGCATAGTGCTCGCCTACCTCCACTAGCCGCTCATCGGGGATACCGCGACCGCGGGTGACATTGCGCAAAAAGGGCAACACATCATCAGGGCCCTCGGGGCCACCGAAGGAAAGAACGAGCAGGGCGTCTGCCTCAGCGACAGCGTCCACTGGGGTGTGATCAGCAGAACTGGACGAAATCATAGAAAAATACCCTACCAACCCTCACCTCCACACCGTGCGGGTGCACGGTGCGAGGATCGGCTGGCAGGGCAATGATAGAAACGCATCGACGCCGCCCAGGCTGTGGCCGTGATGGTGCGGTGATGGGCCACGAGGGCGGCGTCGATAAGCGCTCGAGAGTGCTCTAATTAGATCAGGCGAACCACATAGGGGCTCATGCCGCCCCAGCGCACCGGGGACTTCTTGACATAGGAGCCGGACTGCGGCGCCTCGATCATCATGCCGTCGCCCAGGTAGATGGCCACGTGGTGCTGGGCGGTGGTGCCGTAGAAGATGAGGTCGCCGCGCTGCATCTGCGAGGGGCTCACCTTAGTGCCACGCTGGTACTGGTAGCCGGAATAGTGCGGCAGGGAGATGCCCACGCCTGCGAAAGCGTAAAGCGTCAGACCGGAGCAGTCGAAGCCCACCTTGTTGTAGTCGCCGTGGGCATCGGCTACGCCGCCATCGCGGATGCCGAGGGTCGGGCCGTTGGCATTGCCCCCGCCCCAGGCATAAGGCACGCCCAGCTGGCTTTCGGCGCGGGCAATCACAGCCTCGATCTTCTGCTGGCGGCTGCCAGAAACGACCTCGGAGGCCTCCTTGCTCACGTCCTTATCGGTAGTGGTCTTGTTCGTCTTCGGCGCGGTGTTCTCACCAGAGACAGCAGCGACCGTAGTGGCATCCGCGTCCTCATCGGTGGGATAAGGATTATCCAAAGCGGTGTGATCCGGCTCGTTCGCGGCCACCACAGCCTCGGCAGCCTCCTGGGAGGCGCGCTGAGCATCCTCGCGGGCAGACTGAGCCTTTTCCTCATCCTTGGCGGCAGCCTCAGCCTCGCGCTTGGCTGCCTCAGCGGCCTCACGCTTCTCCTCGGCGGCCTTACGCGCCTTTTCACGCTCCTCCGCCCGAGACTTCTCCGCTTCCGCGGCAGCCTTGGCGGCGGCTTCGGCCTCCTTGCGGGCCTTTTCTTCCTTGGCGCGACGCTCCTCAGCGGCCTTGCGCTCTTCCTCCGCCTTGCGCTGGCGCTCCTCTTCGGCGCGCTGGTACTCCTCGTACTCCTCGCGCTGAGAATCCAGCTCCTCGGCGTGGCCACGCGCGGCGTCGAGACGCGCTTGGGCCTCGGCCTGCTCGCGCATCAGGTCGGAGCGGCGAGCCTCCGCCTCTTCGAGGCGCTGAGAGTTCTCGTCAATCCGGTCCCGGGCCTGCTGCTCGGCGTCCTCGGCGGCGCTGAGCTGTTCATCGGCCTGCTGGCGGGCTTGGCGAAGCAGGGACTCGGCATTGGCCTTAGCAGTACGCAGTGCATCCAGGTTACGGATCGCCGTCTGCTGGTCCTCCGCCCGCTGACGCAGGTAGGTCAAACGGTCCAACGCATCGTCGGACGTGGAGGATCCGACGAGGTCGTTGAGGGAGGAAGGAGCCGCCGAACGGCGGTAGGCCGAACGAGCGATCTCATTGAGCAGCTCTTGGGCCTTGGCGATGTCCGCCTGGCTGGCGTCGAGCTCCTCGCGGGCGGTCTGGGCGTGCTGGCGGGATAGCTCGGCCACTGCGCGGGCATCCTGCAGATCCACCAGAGCCTTATTCACGGCCTCGCGCAGTGCGCCCATCTCATTTTCGATTGCGGAAATGGACTCTGCGGCCTCGGCCACGGTATTCGCCAATTGGGCGACACTCTGCGAGGAGGAATCGACGGCGCTCTGGGCGTCCGCGATGGCCTCATCGGATGGATTACTCGGCGCGGCGTGGACGGACGTCGAAGCCAGCACACACACAAGCGAGGAGGAAACAAGCGTCATCAGCGCACGGCGTGCGCGCCGCCGAGAGGTTCGACCTCGGTGCTCGGTAGACGTGGCCACAAATTCTCCTTAGGCGCTATCAAAAACTAGATCAGTGCAACTGCTATCGCTGTCGGCCATCGGGCGTTGACACGCTCATCCGATAGTCGCTACGGCGATAGAGGTGCGTCGCGCCGCAATCGCTACCGACTGGGCTTAACACGTGCCACGCGCGCACCATCTGCCAGCTATGTGAGCACCACGCCTAGGGCGGTCGTCTTCATCTGCCGTTTCTTCTCGAGCTCTCCATCCACCACTGGTGCCGCAGCTATCCACGGGCAAAAGCAAGCTTCCCCACGTGCTCTTCGTTGTGGTTACTGCGTCTCGCTGTACGGCAACTCCGCGAGCACATACTGCTCGGATGCGGATCTAGGCGCGTAGTGAAGACAACACCGATCTGTGAATCATGTGGAACTCGATATGAAAATATCCCGCCGCTCCGAGCACAAGCCTCGAAGTGACGAGCCGACCATGCTTTCACCACTTTGGCGCCTAAAGCGACCGTGAAGATGAAGCATCCGGTGGCGTCTGAAGGTGACTAGCGTGGAGCAAGTTCCTCATGGGACCCAGCACTACTCACGAGCTGACATTGGAAACACTAGGGCACATGTAACCCCAATAACCAGACATTCCACTTCAGTCACACGAGTAAAGCTCAGCACCATGACGTTACGGGCGGCTCACCTGCACACTTAGCTTTACCAAAACGAAATGTGAGTTTCCTCACTTAGCGAGTTATTTCGGCGTGTCACGCTGCGAAAAGACCCGCCGGGCGTGTTCGAACTTCGAACACGTCTGAACGGCGGGTTTAATATGGTCTAGCCTTTAGGCTTTACTGACGGTGAAGCCTCTTGCTCCATCGAACGCTAAAGACGGTCGCCGCAGCCACCAAAGCCAGCGTCCCCACAGCTAAAGGTACAGCCCCCACACTTGACCCAGGCAGGTCTTCCACTACAGAACGTGCTCCGGCGACGTAATCGGTGGTGGTGGCGAGGGTGTACTGGACGCTTTCAATATCAGCGCGGGCATGCTCGCGCGAAACCACTGCGGCACTGCCGGGGGTCCGTAGCATCATCAGATCCGAATCCATTGCGTCAGCTGCCGCTTGCGCAATATCGCGCTCATCTCCATTGCCCGGCTGCTTCGCCCCCAAAACGATGATCCCCGGATGTTCGTACCCTTCAGCCTCGGCCTCGTCGATGACCTCCACAAGCTTGGCATTGAGCGCGTCATTTCCCTCGTGCTCATAGCTAAAGGCCACCCCATCCTCCTCGAGCTGGGAAATGATGGAGGCCATATCTATAGAACTCGGAATCATGGACGCTGTATCGCTTTCTTGCTTATCGACGCTCACTCGCTGCCTACTCGGGCGCTAGCGCGATCGGCGCGAGCCATTGTCCAATGAGTCTAATGCACCGCCCACCCCTGTCCGTATGGCGCGCGGCAGGCATATATACCGCCTGATTTCTTTGCTTACACGCACCCCAATCAACCTCATTCTGGGCCCTAAGCGGCTACCATGGTGAGATAGGTGCGACGAGGCGCATTCCGCGTTTTTTACCCCCGCCATGGGGCGTAAGCGCTGGTTGCACCGCGTTGCCCACCCAATCTTTACTAAACAGAACGAGCGTACTGTTATGCTGGTTGGGAAACGCTTCGGATACCTGTGCCCATGTACGTGAGTAGCACGGATTCGGGGCGCAGCGAGGGCGGAGTCAGCCTACGACGAGCCGCCTGCTCGCAGCAGTTCACTCATAATTTTCTAGGAAACGGAGCTTTACGTGACTGAAAGCAAAAACTCCTTTGATGCGAAGAAGACGCTCGAGGTTGGCGATAAGTCTTATGACTACTTCGCTCTCGACGCCGTCGACGGCATGGAGAAGCTGCCCTACTCCCTGAAGGTTCTCGGCGAGAACCTTCTGCGTACCGAGGACGGGCTGAACACCACCGCCGATCACATCAAGGCACTCGCCAACTGGGATCCGGAGGCAGAGCCGGACACCGAGATTCAGTTCACCCCAGCCCGCGTGCTCATGCAGGACTTCACCGGTGTGCCCTGCGTGGTGGATTTGGCCACCATGCGTGAGGCTGTCTCCAGCCTGGGCGGCAACCCTGATCAGGTGAACCCCCTGAACCCGGCTGAGATGGTTATCGACCACTCCGTGATCGTGGAGGCCTTCGGTCGCTCCGACGCTCTGGAGAAGAACGTGGACATCGAGTACCAGCGCAATGAGGAGCGCTACAAGTTCCTCCGCTGGGGCGCGGAGAACTTCTCCAACTTCCGCGTGGTTCCCCCGGGAACCGGCATCGTCCACCAGGTGAACATCGAGTACCTCGCCCGCGTCGTCTTCGACAACGAGGGTCTCGCCTACCCGGACACCTGCATCGGCACCGACTCCCACACCACCATGGAAAACGGCCTCGGCATCCTCGGTTGGGGTGTCGGCGGTATCGAGGCTGAGGCCGCTATGCTCGGCCAGCCCGTGTCCATGCTGATCCCGCGCGTGGTGGGCTTCAAGCTCACCGGCGAGATCCCTGCCGGCGTGACCGCCACCGACGTGGTGCTCACCATCACCGATATGCTCCGCCAGCACGGCGTGGTGCAGAAGTTCGTTGAGTTCTACGGCAATGGCGTGAAGCAGGTTCCGCTGGCCAACCGCGCCACCATCGGTAACATGTCTCCGGAGTTCGGCTCCACCTGTGCGATCTTCCCGATCGACGAGGAGACCACCAAGTACATGCGCCTGACCGGCCGCCCCGAGGAGCAGGTTGCCCTCGTGGAGGCTTATGCCAAGGCCCAGGGCATGTGGCTGGAGCAGGACGCCCCGGAGGCCAAGTACTCCGAGTACCTCGAGCTGGATCTCTCCACCGTCGAGCCCTCCATCGCTGGCCCGAAGCGCCCGCAGGACCGCATCAAGCAGTCCGAGGCCAAGGAGCAGTTCCGCAAGGACCTCCCCGACTACTGCTCCGCCGAACCCGTCGATGCCTCCGAGCCTGCCAAGCGCATGGACCACGAAGGCCCCACCGGCGAGTCCGATGCCAACACCAACTACAACGCCTCCCGCGCTGGTAACGGCGAGTCCGCTGCCGAAGGCGCCGAAGGCCGTCAGTCCAACCCAGTTGTTGTGCAGTCCCCGAACGGTGGCGAGTTCACTCTTGATCACGGCATGGTGGCTATCGCCTCCATTACCTCTTGCACCAACACCTCCAACCCCTCCGTGATGCTCGGTGCCGGCCTGATCGCCCGCAAGGCTGCGGAGAAGGGCTTGAAGGCGAAGCCGTGGGTGAAGACCATCTGCGCCCCCGGTTCTCAGGTTGTGGACGGCTACTACAAGCGCGCCGACCTGTGGAAGGACCTGGAGGCCATGGGCTTCTACCTTTCCGGCTTCGGCTGCACCACCTGTATCGGTAACTCCGGTCCGCTGCCGCAGGAGATCTCGGATGCCATCAACGAGCACGACCTCACTGCCACCGCGGTGCTCTCCGGTAACCGTAACTTCGAGGGTCGTATCTCCCCCGATGTGAAGATGAACTACCTGGCCTCCCCGATCATGGTGATCGCATACGCCATCGCCGGCACCATGGACTTCGATTTCGAGACCCAGGCGCTGGGCCAGGACCAGGACGGCAACGATGTCTTCCTCAAGGACATTTGGCCCTCCACCCAGGAGATCGAGGACGTCATCGCCGAGTCCATCTCTCGCGATATGTACGTCGAGGACTACGCCGATGTGTTCAAGGGCGACGAGCAGTGGCAGTCCCTGGACATCCCCACCGGCAAGACCTTCGCGTGGGATGAGGATTCCACCTACATCCGCAAGGCTCCCTACTTCGATGGCATGGAGCCTGAGCCGGCACCGGTGGAAGACATCCACGGCGCTCGCGTGCTCGCCAAGCTGGGCGACTCCGTGACCACCGACCACATCTCCCCCGCGTCCTCCATCAAGCCCGGCACCCCTGCCGCGCAGTACCTGGATGACAACGGCGTGGAGCAGCAGGACTACAACTCCCTGGGTTCGCGTCGTGGTAACCACGAGGTGATGATGCGCGGTACCTTCGCCAACATCCGTCTGGCGAACCAGCTGGTGGACGTCACCGGCGGCTACACCTTGGACTTCACCAAGGATGACGCCCCGCAGTCCTTCATCTTCGACGCCTGCGAGAACTACAAGGCCGAGGGCACCCCGCTGGTCGTGCTCGCCGGCAAGGAGTACGGCACCGGTTCCTCCCGCGACTGGGCAGCTAAGGGCACCCTGCTGCTGGGCGTGAAGGCCGTGATCACCGAGTCCTTCGAGCGTATTCACCGCTCCAACCTCATCGGTATGGGCGTGATGCCGCTGCAGTTCCCGGCTGGCGAGTCCCACGAGTCTCTGGGCCTGACCGGCCACGAAACCTTCGACATCACGGGCATCGAGGAGCTCAACAACGGCTCCATCCCGAAGTCCGTGCACGTCACCGCCACTGCCGAGGACGGCTCCACCACCGAGTTCGACGCCGTTGTGCGTATCGACACCCCCGGTGAGGCCGAGTACTACCGCCACGGCGGCATTCTGCAGTACGTGCTGCGCAACATGGTCAAGAGCTAAGCCCTAGCTCAGACATGAGACAAGGCGGGCAGGACGCATCCAATGCCACCTGCCCGCCTTTGTCGTGAAGAAAGTAGGTGCGGGACGTATGCCTCGAGTCAGCTCGAGTGATCTTAATCAACGCCGCCAAGGCATTCTTGACGCGGCGCGGGCCTGCTTTGCCCAACACGGCTACGAAGGCGCCACGGTACGCCGGTTGGAAGAGGCCACCGGTAAATCACGCGGCGCGATCTTCCACCACTTCAGCGATAAAGAGCATCTCTTTTTAGCCCTCGCCCGCGAGGACGCCGCCCGCATGGCCGAGGTCACCGCCCGCGAAGGGCTGGTAGAGGTGATGCGCGATATGCTGCATCACCCCGAGCGCTATGACTGGCTGTCCACCCGGCTGGAGATCTCGCGTATGCTGCGCACCGATCCGCACTTCCGTGCCCTGTGGCAGCAGCACCAAGCGGTACTCGACGAGGCCGTGCGCGCCCGGCTCAGCGACAATGCCGCCCGTGGCCGCATGCGCGCCGACGTGGATGTAGACGTGCTCTTGGTGTATCTCGAAACGTTTATGGATGGCTTCATCTCGCAGTTGGTGAGCGGCCAAGAACCTGCCCACTTAGAGCAGGTTCTCAACCTCATCGAGGAAACCATCCGCGGTCGTTAAAACAGCCCAGAGATTGTCCCGTTGCCATCGACATCAATGCCGTTGGCGGCGGGCTTTTTCGGTAGCCCCGGCATGGTCATCACGTCCCCAGTCAATGCCACTACAAAGCCCGCTCCGATCTTGGGGATCAGTTGGCGCACATGCAGCGTGTGCCCCTCCGGCGCGCCAAGCTGGCTGGGATCATCCGTAAAGGAGTATTGGGTCTTCGAGATCACCACGGGCAGGGTGTCCCACCCGTGCTCGCGCAACACCTGCAGATCCTTGTTCGCCTGCTTGCTCAACTCCACATCTGCCGCCCCGTAGATGGTGGTGGCGATGGTGCGAATAGAGGCTTCCACGCCCTCGGCCGGATCATAGAGCGGCGTGGGGTTGTTGCGACCAGAGGCCATCTCCTCGCTCACCGCAGCGGCCAGCTCGGCCGCCCCCGCGCCACCCTCAGCCCATACGCGGGTATCCACCACGGCGAAGCCGGTGCGCTCGGCCCATTCCTGCATGATCTGCCGCTCGGCGTCGGTGTCGGAGACGAAGCGGTTGAGCGCCACCACGGGGTGCGCGCCGATGGTGTCGATGTTGCGGCAGTGCCGCTCTAGGTTGGCCAGTCCGCGCTGGAGCGCCTCGAGGTTTTCTTGGTTAAGCTCGGCGCGCTCTACCCCGCCGTTGTACTTCAGGGAGCGAATGGTGGCGACCACCACCACCGCATCCGCGGAGATCTCGCCCATCCGGCACTTAATGTCGAAGAACTTCTCTGCGCCCAAATCCGAGCCGAATCCGGCCTCAGTCACCACCACATCGGCATGACGCATAGCGGTGGTGGTGGCAATCAACGAGTTGCAGCCGTGGGCGATATTGGCAAAGGGACCGCCGTGCACGAGCGCAGGGGTACCGCCCAAGGTCTGAACCAAGTTGGGGTGAATGGCATCGGCCATGAGGGCGGTCATGGCGCCTTCCGCATTCAGATCCCCGGCAGTCACGGGATTGCCATCGGTGCTGAAACCGATGACGATGCGGGCAAAGCGTGCCTTGAGATCCTCCAGATCGCTTGCCAAGCAGAGAATCGCCATGATCTCGCTGGCGGCGGTGATATCGAATCCGGTCTCCCGCGGCACCCCGTGAGCGCGGCCGCCGAGGCCGATCACCGTGGTGCGCAGGGCGCGGTCATTGACATCCAGGCAGCGCTTCCACGTGATCGTTCGCGGATCGATGTTGAGCTCATTGCCTTGGTGCAGGTGGTTATCGATCATTGCGGCGAGGGTGTTAGTCGCCGTGGAGATAGCATGGAAATCGCCGGTGAAGTGCAGGTTGATATCTTCCATGGGCACGACCTGCGAGTAGCCACCGCCGGCGGCGCCACCCTTAATGCCCATGACGGGCCCCAGCGAAGGCTCGCGCATGGCCACGATTGTGTTGTGGCCGGCCTCGCGCAGGGCATCTCCAAGGCCGATGAGGACCGTGG
This sequence comes from Corynebacterium ciconiae DSM 44920, assembly GCF_030440575.1. Taxonomy (NCBI): domain Bacteria; kingdom Bacillati; phylum Actinomycetota; class Actinomycetes; order Mycobacteriales; family Corynebacteriaceae; genus Corynebacterium; species Corynebacterium ciconiae. The sequence goes on from NZ_CP047189.1 coordinate 1,339,902, forward strand.
ACTTTCCCTCTCCCGCTGGGGTGGGAGACATGGCGGTAACGAGAACCAGTTTCGCGTCGATCGGCCGGGATGCGCTTGAGGTGATGTCTACCTTCGCCTTGCGCGTTCCATAGGGGATCAATTCGCTTTCGTTGAATCCAGCGCGGCGGGCAATGTCAGTGATGGGCTCGAGGGTGTGAGCCTGGGCGATATCTACGTCCGAGGGTTGGGTGTGAGAACTCATAACGCCCATGGTAATGAAAGCTGCCACACACCATCTATTGACAAAATAGACCAAGCGGTATGTAGACTGTCTGCCATGCGTACTTTCTTGGTGGTTTCCCCTCGTCCGGGCCATGCCGTGGCCCGTGCTGAATTCGATGATTTTCTCGGCACCGCCGGGCTCGATGCCACCGAGATGGAGCACTACATGCTCGACTCTCCCTCTGCCCAACTGCCGGATCTGAGCCGCTACGCAGGGGTGTTTATTGGCGGCAGCCCCTTCAATATCACCAACGAGCACTACAGCGATCACCAGCTAGCGGTGCACGAACAGATGACTACCATCCTCAACTCCCCTGTTCCGAGCCTGTTTGTCTGTTTCGGCACCGGCTTCAGCCAGGTGACCCGCGGCGGCGAGGTGGGCCAGACCCACCCGGAGGTAGCTGGTCTAACGACAGTGACGCTCAGCGACGCCGCCTCCACGGACCCATTGACCGCGGGCGTACCGAGCCACTTCCAGGCGATGACTGGCCATAAAGAAAACGTGGTTACCCCCGCCCCAGGCTCCACGGTGCTTGCCACCGGCCCCGGCGGTTTCGTGCATATGCTGCGCACTCACGAGCACTCATGGGCCACCCAATTCCACCCGGAGATGAACGCCTCCGGGATGAAACGGCGCATGAGCTTTTATATGAATGACGGCTACTTCGACAAAGAGGACTTCGAGCGCATCTGCGCCGAGCTCGATGCCGCCGATGTCACCCCCGCCCACCAGATCGTGCACAATTTCATCGCCTTCGCCCGCGACTACAGCGCGCAGGCCCACGCGGTGCAGGCGCCCGCGGTCTAACTGCGCGGGCACCTAGCTGTGAAGTGGCTGCGAGGTGGCGTCGATAAGCGCGAATGGGGCTATCGGCATGTGGGGGATGTGGTCTAATAAAGACCATGATCGCAATCATGACAGTCACCGGTTTGGATCACACCGGAATTATCGCCGCCGTCGCCACCAAGTGCGCCGAGTTGGATGTGAATATTCTCAACGTCTCTCAGACCATCATGGATAAGTATTTCACCATGATTTTGCACTGCGAGTTCGATGATTCCGTTCGGGGAATCTCCGCTATTCAGGACGCCATGAAGGACGTGGAAGAGGCGCAAAAGCTGGTCATTCGCGTGCAATCGGAGTCCATTTTCTCCGCCATGCACCACATTTAGCGGGAACGCTCCCCACAGCAGACAGCAGCCAAGCAAGAGAGAAGACACATGGACTCCCGCTATGGTCATGGCAATAGCCTTGACATCCTTGAAACCATCGACATGATCGAGCGCTACCGTCTGGATATTCGGACGGTGACAATGGGCATCAACCTCATGGGGTGCATCCGCTCCACCATGAGTGCTACCGCCGAGGCCGTTTATGAGCGCGTGGTCTCGGCCGCCGAGAATCTCGTTCCGGTGTGCACCGAGATCGAGCGCGAACTCGGCATGCCGATCGTGAATAAACGCATCTCCATCACCCCTGTTGGGGTACTCGCCTCCGCCGTTGAGGGAGATCCCGTAGAGATCGCCCGCGCCCTTGATCGCGCGGCAGCCCAGGTGGGGGTGAACTTCATCGGCGGCTATTCCGCGCTGGTGGATAAGGGCGCCACCGCCGGCGAAAGGCGCCTCATTAACTCCCTGCCCGAGGCCTTGAGCACCACCGAGGTGGTGTGCGGCTCGGTGAATGTGGCGAGTTCGCGGGCCGGTATCAATATGAATGCGGTGGCGAAACTCGGCCATGTCATTAAGGAATGCGCAGCCAACACAGCCGACCAGTCCGCCATCGCGTGCGCAAAGCTGGTCGTGTTCGCCAACTCCGTATCCGATAATCCTTTTATGGCCGGCGCCTATCACGGCCTCGAGGAACAGGACGTGGTGATCAACGTCGGTGTCTCCGGTCCTGGTGTGGTCGATCGAGCGGTGGGAAGCCTCCAAGGGGCCACACTGAATCAGGTGGCCGAGGAGATTAAACGAGCCGCCTTTAAGATCACCCGCACCGGCCAGCTCGTGGGAGTAATGGCTGCTGAAAGGCTCGGAGTGGAGTTCGGCATCGTCGATCTCTCCCTTGCCCCCACCGCCGAACTCGGAGACTCCGTGGCCCATATTCTCGAGCACATGGGCCTCGACCAAGTGGGAACCCACGGCACCACCGCAGCTTTGGCGCTGTTGAACGATGCGGTGAAAAAGGGCGGGATGATGGCATGTTCCCGTGTGGGCGGGCTCTCAGGGTCGTTCATTCCCGTGTCCGAGGACAAGGGCATGATCGACGCTGTGCGCTCCGGGGCCATCAGCATCGACAAGCTGGAGGCCATGACCGCGATCTGTTCGGTGGGCTTCGATATGATCGCCATCCCCGGCGATACTCCGGCTGGGACCATCTCGGGGCTTATCGCCGACGAGGCTGCTATCGGTGTGATGAACCATAAGACCACCGCCGTGCGCGTGATTCCCGTGCCAGGCGCGCAGGTGGGCGACGAGGTGGATTTCGGTGGGCTCCTGGGATACGCGCCGGTCATGCCCGTGAACACTGTGGGCAACCAAGCCTTCATCGACCGTGGCGGCTTCATCCCCGCCCCGGTACACGGCTTCCGCAACTAGCGCCAATCCGCACACAGCGCTCCACCCGTCGATCAGGTGGGGCGCTGCAGTGTTTTTGCTCGAGTCCGAGGGTTGTGTCGCACGTGGCGGCGGCCACGTGTCGCGGTGCTGTTTAAGCGTTTTCCAGCTCTCTCCACGTCCAGAGTTGCCAGCGCGGCAGAAACCACAATCCGATGCCGCCCCACGCATCGAAAATCACGATGATCGCTATGCCCACCCACACCCAAGAAAGATCCAGCCACAGCACTACTGGGCTATCAGCCCTATCTTCGGCGTATTCCGTGCTCATACGGGTGCAACGACTAAGAAGAACCCGACTAAAGGCCGCCCCTGTGACACAGAGTAAAGCAGCTGAGACGTGGCGGTGGCCGTGGCTTGCCAACACGAGCGCGATCGCCGCAACCCCCAGACCACAGCACAACAGCCACCGAGCTCTAATGATCCGTTGTCCCATAGCCCGACATTGTAGCGAACGCCTAATGGGCCGTAGGCTGATCTCAGCCACGGGCGCCCGAATACTGCGGCCTGCGGGTTTACATACCCTAGGCTAGCTCCACAATCTCGAGGTAGGACTCGTTCCACAGATCCTCGGTGCCATCCGGCAGCACGATTACCCGCTCCGGCTCTAGGGCTTCCACCGCTCCAGGATCGTGAGTGACCAGAACCACCGCGCCTGTGTAGGTCCGCAGGGCGTCCAGAACCTGCTCGCGCGACTGGGGATCAAGGTTGTTGGTGGGCTCATCCAGGAGCAGCACATTGGCGCGGGAGCTGACCAGCGTGGCGAGGGCGAGGCGGGTCTTTTCACCACCGGAAAGGGTGCCGGCGCGCTGCTGCAATTGATCACCGGAAAACATGAACGCGCCGAGCAGTCCGCGTAGGTCCTGTTCACCGGCGTCGGGGCAGGCGTTGATGGCGTTGTCCCACACGCTCGCCTCGGTGTCGATCGTGTCATGCTCCTGGGCGAAGTAGCCTATTTTCAAGCCGTGACCGGTGACGATCCCGCCCTCGCCGTCGGTACGTTCCACCCCGGCGAGAAGCTTAAGCAGAGTGGTCTTTCCGGCGCCGTTGAATCCGAGCACCACCACCCGCGAGCCTTTGTCGATGGCGAGGTCCACTCCGGCGAACACTTCGAGCGAGCCATACATTTTGGTCAACCCCTGCGCATTGAGCGGAGTCTTGCCGCAAGGCGCAGGCGTGGGGAAGGAAATGGAGGCCACTCGGTCGCTCACACGTACCTCGTCGAGCGAGCTAACCATCTTCTCTGCGCGGGCAGCCATCTGCTTGGCTGCTTTCGCCTTGGTGGCCTTCGCCCCCAACTTTGCGGCCTGCTGCTTAAGAGCTGCGGCCTTCTTCTCGGCGTTGGCGTGTTCGCGGCGGCGGCGGGCTTCGTCCGTGGCCCTGGCGTCGAGGTATTTCTTCCACCCCATGTTGTACACATCGGCTTCGCCACGCACTGCGTCAAGGAACCACACCTTGTTACAGACGGCCTCGAGCAGCTCCACATCGTGGGAGATCATGATGAGTCCACCCTCGTGCTTGGCCAAGAAATCCCGCAGCCACGTGATCGAATCGGCGTCGAGGTGGTTGGTGGGCTCGTCCAAAAGCAGCGTGGTGGCCGAACGACCCGATCCAGCAGTAGCGGCGAAAAGGATCTGTGCCAGCTCCACCCGTCGACGCTGCCCGCCCGATAAGGTCTTAAGCTGCTGTTCCAGCACCCGCTCCTCGAGCCCAAGGGCGTGACAAATCCGAGCGGCCTCGCTATCGGCCTCATAGCCACCGAGGGCGTGATAGCGCTCTTCAAGGCGGGCATACTTTTTAATAGCCGCATCGCGCTTGGTATCGGAGAGCGTGGATTCCATGATCTCTTGCTGCTTGTCCATGCTGCGCCGAATCTGGTCCAGCCCGCGGGCGGAGAGCACGCGATCACGCGCGGTCTGCTCGATATCGCCCTCTTTGGAGTCCTGGGGCAGGTAGCCGATCTCGCCACTGCGGGTCACGGTGCCGCCATAGGGCTCGCCCTCGCCCGCGAGGATACGCATGGTGGTGGTTTTACCGGCGCCATTGCGCCCCACGAGGCCGATACGATCCCCGGGTTGCACACGCAGATGCTGCCCCGGTGCGTGCAGCAGGGTGCGGGCGCCAACTCGGACTTCAAGATCATTGGTTACAATCACAAACAGCCAAGATAGCAGGTGCACCGTAGCTGCCATGCGCCGAGGCGGCAGGAGCGAGGATCGCCCTCCGGCTATCCTTAGGCCTCCACCCCGCGGCGCCGCGTCTCGGGCGCCGGCACTATCCGGATCCATCATGCTAGGAGGACGATCGTGCGGCTCGCGGTTCTCGGCTTGGGACCTGCAGGCGCGATGGTAGCGCTGCGCGCCGCTGCTCGCGGCTGGAAGGTCGAGGCCTATGATCCCCGCGGGCTGCGTCAATGGAGTGCAACCTATGGGCTCATTGAGCATCAGCTACCCGCATGGCTCGAGCCGTTTCTTAGCCCCGCCACGAGCATGCAGGCCACGGATGCCCGTGGCAAGCTGCGGCCGCTCCCCTTCTGCTATCGGATGCTGGATAACGCGGCTGTCTACCACGCCCTTGATCGGCTTTGCGCACAAGCTCAAGTGCGTATATCCACCACAGCCATCACCCACGCCTCCCAGTGTAAGGCGGATGCGGTGATTGATTGCCGCGGGGCGAATGTTCGCAGCGCGGTGTGGCAGGTGGCCGTGGGCTGGGTAATTGCGCACCCACCGCCAGAAAATCAGCCGGTGTTCATGGACTGGCGCCCATCTGGCCCCTATTCCGATGATCCGCCGAGTTTTCTCTACATTCAGCGGGCTCACGGGGCGTGGCTGTGGGAGGAGACAATCCTTGCCACCGCTGATGAGTGCACCGATGCAGCAACCAGGCAACGCCTCACAGCCACTCTGCGCGCCCGGCTCAGTACACGGCTTTGTGCCCTCGGAATCGATGCGGCAGCTGCGGACGAGGAAGTGGTGTTTATTCCGATGGGCACCGTGGGCCGCCCAGTGCCTGGGGCGCGGGCTTGCGGGGCGAAAGCAGGGCAGATTAATCCCGCGACCGGCTATTCGGTGGGTGATACTGCACGCGGCGTCGATGCGCTGCTCGATGAGCTTGATCCCACCCAGCGACGTGCATCCACGGTGCAGCTGCGGCGCGCCGCCCAGAGCGGTGTAGCCCGTGCACAGCGCTGGCTGGCGCATGCGTTGCGCAATGTTGGCGCTCAGTTGATCGTGTCTGCCTCGGGGGCAGACCTGCGGGATTTTTTTGGCTGTTTCTTCACTCTGCCCGCGGCCGATCAGCTGGCCTATATCACCGGTGAGAACGGCGTCGCGGTGGCGCGCACCATGTGGCGGCTGCGTGGGCGGGTTGGACTCGGCCACGGCTTCCTACGTCCGTTGTGGACGAGACCGTGGTCGATTCTGCCGCCAGCTCTGCTGCGTAGTAGCTCGAGGCGGCAGTGAAAGCGGAGCGTTAGACGGAGTAGCCGAACGCGCGCAGCTGCTCGCGGCCTTCCTCAGTGATCATCTGCGGGCCCCACGCTGGCATCCACACCCAGTTGATCTTCAACTCAGTGATCTCTTCGAGGTTGGAGAGCACGGCCGTGTTGGCTTGCTCCTCGATCACTTCCTGCAGTGGGCAGACTGGGGAGGTGAGCGTCATGTTCAGCATGGCGGTGCTCTCCCCTTCGATCCAGATGTCGTAGACCAATCCGAGATCGACCACGTTGATGCCGAGCTCGGGATCGATGACATCCAAAAGGAATTCCTCCACCTTGCCGGCGAGGGCGAGCTGCTCGGGGGTACGCTCGGCCGGCGGCTGCGGCTGCGACGGGGTCGTGGAGGTGGTGGATTCCTCGGTGGAGTCAGTGGTGTTTTCTTCAGACATGCGTCCTCGCTTCAGGCTAGGTGGTGGTGTTGTGCTCGGTGGGGCCGGCGCCGGCATCGTAGGTGGCGGCTTCAAAGGCCTTCCATCCCAGTAGTGCGCATTTGACGCGGGCGGGGTACTTGGACACTCCGGCGAAGGCAATGCCATCGCCGATGATCTCATCGTCGCCTTCGATGGTTCCGCGGGAGGTGACCATCTTTTCAAACTCGGCGAGGATCGCGAAGGCCTCGTCCACGGACTTGCCCACGATCTCCTCCGCCATCACCGAGGTGGAGGCTTGGCTGATCGAGCATCCGATCGCCTCATAGGACACATCCTCCACGGTGCTTTTGTCCTCGGAGAGAGTCACCCGCAGGGTCAGTTCATCGCCGCAGGAGGTGTTTACGTGGTGTACTTCCGCGTTGAAGGGTTCCCGCAGCCCTGCGTGTTGGGGGTTTTTATAGTGATCAAGGATCACTTCTTGGTACATGTTTTCCAGCTTCATCAGTCTGGGTTCGCCCTCCTGGAAGTTAAAAATTTATCTCTCGCCCGGCTGTGCTGCGCCGCGCGCTTATCGACGCCCACCTGCACTCAACCATGTGCCCCGAGCCTAGCCGCATCGGCGGAGGAGGCTCGGCGACACACGCTGCTTAGCGGTTGAGCCCAAAGAAATCCCGGGCGTCGTTGATGGCCGCCACGAGAGCGTCAATCTCCCACTTCTCGTTGTAGAGGTAGAAGCTTGCCCTAGCGGTGGCCTGCACGCCAAGGGTGGTGTGGGCCGGCCAGGCACAGTGGTGGCCCACGCGGATGCACACACCGTGATCATCCACGACCTGTCCCAGATCGTGCGGGTGGATGCCATCGACGACGAAGCTGACTGCACCGCCACGCCGGTCCGCAGTGGTGGGACCGACAATACGCAGCCCCTCGATGGTCTGTAGCCGCTCCAGGGCATAGGCAGTGAGCTCTAGCTCATGGGCTGCAATGGCCTCCATGCCCACCTGCTCTAGGTAGGCGACGGCCGCGCCGAGCCCCACTACTTGGCTGGTCATCTGGGTGCCGGCTTCGTAGCGCTGCGGGGCAACGGTGTAGGTGGAGCCTTCCATGGTCACCTTCTCAATCATGGAGCCGCCGGTGAGGAAGGGCGGCAAGGTATCCATGAGTTCTTGGCGGCCATAGAGTGCTCCCACCCCGTTGGGGCCGAGCATCTTATGGCCGGAGAAGGCGGCGAAGTCCACGCCCAGCTGGTGAAGATCCACCGGCATGTGCGGCACGGACTGGCAGGCGTCGAGTACGAAAAGGGCTCCAACCTCGTGGGCGCGGCGCACCGCTTCTTCCACGTCGAGTACCGCGCCGGTCACGTTGGACTGATGCGTCAGCGCCACCACAGCGGTGTTTTCATTCAGCTCAAGCGAGTCGAGATCAATGCGCCCGTCCCCGGTGCTGCGATACCAACGCAGGCGAGCGCCGGTGCGGCGAGCCAGCTCCTGCCAGGGCACGAGATTGGCGTGGTGTTCCAGCTCGGAGACCACAATCTCATCGCCGGCGGAGACCGCGTAGTCTCCCGCGCGCTCATCGCCCAGGATATAGGCGACCTCATTGAGCGCCTCGGTGGCATTTTTGGTGAAGGCGATCTCCCCCACCGAGGCGCCAACGAAACGGGCGATTCTTTCGCGTGCTTGCTCGTAATCGTCAGTGGCTTCCTCTGCCAGCTGATACGCCCCGCGGTGTACCGGCGCGTTGTGGTGGAACAGGAAGTCACGCTCTGCGTCCACCACCTGGCGGGGGCGCTGGGCGGTGGCACCAGAATCGAGATAGATCAGCGGGCGCTGCTCACGCACCGTGCGGCCCAAGATGGGGAAATCCTGCCGGATCCGCGCGGTATCGACGTGGCTGGGCTGAGCTGCCATGGGTGATTCTCCTCTGGGGTGTGTGAGTGAACGTGACACGGCGGCAGCGCCGCCGGGGCCTGATCGGGGCTAGTTGATGAACTTCTCGTAGCCCTCGGCCTCGAGCTGCTCGGCCAGCTCTGCCCCACCGGACTGCACCACGCGCCCTGCGGCAAAGACGTGCACATAGTCTGGCTTCACGTAGTTGAGGATGCGCTGGTAGTGGGTGATCATCAGCACGCCGCCGTTCTCGCGCTCCTTGTAGCGGTTGATGCCCTCGGACACGATACGCAGTGCGTCCACGTCCAGACCAGAGTCGGTCTCGTCCAGCACGGCGAACTTCGGCTTCAGCAAACCGAGCTGCAGCACCTCGTGGCGCTTCTTCTCGCCGCCGGAGAAACCCTCGTTCACCGAGCGCTCAGAGAAAGCGGGGTCGATAGACAGCTCGTCCATGGCGGTGCGTGCTTCCTTGACCCAATCGCGAATCTTCGGGGCCTCGCCACGCACGGAGGTGGCGGCGCTGCGCAGGAAGTTGGCCATGGAAACGCCCGGCACCTCGGTGGGATACTGCATGGCGAGGAACAGGCCGGCGCGGGCACGCTCGTCAACGTCCATATCCAGCAGGTTCTCGCCGTCGAGAAGCACCTCGCCTTCGGTGATCTCGTAGCGGGGGTGTCCCGCGATGGCATAAGAAAGAGTGGACTTGCCGGAGCCGTTGGGGCCCATGATGGCGTGGGTCTCGCCGGAGTTGATGGTGAGGTTCACGCCGTGCAGGATCGGCTTCGGCTGCTCGTTTTCGTCGGCCGGCACAACCTGGGCGTGCAGGTTCTTGATCTCAAGAGTGCTCATGAGTGGTGTGTATTCCTAACTGTGGTGAATGGGCACCAGCAGGTGGTGCCATGAAACATAAGGTGTGGCAGGGGCGGACACGGCAGTGGCAGACTGCCTAGCCGCACGCGGTGGTACACGCGCCCAGTGGAGGCGCTAGAGCACCGTGGTGGCCAGCTCCTGCTCCACCATGTTTTCCAGGTTGTCGCGGATGCTCTGAATCGGGATCCGCTTGATCACGTCGGTGAAGAAGCCGCGCACAATCAGCATCTTGGCCTCGGCCGCGGGAATGCCGCGGGACTGGAGGTAGAACATGTGCTCGTCGTCGAAGCGGCCAACGGTGGCGGCGTGGCCGGCACCCACGATCTCTCCGGTTTGGATCTCCAGGTTCGGCACCGCGTCGGCGCGTGCGCCCGGGGTGAGCAACAGGTTGTTGTTCTTCTCGTAGGTATCGGTGCCGGTGGCCTCGGGGCGGATGAGCACATCGCCGATCCACGCGGTGCGGGCTTCGGAGCGGCTGGACTCGCCGGTCGATTGCAGCGCGCCCTTGTAGAGCACGTTGGAGCGGCAGTTCTTAATGGAGTGGTCCACCAGCAGGCGCTGCTCGAAGTACTGGCCGGAGTCGGCGAAATATAGTCCGAGGAGCTCGGCATCGCCACCGGGGGCGGTGTAGCGCACATGCGGCACCGCGCGCACAACCTCGCCGCCGAAGGCAGCATAGTAGTGGCGCACAGTGGCATCAGCGCCCACCATCAGGTGCGAGTTGGACAGGTGAACGGCATCGTCCTCCCAGTCCTCAAGCACCACGGTAGTCAGCCGGGCATTATCGCCGATGACAAACTCCACGTTGTCGGAGTGCGCACCGGAGCCCTCATAGCGCAGGAACACGACAGCCTCCGCGCTTTCTTCCACCTCGATCACGACGGTGCCATAGGAAACAGCGTCGGCGCCGGGGCCGGTGATGGTAATCACCACGGGCTCCTCGAGCGCTACGTTCTTGGCCACCTTGACGTAATCAGCGACCGGGGAGTTTTCCCATGCCTGCGCTGCGGCGCGGTCGACGGGAGCGCCGGCACGGCCGAGCACGGGATCATCCATACCGAGCTCGCTGACGCTCACACCCTCACCTGCGCCGGTGACGGAGATAGCGGCGCGCTGTCCCTCGGCGGCGCTGCCGTCGTGCAGGCCACGCAGCTTACGCATGGGGGTAAAGCGCCAGTCCTCGTCGCGCCCCTTCGGGATGCCGAAGTCGGCGGTGGAAAACGATGTGAAGCGATCGCCCTTGGTTTGGTAGTCGGTGCCGGCACCGACCGGGCGGATTGTCGCTTCGGTTTCAGTTAGGGGAGTTGGCATTGTGCTTAACCCACCGATCCTTCCATCTGCAGTTCGATCAAGCGGTTGAGCTCGAGGGCGTATTCCATCGGCAGCTCCTTGGCGATCGGCTCCACGAAGCCGCGCACGATCATGGCCATAGCCTCGTCCTCCGGAATACCGCGGGACATCAGGTAGAAGAGCTGATCCTCCGACACCTGCGACACTGTGGCCTCGTGACCGAGAGTCACGTGGTCATTGCGGATGTCGTTATAGGGATAGGTGTCCGAGCGGGAGACGCTGTCCACCAGCAAGGCGTCACATTCCACATTGGAAGTGGAATGGTGGGCGTCCTTATTAATTTGCACCAAACCGCGGTAGGCGGCACGGCCGCCGCTGCGGGCCACCGACTTGGAGACGATATTGGAGGAGGTATAGGGCGCCATGTGCGTCATCTTTGCGCCGGTGTCCTGGAACTGTCCCTCGCCGGCAAAAGCCACAGACAGCACCTCGCCCTTGGCGTGGGGGCCTGTCATCCACACGGCCGGGTACTTCATGGTGACCTTCGAGCCGATGTTGCCATCGACCCACTCCATGGTGGCACCCTCTTCACACTTGGTGCGCTTGGTCACCAAGTTGTAGACGTTATTGGACCAGTTCTGAATGGTGGTGTAGCGGCAGCGGCCGCCCTTCTTCACGATGATCTCCACCACGGCGGAGTGCAGCGAATCCGACTTATAAATCGGAGCGGTACAGCCCTCGACATAGTGCACGTAGGCGTCCTCGTCCACGATGATGAGGGTGCGCTCGAACTGACCCATGTTTTCGGTGTTGATGCGGAAGTAGGCCTGGAGCGGAATATCCACGTGCACGCCCTTGGGCACGTAAATGAAGGAGCCGCCGGACCATACCGCAGTATTCAGCGCGGCGAACTTATTGTCGCCGGCGGGGATCACGGTGCCGAAGTGCTCCTTGAACAGCTCGGGGTGCTCCTTAAGGGCGGTATCGGTGTCGAGGAAGATCACACCCTGGGCCTCGAGGTCTTCACGGATCTGGTGGTAGACCACCTCAGACTCGTACTGGGCGGCGACACCGGCCACGAGGCGCTGCTTCTCTGCCTCGGGGATACCCAGCTTGTCATAAGTGTTTTTAATGTCCTCAGGCAGATCGTCCCACGTCTGGGCCTGCTCCTCGGTGGAGCGGACGAAGTACTTGATCTGGTCAAAGTCGATGCCGCTGAGGTCCGCACCCCAGGTGGGCATGGGCTTCTTATCGAAGATGCCGAGCGCCTTGAGGCGGTTGTTCAGCATCCACTCCGGCTCGTTCTTCTTAGCGGAGATATCGCGAACGACGGCCTCGGACAGGCCACGCTGGGCGGAGGCGCCAGCCTCGTCGGAGTCATGCCAGCCGTAGTTGTAGGGGCCAATGGACTCAATGATCTCGTCATCTGAGGACGGAGCAGTGGGTGTTGCTTGAGTCATGTTCAGCTCCTTTCTTCAGGAGTGTGGTCTATGGGTGTTAAGGGAATGTTGGTCGTACAGATTCCGTGCCCCTCGGTAATGGTGGCCAGTTGTTGCACGTGTTGGCCGAGTAGCTCGGATAGCGCCTCATGCTCTGCGGCGCACAGCTCCGGATGCTCCGAGGCCACGTGCGAGATGGGGCAATGGTGGTGGCAAATCTGTACGCCTCCACCAGCTTCTTTGACCTCGGATGCATAGCCATTGGCATTGAGCGCATCCGCGACCTGTTGGGCTGTTTTAAATGTCGAGTCTTCATCGTCCGCCGCAGGGTCCACGTGCGCAAGCAACTGGGCTACGCGCTGCCGCGCGAACTCGCGCACGGCCTCGGACCCACCGGTCTCCCGCAGCGCATTGATAGCAAGCACAGCGAGGGTGTCATAGTCGTGCCCGAAATGGGCCCGGCCTTCGTCGGTGAGCTGGAATGCTTTGGCTGGTCGGCCGCGCCCACGCGCGCGGGTGGAGCGAGGCTCCACTGTTTCCGCTAGGGCGTCGTCGACCAAGTTATCGAGGTGGCGGCGCACACCTGCTGCCGACAGTCCCAGCGCCTTGCCCAATGCGGAGGCCGTCATCGGGCCTTGTTTAAGCAAGGTCATGAGGATCTGTTTGCGGGTGTCACCATCCGTCGAGCGGGTTTCCACATCGCTGCGCTTCTTCTCCTCACTACGAGCATGTTCGCTCCGAGAAGCAGAAGCCGCCCGTGGCCCACCGGACGGCGTGCTGAGACGAGAAACAGAGTGCGTCATGTGCGCGTTCACCTCCTTACATTCTTATTGATGGGCAACTCGCGTCTCATTATAAGACAACACTAGTGTTCCTTAATTAGCCGGGGGCCTGCTAACGCCCTCCGCCCCGCGCGCCATGGACACCTACGATGTCCTAGGCGTGTTTTAGACTCGTAGCTGTGTCGGATACCCACAAGCCCCGCCGCCGGCGCGCGGCCGCAGCAGCAGACAACTTCAAGGCGACCCTGCCGCGCCTCGGCCACGCTGGGTCTCGCTCAGCCAGTCTGCACGTCGGCGCAGAGGACGAGGCAGGTGGATCCACCATTGTCCGCGCCGCTACTGGGCATGATCTGCTCCCGGTGTCGAGCTCGCGGGCACCGCGACAGCTCGACCCCTTGCAGCTTGCTCGCTTTGCGACGCTACGCTGGCTCGGCACCCTCGGGGCCTTGATGCTTGCCCTCGGCGGCCTCGGAGCTGGGGCCAAGCCGGTGTTGGGAGATCCCTACACCTCCTTTCCCGGCGGCTCCCTGATGGGCCGGATGATTCAAACCTCATCCATCTTGGTCATCACCGGTGCAGGGTTGATGGTGATCGCGTGGTTGCTCATTGCCCCTTTTGTGGGCGCGGACCTCACCAGCCCCCGCCGCTCACGGGTACTGGTGTCCACATCCATGTTGGTGCGCACTTTCGCGGCTTGGGTAGCTCCGATCTTCTTCACCGCTCCCCTATTTACCCAAGACATCTATTCCTATTTGGCCCAAGGCGCGATTGTTGACCGCGGGCTCGATCCCTATAGTGCCGGCCCAGTGGACATTTTGGGCACCGATGATGTGCTGGCTCGTTCGGTGCCGCTGATCTGGTCCCACTCCCCCTCTCCCTATGGGCCGGTGGCCCTAGGCATTGCATCCACTATCGCGCGCATCACCGGCGATTCGATCGCGGCCGGAGTGTTTGCCCACCGCATCATCAGCTTGATCGGCATGGTGCTGGCTGCGTGGGCACTGAGTAGGCTTGCCCTGCGCTGTGGCGTGTCTGTGCAGGCGGCGCTGTGGCTTGGCATCCTTAATCCGCTCGCCATCCTGCACCTCGTGGGTGGGATTCATAACGAGTCCATCCAGCTCGGGCTCGTGCTTTTGGGCATGGAGTTGGGACTGCGGGGTATCGACCGGCTCAGCGCCATTAATGGGCCAGCTTGGTATGCCTGGGCTCTCGTTATCGGCAGCGGCGTGCTCATCTCCGCGGCGGGCATGGTGAAGGTCACCGGTTTCATCGGTCTTGGCTTCATTGGCATGGCACTGGCAAGGCAGTTGCATCTGCGCGGACAGCGCACCGCCTTGGCTGTGGCCAGTGCCGGTGCCGTGCAGGTAGGGGTGCTGGTGGCCTCCGTCGCGGGTGTCACCGCCCTCACCGGAATTTCCACCGGCTGGATCAGCGGCCAAGGCGGGGCCGCGACCATCCGTTCCTGGCTATCATTGACCACCGATATCGGAGTGATCGGCGGCTGGATCGGGATGCTGCTCGAGCTCGGCGATCATACCGAGGCCTTGCTGGTGATCACCCGCGGCGCCGGGCTGCTCTTAGCGGTGGCGTTCATGCTCCGCATGCTCTTTGCTACATACCGCGGCACGATCCACCCCATTGGCGGTCTGGGGGTGGCAACTTTCATCCTCGTTATTCTTTTCCCCGTAGTGCACCCCTGGTACATGTTATGGGCAATCCTGCCGCTGGCCGCTTGGGCCAATCGACGCCTCTTCCGCGCCGGGGCGGCCGGCTACTGCGCCCTACTCAGCCTATTCATCATGCCGCGCGGACTCTCGCTACCACCAACCACCGTGATCGCCATTTACGTCGGCTCTGCCCTGCTTGGGATCGTTTTCCTCACCATGGTCTACGTGTTCTTGCGCCGACGCGGGATCGTTGGCTGGGGCTGAGCGTCGATAAGCATGCTGCACCAAGGCGCGCCACGTCGGACAGGTTATCTCCTGCGGCGGCTGGGTATCCTAGACTATCGAGTTGTGAATACTGAGCACAGAGATCGTCCGGCGGCCACGGGCCCCGCGCTAGCTCTCACGGAGCTAAGCAAAACCTTTGGGGCCACCCAGGCTGTCGCCTCCCTCAGTCTCAGCGTGGATCATGGCGAAGTCCTCGCCCTACTTGGCCCGAATGGCGCCGGCAAAACCACCACGATCGAGATGTGCGAAGGCTTTCTCACCCCCAGCTCTGGCCGTATCGAGGTGTTGGGGCTCAATCCCACCACCCATCCGGAGCAGGTACGCCGTCGCATCGGCATCATGCTGCAGGGCGGCGGCGCCTATCCCGGCATCAAGGTGGGCGAAATGCTGCGACTCGTGGCCTCCTATTCGGCTCGGCCGCTCGACGTGGACTGGCTGATGGACACCCTCGGTCTCGCGGGACTAGCAGGCACCAACTACCGGCGCCTCTCCGGCGGCCAGCAGCAGCGCGTCTCCCTCGCCTGCGCCCTCATTGGCCGCCCCGAGCTGGTCTTTCTCGATGAGCCCACCGCCGGCATGGATGCCCAATCGCGGCTGCAGGTTTGGGACATCATCCGTAGCCTCAAGGCCGACGGTGTGACCGTAATCCTGACCACCCACCTCATGGACGAGGCGGAGGCACTGGCAGACCGGGTGGTGATTATCGATCACGGCAGCGTGGTCGCCGAGGGCACCCCCGAAGAGCTCAGCGCCATGAGCACGGAGGCTGCGGACATCAGCTTCGAGACCGCAGTGGCGATCGACACCGCCGTCTTTAGCGAGGCAATGGGCGCCACTGTTCGTGAGGTTCGTCCGCACAGCTACCGGGTTCAGGCCGCCGCCACGCCCGAGTTGATCGCAACACTCGCCGCCACCGCCTGCACCCACGGTGTGCTGCTACACAACGTGTCCACTAACCACCGCACCCTCGAGGATGTCTTCCTAGACCTCACTGGACGCGAGATGCGTTCCTAGCCGCACTCGTCTGCGGATACCGTTGACACGAAGCTGAGAAAAGAGGAATAGCCAGTGACTACCGCACACACCCCCTTTCCTGCGGGCACCTTTCGCGCAGATCCCCAGCGAGCCTCCGTGCCGGCCATGGTGTGGGCTCAGGCGGTGATCGAATCCAAGCTCTTCTTGCGCCACGGCGAGCAGCAACTGCTCAGCGTGGTGATCCCCATCGCCCTGCTGCTGGGGCTGAGCAAGGTCAACGTATTCGACCTCGATAATCCCTTGCAGCTCGCGGTGCCGATCACTTTCGCTATCGCCGCGCTTAGCTCTGGGTTTACCGGCCAGGCCATTGCGGTGGCCTTCGACCGCCGCTACGGCGCCCTCAAGCGCATCGGCGCATCGGGAGTGCCCGCCTGGACCATCATCGCCGGCAAAATCTGCGCGGTCGTGGTGGTGACGATCGTCCAAGTCGTACTCATTGGCGGCATCGCCGTGGCCCTCGGCTGGCAAAGCAGCGGCATCGGTAGCGGCTATGCGGCGCTCACGCTCATTCTGGGGCTGTGCGTGACCACGTCTCTCGGCATGCTCCTCGGCGGCACACTCTCATCCGAGGCTGTACTGGCGCTGGCCAATCTGATTTGGTTTGTCCTCATCGGCATAGCCGGGTTCGCGATGCTCGATCCGGACTCCGCCGGACTGCTCAACGCGGTGCCTTCTGTTGCTTTGGCAATCGGCCTCGACAGGGCCTTTACCGGCACCTTCCCACTCGCCCAAGCACTCATTCTGCTGCTGTGGGCCGCAGCCGCCATGTGGGCGGCCAATCGCTGGTTTAAGTTCCACGACTAGACGCGAATCACATCTCATTTTTCTCACCCGCGCCTAAGTTTCTTTCACCCAATCCGAACAATAAAATAGGACAACTGTGACTACCCCCGCATCGACCCAACAGCCGCCGCTGCCCGTGCAGAACCGCCGCATGGGGCTGAGCAAGGTTTCCCCCGCCGTGACTACCCAACGCCTTTTGGCCCTGTGCACGCTGATTGCCCAAGGCGGCATCACCGTCACCGGCTCCATCGTGCGTGTTACCGGTTCCGGACTGGGGTGTAACACGTGGCCGCAGTGTCACGAGGGATCCTTCGTTCCCGTCGCTGGGGCGGCCCCTTGGATTCAGCAGGCCATCGAGTTCGGTAACCGTCTACTGACCTTCGTGCTCATCCTCTTTGCCGGAATGCTATTGCTTTCGGTGCTCTCGGCAGGACGCCGCAAAGAGATCAGAAATCTCGCGTTGGTGCAGGTCTTCGGCATCTTACTGCAGGCAATCATCGGCGGAATCTCGGTGCTGATCAACCTGCAGTGGTGGTCGGTGGCGCTGCACTTTATCCCCTCCATTCTGCTGGTCTTTTTCGCCGGTGTGCTCTTCGTTCGCATTCAAGAGCCCGATACCGGCACACTGACCTTTAATTATCCCGCCGCTCTGCGCGGCCTCGCCGCCGGCGCGGCAGTGGCGTTGCTGATCACCGTGGTCACCGGCACCATGGTCACCGGTGCCGGGGTACACTCCGGTGACGCCGATATCCACCCTGAAGATCGCCTGCAGGTGGACATTGTGGAGATGGCTAATATGCACGCCCACGCGATGTATCTCTACCTGGGCTTGACCATCGGCCTCGCCGTGGCATTGGTAGCGGTGAAGGCGCAGCTGAAGATCATCAAGCTTGGCTTCTGGCTGGTAGCAATGATCGCCCTACAGGGCGCCATCGGCATCATTCAATACAACTGGTCTATTCCGGCGTGGACCGTGCCGGTGCACGTGGGCATGAGCTCGGTGTGTACCGCGCTCACGGCGGTGGTATACGCCCACTACGCGCGGCGTCAAGGCTCCGCTCTGGTAACCGGCTCGCCTAGCGGGGACGAAAAGCGCACCATCATCCAAGAACAACGTAGCGACAAGGCGGCAGAGGCGTAAGCCTCTCCAACTCGGCTCGGCTCCATCCTGCCCCAGCATCGTTAAGTGCAACTCGCAACACGGTGCTGGGGTTGTTCATTAGTATCGAGTCTATGACTGCACATACCGCATCTGAGACCACTTTGCCCAGCACCATGCGCGCGATCTGCGTAGAGGAACATGGCGGCCCTGACGTGCTTCACCTCAGCGAAGTCAGTGTTCCTCAGCCAAGCGACTCCGAAGTGTTGGTGTCCGTGGATTATGCGGGCGTGAACTACATCGACACCTACTATCGCGAAGGGATCTATCACTCTTCCCTGCCGATGACGATTGGTTTTGAGGGCACAGGTCGGGTGGCCTACGACCCCCAAGGTGAGATCGCCGCCGGTACGCTCGTGGCGTGGTGTGATGGCTTCGGCTCCTATGCCGAATACGCCACCGTGCCGAGGGATCGCCTAGTGGCGGTGCCCCAAGGCATCGAGCCTGAGGTGGCGGCATCGATGCTGCTGCAGGGCATCACCGCCCACTACCTCACAGACGGGGTGTATCCGCTTAAGCAGGGCGATAGCTGCCTGATCACCGCCGGCGCCGGCGGTGTGGGGCTTATGGCCACCCAGTTCGCGCGGTTGCGCGGGGCCACCGTCTACACCGTCACCTCCTCCGATGAGAAGGCCGAGCTGTCTTATGAAGCCGGTGCCACCGAGGTGTTCCGGTACTCCGAGAACCTCGCCGAGCAGGTGCGGCGCTTTAACGGCGGCGCGGGAGTGGATGTGGTCTACGACGGCGTTGGTCAAGCCACCTTCCACGAGTCGCTCGAGGTGGTCAAGCCCCGCGGGGTGGTGTGCCTCTTCGGCGCCGCCTCCGGCCCAGTTGAGCCCATCGACCCGCAGCTGCTGAACACCCACGGTTCGATCTACCTCACTCGGCCTTCGATCGGCGCGTGGACTTCCCTCGAAGGCGAGTTCACCCGTCGGGCCCAGGCAGTTACCCAAGAGATCATCGACGGCAATCTCAGCGTGCGGGTGGGCGGCGTGTATGATCTCGCCGATGCCGCGCAGGCGCATCGCGACCTGCAGAGCCGTTCCACCACCGGCTCAATCGTGCTCAAGATCTAGCACGCTTATCGACGCCACCTCACACACCACCACCCTCGTCCCGCACGGTTCATCCGGCGGGCGCGAGGGTGGTGGCATGTGCGCAGGGTTGTGGCGGCGAGGTGGCGTCGATAAGCCTAGAAAAGGATCTGGCCCCAGCCGAACCCCTCGCCGAGAGTCTGCAGACCCAGGGCGGCGTCCACGGACAGAGCAACGAACACCACGGCCAGATAGTTATTAGAGATAATAAACAGCCGGTAAGGCTTGGAGCGATCCCCCGCGGCGGTGAGGCGATGTACGCGATGAGCCTCCATGATGAACCACACCCCAGCGGCCACCGCAGCCACCGCGTAGATCCAGCCCGTGGCGGGCAGCAAGAGCAACGTGGTGGCCACTGTGATCCAGGTGTAGACCACGATCTGCCACGTCACCTGCGTCTCGGTGGCCACCACCGGCAGCATGGGCACCCCGGCCGCAGCGTAGTCCTTCTTATATTTCATCCCCAGCGCCCACGTGTGTGGCGGGGTCCAGAAGAAGATGATGAGGAAGAGCACAATGGCCTGCCACCATTGAGCATTGCCTAGATTCGGGATGCTGTCTGTGATCACGGCCCAGCCGACGAGCACCGGCATGCAGCCGGCAGCGCCGCCCCACACCACATTCATGGGGGTGCGCCGCTTCAGCCATTTGGTGTAGACGAAAATATAGAAGGCGATGGTCACCATCACCAGCATTGCAGCGGTGAGCGAGCCGCACAGCAGCCAGAGCCACAAGAAACTGGCCACCGTGAGCACCCAAGCGAACACAGCGGCACGCCGAGTAGAGACCGTGGACTTCACCAGCGGCCGGGTGGAGGTGCGGGCCATAACCTGATCGATGTCCGCATCGGCCACCATGTTGAAAGTGTTGGCCGCGGCGGCCCCCATCCACCCGCCGACGAGGGTGAGCAGAATCAGGCCGAGGTTAATGGAGCCGCGATCTGCTTGGAGCATCGCGGGAAAGGTTGCCACGAGGAGAAGCTCGATCACCCTGGGTTTCGTCAGCGCAAAATAAGCCTTGATCGTCTCCAAGAAATCGCCTTCCCACAGGTGTACATCGCTCGTCGCTGGTTAGTGCCTAGTGGGCGCATCACTGCCCGCCCCGCGCCGAAGACGACGAGACGGCAGCGGGCCTGCGCCCAGTTCTCAGTTCGCTGCATGAAACACGTCCGCAGCACAACTAGAGAGTAGTCGGTGACTAGAAGGAAAAAGTTCCCACACGCCGCCCACCCGCACCGCACACGGCACACAGCACAGCTATCGATGGCACACAGGCCGGGCTGACTCGATATCGCTTGGCTGAATCGCCGCACACGGCTTCAGGTGGGCACATATCCGACCGTGTCACTCCGCCTGCTCCGCATGTGCGGCAGCTGCGGCGGCCACAGTCGGGTCACGACCACCAAAAGGATAATCCTAGCGCGCGCGAGCGTCTGGGGTGAATCAGCGCCACGCCCCTAGAGCTCAACAGGTGCGGGCGCCACCGCCGTGCCGCGGGTCTGGAGCGAGCGTGCCGCACGGGAATCCGCGGGATGTGAGAAACACCGCTACCGGGTGTGGGTGCATAGCCAGGAGACGCACTACACTGGTGATCGATTGTGCGTGGCCCCGCCGCGCACTGCCGCGGGTAGAGCCGCACACGGCGAGCACACCGAGCATTGCTGCTCCACTGCCCCGTCGAGTGAATCGATACCTGCGGTCACACCACCAGCACTGATACGAAGGATGATTGAAGCAGTGGCCCTTTCCCCCGAGCTGAAGGAATTCACCACCCGGAACTACCCGGAGACGTGGACTGAGTTGGACACCCGCGCCGTAGACACCGCGCGCGTCCTCGCCGCCGACGCCGTCCAGAACTGCGGCTCCGGCCACCCCGGCACCGCTATGAGCCTGGCCCCGCTGGCCTACACCCTGTACCACCGCGTGATGAACGTCGCGCCGCACGACCCCACCTGGGCCGGCCGTGACCGCTTCGTACTCTCCTGCGGCCACTCCTCGCTCACCCAGTACATCCAGCTGTACCTCTCCGGTTTCGGCCTCGAGCTGGAGGACCTTCAGGCGCTGCGCACCTGGGGCTCGCTCACCCCGGGCCACCCGGAGTATGGCCACACCGACGGTGTGGAGATCACCACCGGCCCGCTGGGTCAAGGCCTTGCCTCCTCTGTGGGTATGGCCATGGCTGCTCGCCGCGAGCGCGGTCTCTTTGATCCTGAAGCAGCCCCTGGCGAGTCTCCTTTCGATCACTTCATCTACGTCATTGCCTCCGACGGCGATATTCAGGAGGGCGTGACCGCCGAGGCCAGCTCCCTGGCCGGCACCCAGCAGCTGGGCAACCTGATTGTGTTCTGGGATGATAACGGTATCTCCATCGAGGATGACACCACCATCGCCTTCACCGAGGACGTAGCCAAGCGCTACGAGGCCTACGGCTGGCAGGTACTGGAGGTTACCGGCGAGGATGTCGCGGCCATCGAGGACGCCATTGCTCAGGCCAAGGCGGAGACCTCTCGCCCCACCTTCATTCGCATGCGTTCCGTGATCGCCTACCCGGCCCCGAACGCCATGAACACCGGCGCCTCCCACGGCGCCGCCCTGGGCGAGGAGGAAGTGGCCGCCATCAAGCGCGAGCTCGACTTCGACCCCGAGGCCCACTTCTCCGTCGATGACGAGGTGATTGCCCACACCCGCCAGGCCGTTGAGCGCGGCAAGGACAAGGTTGCTGCCTGGACTGAAAAGTTTGAGGCATGGTCGAAGGCGCACCCCGAGCAGCGCGCCCTCTTCGATCGCCTCAAGGCCTACACCCTCCCCGAGGGCTACGCCGATGAGCTGCCCACCTGGGATGCCGACGACAAGGGTGTGGCCACCCGCAAGGCCTCCGAGGCTGTGCTGCAGGCTTTGGGCGCCACCCTGCCCGAGCTGTGGGGCGGTTCTGCTGACTTGGCTGGCTCCAATAACACCGTGATCAAGGACGCCGAGTCCTTCGGCCCGGAGTCCATCACCACCGATACCTGGACCACCAGCCCTTACGGCCGCAACATGCACTTCGGTATCCGTGAGCACGCCATGGGCTCGATCATGAACGGTATCGCCCTGCACGGCGGCACCCGCCCCTACGGCGGTACCTTCCTCATCTTCTCTGACTACATGCGCCCCGCCGTGCGCCTGGCGGCCCTGATGGGCACCAACGCCTTCTATGTGTGGACCCACGATTCCATCGGCCTCGGCGAGGACGGCCCCACCCACCAGCCGGTGGAGCAGCTTGCCTCCCTGCGCGCCATCCCGAACATGTCCATGCTCCGCCCGGCCGACGCTAACGAAACCGCCGCTGCGTGGAAGGCGGCCCTCGAGTACCGCAAGGGCCCCAAGGGCTTGGCCCTGACCCGCCAGAACATCCCCGTGCTCGAGGGCACGAAGGATAAGGCTATTGAGGGCGTGGCCCGCGGTGGCTACGTGCTGGTCAAGGAATCCGCCGAGACCCCCGATGTGATCCTCATGGCCACCGGCTCTGAGGTGCACTTGGCTGTGGAGGCTGCTCAGCGCCTCGAGGCCGAGGGCACCGCCACCCGCGTGGTGTCTATGCCGTGCATGGATTGGTTCGCCGAGCAGGATAAGGACTACATCGATGAGGTGTTGCCGCCGGCCGTGACCGCTCGCGTGTCCGTTGAGGCCGGCGTGGCTATGCCCTGGTACCAGTGGCTGGGCAACCAGGGCGAGGCCGTGTCGCTGGAGCACTTCGGCGCCTCCGCTGCCTACCAGAAGCTCTTCGACGAGTTCGGTATCACCACCGACGCCGTTGTGGCCGCCGCCAAGAAGAGCCTGAAGAACTAATACTTCCCGTGCCCGCCGCCTCCCACCACCGCAGCACGTGCACCGCGGTGCTAGTGGCGGGCACCTTTCATTCCACGAACTCTCAAGGAGAGTGTGTATTTCATGAGCACTATCGATGACATCTACGAGCTCGGAACCTCTACCTGGCTCGATGATCTCTCCCGCGATCGCCTCGATTCCGGCAACCTCGCCGAGCTGATCGAGACCAAGTCCATCAAGGGCGTGACCACCAACCCCGCCATCTTCGCCAAGGCTATGACTACTGGCACTGCCTACGACGAGCAGCTGAAGGAACTAGCTAGCTCCCAATTGGGCGCCGACGAGGCGGTCTACGCCATGGCTATCGACGATGTGCGCCGCGCCTGCGATGTTTTCGCTGAGGTCTTTGAGCAGACTCATGGCGTCGATGGGCGCGTCTCCATCGAGGTGGATCCGCGTATCTCCGCCGAGCGGGAAGCCACCTTGGTTCAGGCCCGCAATCTGTGGAAGCGGGTGGATCGTCCCAATCTGATGATTAAGATCCCCGCCACCGAGGAATCTCTGCCCGCTATTAGCGACGCCTTAGCCGAGGGCATCAGCGTGAATGTCACCCTGATTTTCTCTGTCTCCCGCTACCGCGAGGTCATCGCCGCCTACATCGAGGGCATCCAGCGTGCCGCCGAGAACGGCCACGATGTGTCCACCATTCACTCCGTGGCATCCTTCTTCGTCTCCCGTCTCGATACCGAAGTGGACGCCCGATTGGAAAAGATCGGTAGCGAGGAGGCCCTGGCACTGCGAGGCAAGGCCGGAGTGGCCAATGCTCGCCGCGCTTACGACGTTTTCCAGGAGTCCTTCGCCGATGCCGATCTGCCTGCTGGCGCACAGGTGCAGCGCCCGCTGTGGGCGTCGACAGGCGTGAAGAACCCCGACTACCCCGCCGATCTCTATGTGACCGAGCTGGTGGGACCGCACACCGTGAACACGATGCCAGAGGGCACCATCGACGCAGCCCTGGAGGCCAGCGCCAAGGGTGCGACGCTCTCCGGCCACACCACCGAGTCGGAGGAGCTGTTTGCCCAGCTCGACTCGGTGGGCGTGGACTTCGAGGACGTCTTTGACACCCTCGAGCGCGAGGGCGTGGAGAAATTCGTCGACAGCTGGAATGACCTGCTGGAGAAGATCGACGCCCGCATCTAGCGCGATCAGCGACACCGCCTAGTGGAATATATGCCCCCTAGGCGGTGTTTCTGGGTTTATGCGCGCGCCGCCTAGAATGAAGCGGCTTGCCTCCGCGCCCCACGGAAGCGACAGATGCCCGAGGCCCACCCTCGCGCGCTACATTTGGGGATAGTGAATAGCGAAGAATCGACCCGTACATCAGAAGAGGACTGTTATGGACTATCAGCCGCCGTCGAACCCCTTGCGGGACCCGCACGATAAGCGCCTGCCGCGTATCGCCGGCCCGTCCGGCATGGTGATCTTTGGTGTCACGGGCGATTTGGCGCGCAAGAAGCTGCTGCCCGCGGTCTATGACCTCGCCCACCGCGGTCTGCTGCCGGCGGGCTTTAGCTTGGTGGGTTATGGCCGACGCGACTGGAGCAAACAGGACTTCGAAGAGTACGTGCGCACCGCCGTCAAGGACGGGGCGCGCACCTCCTTCCGCGACAACGTGTGGGAGCGGCTGGCCGAAGGCATGGAGTTTGTTACCGGCAATCTCGACGTGGACGAGGATTTCGATCACCTCCGCGACACGTTGAGGAACATTGATTCCTCCCGCGGGACAGCCGGCAACTGGGCCTTTTATCTCTCGGTGCCGCCCGCACTGTTTACTGATGTGTGCCACCAGCTGGACCGCTCCGGCCTCGCCGAAGCTGAGGGCGATTCCTGGCGGCGCGTGATCATCGAAAAACCTTTTGGCCACGATCTGGAGTCCGCCAAGGAGCTCAACGAGATCGTCAATTCCGTCTTCCCCGAGAACGCGGTGTTTCGCATCGATCACTATCTCGGCAAAGAGACCGTGCAGAACATTATGGCGCTGCGTTTTGCCAACCAGCTCTTCGAACCCTTCTGGAATGCGCAGTTTATTGACCACGTGCAGATCACCATGGCCGAGGACATTGGCCTCGGCGGTCGCGCCGGCTACTACGACGGCATTGGTGCCGCCCGTGACGTGATCCAAAACCACCTGCTGCAGCTGCTCGCCCTCGTGGCCATGGATGAGCCACGCACTATTTCCCCCGATGAGTTGCAGGCCGAAAAGGTGAAGGTGCTGCGCGCCGCCAAGCCGGTATATCCGCTGGGCAAAACCACCGCCCGCGGCCAATATACGGCCGGTTGGCAAGGCTCGAAGAAGGTGATTGGTCTGCGCGATGAGGAGGGCTTTGATCCTGACTCCAACACCGAAACCTTCGCTGCCTGCACCATCGAGATCGAAAACCGCCGCTGGGCGGGTGTGCCCTTCTATCTGCGCACCGGTAAACGACTGGGCCGTCGCGTCACCGAGATCGCCGTGGTGCTCAAGAACGTGCCACACAACCCCTTCGGGGACTCCACCGTGGGCACCCTCGGGCCGAATGCCGTGGTGATTCGGGTACAGCCGGACGAGGGCGTACTCATGCGCTTCGGTTCGAAGGTGCCCGGTTCCGCCATGGAGGTGCGCGATGTGAACATGGACTTCTCCTATCGCGAAGCCTTCACAGAAGAATCGCCCGAGGCCTATGAGCGTCTCATCCTCGATGCGCTTCTCGACGAAGCCAGCCTCTTTCCCACCAATGAGGAAGTGGAGCTGAGCTGGAAGATCCTCGATCCCATCCTCGAGTTCTGGGCGCAGCGCGGCCAGCCCGATGATTACCGCGCCGGCACGTGGGGCCCTGCATCCGCCAACACTATGATGGAGCGCGACGGACGCCACTGGCGTCGCCCCTAGCGCGCACCCCACCCCAGGGGTTGCGCCCTGGTTCAGTTACGTCCGCTGCCACTTTCAACGAAGGAAAGACAAGCCTCCCGTGATCTTTTCTCTGCCCTCCACCACATCTCGAGACATCTCCAAGGCGCTCGTGAGTATCCGCGACACCGGCTCCCAGGTAATGACCGGCCGTGTGCTCACCCTCATCATCGTGGCCTCCACCGAGGACAACACCACCGAACTGATCGAGCTGGCTACCGACGCCACCCGCGAGCATCCTGCCCGTGTGCTTATGGTGCTGCCCGATGAGTCCGAGGAAGACGGTAACCTCGACGCCGAGATCCGCATCGGTGGTGACGCCGGTGCCTCCGAAATCGTGGTGATGCGCGTGCGCGGCGAACTGGCCTCGCACGTAGACTCGCTGGTGACTCCTCTGCTGCTGCCGGACACCCCGATCGTGGCCTGGTGGCCCTCCCAAGCACCGGAGATCCCCGCCGAGGATCCCATCGGCCAAATCGCTCAGCGCCGCATCACGGATTCCTTCTTCGATCCGCGGGATGACGCCATCTTCGCCCGCCGCAGCAGCTATGCCCCCGGTGACTCCGATCTGGCGTGGTCGCGATTGACCACGTGGCGCGGTGTGGTGGCCTCAGCGCTGGATCGTCCGCCCTATCACGAGATCGTGGGTGTGGAGATCACCGGCCCGCAGGAGTCCCCCTCCGTAGAGCTCGCCGGCGGCTGGCTAGCCGATCGCCTAGGACTAAAGGCCATGCGCCACTCCGAGGCCTTCGCCCGTCTAGCCTCCCCAGTGTTCAAGTTGGTTCTGCACCGCAAGGACGCCGATCCCGTGGTGATCGAGGCCGTGGATCGCCGTACCATGCGGGTATCGGTGCCCGGCTCTGCCGATGCGTTGGTAGCTGCCTCCCGCCGCAGCATCGCCGATTGTCTCGCCGAGGAGCTCAGGCACCTCGACCCGGATCGGGCCTATGGCCAGGCATTGCGCGGTCTCTCCCGCGTGCACCCCGCCGAGAGCTCCGCGGATAATGCGGGAGCCACCGCCGAGTCCACCTCCGGTACCGACTAACCTCTTCCCTTCTGCTAGCTAGGAGCGCTCGCCATGGAATCTGTTGTGGCTATTCGCGAATTCGACACCAAAGAGGCCGTATGCACGGGCGCGGCCCGTGACATCGCCGAGCTCATCGCTGAGACCATCGACCACCGTGGGGTTGCGCACATCGTGCTCACCGGCGGATCGGTGGGTATCGGCACGCTTGCCGCTTTGAAGGACCACGCCGTGGACTGGGACAAGGTGCACGTGTACTTCGGTGATGAACGGGCCGTGGCCGTGGATCATCCCGATTCCAACGAAGGCCAGGCCCGTGAGGCGCTGCTTGATCACGTGGATATTCCGGAAGCCAATATCCATGGCTATGGCTTGGGTGAAAAGAGCCTTGAGGCCGCGGCGAAAGACTACGCATCGCAGTTGCCGGCGACTATCGACCTGCATCTGTTAGGCATGGGCCACGAGGGACACATCAATTCCCTTTTCCCCCATTCTGCTGCCACCCAGGCCACCGAGGCCAGCGTGCTCGCTGTGACTGATTCTCCGAAGCCGCCGGCCGAGCGGGTGACGCTGTCTTTGCCGCAGGTGCAGGCGTGCCGCGTGGTCTGGCTGCTGGTCTCTGGCGAGGAGAAAGCCGAGGCGGTATCGCACGTGATTCATGGCGGTGAGCCACTGGACTGGCCGGCATGCGGGGCGCGCGGGGTGGAGGAGACTGCTATCTATGTCTCCACCGATGCGCTCAGCCGCAGCTCCGTCTAAGAGGCAATCGGGCTCGCCACTCAACAGGCGGGCAGCGTTCTACTAGGCAGCGTTTTACTGGGCAAAGGACAACGCCGCACCCATTGCGATAAGGTGCGGCGTTTCTTTATGTGCCGAGCGGCGCCAAACTAGCGCCGCCTGCGGCTAGGAGGCGTAAGCCTGCAGCAGGTTAAGACCGACGATGCAGCCAATCCACACCAAGGCGGTGAGGATGGTGAGGCGGTCGAGGTTCTTTTCAACGACGGTCGAACCAGAAAGATTCGACTGCATGCCGCCACCGAAAAGGCTGGACAGTCCGCCACCCTTGCCCTTGTGCAAAAGAATGAACAGGGTCATCAGAAGTGCGGAAACAACCAGCACAATTTGGAGTGCGAGAACCATGTGTCTCCTTGGGGTTAGGCAATATAGATACGGAGCGGATCGTGTCGGCGTCTTAGGCCGACCGTCGCCCGATGAACGATGCTTAAGCTTACACCAACGCCGCCTACGGCACGTAGACGGCGTGGGTGTCGAAGCATGAAAGGGGCTTAAGCCACGGCCTGAGCGGCATTCGCGGCAAGCTTGGCGAACTCCTCGCCATCCAAGGAGGCGCCACCAACGAGGCCGCCGTCCACATCGGGCTGGGAGACGATCTCAGCGATGGAGTCCACCTTCACGGAGCCGCCGTAGAGGATACGCATGCCAGAGGCGATCTCCTCATCGGCGATCTCCGCCACAGCGGAGCGAATCGCGGCGCACACTTCTTGGGCATCGGCCGGCGAGGCCACCTTGCCGGTGCCGATGGCCCACACGGGCTCATAGGCGATAACAGTGCGTGCCAGCTCATCCTTGTCCAGACCAGCCAAGGAGGCCTTGGTCTGCTCGACCACGAAGTTCACGTGCTCGCCGGACTCGCGGACCTCGAGCTGCTCGCCGACGCAGACGATCGGGCTGATGCCGTTCTTGAGAGCTGCCTTGGCCTTGGCGGCAACAATCTCGTCGGTCTCGTGGTGGTACTCGCGACGCTCGGAGTGGCCAACAACGGCCCAGGAGCAGCCCAGCTTGGCGAGCATGCTGCCGGACACCTCACCGGTGTAGGCACCGGCGTCGTGCTGGGAGACATCCTGAGCGCCGTAGCTGATGTGCAGCTTGTCGCCCTCGATGAGGGTCTGCACGCTACGCAGGTCGGTGAACGGAACGGTAAGCGCCACGTCGACGGTCTCGTAGTACTCCTTCGGCAGGGCGAAGGCAAGCTTCTGTACCACGGCAGTAGCCTCGAGGTGGTTGATGTTCATCTTCCAGTTGCCGGCAATAAGCGGGGTGCGATTAGCCATAAAAGGTTCATTGTCCTTTCAAAAAGGGGTGAAGGGAAAAGGGGGTGTCAGCCCCCTTGTGACCGCCGCGGGCTGCTGGCAGGCATGCGCCCACGTGTGCACACAGCCTGCGGCGGATGGTGACAGCTCGGTCTTAGGCGAGCACAGCCACGCCAGGCAGTTCCTTGCCCTCGAGGAACTCGAGCGAGGCGCCACCGCCGGTGGAGATGTGGGAGAAACCGTCTTCATTCAGGCCGAGCACGCGTACGGAGGCTGCGGAGTCGCCGCCACCGACGACGGTGAAGCTGTCGTTGTTCTGGGTGGCATTGATGATCGCCTGGGCCACGCCCTTGGTGCCATTGGAGAAGGCCTCGAACTCAAACACGCCCATGGGGCCGTTCCAGAACACGGTCTTGGAGGATTCGATCACCTCGGCGAAGCGCTTGACGCTCTCCGGTCCGATGTCCAGGCTCATCCAGCCCTCGGGGATGGAGTCGAGATCCACAACCTTCTTCTCTGCGTCCTTGTTGAACTCAGAGGCGGCCACGAGGTCCACGGGGAGCACGATCTTGTCGCCGTACTTCTCCAGCAGCTCCTTGCAGGTATCGATCATTTCTTCCTGCAGCAAGGACTCCTGCACGTTGTGGCCCTGGGCGGCGAGGAAGGTGTAGCACATGCCGCCGCCGATGATCAGCTTGTCGGCCTTCGAGGACAGCGCCTCGATCACGCCGAGCTTATCGGAGACCTTGGAGCCGCCGAGCACCACCATGTACGGATGGGCCGGGTCCTCGGCCACGCCCTGCAGCACGGATACTTCCTTCTCCACGAGGGAGCCGGCGTAATGCGGCAGACGCTTGGCCACATCGTAGACGGAGGTCTGGGCGCGGTGGACCACACCGAAACCGTCTGAGACGAAGGCGCCGTCCGGGACGAGGGCCACGAGCTGGTCGGCGAACTCGCCGCGCTCGGCCTCATCCTTGGAGGTTTCGCGCGGGTCGAAGCGCACGTTCTCCAGCAGCAGCACATCGCCCTCGTTGAGACCGTTTGCGCGCTCGTGGGCGTCCTCGCCCACCACGTCACCGGCCAAAGCCACGTACTGGCCGAGTTCTTCGCTCAGGGCCTCGGCGACCGGCTTGAGAGAGAACTTCGGGTTCACCTCGCCCTTGGGGCGGCCGAGGTGTGCCATCACGACAACCTTGGCACCGGCCTCGGTGAGGGCCTTGAGGGTGGGCAGGGAGGCCTTGATGCGGCCCGGATCGGTGATCTCTTGGTTCTCGTTCAGCGGCACGTTGAAGTCCGAGCGAACGAGGACGTAGCGGCCATCCACGCCGTCATTGATCAGATCCTGAATGTTCTTCAAAGCCATCTCGGCTGAGCTCCTTAAAAATGTGTCAACACAATGTGTCTCAATGGGTGGCGCTAGCCCAGCGTGGGGCGGGGCGAGGCGCCGTCGATATTCACTTATTCGCTAGTCAAGCCTAGTGAAACCAAACGCGGCCCGTCGGTGGTGTGCCGCGAGGCACACCCCGGGGCCGCGAGGTAGGGTCCACGCCACTCGGCCTTCAGCGCAGTGCTATCCGGCCGGCGTGGAGAGAGCCGGGGCTCTTAGAGGCGCTCACCAACGTACTCGGTCAGGGAGACGAGCTGGTTGGAGTAGCCCCACTCGTTGTCGTACCAAGAGACAACCTTGACCTGGTCGCCAATAACCTTGGTCAGACCGGAGTCGAAGATGGAGGCGTGAGCATCGGTGACGATGTCGGTGGAGACCAGCGGCTCGTCATCGGAGTAAGCAAGGATGCCCTTGAGCTCGCCCTCGGCAGCTTCCTTCATGGCAGCGTTAACGGCCTCGACAGACACCTCGCTCTTAGCGGTGAAGGTGAGGTCGGTGGCGGAGCCGGTGATCACGGGCACGCGGAGTGCGTAGCCGTCCAGCTTGCCCTTGAGCTCCGGCAGAACCAGGGCCACGGCCTTGGCAGCACCGGTGGAGGTGGGGACGATGTTCTGGGCGGCAGCGCGGGCGCGACGCAGGTCCTTGTGAGGAGCGTCGTGCAGACGCTGGTCACCGGTGTAGGCGTGCACGGTGGTCATGAGGCCACGCTCGATACCGAACTTCTCGTCCAGCACCTTAGCCATCGGGGCGAGGCAGTTAGTGGTGCAGGAAGCGTTGGAGATGACGTGGTGGTTCTCCGGGTCGTAGTCGGTGTGGTTCACGCCCACAACGAAGGTGGCATCCTCGTTCTTCGCCGGAGCGGAGATGATGACCTTCTTGGCGCCAGCCTCGATGTGAGCCTTGGCGGCGTTGGCGTCGGTGAAGAAACCGGTGGACTCGATCACGATGTCCACGCCGAGCTCGCCCCACTTCAGGTTCTTCGGGTCGCGCTCTGCGGTCACAACCATGCGGTGGCCATCAACGGTGATGGACTCATCGTCGTAGGACACCTCCTTGCCCAGGCGGCCGAGGATGGAGTCATACTTCAGCAGAGTGGAGAGAGTCTTGTTGTCGGTGAGGTCGTTGAAAGCGACAACCTCGATGTCGGCGCCGCGCGACTGGATAGCGCGGTAGAAGTTACGGCCAATGCGGCCGAAGCCATTGATACCAACACGAATGGTCACGAAAGATCTCCTTGAAGATTGGGGATGTTGTCTCCGAATGAAGCCACCCGCGGGGAGTGCTCCCCCACTCGCCGAGGCTGTTGTGGTTTCCCACATGTGCCGTCTTCGGCGGGGCGGTCCGGCTCATCCGGTGTCACTTACACACTCTACCGACGCAAGGGCGTTTATGCAGTGGCTGAAGCCCACTTTCTTCGCTTATCGACGCCCATTCATGCCCGCTCAACCCTTCGAAAACCAATAAAACAAAAAGGTTAGGGTGTCCGATTATGCGATTACGGAGCCCGAACGTCCGATTTCCCACCGCATGACGCCGCCACCACCCCCGAATGTGAAGATCGCCCCGTGCAGTGGGGGCGTTTCCTACGCCTGCCTTCACCTTCACGGGACGATAGTGGGATTACTCACAGTGGCCGCTTTGGGGTGTCCGCGCTAGCTCTCTTCCGCCTCATCAGCCCCATCCACACCAGCAGCGTTTTGTCGCTCGCTAGCTCAACTCATCGAGATTGTCTTCCACCACTGCCTCACTGGTGGGCGGCACCCCGATCTCGGCGGCCTTCTTATCGGCCATAGTGAGGAGCCGACGGATACGTCCGGCCACCGCATCTTTGGTCATGGGCGGATCAGCCAAGCGGCCGAGCTCTTCCAAGGATTCTTGGCGATGTCTGATGCGTAGTGTCCCAGCTTCAACGAGATGGGCAGGCACATCATCACCCAGGATTTCCATGGCGCGCTCCACTTTGGCGGCTGCGGCCACCGCCGCACGCACCGAGCGACGCAGGTTGGCATCATCGAAGTTCGCAAGCCGGTTGGCCGAGGCCCGATCCTCACGCTTGATGCGCTCCTCATCCCACTGCAAACGAGTGAGGTGAGCACCCATACGGGCAAGCAACACACCAATATCGGTGCCGTCTTTCACCACTACCTTCACTACCCCACGGGTTTCCTTGGCTTTGGCGCTGACGTTTAAGCGCCGAGCCCCGCCCACCAACGCGGAAGCCGCCAAGGTACAGGGAGCCGCGATGTCGAGCGCTGTGGATCGAGCCGGATCGGCGAGCTGGCCGGCGGCGAGAAAGGCCCCGCGGAGCGCGGCCTCAATTTCCACCACAGTGCCGGAAACGATATGCGGTGGCATGCCCACCACGAGGTGGCCCGAGCGGGTCACCAGCCCGAGACGGCGAATGATGTCGCGGGCTCCTGTCTCCACGTGCAGCGTGTAACGACTGTCCTTGGCGCTACTGCTGGGTCCGGGGGCGATGATCTGCGGGGTGGCGTCGAAAAGCTCGCGGAAGAACACACTGGTGCGGGTGGCAATCGCCTCGGTGTCTACCTCGATGTCGATGACCGGCTGATTATTGCTAATGCTGATTTCTCCGCCGTAGCGGATGAGGGCAGCCAGTTCCGCGGCACGGGCTTGAGGCCGAGTGCAGCGGGCGACCGCGAGTTCTTCTTTGACGCGCGCGGTGAGCGAGGCCATGGTCCTCCCTATGAATCTGAAGCGGTGGTACTTAGCGCTGGGCGTAGGCGGTGGCTAGAGCCTCGGCGAGGCGCTGCGGATCGTGGGTATCAAGGTACCTGCCGGCCTCGTCGCGGCCACGCACGGGGGCGAAATCGATCTCGGCCGAGAGCTTCTTTGCGGCCCGAATGAGATAGCTCTTCTCATTGTGGGTGAAGGGGGTATCGGCGTCGATAATGATGCGATCCACCTGCAGCCGTGGGGCATGCTGGGACAGCATGTGAATGTGGCGCTCGATAGAAAATCCAGCGGTCTCGCCTGGCTCGGAGGTGAGATTGAGCACCACCACCCGCTGGGCGGTGGTCTCGGACATGGCGTCTACGATGCCCGGCACCAGCAGGTGCGGAATCACGCTGGAAAACCACGAACCAGGCCCGAGGGTAACGATATCGGCGCCAAGGATCGCCTCGCGGGCGTGCTCGCTCACGGTCGGAGCTTCGGGGATGATGCGCACCCGCCGCACCGTGCCCGGGGTGGTAGCTACCGCCACCTGGCCGCGCACGGGGTGCATGATGCGGGGATCATCGTCCAGCCCTGCCACATCCGCCTCGATATCGAGGGGCTCCTCCACCATGGGTAGAACCCGGCCGGCGCAGCCCACCAGTCGGGCCACCGTATCGAGTGCTGCTACCGGCGAATCGAGAATCTCCCCCAGCCCAGCCAAGAGCAGGTTGCCAACGGCGTGGCCGGCTAGGGCACCCGTGCCGCCGAAGCGGTGTTGCAGCAATTCTTCCCACAGCAAACCATGATCGCTACGTTCCGATAGCGCGGCCAGCGCCATGCGAAGATCCCCCGGCGGAACTTGGTTGAGCTCTTTGCGAATGCGCCCCGAGGAACCGCCATCATCGGCCACGGTCACCACGGCATTCACGGAATCAGTGGCCAATAGCCTGGCGGCGCGCAAAGTTTGGAAGAGGCCGTGGCCGCCACCGAGACTGGTAATCACAGCAGGTTTAACAGACATACGTTGCGTCTATCTCGTTTCTACAGCGAGGTGAACTAAAGGGAGTACACAGGGCAAGGCATACAAGCGGGTGCAGGGCTAGTTACGGTTGAAGTCGCGGTGCGCCACGGAGACGTCCACATCGCTGAAGCTCTGCCTGATGCGGCGGGCCAGCTCCTCGGCTACCGCCACGCTGCGATGGTGCCCGCCCGTGCAGCCCACAGCCACCGAGATGAAGTTCTTGCCTTCGCGGCGATAGCCGGTGGTCATCGGGGTGAGCATCGCCAAAAAGGAGGTTATAAACTCCTCCGCCCCCGGCTGGGAGAGCACATAATCAGATACCGCCTGATCGGTGCCGCGGAAGGGACGAAGCTCTGGCACCCAATAGGGATTGGGCAAAAAGCGCACATCCACCACAATGTCGGCATCAGCTGGGGCACCGTGTTTGAAGCCGAAAGATTGCACGGTCATGTGCTGCCGGCGGCGGCGCAGCGTGGCGAAGCTCGACTCTATAGAGCGCCGCAGGTCATGCACCGACATCTCGGAGGTGTCGATGACGACATCGGCTTGTTCCTTTACCGCAGAAAGTACGGCGCGCTCGCGCTCGATACCGGTTTGTAGTGTGCTCGATCCTTGCAGCGGGTGGGTGCGACGCACCGAGTCGAAACGGCGAATGAGGACATCATCGCGGGATTCCATGAACAGCACCGTGGGATTGTGGCCCCGCTCGCTCAGCTCGGCGATCGTTTGGTCCAAACTGCCGGTAAATTCACGGGAGCGCACATCCGTCACCACGGCGAACTTCCGTACCGGCGAGTCCTCGCGCAGGCACAGATCCACAAACTCCAACACCATCGCGGGCGGCAAGTTCTGCGCCACGTGATAGCCGAGATCCTCCAGCACCCGGGCCGCTGTATTCAGCCCAGCCCCAGACATGCCGGTGATCAGTACGGGCTTCGATTCCAGCGACTGCCCAGCGTCCTTCTCCGTAGGCGCAGCGCTTGGCTGCGCCTTCTCGCTGCGGCTAGGCGCCGTGGCCGGTCGGGAATCTCGTGTCGTATCGCGGGAGTGAGGGGCTCGATCCATGGCTTTCATTCTAGCCACAGACACGCAGCTGGGAGGCGGCGATCATAGGTAGCCTTCTCGTGCTTAAGAATGCAATCCGTCATAGACGGCCTGGGCGAGATTCGGCCCGAAGCCCTTGACTGCCTGGATCCCTTCCACGCTGGCCTCGCGCAGTTTCTTTACCGAACCGAAGTGCTTGACCAAATCGGTACGCCGGGCCGGCCCGAGCCCCGGGATAGAATCGAGCGCCGAGTGACGCAGTCGCTTGGAGCGCTGCTGGCGGTGGAAGGTAATGGCGAAGCGGTGGGCCTCATCGCGGATCTGCTGCAGCAAAAACAGCCCTTGGGAGTTACGCGGCAGAATCAACGGGTCTTCCTCGCCGGGCAGCCAGATCTCCTCGAGGCGCTTAGCTAAACCGATGAGGGTGACATCTACCACTCCGAGTTCATCGAAGACCGCCTGGGCGGCATTGACCTGCGGCAGGCCGCCGTCAACGATGAAGAGATTCGGCGGATAGGCAAAGTGCTTGGCCTCGGCGGACTGCTCTTCTACCTTCTCATCGCTGAAGGTGGAACCGTCGAATTCTTCCTCGTGCGGCACTGCGGATTTGTCCGTGCCGTGGCGCAGGAATCGGCGGCGGGTAACTTCTGCGATGGAGCCGACATCGTCCGAGCGACCTTCGCCTGCGGCCTCCTTGATTTTGTAGCGACGATAATCTGCCTTGCGGGGCGCACCGTCTTCAAACACCACCAGCGAAGCCACCACATCGGTGCCTTGAATGTGGGAGATATCAGTGCATTCAATGCGCAACGGGGCCTGCTCCAAACCAAGGGCCTCTTGGATGTCCTGCAGTGCAGCTGAGCGGGCGGTGAGATCCCCAATGCGCTTGAGCTTGTGCTGCTTGAGCGCCTCGGCGGCGTTGCGGGCCACGGTCTCGGCGAGGGCGCGCTTATCGCCGCGCTGCGGCACCCGCACATCCACATTCGCCCCGCGGAGTTCTGTGAGCCAGCTGCGCAGCTGCTCGGCATCCTCCGGCATGGCGGGAACGAGCACTTCGCGGGGGATCACCGCTTGGCGCTCCGGAGTGGCCCGGGATTCCTGATCCACCCCGCGGCGATGATCGGAGACATCCAGTTCGGCGTGCTCAGAAGACTCGGCGGCATCGCCGTAAAACTGGGTAAGGAACTTGCTCAACAGTGCCGGGATGGCAGGGTCCTCGGCATCGTTGAATTCGGAATTGCTGGCTGTATCAGCGTCCTTTTCCACGATCCAGCCACGCTGGCCGCGGATGCGCCCTTGGCGGACGTGGAAGATCTGCACGGCCGCCTCGAGCTGGTCGGTGGCCACTGCGATGATGTCGCAATCGGTGCCGTCGCCCAGCACCACTGCTTGGCGCTCCATCACTTTCTGCACGGCGCCGAGATCATCGCGCAGCCGTGCAGCCTTTTCAAAGTCGAGCTCCTCGGAGGCGGCATACATGTCCGCTTCGATACGCGAGACCACCTGGTCGGTACGTCCGGACATAAAGTCGATGAAGCCAGATACGATCTTTCGGTACTCGGGAACGGTTACCCGAGCCACACAGGGGGCCGAGCATTTATCGATGTATCCGAGCAGACAAGGCCGGCCAAGGCTTTCGTGGCGCTTGAACACTCCTGCGGAGCAAGTGCGTAGGGGGAAGACACGGGTGAGGAGATCAAGAGTTTCGCGGATGGCCCAGGCATGCGAGTAGGGGCCAAAGTAGCGTACGTTGCGCCGTCGCGGGCCGCGGTAGACGAAGGCGCGGGGATAGTCCTCTCCCACCGAGACTGCCAGCACGGGATAGGTTTTATCGTCGCGGTATTTGACGTTGAACCGCGGATCAAATTTCTTGATCCAGGTGTATTCCAGCTGCAGGGCCTCGACCTCGCTGGAGACCACTGTCCATTCCACGCTGGCCCCAGCGAAGACCATGTGCCGGGTGCGCGGGTGCAGATTAGCTACGTCTTGGAAATAGCTCGACAGCCGCGAGCGCAGCGATTTCGCTTTGCCCACGTAGATGACGCGGCCGTGTTCATCGCGGAATTTGTACACCCCCGGATCCACGGGGATGGTGCCGGGGGCGGGGCGATAGGTTGCTGGATCAGCCATGAGAAAAGTGGGTGCCACCTTCAGAGAGCTCTGGGCGTGCGGATGACGGATAAAGAAAGACCAAGGGCGAAAAGGGCCCGAGGTCAGCTAGTCCTGAGGCATGTAGCGGGCTTCGAGCTCACGGAATGCGCTGACAGCGCGCACGACCTGCTCGCCATCGCGGGCGAAGAAGGCCCACATGGGAACGAA
The DNA here is from genome assembly GCF_030440575.1 of Corynebacterium ciconiae DSM 44920. Lineage (NCBI taxonomy): Bacteria > Bacillati > Actinomycetota > Actinomycetes > Mycobacteriales > Corynebacteriaceae > Corynebacterium > Corynebacterium ciconiae. Next base: position 1,377,199 of record NZ_CP047189.1, read on the forward strand.
CTCGAAATCCGGCAGCTCGAGGCGCGCAGCGGGGCTCTTCTTCGGAAAGGACAGCCCATAAATCAGCTGCCAAGGATAGAAACGGGTGCCGATGAAGTTACGCACCTCTACCCCGTCGGCGTTGGCGCGTACCCGCGGCCGCCGGATTCCCCAGCACAGCCACACAAACACGAGGCCAATGCCGACGAAGGCCCATTGGTCAATGGGGGTGACAGCCGCGCCAGTATCGCCGACAGCCACCACGAACGCCATGAAGATGTGAATAGCGAGCACCGCTGCCATGGCGATCCACGAAATCAGCCGCAGCGTGCGGGAGCTGACCTCCAGCTCCCAAGGCTTATTGGTGGTGGTGGCCGCGTCCGCCGAGACGTAGGTCTGCAGGTTCTCTTCGCGCGAGCTAGTCACTATCTATCCCAACCACTTTCTGCTTCTGCGCGGCACCGGCCGCATCGCCGGCGCCTTCAGTATCACTAGACCAAACTTACCTGCCTGCATGCTCGAGGGCTAAAACCTCCCGCAGCTGCTGACTCAGGCCGCCGCGTCTATGCTTATCGACGCAACCTCGCCAGCGTCGCAGCCGTATGCAGAGCAGCAACCGTGGCCTCCGCTCCCTTGTCCTCCACCGAGTCGGCGAAGCCTGCTCGATCGCGGGCCTGCTCCACGGTGTGGGTGGTGAGCACCCCGTTGCCCACTGGGGTGCGCTCATCAAGGGCGATGCGGGTGAGCCCTTCGGTGACAGAGTCACACACATAGTCAAAGTGCGGGGTGCCGCCTTGGATCACGCACCCATTGGCCACCACGGCATCGCATTGTTCGGCGAGCGCTTGGGCCACCACGGGCAGCTCGAGTGCGCCCATCACCCGGGCTTCGATCACTTTGGCGCCTAGCTCGCGGGCCTGCTCGATAGCGCGGGCGTGGAGCTGGTCGCAGATCTCCTCGTTCCAGGTGGCAGTCACGATCCCCACTGTCAACCCCTCTGCCTTGATCTTCGGGGTGCTGGGGAGTCCTTGGGTAGCCATGGTGTTTAGCTCCTTGCTGGTTCGGTGGTGGTGGCGGGGTGAGTGGCGTCCCATTCTTCGACCACGGGAAGATCGTGGCCCATGCGATCGCGTTTGGTGCGTAAGTAGCGAATATTGTCCTCGTGGGCCTGCACTGGAACGGGCGTGCGGTGAGCGATGCTCAGCCCGTGGCCCTCGATGCCGTGCCGTTTGGCGGGATTATTGCTCAGCAGATCCAGCGAGCTAATGCCGAGATCGTTCAGGATCTGCGCACCTGTGCCATACTCGCGAGCATCCGCCGGGTAACCGAGGGTGAGGTTGGCATCCACCGTGTCTACCCCGCCGTCTTGAAGCTGATAAGCCTTGAGCTTGGCGAGCAGGCCGATTCCGCGGCCTTCATGCCCGCGCATGTAGAGCACCACTCCCCGCCCGCGTTGCTGCACCATCTCCATGGAGCTGTGCAGCTGCTGGCCGCAGTCGCAGCGCCGTGAGCCGAAGGCATCACCGGTGAGGCATTCGGAGTGGATGCGCACTAAAACATTCTCGCCGCCGTCGCTGGCGGGGTCTCCTACCACCAGCGCGACGTGCTCGGTGCCGTCGACCATGCTGCGATAGCCGATGGCCCGGAAGGTGCCATAGTCGGTCGGCAGTACGGTGTCAGTCACCCGTTCCACGAGTTTCTCGTAGCGGCGGCGGTAGTGGATGAGCTGCTCGATAGAGATGAGCCTAAGGTCGTGCTCATCGCAGAAGCGGCGTAGCTCGGGAGCCCGGGCCATGTCGGTGGGATCGTCTTCGGAGACAACCTCACAGAGCACCCCGGCGGGGCGCAGTCCGGCCAGACGGGCGAGGTCGACAGCCGCCTCGGTATGGCCGGCGCGTACAAGCACTCCGCCCTCGCGAGCACGCAGGGGCACCACATGTCCGGGCCGGGTGAAATGATCTGGGGTGCTGGACGGATCTGCCAATCGGCGCACGGTCTCGGCACGAGAGGTAGCGGAGATACCGGTGGTGCCGGTGTTGGCGTCCACGGTAACGGTATAGGCGGTGCCGCGCGCATCCTCGTTGTGGGTGGTCATCGGCGGCAGCCCCAGCCGGTCGCAATCGCGGGCCGGCAGCGGGGCGCAGATATAGCCTGAGGAGTACCGCACCATGAAGGCCATCAGCTCTGGAGTGGCCTTTTCTGCGGCGAAGATAATGTCGCCTTCGTTTTCGCGGGTTTCATCGTCTACCACCACCACGGCTTTACCATCGCGGATATCGCGCAGGGCTTCCTCCACGGAGTCCAAACGCACGCGATCATAAGTAGTCATTAGTCTTCCGTGTCCTTCCCGCGGCTCGGCTGGGCGCCGAGAGTCAACTTCTCTACGTATTTGGCGATCACGTCCACCTCGAGATTCACCATCTGCCCTAGGGCGAGTTCTCCCAGAATGGTCTCTTGCAGCGTGGTGGGAATCAGCGAGACCTCAAAATAATTCTGTCCCAAGGCGCTGACGGTAAGCGACGTGCCGCTGACAGTAATGGAGCCCTTGTGCACCACATAGCGCGAAAGTTGGGGCGGCAGGCTGAAGCGAAAGACTTCCCACCGTTCGCCTGGGGTACGGGAGATCAGGGTGGCCACTGCGTCGACATGCCCTTGCACGATGTGGCCGCCGAAGCGCCCGCCGGCGGCCATGGCCCGTTCAAGGTTGACGGCATCTCCCAGCTGTAGCTGGCCGATGCTGGAGCGATCGAGGCTTTCCTGCATCACGTCGACACTGAAACCAGAGTCGTCATAATCCGTAACAGTCAAGCACACACCATTGACGGAAATGGAGGCGCCAGGGGTGGCATCCTCCATCACCCGAGTGCAGGCGATGCTCAACCGCACAGAATCTGTGCCGTGGTCAATGGCGGCCACGTGGCCGATTTCTTCCACTAGTCCGGTAAACATTTATTCCTCTCTGTCTATGAGAAGCCGGTGAGCCTGCGGCGAACGGGCGATGAGCAGCACGTCGGCACCAAGCACTTCGCTCGATTCAAGCACAAAGCGTTTCTGCTCGGAGATCGTTCGCGCCAACCCACCCCCGCTGATGCCGCGGCCGGAACCAAGCAGAGTGGGCGCGGTATAAGACTCCAGCGCATCCACCAGCCCAGCGCGGAGCAGCGAGCCCGCAAGGCTGGCACCGCCCTCGACGAGTACATCCACATGCCCACGCGCGGACAGATAGTCCAGTAGCTCCGGAATGCTGGCGCAGCGGTGGGCCCCACGTTGCGCGAGGTGGCTGTGCTCCGGCAGAGCACGACTACCCACCACGATCGGTTCGGGCTGATGGGAATACTCGCCGCCGTCCTCGGGGCGGGCGTTCAGCCGTGGATTATCGGCAAGCACCGTACCCGTGCCCACCACGATGGCATCGCGTCGAGCGCGGTCGGCGTGCACCCTGCGCCGCGCAACTGCCCCCGTGATCCACTGGCTGGTGCCATCCTCGGCGGCGGTGAACCCATCGAGCGTGTGCGCCACTTTGAGCGTGATGTGGGCTCGCCCCAGCCGGGTGCTGAGCAGCCACGGTACTAGCGGCTCGCTACGCAACTGCCCATGCTGCACCACCTTCACTCCAGCTGAACGCAGCCGTTCGGCCCCGCCACTGGCCACCGGGTTGGGATCGGAGTGAATATAGTGCAGCTCCGCGATGCCCGCCTGCAGTAGAGCCTCGGCACACGGGCCGGTACGCCCCGTGTGATTGCACGGCTCGAGGGTGACATATGCACAGCCGCCGTAGGCGGCAGCGCCGGCGGCCAGCAGTGCCTCGATCTCGGCGTGGTGCCCTCCTGGTGGCTGCGTGGCACCCTCGCCGAAAATGGCGGTGCCGGTGGCGTCGGTGATCACACAGCCCACCGCCGGGTTAGGTGCGGTGGTGCCCGCGATTGCGCGGGAAAGCTCGGTGGCGCGGCGCAGCAGTGCCGCAGGATCTAGCTGGTGCACTGACGCAGGCTTAGCGGGCCGCGGCGGCTAGGTCCCGGAGACGATCGACCTCGGCATCGGGATCCTCGGCACCGAATACCGCGGAGCCGGCCACAAACGCATCACAGCCCGCAGCGGCAGCCTGCTCGATGGTGTTGGCGCTGATGCCACCGTCGATCTCGATGAGCGTGGGCAGGCCACGCGAGTCGATCTCCGAGCGCAAGGCGCGGACTTTCTCCAGCTGCTCCGGCATGAAGGATTGGCCACCGAAGCCTGGCTCCACGCTCATCACCAGCACGAGGTCGAAGTGCTCGAGATCGCTGAGCAGCGGCTCGATCGGGGTGCCAGGGCGAAGGGAGAAACCGGCCTTGATGCCGTGGGCATGGATCTGCCGAGCCACGGCCACCGGATCGTCTACGGCCTCGACGTGGAAGATAATGCAATCCGCACCGGCCTTGACGTAGGTGTCGATCCACGTCTCGGGGCGCTCGATCATCAGGTGGACGTCTAGGTGGGCATCGGTGTGGTCATTGACATTGGCGGTAATGCCCGGGCCGAAGGAAAGATTGGGCACAAAGTGACCGTCCATGATGTCCACGTGCAGCCAATCGGCGTTGGCCACGCGATCGATCTCGGCACCAAGGGCGGTGAAATCTGCAGCAAGAATGGAAGGGGCGATGATCGGGGTGTTCATGCCCTCGATCATACGACACCCCTAGGACACACTCTTTTTGCGCACCACCGCGCAGAACATCGCATCGGTGCCGTGGCGGTGCGGCCACATCTGCACCGAGAGGTGCTCACCCACATCAGCCATGGGCGCAACGAGCTGGCGGGCATCAACCTCTTCCAACTCGGGATGGCGCTCGAGGGCCTGATCCACGATCTCTCGGGTCTCACGTACATCGGGTGAGCAGGTGGAATACACAATCACTCCCCCTTCGCGCACCAGCCCGATCGCGGACTCGAGCAATTCGGCCTGCAGCTGGGTGAGCTCAGCGATATCGGATTCGGTTTTGGTCCAGCGGGCTTCGGGGCGACGCCGTAGAGAGCCCAACCCAGAACAGGGGGCGTCGACGAGGATGCGATCATAGCCCGAACGCAGCCCCGGGCTGCGTCCATCAGCCTGGTGCACACGCACGGGCAGTCCCTCGGTGGCACCGCGCACGAGCTTGGCCCGGTGAGCGGCGGGCTCCACGGCGTCGACGGTAGCGCCGTCGATACCAGCAATTGCGGCAATCAGCGCGGCCTTGCCGCCAGGGCCGGCGCAGAGATCCAACCAGCGGCCAGTGTCTGTGCCTTCCAGCGGGGCTTCGGTCAAGGCCCGGGCGATCAGCTGGCTGCCTTCGTCTTGTACCGCGGCGAGCTTTTCCTTCACCGGCGGGCACTCGGCGGGATCCCCCTCGGGCAGATAGACCGCATAGGGACTATAAGCACCCTCCTCCCCGCCGCTGATGAGCGCTAGTTCCTCGGCGCTGATCTGTCCGGGCTTGGCCACAAGGTGCACGATGGGACGCTGGGAATCAGCCGCGAGGGCTTCCTCTAGCTCCGCGTTGTGCTCCTCGGAGTCGATGCCGAGGGCAGTGGCAAAGGAGCGGGCGATCCAGGTGGGGTGTTGGGCGCGAAAGGCGGTGCGGGCAATGCCCATGCTGGGGCCGGCCTCGTCTAGCCAGTGCTCCCGGTCGGAACGGCTGATGGTGCGCAAGGTGCCGTTGATGAATCCGGTGGCGCGCTCGTGGCCGAGGCCACGGGCCATGCGCACCGAGGTATCAAGGGCCGCGTGCGCCTCCACGCGGGTAAACAGCAGCTGGTAGGTACCCAACTCGAGCACGGCGAGCAGCTCAGGAGTGATGTCCTTAAGCGGCCGTGCGGCAGCGCGGGTGATGATGGCATCCAGCACGCCGCGGGCCCTCAAACTGCAATAGGCCAATTCGGTGGCGAAAGCGGCATCGCGGCCGGTGAGCGAGTGCTCTCGCAGCAGATTCGGCAGCACGAGATTGGCGAAGGCATCATCGCGGCGCACCGCCATAATGGTCTGTAGGGCCACAATGCGCGCCGCATCCACCTCGTGTTCACGCAACGCGGCCGCCTGCTGGCGCGAACTCAGCCCGCCACCGCTTTGCTTGGGCCCGCGCCGTTGCTCGCGGCCCCTACCTCGGCCCGCATCACGTGAGTGCGAGACCACAGGCCCGCGATCCTGACGCGCCGGACCACCAGCTCGCCCGCCACGAGCACGGCCTCCACGCTGCTCCTGCCGGGTGCCACGCGATGATTGTTCTCCGCGCTGCTGACGCTTGTCACGCCCAGTGCCCGTTGAGGTCTTCTTTGCCCGCGATCGGAAACCTCCGCCACTGCTCATCGCCACTGCATCCCTTCTGCATCTACTGCCTGCACGCCACGCGCCCACGCGGTGGCCTCCATCATCTTTTTGCCCGGCATTTGCACCTTCTCCACCACGAGTGGGGTTGTGCCTGTGCCGAGGAAGACGGCCTTCTTCGTGATTGCCACCGCCCCAGGCGCCAGGGTGGGTGCCGCGTCGGCATCCTCAGCGAGACGGGCCGCACCAATCTTGACTCGCTGTTCTGCCTCGTTAAGTACCCACGCACCGGGGGCGGGGGTGAAGGCGCGGATCGCGCGATCGATCGCCATCGCAGGCTGCTGGAGATCCAACTTCGCGTCGTGGGTAGTGATCTTGGGCGCATAGCTAGGCTCGCCCTGCTGCTCCCGCGCCTCCAGTGCTCCTGCCTCCAGCCCATCCATGGTGGCTACGAGCAGGTCAGAACCGGCGTAGGCAAGGGTGGTGAGAAGTTCATCGGCGTTGTCATGGGCGCCGATGCGCTGCGTGATCGTGCCCAACACCGGCCCGGTATCGAGCCCCTGAGTAATACGGAAGGTGCAGGCGCCGGTGATGTCATCTCCATGCAGGATCGCCGACTGCACCGGAGCGGCACCTCGCCAGGCCGGAAGAATGGAAAAGTGCAGATTCACCCAGCCATGCGGGGCCAGGTGGAGGAGATCCTCGGGGATGAGCTGCCCATAGGCCACCACCGGGATGCACTCTGGGGCCAGCTCTTCCAACCGTTGGCGTACCGCGCGGCCGTCCTCGCTATCGGCTTTCAAGGTGGCCGGAGTAAGAATCTCAATGCCACGTTCAGCGGCCAGAGCCGCCACCGGCGAGGGCTGCAGCTTCTTGCCGCGGCCGCGCCGCGCATCCGGCTGAGTGATCACGGCGAGCACCTCGTGCTCGGAATCGAGCAGCCTGGTCAAGGCCACAACGGCGGGTTCTGGGGTGCCGGCAAATACTAGGCGCATGGGCTGAGAGTATGTCCTTGGGGTCGTGGGGTTCGCGGGGATCAGTTATGCGTCGATAAGCATAGTGCAGTGCTGAGACACTGCGGGTTTAGAACCACTCGGAAGCGCGGATCTCCGCCATGGCTTCCTTGCGCAGCTGCGGGCTGAGGCGGGAGAGAAAAAGCACCCCGTCGAGGTGATCGGTTTCGTGCTGCACGCAGCGCGCAAGCAGCCCAGTGGCCTCGAAACTGATCTCCTCGCCGTTGAGGTCGAGGCCTGTACAACGGATGCGGGCGGAGCGCTCGACATCCTTGTGCACCCCGGGGATGGACAGGCAGCCCTCGTTTCCCAGCTCGGTGGCATCATCAAGCGCCTGCCATTCGGGATTGATCACCACCCCGCGGGCACCGGGGGTTTCGTGCGAGCAGTCGTAGACGAAAATTCGCTGCGTAATCCCCACCTGATTCGCTGCCAGCCCCACACCGTGGTGTTCTTCCATGGTCTCGAACATGTCCTCAGCGAGGGTACGCAATGACTCATCAAAGGTGGTGATCTCGTCGGCGCGGCTGCGCAGCACCGGATCGCCAAATAAACGAACCTCGCGAACGGTCATGATGCGGCGTGTCTCCTTAGGGTGTGAAGCAGGAACTAAAGGGTTGTGACTCCCCCACTATAGGCACGCGGTCGCAGCGCTGTGGTCGGCAGGCTATCGCTATGCCACAAGGTGCTGTGCGCTTATCGACGCCGTCGTCCAACGACACACACCCACCGCCTCTGGCTGCTGTGTGCACCAGCCACAACGCGATGGGTGAATGATTCCTTATATATAGGCCCTGTGGCGCTTTCCTAGCTGTGGGCCAACTGCTCGCTTTGGGCGGGGGTGATGGCCGCGATCGCGGAGGCCGCAACGATGCCGCTCGTGCGCTCGAAACGCAGCGGCTCGGGTACGCCCGCCGCCTGTGCTGCGGCCTGCAACCCAGCTGTACGCGGGGCGTGGCTATCTTCTGGGGCCTTCGCGGAGGAGTGGGAATGGGCGATCGCGAACTGGATGGCCTTGGCCACTAATCCGGGTTTGTTCACCTGCGCCCAAGAGAGCATGCGGGCAACACCATGGGTACTCATGCGCGCGGCGCGCTGTGACAGCTTCATTGTTAAGTCCTTACTCTGTGTGGGCACGCACTGCTTGAACAATGCTGTTGACTTCTTCATAGGCGGCCGTGCGGTCACGTTCCACAAGGCCGATGCGGGTGCGGCGGTCGAGCACATCATCGACTGTCAGCGCCCCCTCGTGGGTGACGGCGAAGGCGATTTCAGCGCGGGTGATATCCAGCCCGGCGACGCGATCCAGCGGGCGCTCGATCTCAGCCTCGGCCACCACCGCCGGGGCTTCATAGCCATAACGCTCCACCAGTGAGGCGGGCAGCTGGGCGAGATCGGCCTTGGCCACCCGCAACATCGCTGGGTGGTTGGGCGCACCCACATAGGGCAGGCTGCGGGTGCGGCAAGGCCCGGCCCGCAGGCCCTTGCGCTGCAGGATCTCATCGATGGCTTCTTCCGCCATGAGCCGGAACTCAGTGTATTTGCCACCGACGATGGAGATCAGCCCATTGGGTGCCTCGATGGTGCTGTGCCGGCGGGAAAGATCCGCGGTGCTGCCGTCTCCGCCGGTGTCGATCAGCGGCCGCAGGCCGGTGAAGGCGCCGATCACATCCTTGCGAGTGAGCTTGGTGCCCAAGCCTCGGTTGATGGCCTCGAGGATGAACTCGATGTCATCCTCTGGGGTGGGTGGTACATCCGGGATCGGACCCGGGGTGTCCTCGTCGGTCAAACCAATGTAGACGCGGTCGAATTGCTGCGGCAGCAAGAACACGTATCGGGAGATGGATCCGGGCAGCGGCACTGTGAGCGCGCCGGTGGGGTGCCCCACGGTGGCGGCATCCACCACAATGTGGGTGCCGCGGGAGGGGCGCACCTTGATCTCTGGGTCCACCACGCCCGCCCACACACCAGTGGCATTAACCACGGCTTGGGCAGAAATGCTGAATTCGGAGCCATCGAGGCCATCGCGAATGGTTACTCCCGTGCCGTGGGCCTCAATCACCTCGGCCTGGGTGATAATGCGCGCTCCCTCCCCGGCAGCAGTGCGGGCCACGGCTGTGACGATGCGGGCATCGTCGATCATCTGGCCGTCATAGTTCACCCACGAGCCGTGCAGCTTGTCGGTCGAGGCGGTCGGACACAGCGAGAGGGTCTCCTTCTTGCCTGCAAACCGAGAGCGCGGCAGCACCGAGGAGCTGGTGCCAGCGGCAATGCGCAGCATGTCACCCGCAATAAAGCCCATGCGCATGGCTGCTTTTTGCACCAGGTTGGTATCAGCTCCCAGCAGGGCCACCTGCGGAAGTGCGCGCACCAGGTGGGGCGCGTTATGCTCCATGAGCAGCCCGCGCTCCTTGGCGGAGTGCAAGGCGATACCTACCTCGAATTTGGCAAGGTAGCGCAACCCGCCGTGGGCCAGTTTGGAGGACCAGCGGGAGGTGCCGAAGCCGAGATCGCGCCGCTCGAGCAGCACAGTGTTCAGTCCGCGGGTGACAGCATCGAGTGCGATACCGACGCCGGTAATGCCACCGCCGATGACCACGAGGTCGATGTCTGTGGGGTTAGACGTGAGATAGGCGATGTCTTCCGCACGACGAGCTGCGTTTAAGGCAGTGTTCATGGCAGTAAGTACCCTTCTAGGATGAGTCGCAATTCTTGGTCCCAGGTGCCGCTGGGTTGATGGGCCCGAAGGATCGGGGCGAAGATTCGGGAGCTGAGGGCGGAGTGCTGCAGCATGGAGCAGCACATGGTGGCCAGAGCGTGCGCGCTGCGCGGGCAGATGGTTTCTGGGGCCTGCTGCTGCACCGTCTCGATCATGTGCTCAAGGGTGGCGATGATCCTGATCTGCGATTCGCCGAGCCGCCGGAAGAAGTAGGTGCCCAATAGCTCGGGTTGCTCCTCCACGATGGTGGTGATCACTGGGTGCACAGCCACCATGCGTGCTGCTTCGAGCAGGGCGTCTACCAGCTGCGGGCCGGTGGCGGGCTGGCGCTGCACCGACATTGTGACGTCGATGAGCTCGTGGGTGAGCAGCTTGCTGATCACGGCGTCTTTACCGGAGAAGCGCGCATAGAGCGTGGGGCGCGAAATCTTGGCCCCGCGGGCTACCGCGGACATGGTGGTTCCGCGAATGCCCGACTCGAGCACGAGCTCGCGGGCGGCCTGCATAATCGCCTGGTCAATATCGATCCCCATGGCCTCATTGTCCCCCGCCGCTCCACGGGGGTGTCAACAACACGCTCTTTACATGTTTTAGGTTGAGGGGAATTAATCGTCGATAAGCACCTGCTCACAGTACTTCTACACGAGTAGGCGTGATCTTTACACACCCCGCTCTGCGCGGCCTGTGGGCGGCTACACCCTCTTTCGGGGCCGTGGGAGCGCTTGTAGCGTGAGCGATATGAACACTCTGCCCACTCCCCCCATGTCCTTTTCCATCTGGGGTACTGAACAGGAAGCCAAGCCACTCAGCGCGAACCTGCAGTCGCTGGTGAGCAAGGTTGTCGGTTCCACCACCCCCCGACCCGCCCCGGCGCAGCCGGATGTGAAGATCACCGATTCAGCCCTCACCACCGCCCAGATCGAGCAGCTGGCAGAGATCGTGGGCTCCGGCTTCGTCACCCAAGTTCGTGAGCAGCGCATCCCCCGCGCCCGCGGCAAGTCCTACTTCGATCTGCTCGATTGGCGCGAGGATGCGGTGATCGATGTGCCGGACGCTGTAATCGCCCCAGCCACCAACGAGGAAGTCCTAGCCATTTTGCAGTGGTGCACCGAGCACCGAGTGGCCGTGGTTCCCTTCGGTGGCGGCACATCCGTGGTTGGCGGTGTCTCGCCCCTGCGCGGCGAGTTCGACGCGGTACTCAGCCTGGATCTGGCCCGCTTCGATGCCATCGAGAATGTGGACACCATCAGCGGCGAGGCCACCTTGGGCTCCGGTATGTCCGGCCCCCAGGCGGAGATCGCACTGGCCGAGCACGGCCTGCAGCTGGGCCACTTCCCGCAGTCCTTCCCCTACGCCACCATCGGCGGGTTCGCCGCCACCCGCTCCTCTGGCCAAAACTCGGCCGGCTATGGCCGCTTTGATGAGATGGTGGCCTCCATGGAAGTGGTGACCCCCACCGGCATCACCACCGTGGGCGATGCCGCACCAGCCTCCGCTGCCGGCCCAGACATCAAGGAGATCTTCCTCGGCTCCGAGGGGGCATTCGGCGTGATCACCAAGGTGCGCTTGAAGGTGCACCCCATCCCCGAGGCCAAGGAGTACGAGGCCTTCGTGTTCGATGACTTCGCCCATGGCGTCGCCGGGGTGCGCGCGGTGGAACAGCAGGGCACCGGCCCCACCGTGATTCGCCTCTCGGATGAGATCGAATCCGCCACCAACCTCACCTCCACCGACTCCATCGGCGAGTCCGACTCTGCCGCACCGCACGGCTGCCTCTGCCTGACCATGTACGAGGGCACCCGCGAGCATGTGGCCTCCCGTCACGAGGAAACCCGCAACCTGCTTCTGTCCATGGGCGCCACCTCGCTCGGCGAGGGCCCGGTACGCAAGTGGGAAAAGGGCCGCTTCGGCGCCCCGGTGCTGCGCGACGCCCTGCTGGATGCCGGTGTGCTGTGTGAGACCTTCGAAACCGCCACCACCTGGAGCAATGTATCGGTTCTGAAGAAGGCCATCACCGCCGCTGTTACCGCCTCCTTGGGTGATGGCGACTCTGTGGCTCTCGTGCTCTGCCACGTATCGCACGTCTACCACAATGGCTGCTCGCTGTACTTCACCATCCTCGGCGCTCAGAACGAGAAGCCACTGGAGCAGTGGGGCACGGCCAAGCGGGCGATTTTGCGGGCCATTACCGACAATGGCGGCACCATCACCCACCACCACGCGGTGGGTAAGGACCACGCCGGATTCATGGACAAAGAGGTTGGCGAGGTGGGCCTTGGGGTGCTGCGCGCCATCAAGAAGCACCTCGACCCGGCCGGCATTCTCAACCCTGGGAAGCTGCTGCCATGAACGAGATCGGCATCTATCAACGCGAGATCTCCCGGGTAGCGCTGCTCACCAACCCCGCCGCCGGCAAGGGCTTGGCGAAAGCGAAGGGCGCGATCGCCGAGCGCCGCTTTAATGAGCTCGGCATCGATGTGGTGAGTATCGCCGGCGCCACCCCAGCCGCCTCGGCAGAGCTGGCCCGCGAGGCCGTGGATTCCGGCGTGGATGCGCTGGTGGTGTGCGGCGGCGATGGCCTGATCAATCTAGCGCTGCAAGCCCAGGCCAACACGGATGTCCCGCTCGGGATTATCCCTGCGGGAACGGGCAATGATCACGCCCGTGAATACGGTCTGCCCCTCGATCCGGAGAAGGCGGCCGAGCTGATCGCCCGGGGTGTGTGCCTGCGCACCGATCTGGGCGTGATGCGCACCGATGAGGGCCGCGAGCGTTTCTTTGGCACCTGCGTGACCCAGGGCTTCGACTCTATTGTCACCGAGCGGGCGAACACCATTTCTTGGCCCAAGGGCTCTGCCCGCTATGTGGTGGCGATTCTGCTGGAGTTTCTCAAGTTCCACTCGATCCCTTGCACGATCTATCTTGACGGGGAGCTGGAAATCGATGAGCCCATCACGCTCGCCGCGGTCGGTAACACCCGCTCCTATGGCGGCGGCATGAAGATTTGCCCCGATGCCATCCACAGCGACGGCCTGTTGGATCTGACCGTGTTGGGGCGGATGAATCGCTATAACGTGTCCAAGAAGTTCCCGCGCATCTACACCGGCAATATTCGCGGCGTAGATGGGGTGCACCAGTATCGGGCGAAGACGATCCGCATCGAAATGCCAGAGATGCCCGTCTACGCCGATGGCGACCGCTTCGATCTGCTGCCGATCGACTACTCCGTGGCCCCCAACGCCGGCTTCTACCTCATCCCCACCCCCTAGCCGCCTCAACCCACTCCCCCTCCCGCGCAGCAGTCCGCTTCTGCAGGAGGGGGTGTGTGCTGCGCTTATCGACGCTCACCTCAGCCCACCCGTCGTCGTGCTCAGCTCCAGGACCTCGTCCCCCGCCGAGGCGTGTGCGGGCCCCTAGCTGCATGCTTTTCCCCACCCTCAGCTAGGCCCACCGTTAGGCCCACCGGCCACCGGTGCGGATGCGGAATAGCTGCTCTGGCAGGTGCTCCTGCTAGCTCACTCAGCACAAGACACCCCACCATCCCCGAGATTCATCGGGAAACAGTGGGGTGTTGCTTGAGGCTGGCCGCCGCAGTTAGCGGGCGGTGACGAGTTCGGCCTCCTCGTCCTCCGGAGTGGTGCCGTCCTCGGATTCCATCACCGCGGGGCGTTCGCGCCGCTTGACGATGAGTACCGAGATGATCAGGCACACGATGGTCATCACCAGCAGCAGGAAGGCGGAGCTGAGATAAAACGCCCCCGTGTCCCCTTCGACTGCACCGATGAAGAGGTTGCGCGCATAGGTCATGGGGTGAATATCGTGCAGCAGCCGCAGCGGCTTCGGGGTGAGCTGGATGGGCCAGACGCCACCGAAGCTGAACACACCATAGGCGAAGAACCCGAGGGCGAGGGTGCCACCGATGAGCCTGCCGAAGGCGATGCGCAGCAGCTGGAAGAAGGCGGTGCCGTTGGCGGCCAAGATCACCAGCCCGAGGGCAAAGGCGGTGCGGTTATCCACGCTAAAGCCCAACAGGGTGCCCAACCACGTGAGCAGGAAGAGCAGTGCGGTGTTCGCCGCGGCAACAATGGCGAATCCGCCGAGGACCTGCCAGAGTGGCCGGCGGTGAGAATAGCGGCCCAAGATGTGCGGGGCGAGCATACTCACCAGCACCATCATGAGGAAACCGAAGACCAGGATGAGGATGAAGGTCACACCACCGGAGAGCTGCTTGGAGGTGGGATCATTCAGATCCTTCAGCTCCTGGACGGGGTTCTGGTAGTCCTGCGAGTACACAACCGGCACGGCCATCTGATGCGAGGAGGCCTGGATATTGCTGATGGAGGGCGCTTGCTCGGAGCCTTCCACAAGCCCAGTGCGCAGCTGGGTGGTGCCGTCCTTGAGCTGGCGGACGCCGTCGTCAAGCTGATAGGTGCCATCGAGCATCTGGCCCATGCCCTCATCGAGCTCTACTGAGCCCTCACGCAATTGGGTGGTGCCGTCCTTGAGCTGCAGCACACCGGAAAGGTACGGGGCGTTGGGGTTATTCAGGTTGTAGCTCATTTCGGCGGTGCCGTCTTTGAGCATCTGCAGCTGGTTGGCGATGCCATCGGGGTTGTTATTGTCCAACCCCGCCACGATCTCTTGGAGCTTGTCGGCTTCCTTGTTCAGCTGGAAGGTCCGCAGCACACCAATCATGGGTTTGAGCTGCTCAGCGGCTGCACCGGCTTGGCGGGCGAGCGGGATGAGTTTATCGGTGAGTTGGCCCACGCCATCGTCGATTTGAGCGGCGCCGTCGCCGAGCTGGCCGGTGCCGTCGACAAGCTGGGACAGCCCATTATCCAGCTCTGCGGCGCCATCACGCAGCTGGCCGGTGCCATCTTTGAGTTGGTGGGCGCCATCGATGCCCTGCTCGGTGCCGTCTTTAAGCATGGTGGCGCCGTCGTCGAGCTGCACCGCACCATCGGCGGCCTCGTTGAGCCCGTCGCCGAGCTGGTTCATGCCGTCTAGGATCTCGCTGGAATAGCCCTCGGTGATGCCGGATTGGATTCCCGCTTGAATGCCTGGGATCAGACCGGAGGTGAGCAGCGGGGTGTTGGTGCCGTAGTGGTCGTTGTAGGAGATCACCACCTCGGCCTGACGGGGCTTATCGTCAATCACCGTGGCCACCCGGTCGGAGAAGTCGCGGGGAATGGAGATGGTGGCCATGTAGGTGCCTTCCTTCATTCCCTTATTGGCGGCGTCGGCGGAGACGGTATCCACGTTGAGGTAGCTGGTGTCCAGCAGACCCTTTTCGATATCGTCGCCGAAGCTGACCTTCTCGCCCTCCTGGGTGGTGCCCTCGTCTTCGTTGACCAGCGCGATTTTCACCTCGTCGAGGTAGTGGGAGGGGTCCCACATCGACCACATCCACGCCGCAGCTACCAGCAGTGGTGCAACAAGCACCACCACGATGGCAGAGCGGATAGCAATGCGGCGCTTCCGGCCGTACAGCGGGGGCTTGATTCGCCTTGTTTTCATTAGTGTTCTCGCCTCTACAACTCGCAGCGGACGGATGTCTCGGCGCGAACCCAGCAGCAGCCCGTGGGCGAGGAGCTGTAGTCGCACCGGGCTCTCACGGCGTTAAACCCACGTCGATGGCGGGTGCGTCGCTGTGTGACCCGGTACCACCACATCCCACACGATTCGGCTGGGGTGCGCACCGTTGTACTAGAAACACTCCCCTCCCAATGCGGGTAGCCCGTGCGGGTGCCGCATCCGGTGACGATTGCTCGCGGTGTCCACCACGCGCGGGCGCATCTGCGCACGTCAGATATGGGGGCGTTGTCTTAAATCCGAGGGTATAGAGCAGGGTAGGTGCTGGACAGGTGTTCTTTACACCTTTACCCAAATAGGTACGCACCGAGGGGTAGTGGAAGCGTCGGCGCAGGTCAGGTGCAAGTGTCTGGCACTGAATTGCCGGACAGTACTACCCCCGCACCCTTTACAGGTGGCGGGGGTAACCAAGACGATTCTCTTGGTGAAAGCGCCACACTTTCTGGCGCGGTGTGCTACGGATTACAGCCCGCTGCAATCAGGGCAGAAACGCGCAGGCCGATGGTTTAGCGGGGATCCTTCAGCCCTGAACCCTCGGGGGCATGAGCGGGATCCGCACCAAGGCTGATCTGGCGGTTTTCGGCATCGACAAACACCACGCGCGGGGCGTAGTCACTGAGTTCCTCCGCATTGAACTGGCCATAGCCGATGATGATCACGAGATCGCCAGGGCCGATGAGGCGCGCAGCGGCGCCATTGATGCCGATGATTCCGCTCCCCTCTTCGCCCGCGATGGCATAGGTGGTCAGCCGGGCGCCGGTGTCGATATCCACGATGTCGATCTGTTCGCCCTCATAGATATCCGCTGCGGCCATCAGGGCGCTGTCGATGGTGCAGGATCCGACATAATGCAGGTCAGCCTGGGTGACGGTGGCCCGGTGGATCTTTGATTTCAACATAGTGCGTAACACGAAGCGATAAGCCTACACCGCCATATTCGCCGCGCCTATGCGCTGCGCTTATCGACGCCACCCTCACACCCGCCACTACCCGCCCCCATAGGTGATCCGCGCTGCATTCACCCCGCGTGCAGTGTTTAGATTCGCCCCACTAGAACTATGATGAGTCAGCATGGGTGATGCAGTAAGTAGTGAGACCTATACGCCGCGACAGCGCACGCGCTATCGCCAACGCCTCATGGACGATTTGGAGGTGTTTGACCGTCACCTCCAAGACGCCGAGTTCATCAACGAAGGCACCATCGGCCTCGAGCTCGAGCTGAACCTCGTGGATGAGCAGATGCAGCCCTCGCTGTGCAACGATGCCGTGTTGGCTGAGTTGTCGGATGAGTACCAGTCGGAGATCGGCGCCTACAACGTGGAGCTGAACCATCTGCCGCTGTCCATCGCAGGTACCGGCTTGCAGCAGCTGGCCGATGGCCTCAACGAGCGGCTCGGTATCGTACGCGACGCCGCAGCTACCGCTGGGGCCGAGGTGGCCATGATCGGCACTCTGCCGAGCGTGACCACAGACTTTTTGCGCGGGCCGAAGTGGATGACCTCCGAAAACCGCTATAAGGCGCTGTCTCACGGCATTCTCGAATCCCGTGGCGAGCTGGTGCGCATCGAGCTTGAGCGCCAGGAGCGCTACAGCGAGGAATTCGAGGACATCGCACCGGAATCCACCTGCACCTCGATCCAGCTGCACCTCCAAGTGGCCCCGGACCGTTTTGCCGACGCGTGGAACGCCTCCCAAGCGATCGCCGGGGTACAGACCGCGCTGAGCGCGAACTCTCCCCTTTTCGCAGGCCACAAGCTCTGGCACGAATCCCGCATTCCGGTCTTCGAGCAGTCCATCGATACCCGCACTCCAGAGCTGATCCACCAGGGAGTGCGCCCGCGCGTGTGGTTCGGTGAGCGATGGATCACCAGCGCCTTCGATCTTTTCGAGGAAAACGTGCGCTACTTCTCCCCTCTTTTGCCCGAGGACCGCGTGGAGGCCGGCACCCCGGTAGTCACCGACGGCAAACCAGGCCTGCACTATCTGAGCATGCAGAATGGCACCATTTGGCGGTGGAATCGCCCGATCTATGATCCCAACACGGAACTGGCGCACATCCGCGTGGAAAACCGCCTGCTGCCGGCGGGGCCAACGGTGGCGGACATCGTGGCTGATGCTGCCTTCTACTACGGCATGGTGAAGTTCTTGGCCGATCAAACCCGTCCGGTGTGGTCGCGTTTGCCCTTTGCCGATGCGGAGCGCAACTTCTTTGCCGGTGCCCGCAATGGCCTCTACGCCAGCATGGCGTGGCCCACCTTCGGCACCATGTGCGTGGCGGATCTGGTGACCGAGCACCTGCTCCCCCAAGCCGAGCAGGGTTTGAGCCAACTGAAGGTGGATCAGAACCTGATCGATCACTATCTTGGCATCATCGACGGCCGCGCCCGCAGCCGCCAAAACGGAGCCACGTGGCAGCTGTCGGCGCTCGACAATGCCGTCTCGAGCATCATCGCTGAGACCGCCCGTTCGCGCCCAGCGGGTCAGCCGCACGGCGATTACCTCAACGCCCCCGATTCGCCGGTGCGCCGCGAGGCTATCGCGCAGATGCTCAAGGCATATATCCGCAATCAAAAGACCGGAAAGCCGGTGCACACCTGGTCCACCACCACCTCCTGATCGCCCCCCACCCAACGGGGGCGAGGCGCTGAGCTGCAGCTTTAACCTACGAATGCGTAGTGTGAGCGATCTTGCAGCTCAGCGCGCTGACTGGCGGCCTACACTGGGAGGGTGTGAGCTGTGTAAAGAAATTCCGGTCCTGTCTATCCTCCGATTCCAAGCCGAACTCGCCGCTGCGCTCTGCGCTCTGGGCCGGTGTGTTCGGCTTCGCCGGCACCATGCACTTTGTGCACCCGCATAACTTCGATGAGATCGTGCCGGAGGCTATCCCCGGTACCAAGCGGCAGTGGACCTACGCCAGTGGCGTAGCCGAGCTGGGGCTTGCCGGCGCTATCGCTGCCACCACCATTGCCCCAAGCCTGCGCCCCTACCAGAACAAAGTGGTGGCTCCTGTTGCCGCGGCTTTTCTCGCTGCCGTGTGGCCGGCAAATATGAAGATGGCCTGGGATTGGCGCGGAGAAAAGCCGCTGAAAAAGGCCATCGCTTTCGCCCGCGTTCCCGCCCAGATCCCCATGATCAACTCTGCCCGCAAGCTCGGCTCCTAGCCGTCTCCCCCTTATATTTGCCCGCCATAACCATGTGGCTTCAGCCGTCGCTGTGAAGAGAGCATCCTCCTTCCAGCGGCGGCTGAGCGCATTACAGGCCTCGGCGGCATCCCCAAGCTAGCCAGCAACACCTCACACGACATGCGTTGCCATTACCCCCGCCTGCGCGATCATCGTCTTAAGGGTCTTTGGACCTGCGTAGAATTTCTTAGCTAGTGACCCAGATAGATCGACATCGCGCCCCGTGTTTTCTCGGCATTGCCTAACCCAGCCCGGGCGCACCGGGTGGGGCGCGACATACATGAAGGGATCAACGATTCACCATGTCCTTGAGCCAGTCCCTAAAGGCAGTTCTTGCTAGCGCCTGCGCCTGTGCCCTGGCGCTGGCTGGCTGCTCCTCCTCCGAGTCCGACTCCACGGGCGAGTCCGCGGGCTCGGCCGATAGCAGCGCCACCGCTGAAGCCTTTCCCGTCACCCTCGCTGCCGGCCGCGACGGCGAAGAGGTGACCATCGAGAACCAGCCCACCGCGATCGTCTCGCTATCGCCCACTGCCACCGAAACGCTCTTCGCCATCGACGCTGGGGAGGCCGTGGTGGCCGCCGATAGCTACTCCTATTACCCGCCGGAGGCACCTACCACGGATCTGTCTGGGTTTACCCCCAATGCCGAGGCGGTGCTGGAATACCAGCCGGATCTGGTGGTGGTTTCCCAGGACTCCAATGACATCGTGGATTCACTCACCGCAGCGAAGGTTCCGGTGTTGGTGATGGGCGCGCCAGATGATCTCGACGGCGCCTACTCCCAAATGGAGCAGCTCGGCGCTGCCACCGGCCATGTGGCCGATGCTGCCTCCGTGGTAGCGGAAACCACCCGCGCCATCGAGGATGCTGTCGCCGAGGTGGGCGATAAAGCCAAGGGCCGCAGCTACTACCACGAGGTGGATCCCAGCTTCTACACCATCACCAATGACAGCTTCCTAGGTGATATCTACTCCCAATTCGGCATGACCTCCATCGCCGCAGACGGCGATAACCCCTTCCCGCAGCTCAACCCAGAGGCCATCATTAGCGCCAATCCGGATGTGATCTTCCTAGGTGATGCCGGCGAAGGCGGCGAGAGTGCCGCATCGGTGGCTCAACGCCCGGGCTTTAACACCATCCCTGCAGTGAAGGATGATGCCATCGTGGAGCTGGATCCGGATCTCTCCTCCCGGTGGAGCCCGCGCATCGCGGACTTCGTGCAGTCGCTCGTGCCTACCCTCACCGCACTACCCGCACCCGCCCACAGCTAGACGCTCACCCTCAACTATCTCGACCCAATGAGACGCTCCCTCACTGCCCCGCACCTAGCCGCCGCGGCCACGCATATCGGTGTGGCGGTGATTGTGTTGTTGGCCAGCATCGTCCTAGCCGCAGCCACCGGGCCGAGCTCGATTGGGATGCGCACCCTTCTCGCTGGGCTAGCCGATACTCTTCTTCCTCACACACCGCAGTGGGCGCGGGGCGGCGCGGAGCAGCAGGGGTTTATCATCTTCACCCAGTTGCGCTTGCCCAGGGTGGTGCTAGGTGTGATCGTGGGTGCAGCACTGGCGATCGCAGGCGCTGCGTTTCAGGCTGTATTGCGCAACCCGCTGGCCGATCCCTATCTCCTCGGGGTGTCCTCGGGCGCTGGGCTGGCCGTGACCGCCTGCATTGCGCTGGGGGTGGGCTCGGGTGTGATCGCTTCTCAAGCGATGATCGCCGGCGCGGGGTTTATCGGCGGCATCGCCGCGGTAGCTGCCACGCTCATTGTCAGCCGCTCAGTAGGCCGCGGTCACGATCCTCTGGTGGTGGTGCTCGCCGGAGTGGCGGTGGGCGCGCTGTGCAACGCGGTGCAAACCTTCCTCCAACAGGCTCACGACACCACGCTACGGCGAGTCTATTCTTGGATGCTCGGGCATCTGGCCACCTCCTCGTGGCTCGATATCGCCATTATCGCTGTGCCGATTATGAGCTGTATCGCTGTGCTTATCGCACTATCGCGCTATCTCGATGCTTTGTTGCTTGGCGACGTCGAGTCCGCGGCCCTGGGCCTCAACCCCGAGCGGGTGCGCCTGCTGGTCATCGCGGTGGCGACCTTGTGCACCTCCTGCGCGGTGGCAGCCAGTGGACTCATCGGCTTTGTGGGGCTCGTGGTGCCCCACGTGGTAAGACTGATCGCAGGGACTACGCATCAGCGTTTGCTACCTCTAACGGTGCTTTACGGCGCGGCGTTTGTCGTATGCGCCGACACCCTGGGCCGAAGCGTGCTCTCCCCTGCCGAGGTGCCCATCGGAGTGGTCACCGCCTTCGTAGGCGCCCCCTTCTTCCTTGTCCTGCTGCGTCGGAGCCGCTCATGAGTACTCCTGCCCTCGATTTTCAGCAAGTAGGCATCCGCCGTGGTGATCGCCCGATCCTCAGCGAGGTAAACCTGACCCTGCCCGCCGGCGGGTGGCTGAACATCATCGGCCCCAACGGCCAAGGAAAAAGCACCTTGCTTCACACCATTGCGGGTTTAAACCCGTGGAAACCTGAGGGCGATAACGCCCGCGCGGAGGTGTTTGGCCAGCCGGTATCGTCTCACCGCTCAACCATGGCAAAGCTGGTGTGTCTCTGCCCGCAACGCCCCACCGTGCCGGAGGGCATGAAGGTGCGCCGCTATGTCGAACTCGGTCGCCTGCCGCACCAGGGACTCCTAGGGCGCAGCGACGCCGAAGATGAGCGCGTGATCGACGAAGTGATGCAGCGGCTTGATGTGTCAGGCTTTGCCGAGAGGTATCTCACCGAGCTCTCCGGCGGCGAACTCCACCGCGTAGTGCTGGCCAAAGCGCTGGCCCAACAGCCCCGCATGCTGCTGTTGGACGAGCCCACCGCGGCGCTTGATATCGGTCGCGCCCAAGAATTCCTCGAGATCGTCGATTCCTTGCGGATCTCGACCGGGCTCACGGTGGTGATGACGGTGCACGATCTCACCCTCGCCGCGAGCTACGGCGATCACCTGGCGGCGCTGTCCGGCGGCCTTGTGTATCGCTCAGGCAGCGCGGCAGAGGTGATCACCCCTGAGATGATCGCCGAGGTGTACAACGCCACCGTGACGGTGATCGATGGGCCCCATGGACCGGTGGTGCTGCCGCTGCGTCGGGCGATGAGTGGGCGTCGATAAGCGTGCTACTTCCACGCATCCATCGCCCGAAGTGCTTCTGCTGAGCCCACGGCATCGGTGGTAATCACGGAGATCGTGCCATCGGTTTCCACAATCATCGCCGCGATTGCCGTCAAATCCCCCTGCCCAGCTGAGCGCGCCGCCTGGTAGATATCGGCCGCACCCACCCGCGCTTTCTTCATCCCGTCCTGCACCATCTGGCCCTCTCGCACCACCACGATTGGATCGGCGGTGACGATCTCGCGCAGCGTCGAGGAATGCCGAATCGCTCGAGCCACTACATATTGCAGACCCAAAAGAATCGCGATCGCCACGATGCCCGTGGCGTAGCTGAGGTCTTTGGTGACCATCGCCGTGGACAGAATCGAACCAATAGCCACCGTGACGAGAAAATCGAAGGCATTGAGCTTCGCCAGCGAACGCGCACCCGCTACCCGCAAAAACAGCAACAGCGTCGCGTAGCTGGCGGTACCCACCGCCAAGGCACGAATGATGGGAAACCAAGAATCAAACCACATAGACCTCAGTGTGCCCGAATAGACATAGCCTGTGCGACATCACCCCACCGCAATGGCGCTAAAGCCGAACCTCGTGTGGGTCAACCAACTCGAAACGCTGCATTACCACCGGGGTGCGATCAGTGAGCCGCCACGTAGGATCATTGAGCTCGGCGCGCAGCTCCTCGGACTCCCAGAACAGCCGATGCGCCCGCTCCCACTCGGCGATAGTACGATAGCCTTCGCCTTCGTCGATGCAGTGCTGCAGATCCACCTCGCTTAGAGCCACCACCCGCACCTCGGTGGTGCGGGTGACACACACCGGCTGCTCATCGCTATCGACTACCAGCTCATAGCTGCCAAGCAGATCATGAGGATCCTGCCCGTCGCGCTGATACTCCACCAACAAGCTAGTGGTGGCAGTTTTCTCACCGTTGAGGATCGCCGCCACGAGGCCATCGCGCACGGGACCGGGAAAGGCGTACTCGCCCACGGGGATACGGCCGCGAAGAGACTGCAGGGCGGAACGGGAGGTTAAGGCGGGCTGGGATCTGGAAGCTTCGGTGGTCACAGGCCCCATTGTTTCATAGCGTGGGGCGCACGAGGGTTCGCACACGTGGGCGAAGCAGCTACAATCGTGGACGGTTCCGCCCCAGAGTTATATGGGGTGGCTTCTTTCGTCGCTGCGCGGTGTACCCGCGCGCGTTCGTGGGTGACTCGCGCAGTACTAACTGGCGAGAGGACCACAGCGACAGGAAGGAGTTGTTGATGGCTCAAAGGCCTGAAGGCAAACCCGGTCGAGACGAAGATAACCCCGGAACCAGCCGAGATAACAGACTCACGCTGGCCACCGAGGTTCTACACTTCTTGACCGCAGTGGTGAGGCTCGTTGCAGCGATCTTCACCTAGGGTCTTAGTACCCGACACCCTCCCAGTGTTGCAGCACTGCGGGGGTGTTTTTAGTACCAACAAGGCGAGAAACCAGCCTTGCTGTTAGCTACGAGTATAAGACCCGTCCTTCCAGCGGTGCAACGAAAACCCGCGCGGACATCCCGCCCACCTCGTGTGCGAGCGCGGCACTGCAGGTGCTTTCAGGGGCTTAGCTTTCAAGGGCAAAGCCGCCATGCTTTAGGCGCCATCGCCCTCCTTGCGCTCTGATGCGGCCTCCTCTGCGGAGTCATCCTCACCGAGCTTAGCCGCACCAAGCGCACACAGTCGGATGAACCAGTGGAGGGTGAAGAGGATAAGCAGCAGCATAGTTGCAGCCCAAAGCAGAGCAATAAGAGTGAAAAAACCATCCCACTCCTTTTTCACCGCTACCACTCCGATTCCATATACAAAGACTGCTGTCAGGGCTGTTTTAAATACCCGCTTCAGCGCCGACTTATGCTTGCGACGGCGCCGCTCGAGCGTAGTTTCGTTGAGTTCCGCCGCTCGCTGGTGCTCTTTGAACTCTTTTTCTTCGGGGAATGCTACAGCGAACGCCTCAGCTAGGTGTTTATCGTCCTGCTCCTCGTCGAGGTTTTCCTCCTCATCCTTGGGTCTCTCTAGGACGGCCTCTTCGTCGTCCTCATCGTCTTCATCCCAATCGACATCTTCCTCGGCATCGGCGGTGTCCTCCCACTCGTCCCAGTCTGGTTCCTCATCGTCATCATCCTCAGACACAGAAGCATCGGAACGCTTCCGCAGCTGCTCGGCGAAGGAGCTCGTGCCCCACTGGTCATCACCGGCTAAAGGTTGAGCAGGCTGTTCGGTGTCGTGCTCCTCCTCGGATACAGCCCGGCGCGCCCGCGATCGAGGTGTGGTGTCGCTGGTGTTCTTCTCCGCTTGGAGTCTGGCGATCATTGCAGCGAAGGGTTCTTTGCCTTCGGGGTTGTCGGTGCTGGCGTGGCTACCGGAGGTGGAATCCTCTCCGTCTTGGGTGTCGTTGGCTTTTTCGCTGTGGGCCGAAGAGTTAGCGTCGCCGTCGCTGGGCAGGGAGAAGCGTTGGGGCGTGGCGTCGGAGATCACGCCCTGGGAAACCGAGTCCCCAGGTGCTGATCGGAAAGCTATCCGGTCCTTTTTAGTTGCTTCTTCGCTGTGTGTGTTATCACTTCTCCACTGCTCGTCGGGGCTGGTCCGGAAATGGGCGCCTTGGGTGTGGGTGGTGTCGTCCACGGGTGTGTCTTCTGTCTCGGAGAGTGCCTGCCATGCCGGAGCGAAGTCCCAAGCCGCGGTGGCGTAGGTGAACTCTGGGGCGCTGTCATCCCAGGCTTGTACAAGCTCTCCGCGGGCGAGGGCGTCGAGGAAGGCTTCGTCGTCGAGATCTTTTACGTTTTCGATCAGCTCTGGCTTGTCGTCTAGTTTGCTTTCGGCCCAGGCGGTGAAGTCTCGGGCGAGGATGAGTGGAGTGCCGTAGCGCAATGCGAGGGAGTTTTTGCCGTCTTTCGTCTCGGTGTCGTCGGTAACGAGGGCGTCGCAGCGGGTTTTGGACACTGCTTGTTTGTATTCCAAGCCGAGGGATCGGCATAGCTCGTCGAGCACTGGGCCGTGTGGGCGGAGTTCCCCGTGAACGTAGGTGGAGCCGCGAAACGCCACGCGTGCGCCTTCGTTGAGCAAAGCGGCTGCTTGCTGCGGGGTGAGAATCTGCTTCCCTGCCGGGGCTGTGGATGGTGCCTCCGCGGCGTTGTCGCGAGCAAAGCTGTGCTCGTCGTTGCCTGGTTCCTTCTCGTTTGAAAGCTCAGCCTCCCACGCTTCGTCCCACTGCTTGTCCCAGTTGCTCTCCGAGCCGAAGTCCCAGTCGCCATCTAGGGGCTGGGTGAGTGCGCTGGGCTTGCTCATGGTCTCCACCCGCATGGGCGCACCTAGGCCTTGATGCACCTCGGCTGGAGTTTCGTTTTCGCCGCCGGGCGTCTTGGTGGCGGTGTTGTCGCACCAGCGGTCGAAGGCGGCGAGTTCAATGATGGGGATCCCGAATTCGCGGGCGCGCTTGGCTTTGCGGGACGTGGAGCTGGGGTCGCGGGCGATGAGTACATCGCATTTTTTGCGGGAAACTCCGAGGCGGAATTCCAGCTCGCGAGCTTTGCAGAGTTTGTCGAAGTCGCTGTCTGTGCGTTTATCCTCGCTGCTGTATCCACAGCCGCTAAACGCCACTCGGGTGCCTGGAGTAAACAGGGTGTCTAGGTCGATGGTGCGGGGATCGACCTCGGGGAGCTCGATTTTTGCACGAGTGTTGGGGCGGGTTCGATCGAGGACCTCTCGGCGAAGGGCGTGGTCCCACACCCCGCGAGAGATCGCCCAGGCGGACAACAGCTCGGCGGTTTCTACAACCTCGTTGGGATCTTTGGCCCTGATGCTGCCTCCGAAGCAGCTAGCCCACGCATTATCGGAGTCAGTCGCATGGTTGTGGTCTAGTTTCATCGGCTGCTGCTCGGCCCAAACGGGCTGATACACCGCGCCTTCGGTGTGCGGGTTAGCCGGTGGTACTAGCAGGCCACGTTCGATATCCATGTCCCCGCGCTTGTAGCGTTCGTACATCTCCAAGCACCGCTCACGCAGGCTCGCATTTTCGAGCGTGATACCAAAGTCGGCGCAGTCGTATCCCACGCCAAGGTTAATGGCAAGGCCGCGCTCTTGGTGCCGAATGGCCCGCTCCAATACCGCGAGACGATCACCGACCACGAGCCCGCCAGCGGCTTGGCGAAGCAATAACGGCCAGAAGTCGCTGAGATCGGGTGCGAGGGCAAGTCCGCGTGGCGGCACCTTCATGCGGGCGCCGAATTCCCCAAGATCACAGTTGGGGTTGATCCAGCTACCAAAGTCCGCAACGATCTTGCCCTTGTTCGCAATCACCACGTGCATACGAGCAATGTGTTCACGAATGCCCAAGCTCACCCCGTCGAAGGCGATGAACACAAGTCGTTCGGGGTTCACGCGGGGGCTGAGGTCTCGGCGAACGCGCCGCATCACCGCGTTGCTGGCCTGCAGGTGCTTCGGTGTCACGGGGCTGCTAAAGCGCAGATGCTCCATGTCCACTGCCCGCGACAGCGCCACATACAATTGCCCGTTGGCTCCCATGTGATCGTGCAGATCGATCACACACCGAGGGATGGTTTTCCCTTGCGCTTTATGGATCGTCATTGCCCAGGCCGCCACCACTGGGAACTGGGTGACACTACCCACCGTTTCGCTCGCTAGCCGGCCATCGCGCATGATCGGCCGTGTTACGTTCCAACGGTGGCGTTGTATCTCCACGGTCTGCCCGGAGTGATCGAGCTGCACCGAGATCACCGCATCGGTGGCGTGGGTTACGGTGCCAAAGCTGCCGTCCTGGAAGCGCCCTTGCGTATCGTCGATCAGCATCATCACCCGCATACCGCGGCCATAGCGCAGCTCGTCTACCCCGCCGAAGGATTCCGCGCTCGCGGATCCCTCATAGGCCGCCCGCGATGTCAGCACTGGTCCAGCGAGGCTATTGAGATGCCGGTTATTGATCCGGTTCACTGTGCGCCGATAGGAACTCAGCGTCACCCACTGATCAGTATCGTCCTCATCGCGCAGCACGAGGGTATTCAACGCCGCAAGTACTCGCGGCCCCGCAGACCCCTCGCGGATCTGGTTGAGGATTTCCACGAACGTAGCATCGCTGTGGCGCCACACCTTATTCAGCGTGATCCACTCCAGCTGCATTCGCGCGTACACCTCAGAGGAGAAGAAATAAGGCGTATCCCAGTGCTTAAGAAAATCCTCGCGCTCGTTATCGCGCACCACCGGCGGCAGTTGCAACAGATCACCGACGAGCACCAGCTGTACCCCACCAAAGGGTTGCTTGTTCTCCCGCACCATGCGCAGCGCACGGTCCATCATGTCGAAATGATCGGCGCGCACCATGGAGATCTCATCAATCACCAGCACATCAATTGCGGCGAGGGTCTCCTGCACCGACCGTGCCGGCCGCCACGCCCCACCAGGCTGAACATCTTCCACACTGGTATAGGGCCGAAAACCAAAGACTTTATGAATGGTGTAGCCATGCACATTCCGCGCCGCCTCACCCGTTGGCGCGGTTACCATCACCGAGGTAACAGAATCCGCTCCAACATCTGTGGCGCGGTTGAGTTGCTCGAGATACAGGTTGAGCAGCGTAGACTTTCCGCTCCCAGGTTTGCCACTGATCAACACGTTTCTTCCCGCGCGCATCGCATCGAGCGCATAATGAAACTCAGCGGTCATAGTGATCGACATGCATAACACTTTCTGGCCAAAGTAAAACAACGCAGAGATTGATTTTAATCTCTTATCGCCACCCTGCCTGGAAAATCAGCCACGTTTTCCTGCCTGCGTGAGCGCTTTTCGACGCCTCCTCCCCCACAACCCCGCGCCCCACGAATTCCTAGCACCGCGTAGACACCGCGCGCTGCCTCACGTCCTTAGTCACGATCCTCCCCACGCTGGAACCAGATAGCCCCATCGGCGGATCGTGTTTTTTAAGCGATCCACCAGCGCATAGCCCGCGCGCGGGGTGCTAACGCCTATATACTGCTGGGGTATCCACGCCGCCCAGATAATCAGGAAGTGCCCTATGGATCTCTCAGATGTCACGACCTACTCGAAGAAGAGACTGTCCATCGTGGAGTCTCGGCTCTCTGCCCATAAAGAATTCAACCCAAGCCTTCCCGATGCAGACACCTTCGCTAAGTGGATGAGCTGGGCAGTGCCACAAAACCAATACACCGACGGAGTTCCACACGCTCTGAGCACTAAACTCGGCGGCACAAAGCGTTCAGCCAATTACGAGATGGGCGATATCCTCTGCCTTGATGAAGACAATCCAGACTACCCATGGAAGGCAGGCTTGATCAGTCTGATCTTTCCCATTCCCGTACATGCGTTACCGCCGCGGCAGCCCAGTGAGAATCCCTACCGCACCCAGGTACCAGGAAGCGGTTGGCATTGGGGGCGCTACCGGGGCACCAGCATCTTCGGCAGCATTCAGGACGGCAAGCAGGCAGTGCATAAGCACTTGGGATCTGGGGTGGAGCAATACTTCAACTCACTAGCATCCATGTTCGGCGAGGAGCCCAGCGCCGAACACATGACTGCTGATGCCTTTCCATTCCTTGATTCCTCTCCATTGACCTCAGAAGAGCTCGGCAGCGAAGATTTAGCAGAACTTCAAAATCACCTGCGCGACCGAAAATTCCCCGATGCTCACAGCACCCAGGATGGCTCGAGCCCCGAGGTACTCAACTACGTGCGCACTTTCGACCACGGGGCACCTGCAACCACATGGACATTGCGCACCGCTAACAACCCCTCAGTACGGTATAAACCTCTGGAATTGACACCCGAAATCAACGGGCATGTGGAACTGCGCGCCCTCGAGTTTCTTCAATTCAACAAGATCAAAGACTCCAGGCCCTGCGCAGACGGCGATACCGCCCAAGAGATAGCCCAGGCCTTTCTCGTCTGCCACCTGCAGTGCACAAATCTCACACACGCTGGACTGCGCATGGTCTCCACGATGCTCGACCGACCCCGCAACGGCACCACGATCCGAGACGGTCACGGCCCTGGTGTGATCATCGGCCCCTACGTGAGTCGAAGAGATACTACCCGCTCATTCACTGAAGCTGGTTCAGAAGACGAGCGCGAGGGCTACGCCCAAGGCTTTCTCCGAGACCTCTTTTCCATCGCCATCGACTCGATGGATAGCTACTTCCCCGAGGATAAACAGGACCTGCCCCTGTATTTCAGTCCAGGCGGTTTCATCTCATCTCGGCGTCACAGTGCAGAGTCATCTACTACGGAGAAATTCCGAGAGACGATCATGCCGTTGCGGATCATATCTCTCATTCCTAATGATTCCGCAGCAACGATGTGCGAGGAGGTTCAGGCCTGCATCGATGACAAGAGTCTCGATCTTCCACCGGGCGGTGACTATGAAGAACTGTGGTGCGAGGCTTGGGCAGAATCCATTATCAACGCCCAAGACCGCTTCACCCATGAGCTGAAGTCTTTGGACTCTTCTGCAGCACAGCATGAAGAAGTAAGCTCGTTTGCCAATTGGTGTTTCCGCTCGAGTTCGACATGCATGGTGGGGATCAAGCGACAATCAGATCTGCAGCACGATCTCTTCTTCGCAGGTCTTTGCCAGACTCGTTTCGTTGACGTGGGTCTGCTCGCCATGCGGCAATACCTCGGTCTGGTGCGCTTCCACAATCGCATGGAAGACGGAATTTATGATTTCCGCTCCTCACGCACCACTGATTCCGACCTCTCTGGTTTAGCGGTCGACGCCGAACGGCTCAAACGCGCAACCGACACATTCGATCTACTCACCCTCGATTACCTTGGCTTCCGAAACAAGGTGTGGCAACGCACCATCCCTAAGCGTTCCTTCGCTACAGCCCTGTTGCATGTGCTGCAAGATAGGCTCGGTGTCACCTCCCTGTCCGAGGAATTCGACAAGGAGATGGAGCTGCGCAAATCCATCCTCCAATCCCGTTACGATCGCGAGATGCTGCGTATCCGTGAGCGCGACGAGAAGCAAAGACGCAGGCAGCAACAACGTCAGAACGAGGCGGCACGCACGACACAAGTCATCTTCACTGTTGTCGCTTTAATTATTGGTGTTGTCCCCGCTTTCGAGTTTCTGCCACTTCCAAGCAATGACTCAGGAAACTGGGAAATTTTCCTCATCCAATTGGCACTAGCTGGCTGTCTCTGCGCATTCGTCTACTACTACGCGAAGAAAAAGAAAGACACGCCCACCAGCGGTGATGACACTTAGTCGAACACCTCGACCTCGCCGAGTGCCGAACCAGCAATCACGGATGTCCAGTCACCATGGTGCACCAGCCACACGCGCTCGGCTGGAGCAAGGGTTGCCAGCGCTGCTCGCTGGAAACCCTGAGACAGTCCACCACGCAGAGTCGAGCCTAAACAAAGAGCAGCCCTCATCCAGCGCCCCACCGAGAGCACGGCCAAGCTCCGGCATCCAGTGGCTAGCCGTAGTGCTGAACATTAAAGTGCTCCAGCACGGGAGACACAGCGGCGAACATCTCTCGGTCAGGGGTGTAGTCGCTACCTGAGGACACAAAACCCGCAGCGTAGAGCTTGTCGTCAACGATGGCGACTGCAGGACCGCCCGAATCTCCATGATCGGCTGGTGCATGGGCCTCGAACATAAGATCACTCACACCCTCGCGATAGTCGCCACAACTCAAGCCAGTGATCCAACCGAGCCGGCATATCTGGGGGCGGACATCATCCATCTGTTCCACTGTCAAGGATCCCACCAGCTTCGCTTTAAACGGTGGCGACAGGCGCCAAGCGGCCTTGACGTGAGTGACGTCAACCAAAGTCCAATCCGTCTTCTCTAGGGAGAAATCCGAGGCCACAACCTCACCAAGGAATGCCTTCTGGCCGGATCGATCCTTGGCGTAAATCTTATCGCCTTCATCCCCGCAATGGCCGGCGGTGATCATCAACTTACGACCGTTTTATGCCCAAAGAACCCCGCGGAACAACCACTGCCGGCGGTTTCGTTGAACACCTTTACACTGGGTACCACTGTGGGAGACTCAGACAGCCACTCCCAATTAGAACTGTTGTGGTAGCGTACCTTGCCCTCTAGCAAGGCCTCGGGTTACTTTTCGATTCTTGTGCCATCGTTCGGATCGAAGTTCTAGCTCGGACTTGCGGCTGAGGTCTCTGGACTCGGCGGCCCCTTCGTGGTGGAGGTGATGGTGGTGGTCCTTGTCGGCTTGTTCGACGTTGACTCGACTGAACTGCCGGATCTACTCGGCGAATCAGCCCCTCAGGCTGCGAGAGTTAGCACAAGTGCAGCCAATGCAGCCAGCACAGGGGCCCGATTCAGCGAGTGGCGAGTACTGGAGTATCTTTCAGCAGCCAAATTAATCACGGTTTCCTTCACATAAAGGGAACACACTCGAGAACTTTGATTCTGATCAAAGTTTCCCCATAAGAAAACGGCACATCGCCAGATTTTCCACAGAAGAATACCAGATAATTTGTCTAATACTCAGGACTAAGTAACTGTTCTCTAGTTTGTACCACGGGGTTTTGAAGTAGGTTTCATGCTTTGTTTGGCGTCACCGGCGCCCCTTCAGGCGGCAGTACCTTTGGATACTTCCTCCATGTCCCTTCTCCTGCACGCAGACTCTCACCTGATCCCTCGACGTTGGCGCGCTCACCACCAGCAACTGCTCGACCACTATTTCGGGAACTGTCCCCCACATTGTTAGCCGCGGACACTGCACCACCAGCTGCTCTCCCAGGAGCTGGATCCCAGTGTCCGTCCACGAGTTTCTTTTGGCACACCCAGCCGAGACCAAACAGTCCCGCGCCGATGACTGCCACGAATACGAGACCGAGCGCTCCACCGCCGCGAGAGCTCCAGCCAAGCAGCAGTCCAAGCCAACCGAAGTCGGCGTCGCCGAAGGTCGTGTTCTCATCTCCGAATGCTCCAAGAACGCCTAGCAGGAACGCTGGCAGGAACGTGATGAGTAGACCATTGGCGAATGCGCCGCAGACTGCACCGCGCCGGCCACCAACTGCATTGCCATACACCCCTGCTGCTCCACCGGTGAAGAAGTGCGGCACGAGACCAGGCAGAATCAGCGCGACTCCGAAGGCAGGGTTAAGCCATGCGGAGAGCACACCGAGCCCTACAAGCCCACCAACGAAGGATGAGATGAATCCGACGAGCACTGCGTTCTGGGCGTAGGGGAATACGATTGGTGCGTCAAGGGCTGGGATTGCGCCAGGAACCACCTTGGCGGCGATTCCTTGGAAAGCGGGGACCAGTTCACCCAAGATGGTGCGGACACCGAAGAGAATCACGGCCACGGCTACGCCGAATTGCAGGCCTTGGGTCAGTGACTGCATGAGGTAGTTACCTACTCCGGTCGCACCATCAGGGAAGGCGGTGTAGGCCTCTTCGGTGCCTGCTCTCACAATGAACAGCACTGCGAGCACGACGTACATCAGTGCCATCGATAGCGCGGTGGCCACCATGGAGTCGCGCAGGAATCGAAGGCCCTCTGGAAGATTGAGCTCCTCTGTGGAGGGCGATTGTTTCCGTCCGCGTCCACCTACGGTTTTTGCCACAGCACCTGAGAGCACGTAGCCGGCTGTGCCGAAGTGGCCGATGGCAATGGAATCATCCCCAGTTATCTTCCGCGTCCATGGGTGTGCGATCGCTGGCAAGGACACCATCACAACGCCCAGCAGGAGCGCCCCTGCTATCACCACGACCCATGGTGAATATCCGGCCGGGACAAGCACCATCACTAGAAGTGTTGCCATGAATAGCACGTGGTGTCCGGTCAAAAACACGTAGCGCATTGGGGTGAAGCGTGCGAGTAGGAGGCTGACAACGAAGCCCAAGATCATAATCCACGCGACTTGTCCGCCGAACTGATCTTGCGCGATGCCTACGATTGCTTCATTAGTGGGCACCACTCCGTGTGCGCCTGTGGCTCCGGCGATCATGGTGCCGAGCGGCTCGAGCGAGGCGGTCACAAGGCCCGCCCCTGCTCCAATAAGTAGGAAGCCGAGTGTAGCTTTGATGGCCCCACCCAGCACGGTGCCGATCCCTCGGCCCATCGCGGCCAAACCAGCCGCGGTGATGATACCGATGAGGAATGCGGGGACAGACAGGATTTCGTTAACGAGGAAGTTCGCTACATCTAGCGCTATCTGGGTCAATGAGCTCATTGATTGTGCTTTCCGGTACCTAGTCGTCTCATTCTCACGCTGTTAAATGTCGTAGAGCGATCGCAGCGCGGTGTCTACTTGCTGTGTTGATGTGAAGTCATCGATCACGTATACAGGCACGCCCACATCTCCTAAGGTGGCCGCGATTGCTCCGGAGGTGAGAAGGAAGTCTGCTTCCCCAGCGCGCCCCTTGGCTGAGATGGTGTCTGTGGCTTCCACGGTGAGATACGGCGTCCAACCCCATTGGTCGAGTACCTGCTCGAGTGTGTTTTTGAGAAAGAGTGACGTGCCGAGACCGTTGCCGCAGACAGTAAGGATCTTCCCCTTGGAGGGCACGGAGTCCTCGGATGGGGTGTGTTGTCTTGGTGGATGCGCGGCTGATTCGCTGGTGGTGGCGTCGTAGCGAGGCTCGCCGCTGAGCAGGGATCGCAGTGTGTTGTCGTTGTCGGCGTTGGTGAGTTCTTCGCGGCGAGTGCCTAGCAGCGTGGCGAGCTACTTCATGGCCGCTAGGTGGGCGCTGGAGTCTGTGGCAGCTAGGGCCGCGACGACGCGTACAGGGTCGTTGGTGGTGTGGCCGAAGCGTAGGGGTTGCTCCAGTCGTAGCCACGCGAGTGCAGTGTGGCGTACAGAGTCGCTGGGGCGAGCGTGGGCGAGCGCGAATCCCGGCGCGAGCACGATGTAGGGACCATTGTCCTCCACGCTGCGCACCATCTGTTCGGTGTAGTCTGCCGTGCTCGCGCCCGCTTCTTCGAGTAGGCGTCCGGCGGCACGGATGGCTTCTCGCCAGTCTCTAGCCTCGCCGTGGAATGCTGTGGCTTGTGGTACGAGCAGCGTTCCTAGGTGTCCCATGTGCTCTCCCTTCCTTATGCCTCTGAGGCTTAGGCTATATCACTGTTGAGCACATGCTTGTCGACGTTCACAGCCAGTCCACGCTTTTTGCCCAGGTTCAACCCTTTTGGGTGTGGAACGATGCTCCTTCTGCCGCACAGCTCACAGGATGAGCTTGCGGGCATGCTGGATGCAGCGCGCCTCGCGGCGCTAACGTGCACGCGAACGACCACGCCCGTGGCACGCCGATCCGCAGGGCTTAAAGGTTCGAAGTTCCACGCTCCAGAAACCATGAATCGGGTGATGCCACCGCAACGATTGCACCCCATGGGCGCTGCTCTCCCCTGCTCCAGCGTGGATCTGGGTGCCCCAAGGCCGCCGATAGCGCTGTGGAGAAAGGGGACGCCTTGGTTCTTTTGGCGCTGATGTTAGCGCTCTAGTGCACTGATCCAGGGCTGCCGGCTTGTTGCAGGTTCAGGCTCAGTACTTCGCCTGTGGGACCGAGCAGCATGCGCAGCACAGTGTTCGGATCAGCGCTGAGCGTCCAGTGTGCCTCGGTGGGGTTAATCCAGCGCAGGTCCTTGAGGGGGATAGATTCGCAACCGCGGAGGCATGCCTGCTGCAGCATCTCGCGGCGGGCGCTGCGTTCCGTGTCGAGGTCCATGTTGAGGGCAAAGAGCTCATCGGCCAAGCTGTCGTCCCAGCTGTGGATGAGGCGTTCAACCTTTCTGGCTGTGGCGCGCGCATGCTCGCTGACGGAAAATGAGTCCACCACTGGGCGCACTCCTTTGAAGGGTTTTCTGCCCCGTTGATAGTCGATTTCGTCAAGCCAGGAGTAGAGAATCTCTTCGGCGTATTTCTGGGCCGGGTAGTAGGTGATGTTGCCGGCGAGCACCACGCCGAGCTCCGTGGCTGGGTGCCACAGCATGTGGGAGCCGAAGCCGGGATAGCCGCCAGAGTGAAATACCACCTGGCCATATTTTTCGTCCTCGCGCACGTGCAGCCCATAGCCGTAGGCATCTGCCACCGCGCGCCCCTTGATGGTTGTGGCCTTCTCCAGGTTGACTGTCTGTTGCTGCTCGTTGAGCACTGCTGACCAGCCTGTGGTGGGGTCGTTCCAGGCAGCAATCATCCGCTGGACCCAGCAGGCGAGATCGTTCATGGTGGTGCACAACCCGCCGATGGGCGAAAATGCGCCAGGCCCTGTGGGAGTGACCTCGATCATCTCGTTCGGGCGGAGGCGGTGCAGGCCGGTAACGGGGATGTGGGAGGTGGCGTCGAAAAGCGAATGCTCTAGCCCGCTGGGGCGCAGGATGTGCTGCTCGACGATCTCGGTAAACGAACGCCCCGTGGCGTATTCGATGGCGCGGCCGATTAGGGCATAGCCCAAGTTGGAGTAGATATAGGTGCTACCGGGGGCGGCGGTGAGCATCAGTGGCGAGGTGACAAGGGTAGTGAATTCCTCGCGACTCATTGATTCGACGCGATCAGCCCACACATCATCGGTGGGAAGACCGGAGGCCATGCTGAGCAGTTGGCGGATCGTGGTGGCGTTGATGCTTGAGTCCGCGATGGGTATGAACTGCCCCACTGTCGTCTCGAGGGTGACGGGGTTGGCGGCAGGGATGAGGCCGTGGATAATGCCGAGCATCGCGCAAGCGGTGAAGGATTTCGTGATCGAGGCGACACGGAAGATGTCATCGGCGTTGTCGGCGGCGGGAATGTCTCGGCCGTTGATCAGCGCCCAGCCGGTGTGGGTGGCACCGGTTTCCTCCTTCGAGCGAGCAATGATCGCCGCGGCGCGCTCGGCGAGTGTCTCGGGAGTGGGAACAGGTGCGGTGGTGGGGATACTGGAATCCATGGCTCTCCTTAGAACTTAGCCGTGATCGCGGGTGGTGCCGGTGGTGCGGCGGTGCAGCTGATGGTAGCTATCGCCCAGCATCGCTGTGAGCGCGTGATGATCCTCCAGCTTGGAAGAGCCCACATACAAAGCGCCGCCGAGCAGCAGCCACACGCCGAGAATGATGTATTCGGCAGGCCAGACTAGCGAGGCGGGAGTACCTGGTGCCAGTGCCCACACCACAATCAAAATCGCACCGATCGCTCCGACGGCAGGCAGCCATGTCAGCGCTGACACATAGGGACGCTGCATCTGGGGATACTTTCTGGGCAGGGCATATTTGGCCCACACCACCATCAGCCACACCACGCCGAGATACACTCCGCCGGTGTCGAGGAACCACACCACAGCCCCTGGCCCCAACCATCCAAGAGCGAGGGTGACGATAGTGGTAGACAACAGCGCCACCGTAGGAGTGCCGTGCACTGGGTGAACGTGTGCGAGCACGCTGGGCAAAAGCTGGGCGCGCCCCATGGCCATGAGGATGCGCGAGGAGGCCACGAACAGCCCAAGGAAGCTTGTGAGCAGCCCCAAGATAGCGATAGCGTAACCACCCATGGCGAGGGTGGGATGGCCCGCCTCGGTGAAGGCAGAGATGGTGCCGAGATCCAGCTCCGCGGTGTGCTGCCACGGATGAACCCAGGCAGTAGCGGCAAGAACTAGGAGGTAGAAGCTGCCGGCGCCAAGAACTGTCACCAGCACGGCCACACCGATGCGCTTGGGCGGAAGATCGGCGTCCTCGGCTAGTACCGCCACCAGCCCAAAGCCAGCGAGGAAGGTCATGGCGGGGATAACAAACCGTAGCGCGTCGCTCAGCGCAGAAGAATCGGCATTGAAGGCTGGGAAGAAGTTCTCCGGCGAGCCGGTGCCGAAGCCAACCACGATCAGGGCCGCGCCGACGAGGATGATGCCGACAAACAGCAGCATCTGGACTTGAGCGCCGAGCTTCACCCCGAACCAGTTAAGAGCCAGGTAGATCAGCGTGAGCGCTACCCCGATGAGTAGCACGGGAAGATAGACAGTCTCGCCGTTGATCTCATAGAGCGGAATGGTGTTGATTGCGGGAATGAGCCTACCCAGCAAGAAACCGAAGGCGGTGACATAAAACGCGAGGGAGGATACATAGGCCCCCAGCAGCATCCAGCCGGCGATGAAGGCCGCCCCGCGTCCGAGCACGGTATAGGCGAAAACCACTTCCCCACCGGCCCGCGGAAACGCGGTGGTCAGCTCCGCATAGGCGATGGCCACACACGCGGCCAAACCGCAGCCGATGGCAAGCCCCACAAGTACTCCGCCGGCACCATAGGCGGCGAAGAACTTGGAATTGGTATAAATCCAGCTCGCCCCCACCACTCCGGCGACACCGAAGGCGATGAGCTGCCAGAGGGACAGGCTCTTTTTTAGTTCATCCATATTGTTTCCTCACACACGTGGGTTCACAGGCTTCGGGGCATCCCCCACAGAGGTGGGGTGCGTGGTGCCGTCCCCTTGGCAGCAGTTCTAGCAAAAGCCGAGCTCACCTGCACCGTGGGTGCGCGCTTGGGTGGGGGTTGAGCGGCTGGGAGGTGGCGTCGAAAAGCGGGCGTGGGAATCCCACCAGATGGGCGGAGCTTACTGCTACGCTGGGCAGCATTATTCACTTCCGTGACGCGGCTCACCAATTGCCCGTCAAGTGTTTATACCCGACACACAGAGAGGACGTGGGGCACACCATGCCAATCCGCCTGAATGATGACCTTGATCAGATCACCGATCGCGCCATTGCTCGAGCGCAGCGGTGGATGCGCGAAACCGAGACCGCTTCGGTCAGTAAAAGGGAAGCTAAAAATACCGCGCTGTTATCTGAGATGGTGCGCTCTGAAGGCGGCATTGATTTCACCATGGGATTCGTGGACCGGGTGGCGCGGCCGGAGGACAACGCAGTCTCGGCGCGGGAGCTCAACAGGCTGGCTAGCCCCCTCGATTCGCAGCGGCGCGCGAAAACCGCCATCCCGGATTTCATGGGCGTGGTGAATAAGTCGCTTATCACCGCCGGTTCCCTCCTCGCCCCGGCGATGCCGCAGGTGGCCATGCCGATCGCACGCACCAAGCTGCGCCAGATGGTGGGCCACCTGGTTTTTGATGCCCAAGGCTCCAAGCTGGATAAGCTGCTAGACCGCGCCGCCGAGCAAGGCTTTCAACTGAATGTGAATCTGCTCGGCGAGGCCGTGTTGGGCGAAAAAGAGGCTGATCGACGCCTCGAGCGCACCCTTGAGCTACTAGAGAATCCGAAAGTCACCTACGTCTCCATTAAGGCCTCCGCTGTGGTTTCGCAACTGAACCACTGGGACTTTGATGGCTCGGTAGCCGCGCTGAAGGAGAAAATCCGTCCCCTCTACCGCGCCGCCAAAGCACGGGCCGATCGCCCCTTCATCAACCTCGACATGGAGGAATACAATGACCTCGAGCTCACCCTGCGGCTGTTTACCGAGCTGATGGACGAGGAGGAATTTCAGGACCTCGAAACCGGCATCGTGATTCAGGCCTATCTACCGGACTCAGTAGGCGCGCTCGAAGAACTCGTCACCTTCGCCCGGGCGCGCGTGGCGCATGGCGGGGCCCCCATTAAAGTGCGCATCGTCAAAGGCGCGAACCTCTCCATGGAGCGGGTAGAAGCCGAGATGCACGACTGGCCCCAGGCGCCGTATATGAGCAAGGCAGAAGTGGACGCCAACTACCTGCGCCTGCTGGACTATGTGCTTGATGAGGATAATGCCGACGCCATTCGTATCGGTGTAGCCAGCCACAATCTCTACACCCTGGCCACCGCCATCGAATTGGCCGAAAAGCGCGGCGTGACCCGGCAACTCGACATCGAAATGCTGCAAGGCATGGCCCCAGCCCAAAGCCGCGTTGTGCAGCGCGACGCCGGGCGGATCATCCTCTACACCCCCGTGGTGCACAAAGAAGACTTCGACGTGGCCATCTCCTACCTCGTGCGCCGACTGGAGGAAAACGGCGAGCCGCAGAACTTCATCTACGCAATGTTCGCCCCCGACGTGGAAGGCCCCGATAATCGCACCCCACTCGAGGAACAGCAGCAGCGCTATCTCGACGCGGTGCGGCAACGCTGGGAGGTGCGCGATAGCGCGCGGCGAACCCAAAACCGCACGGAAGAGACCGGCACCTACCACCCCGGCGGGCCAGGGCAGTTCTACAACGAGCCCGACACTGACCCCGCCCTGCCTACCAACCGCGAATGGGCCCTCAATGCGCTCGCCCAGGATCCCGGCGCGCCTGTGTCCGCAGAGATCACCGATCCCGCGGAGATCGACAAGGCCGTGGCCACAGCGAAGCAGGCGCACCGCGGATGGGCTGCGCTATCCGGCGCCGAGCGGGCCGAGGTGCTTGATCGCGCCGCCGATGCCCTGGCCCGCTACCGCGGCCGGCTGATCTCCGTGGCGGCACACGAGGCGGGTAAGACCGTGGATCAGACCGACCCAGAGGTTTCCGAGGCGATCGACTTCGCCCACTACTATGCGGAATCTGCCCGCGCTATCGACGCCCATAGCGGCGCGAAGTTTAGCCCCTATCCCGTGGTGGTGGTGACCCCTCCGTGGAACTTCCCCATCGCCATCCCCATGGGTGGGGTATTTGCCGCCCTGGCCGCCGGATCGGCCGTGATCATCAAACCCGCACCGCAAGTACTCCGCTGCGCCGAGGTGGCCGTGGAAGCGCTGCGCGAAGCGGGCATTGGCGAGGACATTCTGCAGTTGGTCAACGCCGACGAAGGCGAAGCCGGTAAGCGGCTGATCTCGCACGAGGATGTGGACTCGGTGATCCTCACCGGCGCCTCCGACACCGCAAAGCTGTTCCGCTCCTGGAAACCCGAGATGGTGATCAATGCCGAGACTTCGGGAAAGAACGCACTGATTATCACCCCGGCCGCCGACCCAGATCTCGCCGTGTCGGATCTTTATCATTCCGCCTTCGGCCATGCCGGCCAAAAGTGCTCCGCGGCCTCACTCGCCATCTTGGTGGGCAGCGCCGGCGAATCCGAGCGCATCATCGGCCAGCTGGTGGATGCTGTATCCACCCTCAAGGTGGGTGTGGGTACCGACATCTCCACCACCATGAACGGCATCATCGAAGCACCTGGGGAAAAACTCCTCCGCGGACTCACCACGCTTGAGCCCGGTGAGCGCTGGCTGATTAAGCCTCGCAAGCTCAACGAGGAAGGAACACTGTGGAGCCCCGGTATCCGCGATAACGTTCAGCCAGGCTCCTGGTATCACACCCACGAGTGCTTCGGTCCTGTCCTTGGCATCATGCGCGCCCGCAACCTAGACGAGGCCATCGAATGGCAAAACTCCACTGGCTACGGCCTCACCGGCGGGCTGCACTCTCTCGACGAGGACGAGATCCAGCAGTGGGTCGAACGCGTGGAAGTGGGCAACGCCTATGTCAACCGCGGTATCACCGGCGCGATCGTGCAGCGGCAATCCTTCGGCGGCTGGAAGAAATCCGCCCTCGGTTCTGGCGCCAAGGCAGGCGGGCCCAACTACGTAGCCCAGCAGGGCGTGTGGAGCGAAACTGCGGCCGTCGACGTACCACCGGTATCGCTCAATCCGACCATCAACCGGGCGCTGCGTGATATGCGCGAACGCGCCCACGATAAGCGCCTCGACCTCAGCGCCGAGGACCTCGAGTGGCTGCAGCGCGCCGCATGTTCCGACCAGTACTGGTGGGAGCAGGAATTCGGCCGCAGCCACGACCGCGCCGGGCTGCAATCGGAGGCCAATATCTTCCGTTACCGGCCGCTGCTGGAGCCGCTGCAGGTGCACCTCGGCGAAGGCTGGGCGCTGCGGGACCTGCTGCGCATCCACCTCGGGGCGCTCCGTACCGGCACCACCGTGGTGGTCACCGGCGATGCGGCCGCCGTGGCCGAAGCCCGCGCCGCTGGGCTGCAGGCCGAAGAGACCGAGCGGGTGGCGCATCTGCGGGTGCGGGTGCTTGGCGATGCCAGTATGGCGTTACGCCAGCAGGTTGTTTCTGCGGGTGCGAGCCTGCTGGAGGCGCCAGTGCTCAGCGATGGGCGCCGCGAATTGCTGCCGCTGCTTCTAGAGCAGGCCGTATCGGTCACCACCCATCGTTTCGGGCATCTGATTCCTAACCCGCTGGGATAACCCCTAGCAGGCGAGCGGGCCGTGTACTCCCCGGTTGCACTGCCCGCACGCCATATGAGTCCTATGATAGAGCTACTCGCACGGCTCAACCCGCCAAACGTTCTCGCGCAGCACTTATAGCTTGATGCTTAGGATCGGATCCTACCCATATCCCCTCGGTGCTCTAGCAAGGACATTTCATGGTTGACATCCCCAATCTCTCCCAAAATGCTACTGTAGGCGGCACCGCCGCTGGCCTCGTAGTGTCTAGCACGCTGGCTTTCCTCTCTCGTAAAGCAAAGCCGCCCCTCGAGCTTTTCGTGATCGATAACGACCGCGCCTTCCTTGTTAACAACTGTTTTCGCACCGTTATCTTTGGCGATTCGTTCGCAATCGAAAAGGGAAGTGACATGCTCTTCCCCGTCGATGGGTTCAGGGGGAGCATTAGGGATATGCGGTGCTCCCCAGGAGATGGATTGGTAGTTGGTTGTGCAATCAATTTGGGAGAGAGTCTCTCGCTCACCTTCAAGCCTATCCTTTGGGGGCGACCCAAGTCCACGAAAATCTACCGCAGACAACAGAACGAAACCCAGCTAGCAGAAGTGATGGTAGTGCTCGAGAAGACCATGGCGTCACCATGGACCCCTCGTGGAATAGCAAAGAAGCTTCACAAGCACCGGAACTTTGAGTTTGGGCACTCTTCTCGTTTGCTGGGCTGGAAGCTCATCGAGCTACCTCTAAAACCTCGCT
Organism: Corynebacterium ciconiae DSM 44920; assembly: GCF_030440575.1. Lineage (NCBI taxonomy): Bacteria > Bacillati > Actinomycetota > Actinomycetes > Mycobacteriales > Corynebacteriaceae > Corynebacterium > Corynebacterium ciconiae. The sequence goes on from NZ_CP047189.1 coordinate 1,418,962, forward strand.
AGAAAGCACTGGGCGGCGCATACGCCAAATATTCGCGGGAAGAAGAAGTTTGCACTGAGCCCGCGACATAGCGGAACCGCCCCGCTAGATCTGCTCCCCGCGCGCCTGCTTGGCCAGGCAGGTGGCCCAATCGATCACCAGTAGTTGCTGCCGGCTCAGCCCGGTTGGTTCGCTGGGTTCAATCAGCTCGCCCAGATAGGCCTCCGGTTGGGCATGAAGAAGTGCGGCGGGATCAGGTGTCTCGAGATCGCCTTCTGCGCTGCTGCGTAGTAGCCCCATACCAAGCCCGGTGGTGGGCATCTGCTCGCTCAATAGCAGTCCGAGAACACCCGCGCCGAGAACAAAGCCTGGTAGATCCTGGGCGAAGCTGGAGAACTCGGTGGCAAAGATGTAGAGATAAAACGCCACGATGCAGCCTAGGCCGAGGATCTTTACTCCGAGATACACCAGCACATTGCTCACATAGAGTGCGCGCACCTCGCGGTGCTGCCACACCACCTGGGAGTAGCGCAGGAGGATGGCACCGGCGCGCACAACCACCGCGAGGCTGAGTGCGCCAAGGATGATGAGCGCGGAATCCCCGATTTCTTCGATATCGATGATCTGCACCTGTTCGCCCTGGCCGGCAATCGCAGAGACCACTGGGGTATAGCCCAGGCTGTAGATGATGAGCACGGCGAGAATCCATGGGGCACGAGGTGCTAGGAGGCAACGAATGCTGGCTAAACGCCGGCTCAATCCCCTCTCATCGGCGGCAAACAACTGACGGTGCACGGCTGTGGGAGTAATGAGCCGATGGAGTTGCTCCTCACCCTGGCGGCGGGCCATAGAGGCGAAAACATCGGTGAGTCTGTCGAATTGATGCAATAGCGGCACGGCGATCGACAACTGCGCACCCTGGCCGAGGATCACCGAGATGAGCTTTTGCCCAATGAGGTTGCTGTCTTCGATAGTGAGCACATAGCAGGCGGAAGCCAGCAGCCCGAGGCCGAGATTGATGAGTGTGATCAGCCGCCAGCCTTGGACCTCGTTGGTGAGGTGTTCGAAGCGTTTGAGTACCGCGGCACTCGGCTCGTGGAGCTGGCGTAAATCCCGCTCATTGTCTTTGAACCAGCCCAGCGAATAGATCGTGTTGGCGATCGCGATGGCCACCAGGATGGCCATGATGGCAAAGTACTCGGCCAGCCCCATCTTGATGCCAAGAGCAAAGCGTCCATCGTTGAGATAGATGTTGAGTGCCACGAGCAGCACCACGGCCACCGCATACAACTGGACGAGGCGCAGGAACTCCTTCAGATACGTCACAGCAAGGCAGCTTAGCGTCGAAAATGCTCAGATTCGGTGTTGCCCAGTGCCGGTGGTTTATATTCATCCAGATGCTATGCGGCTAGATTTTTCGTGCCAGACAGCGGGGAATTTCTCAGCTAAGCTCAGCTGAGTACTTCTGCCCTGCAATGTTTGGGAGGCGAGGCGTGTGGCTATCCGGCAGTTAGATCGAAAACGTATTGAGAAATTCTGCGAGAAACTCAACCACCCCGCGTACTTTAATGAGATGTACTTCGAGGTGGACTTTCACGGCCACCGCTACGCCGATCTCATGGAAGTCGAGCCACCTTTTCCTGGCGTCACCCCAGGCGATCGTTTTCCTCTCGCGCGGCTGCGCTACACCTCCACTACTGATCTGTGGGAGCTGTATTGGGTTGATAGCAACGATCGTTTTCACCGCTATCCAGATACGCCCGCCACTCCGCACGTACAAACATTGCTCGACTTTCTCGCCGGCAGAACCGATCCCATCTTCTTCGGCTAGCTCTCAAAGCCACCGCCCCATTAGCCGATGCGCAGCGGGCCCACCTGAACGCGCAGCGGCGGGTCCTCGGACCGCACCTCTCTTTTGATCTGGCCAGCCTTGAGAATCCGCCCCAGCTGCTGGGCGGGAAGACCGCCGCGGATAATCATCCGCTCCGGTGGACCGAAGGTGCGCTCATCCCACTCCCCCGGCAGATGCACCCCAGGGGGAAGATCCACCGGCCCGAGCACCTCAAGCTCCTCGGGCAGCTCCAATAACTCCACGAAACGATCCAAGCTGGCGCGCCCACCATCAATCACCGCCATGGTGGTCACAGGCGGCAAATGCACTTCGGCGCGTTCAGCAAGCTCACGCTGCGCGGCACCAATCGGATCCCAGCGCAGCAGCGCCTGCACCACCGGCACATCCTGATCGGCCACCACGATTAGCTGACCGTCCATGTCCCGCGAATCCACCAGCCCTGCAAGCCGCAGCCAGCTGGCTAGTGCCTCTTCACCGGCGCGTAGATCCTGCTTGCTCAACAACCCCCACGTATCCAGCAGCACACCCGCGCCATAGCGGCCGCCAGCCACGCGCGGCTCGGATCCTGGGGTGGCCACCACGATGCTCGGGCCCGGCTCGATCTGATCAACAATCTTCTCCCCGCTGGATGTCACCACCCGCACCCCGCTAAACGCGCGTCCTAGCTCCTCGGCGGTGCGATCAGATCCAATCACCACCGCCCGGATCTCTGTGGAGCCGCATTCAAGACACTCATGGTGGGAATCAATACGCCCACACCACCGGCACTGCGGAGACACCGCGACACTCGGATCACCCCCAGCGGGCAGCTCGAGCGGGCCATTACAGTGCCGGCAGCGGGCGGCGGCGCGGCAGCGTCGACACGCAAGCGTAGGCGCATAACCCTTGCGGGGTACTTGCACCAGCACCGGCCGATTCGACTCCAGGGCGGCACGCACCGCCTGATATGCCCTGCTGGGAATCCTTCTGCTGCGCGCCAGTGGATCCCCACCTCCGCCATAGGCGGAATCGCCGGTGGCCATCGTCAATGGTGCGGCCTGCCTGATGTGCCCGCGCTCGCCGGCGCAGTCGAAAGCCCAGCCGCGCTCGACCATCAGCTGCACCTCGGCGGTACGGGCAAAGCCACCCATGATCAGCGCGCACTTCTCTTGAGCGGACCGCGTGCTCAGAACCTCTCGGGCGTGCCAATACGGGGCGCGAGGATCGACTAGATTCTCATCGCCATCGAACATGATCGCCGCTAGCCGCAGGTCCTTTACCGGGGCGAAAGCCGCCGAACGCGTACCGATCACCAACCGGGCCTGGCCGTTAAGAATGGAGAGAAAACGGCGGTAGCGGGCCTGCGGGCCCAGCGTGGAGCTCAAGGTGGTGATCTGCTTGGCCGATACCAACTCGCGCACCGCCGCCTCGAGCCGATCGAGAGCACGCTGATGCGGCACCACCGCCAAGGCCCCATGGCCAGCGAGAACGGTGTGCACCAAGGCCGCTGCGAGTTCTGCCGCCCAATCGCCATCTGGGTTGACCTGCCAAGCGATGCGCGCCGGCTTTCCCTCCTGCACTGCAGAAAGAAACGCCTGGCCGCGCACATAGCGATCCCACGCGCTCAGATCCGGCTCAGTGGCGGTACCCAGCTCCTCCCACGGGGTGCTGAAGTCTGTTTTCTCCGCGGCGGCATGGCGATGAGGCACCGCCGCCCGGATCACATCAGAGCGACACCCCGCATAGCGCTCGGCGAGTTTGTCCACCAGCGCCTGGGTGCGCGGCGGATAAACCACCTCAGGCGAGATGACCCGCTCGATATAGCGCAGCGAGCCCTGATGCTCGGAAGTGGCGTGACGGGAAATCAGGATGGCATCCACCAAGCGACCCCCGAAACGAACCCGCACCTTCACTCCGGGCTGGGCGGCGGCGGAATCGGCCTCGCTGAGCCGGTAATCAAAATAGCGATCCAAGTGGATGAGCCCTAATAAGGGCAACACCCGCGCCACCGGCAGGTTCTCTGCTGGGGTGCGCGGGTGGGAAGCCATGCGGGAGATTCTAGTCTAGATTCCCGCCGCGGCGCGTAACTCCTCCACACGGTTGGTGTGCTCCCACGGGAAGTCCACATCGGTGCGGCCAAAGTGGCCATAGGCGGAGGTGTCCGCATAGATCGGGCGCAACAAATCCAACTCGCGGATGATCGCCGCTGGACGCAGGTTGAACACCTCGGACACGGCGTGCTGAATCTGCTCGTCGCTCAACCCGTGCTTGGCGGTACCGAAGGTCTCCACATACAGTCCCACCGGGGCGGCACGGCCAATGGCGTAGGCCACCTGCACCTCGGCCTTATCGGCCAAACCGGCGGCCACAATGTTCTTCGCCACCCAGCGCATGGCGTAGGCACCAGAGCGATCCACCTTCGAGGGATCCTTACCGGAGAATGCACCACCGCCGTGGCGAGCCATGCCACCATAGGTGTCCACGATGATCTTGCGGCCGGTCAGGCCCGCATCGCCCATCGGCCCGCCCAGCACGAAAGAGCCCGAGGGGTTGATAAGCACAGTGAGCTCAGAGCTGAGGAAGCTCTCCAGCCCAGCATCGGCGATCACCCAATCGATCACCTGCTCACGCAGCTGCTCGCTCAGCCACTCCTGGGTAATGTCCGGGTCGTGCTGAGTGGAGATCACGATGGTGTCGATGTGGCTCGGATTGTCCGCCTCGTCATAGGCGAAGGTCACCTGAGTCTTGCCATCGGGGCGCAGATGAGGCACGATCTGCTCCTTGCGCACCTGGGTAAGCCGGCGTGACAAGCGATGCGCCAGCGCGATCGGCAGAGGCATATACTCATCGGTCTCATTGGTGGCGTAGCCAAACATCAGCCCCTGATCACCCGCGCCGGCGTGATCATCATCATCCTGGGAGGTGCCGCTGCGCACCTCCTGGGAGGTGTCCACGCCAAGTCCAATCTCGGCGCTCTGCTCACCGATAGCTACCGTGACACCACAGGTGGTGCCGTCGAAGCCCACTTCGGAGGAAGTAAAACCGATTTCCTTCAGCTTGGTGCGCACCAGCTGCGGGATCTCTACATAGCCGCCACAGCGCACCTCGCCCACCACATGTACTAAACCGGTAGTCACCACGGTCTCCACCGCTACCCGCGAGTGCGGGTCTACCTCGAGCATGGCATCGAGAATGGTGTCTGAGATGGCGTCACAGATCTTGTCCGGGTGACCTTCCGTCACCGACTCGCTGGTGAATAGTCGAGTATCTTTCGCTGCGCTGGTCATAAAAAACAAACATAGACTAAGCGGTCTAATTAAGCAATTAACGCAGTCTGGCGCGCGGCAGCGGCAGATCCGCCCTAGCCGCGCAGGGCGGTGACCCCATCTAGGATGCGGTGAGCCACCAGCATTTTGCTGCCCGCGGAGATGCTGGTGTGGCTGCCATCGGCGCCGAGCAGCCAACCCTCGTTGGTATCTTGGCCGAAGACCCTGCCGCCGCCGACGTGGTTGACCATGAGCAGATCCACGCCCTTGCGCTTGAGCTTCTCCTCCCCGAGCTGCAGCGGGGTATGCTGCGCATCGCCAGTTTCAGCGGCAAAGCCCACAAGGGTGGTGCCAGCGTTTATAATCCCCTCTCGGCGCTGGCGTACAAGGCCGGCGAGAATATCAGGGTTTTGGGCCATCTCGATGGCTGCTAGCTGCGCATCAGCGCTACCCTTTTTCATCTTTGATTCCGCTCGGGTAGCGGGGCGATAATCTGCCACCGCGGCGGCCATAATCACCACATCAGCGCCGGGGGCTTCTGCATCCATGGCGCTGTGAAGCTCCGCAGCCGAGGTGATGTGAAGCATCCGGGCGCCCACCGGCTCCGGCATGGCATCCACTGCCCCCACCACCAGGGTCACCTCTGCCCCGCGCTGCGCGGCTGCTGCCGCGAGTGCATAGCCCTGACGGCCTGAGGAGTGATTGCCAATAAACCGCACAGGATCAATCTCTTCTCTCGTCCCTCCGGCAGAGATCAGCACCTTCACCCCTTCCAAATCCCGGGGAGGCGCACTTGCCTCCTCGGCGACACTGAATGCAAAGGCAGTGATCTGCTCCGGCTCGGGCAAGCGCCCTGGCCCACTGTCGCGGCCGGTGAGCCTGCCGTGGGCTGGCTCCATCACCGCAATGCCACGCTCGCGCAGTACTGCCACGTTCTCGCGGGTGGCAGGGTTGTTCCACATCTCGGTATGCATGGCTGGGGCCACCACCACCGGACACGTAGCCACCAAACAGGTGGCGCTGAGCTGATCATCGGCCATGCCGGCGCGCAGCCGCGCGAGGAAGTCCGCGGTAGCGGGCACCACCACTACGAGATCGGCCTGCTGGCCCACCATCACATGCTGCACCTTATCTACGTGCTCAAACACATCGGTGGCGACGGGGTTTCCGGACAGGGCCTCGAAGGTGGCGGCGCCAACGAACTTCAAGGCATTGCGGGTGGGCACCACCCGCACGCTATGACCGGCCTCTGTGAAGGCGCGGATCACATGGCAGGCCTTATACGCGGCGATCCCGCCGGTCACACCAACGACGATGGAGAGTTTCTCGCTCGAGCTCATAGGCTCCAAGGGTAGCCCATGGCTGTTGCTGGGCTGGCTGCGGGCAACACAAAACCCAGCACGCGCCCGCAATAGCTGGGGCGTACTGGGTTAGCTTCAGGGCTGCTCGCCGTGCACACTGGGCCCGCGCACTCGCTAGCCGCCTCGGCGGGTAGGTAATGCTAGGCCGCGATGAGTGGAGGCTTTTCTAGCCTTCCTCGTGGTGCAGCATTCCAGCGTCGATCTCGCGCAGGGCGATGGACAGCGGCTTCTCGCCTGCTTCCGGGGTGACGAGCGGGCCGATGAATTCGAAGACGCCCTCGTCCGCCTGCTGGTAGTAGCTGTTGATCTGACGAGCACGCTTCGCCGCGAAAATGGCGAGGGCGTACTTGGAGGACACATGGTTCATAAGGCTGTCGATGGGCGGTGCGGTAATGCCTACCGGATCATCGAAAACAGACTCATTGCCTGTGGTTTCGTTGCTCACTGTCATCCTTTATCTGGATTGCTATCTGTAAAAAGTTCTTCGTAGCACCATACTGCTCACCGCGGCCACCTCGCCTTGATGCATGGAGGCGACACGGTGCCACAGCCGGCGGCTAGTGGCCGGTGAGGAGCTGGCGAATAGCCTCGACTGCTGCGTCCACGTCGTCGTTGACCACCACGTGGTCGAACTCGCTTTGGGCCTGAAGTTCCTTGCGCGCCGTGGCGAGCCGGCGATCAATCACCTCTTGGGACTCGGTGCCACGACCGGTCAGGCGATCGACCAGCACCTCCCACGAGGGCGGGGCGAGGAACACGGTGGTTGCCTCGGGCATGGACTTCACGATGTTACGCGCACCTTGGAGATCAACCTCCACGAGCACGGGCCGCCCGGCCGCTAGGGCCTCGTTCACCGGCCCGGCAGGGGTGCCGGAGCGCTGGATTCCGCCGTGAATATCCGCCCACTCGAGCATCTCCCCTTTATCGATCGTGTCATTGAACTGATCCATCGACACGAAGAAATAGTCTTGACCATCCACCTCGCCGGGGCGAGGAGCACGGGTGGTCATGGAGACGCTGAAGTACAGCGAGGGCACGTCCGTGCGCAGGCGATGAACCACGGTGGATTTACCCACCGCAGAGGGACCAGCCAAAACGACGAGGCTGGGCTTCGGGTTCTCGCCGGTCATCTGAATTAGTCCTCAGAGAAGCCGAAACGCTCGAGCAGGGCGCGACGCTGACGGTCACCCAGGCCACGCAGACGGCGGGTCTGAGCGATCTCGAGGTCCTCCATGATCTCCTTGGCCTTGACCTTGCCCACCTTCGGCATAGCCTCGAGGAGAGCGGAGACCTTGGTCTTGCCAATGATCTCGTTGTCCTGGGCCTGGTCCAGAACTTCCTTAAGGTTGGTGCCGCCGCGCTTCAGCTTTTCCTTCAGCTCAGCACGGGCCTTGCGGGCCTCAGCAGCTTTCGCGAGGGCTTCCTTGCGCTGCTCGTCAGTCAACTTGGGAAGGGCCACGTTGGTTCCTCCGATTCGTAGGCGATTAATTACTTGGCTATCTTGTTGAACCCACCCCAGCACAGTCGGGCTGTGCAGAGTGGATTCCATGAAGCTCGCATCAGTCTAGCACTACTTGGACAAAAGCCAAGGTGACAGGCCGGGCCCGCCAAGCGCTATCCTCCACGATAACGCTTCTAGCTGGGGATTCCCGGAAATTGAGCGGCCAGTTCGGAAACGGCCGTTTCTAGGGCTTTCACGCTCGGACCGGCCTGCAAGACCCCACGAGAGACGTTGGGAAATGCCAGGTGTGTCATTTGCTTCGCGAGCTTATCGACGTCCTCCTGAGCGGCCCCCTGAGCGCCCACACCGGGCATCAAGATGGGCCCGTTGAGCGCCGAGAGATCTGGGGCGCGATCCAGGGTGGCGCCCACCACGACCCCCACGTTGCCTGCGGCGCCAGACGAGCGTCGAGAAGCATTGCATGCTGCGGCCTCATCCACGATGTGCTGTGCCACAGACAGATCCTGATCCTTCTGGGCCCGCTGAATGCTTGCCCCCTCCGGGTTGGAGGTGGCGGCGAGCACGAAGAGCCCCTTGCCCTGCTCGGCGTAGTCCAGGGCCGGAGCCAAGGACCCAAAGCCCAGATAGGGCGAGACTGTGAGCGCATCCACCTCCAGCGGTGAGCCCGGGCGCAGCCACGCATCGGCATAGGCCGCCATGGTCGAGCCGATATCGCCGCGCTTGGCATCTGCTACCACGAGGGTGCCGGCCGCTCGCAGAGCAGCAATAGCTTCCTCTAACACGGCATAGCCGGCCGCGCCATAGGCCTCAAAGAACGCGACCTGGGGCTTGACCAGTGCCACGGTGCCGGCGAAGGCCTCCACGCAGATGCGAGTGAACTCGCCTAGCCCTGCGGCGCTGCGCTCCAGCCCCCACGCATCCAGCAGGCCAGGGTGGGGATCAATGCCCACGCACAGCCGGCCGCGTTCGAGAGAGACCTGATGCAGCTGGGATCCGAAATCGCTCACTTACTCCCCCACCTTGGCTGCAATGTTTTCGTGGTTGAGCTCCTGCAGCGGCAGGATGCTCAGCTCGTTCTCGCGCAGCGCCTCGATACCCTGCACCGCGGCGGTTACGCCCTGCACGGTGGTTACCAGCGGCACCCCAGCGCTCACGGCGGCGGCGCGGATATCGTAGCCATCGTGACGGGCACCGGCAGAGCCGGCGGGAGTGTTGAGGATCAGATCCACCTCACCGGCGGTGATCTTGTCCACGATGGACAGCTCCTCGTTGCCTTCTCGCACCTGGCTGGCCTTGGCCACTACCTCACACTCGATGCCATTGCGGCGCAGCATGTCGGCGGTGCCCTTGGTGGCCATCATCTTAAAGCCGAGCTTGGCCAGCTGCTGGATCGGGAAGTTCAGCGTGCGCTTATCCCGATTGGCCACGGACACAAACACCGTGCCGGAGGTCGGCAATGCCCCGAAGGCGGCATCCTCGGCCTTGGCGTAGGCTGCGCCGAAGCTATCGGCCAGGCCGATCACCTCGCCGGTGGACTTCATCTCCGGGCTGAGCAGCGAGTCCAGCATGGAGCCATCTGGGCGGCGGAAGCGGTTGAAGGGCAGCACGGCTTCCTTGACCGCAATCGGCGCATCCATGGGCAGCGAACCACCATCGTGGGTGGTGGGAATGAGCTTTTCTTCCTGCAGCTCGGCGATGGACGCGCCCATCATAATGCGCGCGGCAGCCTTAGCCAGCGGCACACCCGTCGCCTTGGACACAAAGGGCACCGTGCGGGAGGCACGCGGGTTGGCCTCAATGATGTAAAGGGTGTCATCCTTCAGCGCGTACTGCACATTCATCAGGCCCTTGACACCAATACCGTGGGCGAGCGCCACGGTGGACTGGCGGACCTTCTCAATGTCCTCAGCACCCAGCGTCATCGGCGGCAGTGCACAAGAGCTATCACCGGAGTGAATTCCGGCCTCCTCGATGTGCTCCATGACTCCACCGAGATACACCTGCTGCCCATCGCAGAGCGCATCCACATCGATCTCAATGGCATTGTCTAGGAAGCGGTCCACCAGCACCGGGTGCTCATTGGACAGCTCGGTAGCGCGGTTGATGTAGTCCTCGAGGGTCTGCTCATCGTAGACAATCTCCATGCCGCGACCACCCAACACATAGCTGGGACGCACCAGCACCGGATAGCCGATGCGGGCCGCCACGTCGCGGGCCTCGGCGAAGGAGGTGGCGGTGCCGAACTCGGGAGCCGGCAGATCAGCCTTGGCCAGCACCTCACCGAAGGCGCCGCGATCCTCCGCCAAGTCGATGGCCTCGGGGCTGGTGCCCACCACCGGCACGCCGGCGTCGCGCAGCTTCTCCGCCAAGCCCAGCGGGGTTTGGCCGCCGAGCTGGACGATCACACCGGCCACAGTGCCGGACTGGCACTCGGCGTGATAGACCTCCATCGCGTCTTCAAAGGTCAGCGGCTCAAAGTAGAGGCGATCGGCGGTGTCGTAGTCAGTCGAGACTGTCTCAGGGTTGCAGTTGACCATGATGGTCTCATAGCCCACCCGCGATAGCTCCAGCGCGGCGTGCACGCAGGAGTAGTCGAACTCGATGCCCTGACCGATACGGTTCGGACCAGAGCCGAGGATGATCACCTTCTCCTTCTCGGTCTGTGGGCTCACCTCGGACTCGGCGGCGGCATCAAACTCATAGGACGAGTAGTGATACGGGGTCTTGGCCTCGAACTCGGCGGCACAGGTGTCCACCGTCTTAAATACCGGGCGGATCCCCAGCGACCAGCGCAGCGAACGCACGCCCTCCTCACCGGCAAACTCCGGGCGCAGCGCCGCGATCTGCTTATCGGACAGCCCGTAGTACTTGGCCAGGCGCAGTAGCTGCTCGGTGAGCACAGGGGCGTCGATGAGCTGCTGGCGTAGATCCACCAGCTGCTGAATCTCGGCCAGGAACCAAGGGTCGATACCGGAGGCCTCGTGCACCTCCTCGATGGTTTTGCCGCCGCGCAGCGCCTGCTCCACCTCGTACATCCGGCCAGCCACAGGCCGCTTGAGGGACTCCAGCGCCGCATCGGCATCAGCGAAGCGATCAGGCGAGGTCCAGAACCCAGCGTCCTTATTCTCCAGCGAGCGCATCACCTTATTGGTGGCAGCCGCGTAGTTACGGCCCAAGCTCATGGCCTCACCCACCGACTTCATGGTGGTGGTGAGCGTGTCATCAGCGCCGGGGAATTTCTCGAAGGCAAAGCGCGGAGCCTTGACCACCACATAGTCTAGGGTGGGCTCGAAGGCGGCGGGGGTTTCGCCGGTGATGTCGTTGGTGATCTCATCGAGGGTGTAGCCGATGGCTAGCTTGGCGGCGATCTTCGCGATCGGGAAGCCGGTAGCCTTCGATGCCAGCGCCGAGGAGCGCGAAACGCGCGGGTTCATCTCGATGGTGATGATGCGGCCGTCGTGGGGGTTAATGGCGAACTGGATGTTGCAGCCACCGGTGTCCACGCCCACCTCGCGAATGATGGCGATACCCTGATCGCGCATCTTCTGGAACTCGCGGTCCGTGAGCGTCATGGCCGGAGCCACGGTAACGGAATCGCCGGTGTGCACGCCGAGAGCATCGACGTTTTCGATCGAGCAGATGACCACCACGTTGTCATCGCCATCGCGCATCAGCTCCAGCTCGTATTCCTTCCAACCGAGGATGGACTCCTCGATGAGCACGTTGGCCTCTGGGGAGGCAGCCAATCCGCCGCCGGCGATGCGCTCGAGATCATCGTTATCGAAGGCCAGACCGGAGCCCAGCCCGCCCATGGTGAAGGAGGGGCGCACCACGACCGGCAGACCCAGCTCGGCCACTGTCTCGTGCACCTCGTCCATGTTGTGGCACACGCGCGAGCGTGCGGACTCGCCGCCGATCTTGGCCACGATGTCCTTAAACTTCTGGCGATCCTCGCCCCGCTGAATCGCGGGGATATCGGCACCGATGAGCTCTACGTTGTACTTCTCCAAGCTGCCGCGGCGATCCAACGCGATGGCGGCGTTGAGAGCAGTCTGCCCACCCAGGGTGGCCAGCACCGCGTCGATCGGGTGGCCTTCCTCGATCTCTTTGGCAAAGATCTTCTCAATGTAATCAGGGTGGATTGGCTCTACATAGGTGTGATCAGCGAACTCGGGATCAGTCATGATCGTGGCCGGGTTGGAGTTGATGAGGGTTACCCGCATCCCCTCCTGCTTGAGCACGCGGCACGCCTGGGTGCCGGAGTAGTCGAACTCGCAGGCCTGGCCGATCACAATGGGGCCGGATCCGATAACCAGGACGTGATTGATGTCAGTGCGCTTCGGCATTGTCTGTATTCCTCTTTCTCTTCCTGGTGTGCTTAGTTCTGCTCGTTGCTGGAGCTACCGGCGGTGCTCTTGGCGGCAATGTCTTCGGCCACCAGCTCGGCGAACTGGTCAAAGAGCGGGTTGGCATCATTCGGCCCGGCGGCGGCCTCGGGGTGGTACTGCACGGAGAAGGCACGCCCACTCTTCAGCGCCACGCCCTCGACCACGCCATCATTAAGGCAGGTGTGCGTGACCAGTGCGGGGCCATAGGCGGTGTCGAATTCTTGGCCTGCCTCGCCTTCGAGGGCGAAGCCGTGGTTTTGAGCGGTGATCTCGATGTGTCCCTGCACGTGGTTCTTCACGGGGATGTTCACGCCGCGGTGACCGAACTTGAGCTTGTAGGTGTTCATACCGAAGGCGCGGCCCAGGATCTGGTTGCCAAAGCAGATACCGAAGATCGGCACGTCCTTGTCTAGGAATTGCTGCACGATGCCCACCATCTCATCGGCGGTGGCGGGATCACCCGGGCCATTGGAGATAAACACTCCGTCGGGGTTGAACTCCATGGCCTTCTCGAAGGGATAGTTCGCCGGCACCAGCACGGTGCGCATTCCGCGGGCCAGCAGGTTGCGCGGGGTATTGGACTTAATGCCCATGTCATAGGCCACCACGGTGGCTTTCACCTCGCCGGTGGGCTCGAGGATCTGCGGGGTGTCCAAGCTGACATCGGCGGAGAGGTTTGCCCCTTCCATGTCTTCTTGCTGCTCTACCCGGCGCACCAGCTCCTCGGTGTCCAGCAAGGCGTCTTCGCCAGTAAAGACCCCCGCCTTGATGGAGCCGTAGTTACGCAGGTGGCGCACGATGGCGCGGGTGTCCACGTGCTTAATGCCCACCAGCCCCTGGGAGATCATCTCTTCCTCTAGGCTGCGGCGGGCACGCCAGTTAGAGACAGTGTGGGAAAGATCGCGGATAATCAGCCCAGCGATCCAGATCTTGTCTTCGCGGGACTCGTTATCCTCATCGTTCCAGCCGGTGTTACCGATCTGCGGGGCGGTCATCACCACCATCTGCTTGTGGTAGCTGGGATCGGTCATCGTCTCCTGATAACCGGTCATGGCGGTGGTAAACACGGCCTCGCCAAAGGCATTGCCTTCGGCGCCGAAGGCAAGCCCGCGGTAGGTGTTGCCGTCGGCGAGCACGAGCACTGCGGGCCGGGTGCTGGCCTCAGAGGGGGTGGTCTCAGTAGTCACTGTGTGAGGGCCTTTCGAAAAAATGTGTTTTTAAAGCTGTAGGTATAAAGCTCGGTGTGCGGTGCGGGCGCGACGAGGCGGGTGGAGGCTCTCGCCGCGGCCGCTGTCTAGCGCCGTGTGTAGGTCAGTGCGCCACGCAGGATCGTGTGGGTGACTTGGGCGTTAAAGTCCATGCCCTCGTAGGGGGTGTTATCGGCCTTGGAGTCCATCTCCTCGCCGCGGGCGGTCCACGGGCTATTCGGGTTCACCACGGTGAGATTGGCGGGCTCGCCTACTGCGATGGGGCGGCCATGGCCGGGCAGGCGAACGATCTCGGCGGGCTTTTCACTCATCACCTTCGCCACGAAGCGCCAATCGGCCAGCCCAGATTCCACGAAGATCTGGTGCACAATCGCCAAGGAGGTTTCCAAACCCAGCATGCCGTTTTTGGCCTCGGAGAACTCGCAGCACTTCTCCTCGGAGCCGTGCGGGGCGTGGTCGGTGGCCACGCAATCGATGGTGCCGTCAAGCAAGGCGTCACGCAGCTTCTCGGTATCGGACTTCTCCCGCAGCGGCGGGTTGACTCGGTCCCGGCCGTCGAAGTTGCGCAGGCGAGCGTCGTGAAGCAAGAGATGGTGCGGTGTCACCTCGGCGGTGAGCGGAATGCCGCAGTCCTTAGCCCAGCGCACGAGCGTGACGGTGCCCTCGGTGGAGGCGTGACAAATGTGCATGCGGGCACCGTAATCGCGGGTCATGATGGCGTCGCGGGCCACGATGGATTCCTCTGCCACGCGCGGCCAGCCGCGCAGTCCCAGCCGAGCGGCCATCTCCCCCTCGTGTGCCACCGCACCTTCGGTGAGGCGGGCGTCCTCGCAGTGCTGGGCGAGCAGCACGTCCTGGCCCTTGGCGTATTCCAGGGCTCGGCGCATCACCTGGGGGTTGTTCACGCACACCCCGTCATCGGAGAACATGCGCACCTTGGCTGCGGAGTTGGCCATCATGCCGAACTCGGTGAGGGTTTCGCCCTTGAGCCCCTTCGTGATCGAGCCCACCGGGTGCACATCGCACAAACCAATCTGCTGGCCCTTGAACCACACGGACTCGGCGATGACCGGCTGGTCCATCACCGGCTGGGTGTTGGCCATGGTGAACACGGCGGTGAATCCGCCCTTGGCGGCTGCTGCGGAACCGGTGGCAATCGTTTCGGTATCTTCTCGGCCTGGCTCGCGCAGGTGTACGTGAATATCCACCAGCCCGGGCAGGAGCACCGAGCCGGCGGCGTCGATACTGCGATCGGCCTCGGTATCAGCCGGGGCGTCCAAGTTGGCGATCACGCCATCGCGGATGAGGACATTAACGGGCTCGCCTTCCCCATAAGGGCGGGCGTTGCGGATGAGCAGGGTGCCCTCGGCGGCAGGCGCGAGTTCCCCAGTGGCAGGATAGGTGGTTTCTGTACTCATTGACTGTCTCCTTCGGGGGTTTACTCGCGGGGGCTTCCCTGGCCGCAGAGCAGGGTAAAGAGCACGGCCATACGCACGTGCACACCGTTAGACACCTGCTGCAGCACGGCTGTCTGCGGGGCGTCGGCCACATAGTCGTTGATTTCCATGCCGCGCAGCATCGGACCAGGGTGCATCACGATGGCATCGTCTTTCAGCTGGGCCAGCCGAGCCTTGCTCATTCCGTAGAGGGTGGCGTATTCGCGGTGCGAGGGGAAGAACCCGCCGTTCATGCGCTCTTGCTGCACGCGCAGCATCATGACTGCATCCTTATCGGCCAGCACCGGATCCATCTCATAGGACACGGTCACCGGCCAGCTCTCCACCCCGAAAGGCAGGAGCGTGGGCGGGGCCACCAGGGTGACCTCCGCACCCAAGGTGGTGAGCAGATCCACGTTCGAACGCACCACGCGGGAGTGCAAGCAATCGCCCACAATTGCGATCTTCTTGCCCTCGATGCTGCCGAGTCGCTGACGCATCGTTACCGCATCCAGCAGGGCCTGGGTGGGGTGTTGATGGGAGCCATCGCCGGCGTTGATCACGCTCGGACCCTGGCCGCCCGGGGCTACCCAGCGGGCCAACTGCTCCGCCGCGCCCGAGGCGGGGTGGCGAATGATGATCGCATCCGCCCCCACAGCACCAAGAGTCAAGCCGGTGTCCTTGAGCGATTCGCCTTTCTTCACCGAGGACGAGGAGGCGGAAATATTAATCACGTCCGCGCTCATCCACTTGCCCGCGGTCTCAAAGGAAGAGCGAGTGCGGGTGGAGTTTTCATAAAAAAGAGTGAAGATGGTGCGACCACGCAGAGTCGGCAGCTTCTTAATCTCGCGGTGAGACAACAGTTCCAGGAACTTGTCCGCCTCATCCATGATGGACAGGATCTCGTTTTTATCGAGGTCCTCAATAGAAAGCAGGTGTTTCATTAGCCTCTAGCTCACTAGGTTCTCGAGAGCACGTGCTCACCGCGGCGGCGTGGCTGACGCTCCCGCGGCAGCAGCGCTACTCGCGGGTGGTGGCGGATTCGCCGGATTGAGAAATACGGGAGATCTCCACGGCGTCCTTGCCGTCAATCTCCTCAAGCAGTACAGTCACGCCCTCGTTGACGGAGGTGGGAAGGTTTTTGCCCACGTAGTCCGCGCGAATGGGCAGCTCACGGTGGCCACGATCCACCAGCACCGCCAGCTGCACACAGTGCGGGCGGCCAATATCGCGCAGCGCATCCAAGGCGGCGCGAATGGTGCGACCGGAATAGAGCACATCATCCACCAACACCACAGTGATGCCATCGATACCGGCATCGGGAATGGTGGTGGGCTCGAGTGCGCGATGCGCTCGATGGCGCAGATCATCGCGATACAAGGTGGTATCGAGCGTGCCTACGCTCACGGCGACACCCGAGAATTCTTCAATCTTGGCCGCCAAGCGCGAGGCCAGCGGCACTCCCCCGGAAGGAATACCCATGAGGCACACCTCTGGGCGTGCGGATTCCTTCTCAGCATCAAGTGCTGTTTTTTCAATAATTTGGTGCGCGATGCGCGCAATTGTGCGTCCGACATCATCGGCGCTCATTAATTGCGTTGCCATCGTGACCTCCTTCCCCGCCTCTCTGTGCGGTCCGTTAAAGGATGTCATCAGACACCGCGACTGCTTATATATACAGCCACTGAATCCTATGAACTTTATCGCCTACACACCTTAGCACTAGCCCGCCAGCACCACTAGGCCATCAGTGCCGGCGCTAACCCCACTCAAGGGCACTGCGCTTATCGACGCTCACCTCGGCCAGCATCACCGCCGCAGACGAGAGAAGAATCTCATGGCAGTGTCCGGTTGTCTCCGTATAATCGACACACATACACTCACCGCCGCTTCTAGGAGGTCACCAGCCCACGTGGGTATTTCAACCGAGCACGTTCTTCCCTTCCCTCGATCAGATGTGTGGCAGTGGCACACCCGCCCTGGGGCGGTGGTGCGGCTGACCCCGCCCTTCGTGCCCATGACCCCGGTCAAACAAGCCTCATCTTTGGCTACCGGAACCACCGAATTTTCGCTTCCCGCTGGGCTGAAATGGGTGGCTAAGCACGATCTGGCCGGCTACCACGAGGGGCGGCAATTTACCGACGTGTGCGTGAACGCCCCCATGCGCGTGCTCTCGCAGTGGCGCCATGTGCACGCCTTCGCCGACGACCCCGCCGGCACCCGCATTACCGACACTGTGCATACTCGCTTGCCCGGCAGCTTCCTCGAAGCCGCCTTCGCCTACCGGCAACACCAGCTGCTCGAAGATCTCACCCGCATCCAAGAGTTTCAGTCCATCGAAGGCGCGCCAGCACAACCGCTGACCATCGCACTTACCGGCTCCGGTGGCTTAGTAGGCACCCATCTTGGCGCCCAGCTGCGTACCGCAGGCCACACCGTGATTGAGCTCAAGCGCGGCAGCGATCTGGCCCCTGGGCAGCGCCGCTGGCACACCACCCTGCCGGATGAAGACCTACTCGAGGGCGTGGATGTACTCATTCACCTCGCGGGCGAATCCATCGCTGGGCGCATGAGCGAAACCCACCGAGAGAAGATCCGCCACTCGCGCATCACCCCGACCCGCCGTTTGGCGGAGTTGGTTGCCGCCTCCAAGACCTGCACCACCATGGTGGTGGCCTCCGCCGTGGGCTTTTATGGCCCCGACCGCGGCGACGAGCTGCTGGATGAAAACGCCGAGCGTGGCGAAGGCTTCCTCGCCGATGTGGTTGCCGATTGGGAGGACGCCTGCGCCCCGGCACGCGAAGCGGGTGCCCGCGTGGTTAATCTGCGCACTGGCCTCGTCATGAGCGCCGCCGGCGGCATTCTGCCCGGTTTGCGCGCAGCCTTCGCCGCTGGGCTGGCCCCGCAGGTGGGCACAGAGGGCGGTTATCTACCGTGGGTGAGCATCGACGATCTCACCTCCATGTACATCCGCGCCGCCCTCGATCCGCAGATGTCTGGACCCTTCAACGCCACCGGCCCTGCACCTGTGCGCTCGGAGGAGTTCAGCGAGGCCCTGCAGGGGGCGATGCACCGCAAGTTCGTGGTGCCGATTCCGGCAGTGGCACCCAAGCTGGTGATGGGCCCCATCGCCTCCGAGGAGCTGCTGATGACCTCCCAAAACGCCGTGCCCGCCAAGTTTGAACAATTGGGTCACCGATTCACCCACAACCTATTGCCCGAGGCCTTTGCCCACGAGCTCGGCGGAGAGGCGCTGTTGAACACCGCCTCCACCTCCGAGGCTTAAGATCCCGGTCGGGCGATAGACGCCCGAGCATTTGTCCCCTCCCGCACAGTATCGCTACCTAAGGAGCTAGACGGTGGATTCTGCCGACACCCCTGCCGACGAACAGCTACTCATGCCCATTACGATCGAACGCGTGGCCGCGGTGCTCCGCGAGCAAGAGCTCGAGTTCGACACCATCGAAGGCGCCGTCCGTACCGGATTTTATGATGCAGCCATTGGCATCGTGGTGCACGAGGGCACACTGCTTCTCGACGCCCGCTGGCGCGGCGAACCCGCACCCGAGCAGGGCAATGAACTGCTGCAGGCTGCCCACGAGTGGAATGTGCTAGAGATCAAACCCACCATGTATGTCGGCGCCGCCTCCAGTGAGGAGGGCGGCGTGGAGGTGCACATGCAGCGGGCCTTGCCGGCACTCAATAACGCTGGAGGCTACACCCACAATCAGCTGGGTCTATTCGTAGTTTCTTTTTTCACCGCCACGGCTACCGCCTGCGACTATCTCGCCGCATCCTTCCCCGATCTCGTCACCTGGGAGCGCCCCCACGCCGAGCCCGCCCCGGATGCCACCGAGGAGCCCACCACCACCGAGACCACCACCGAAGAAGGAGACGACCGTGCCTGATCTGTCCGCCGTCACCTATGCCCGCGTCAAAGAGATTCTCTCCCACGTTGATATTGAGCTGGAAGATATCGACCTCAACGATGTCGGCCATGCCCGCCTCAATGGCATCGACACCTTCATCGCCGTGTTGGATAACCAATCGGTGATCGTGCGCGCCGACCATCCCTTGGAAACCATGGACGGCAAGTGGTTCGCCGCCTGCAACCACTTCAACGCCAGGCTGCACGGGGTAAAGGCCGTGGTGGCTGTCTCTGGTGAGACCCACGGACTGCGCACCGAATCCGAGTTTCCTGTCTCGGCCTACATGAGCGACGCCCAGTTGAAGGAATCCCTCGAAATCCGCATCGATTTGGTACTCGCCGGTATGAAGGCGTTGCAGGATCTCGGGGATAAGTGAGCTGAGCTATCGTGGCGCGCCGATCCCACCCCGCAGCACTACGCATCTTTGAGGCCGTGCACGCGTGGCTGCGTAGCGTGCGGTTGCCGGTGAACTTTGGCCACGAGTCCTTCCTTGTCACTCTCGATCGGGCGATGGTAGAGATCACCTACGATCCCTATCGTGATGCATTGGTGGTGCATGGAGTGTGGCGCGAGCGTGCGGCCGTAGATAAGCTCGACCGGCTCACCAACTTTGTGGACTTTTGGAATATTCACCGCATCCAGCCGATCGGCTACATGATTACCGATGAAGACGCCACCCTTGGCATGGGCTGTGTGATGCATCTACCGGACGCCTCTCAGTGCAGCGAGACCGATCTTGGCGAGGCAGTTGATCACTATCTCGCCATGGTGGATGTTTACTACATCGAGGTGGAGCATTTCCTTCCCGATGTGTGCGGGGCTATCGATCAGCAGCACCGATTCATGCTGCGCCCATCCGCCATGCCGATCGTAGAAAGCCCACCCCTATGAGCGTGACCTTCCTGCACCTCTCCGAGGTGATCGCCGCCCGAGGCCGCATCATTGGCCGCGATAACAGTATCCGCTTCTGTCTGCCCGGCCACCCGATGGTGTTTCACGCCTACCTCCGCCCGCCAGGGATCATGTTCATCAGCGCCCGCGAAGCACTGCGTCCCAGCTACAGCGCCGAGCAGCGCCGAGACGCCGTTCTTGCGGCCAACGCCTACCATCAAGAGGGCCATCACGCGAAGCTGGGTATAGGCCCCACCACCCGCGGCGAGGAGCTTACCGCCATTGCTACCGCCGCCATCTTTCTTGTCGACTCCCTCGATTCATCCGGCCTCGAACGCCATGTGCTGCGCTGCTGTTTCGATGTAGCCGATGCCCTGCACTGGCTGAGCCAGACCCTAGCTACCCCCAGCACCGTAGAGGCCCCGCCATCCGAGTGGATGCCGCCGGTACTCAACGGCCCGTGGACCGAACCCGATTCCGAGGAGTAAACCCCCGAGACAGCATCACACCGCCGACGGCGCTGCTTAAGGCCCGTGCGGCGGTGTGTTTCTACGCCTAGTTGAGATGGAAAGAAGCTACTGTGGCTGCTCCTCCTCAGCAGAGCTGTCCTCGGTGGCAGCCGCGGTGTCATCCGCATCGAGTGCAGCGCTCAAGGTGTGCGCATCCACCTGCTCGCTTTCCTCCACAGCTGCTACCCCGTGTTCTTCCTCCCACGAGTCAGCCACATCCTCAGGATTAACGGGCACAGGTCCTTCGAGCTCAGCGTTGTCACGCTCGATCTCTTCTGCGGAGGACGGCCCCTCATAGGTCTCCTCGTCTGTGGTCTCCTCGGCTGCGGGCTCGAGCTCCTCGGCTTTGATGGCATCGAGGTTCGTTGCCACCGCGTCCAACACCGCGTGGATATAGGGCGAGGCCTGAGGCGTGGAATATTCACTTCCCAGCTCCACGCCTTCCACCACTGCGGTGCCGCGCGGCACGTCAGGATTGTAGAGCAGCTCCCACCCGGAAACACGCAAGATGGCCCGATCCACTGCCGGCAGGCGATCCAGCTCCCACTCGGCGGCAAGGTAGCGTTCGATGATCTCATCGATGCGGTCGAGCTCTACTGCGACACCGCTGACGATCTCGCGAGTATAAGGCTTGATCGGGGCCACGCCCGAGTCGCGGTCACGCGACAGCGTCGAACGCTCCTCCACCAGAGCCACTGGGTCACGATCGCGGGCCTCGGCCTCGAAGAGGATGTCAACGGCGCGACGACGCGCCTTGTAGCGAGTTCCCCGCCGCTTGAAGTCAGTCACAGTCGCCTCAAAAACTTCCTGATAGTGAAAACACGGCACACGCCCCGCGGTGAATCCCCGCGAGACGTGCTAGCCGAAGAGTATATGGGTGATTAGTTGTTCACGCGGGAGAGGTACTCGCCGGTGCGGGTGTCCACCTTCACCACATTGCCGGTCTCGAGGAACAGCGGCACCTGGATCTCAGCACCGGTCTCGAGGGTAGCGGGCTTGGTGCCGCCGGTGGAACGATCGCCCTGCAGGCCCGGATCGGTGTGCTCAACCTTGAGCTCCACAGCAACCGGCAGATCAGCGAAGAGGGCCTCACCCTCGTGGAAGGACACCTGCACGGGCATGTTTTCCAGCAGGAAGCGGGCGGAGTCACCGATCAGGTGCGGCTCGAGCTCAACCTGCTCGAAGGTCTTATCATCCATGAACACGTAGGCAGAGCCGTCGTTGTACAGGTAGGTCATGTCGCGGCGGTCCACCAGCGCGGTCTCCACCTTCACACCGGCGTTGAAGGTCTTATCCACGGTCTTGCCGGAGACGACATCCTTCAGCTTGGTGCGCACGAATGCGGGGCCCTTGCCCGGCTTAACGTGCTGGAACTCGATAATCTGCTGCAGCTTGTTATCGATCTTCAGCACAAGACCATTCTTGAAATCGGCGGTAGTTGCCACGTGTTTAGCTCCTTCGGGGCCCGCGCCCAACGACCGCGGCTAAGACGAAGAACCAAGATGTCCTCCGCACCCGCCGCGCGGCGCGAGCACTCAACAATATGAAAGCGTGTACTTGACCAAACCAGACTACACCACGGTGAGCTGCTTGCTCACCTTGGTAATAATCTCAGGCTCGCCATCGGTGATGATGAGGGTATCTTCGATGCGCACCCCACCCTTGCCGGGAACATAAATACCAGGCTCGATAGTGAGAGTCATGTCCTTGGCCAGCACCTCCGTGCGGCCCTGGGCGGCGGCCGGTGCCTCGTGCACATCTAAGCCCACGCCGTGGCCGGTGGAGTGCACGAAGTATTCACCATAACCGGCGTCCTCGATCACTTCGCGGCAGGCGCGGTCAATATCGGCGAGCTTAGCGCCGGGCCGAGAGGCCTCTACCCCGGCAAGCTGGGCCTTGAGCACGATCTCGTAGATCTCGCGGGCGAAGTCGGTGCACTCGCCGATCATGATCGTCCGGGTCATATCCGAATTGAATCCACGGTCGTGGGCGCCGAAATCGAAGGTGACGATATCGCCAACTTCGAGCACTCTATCGCCGGCGCTGTGATGGGGCTTGGCAGAGTTCGGGCCAGAGGCGACGATAGTGTCAAAAGACACCCGCTCCGAGCCGAGCATACGCATGCGGTATTCCAGGTCGGCGGCAATCTGGCGCTCGGTACGGCCCGCGGCAACCTCGCCGGCTGCCAACATGTCCACATAGGCCTGGGAGGCCAGCGCGGCCACCTCGCGTAGCCGCTGCTTTTCTACATCGTCCTTTTTCAGCCGCAGCTCTTCGATAATGCCGCTGACCGGAACCAGGGTGACATCCTCGGGACAGGCCTTCTCGAGCGCCTGCAGCTGAGAGACGGTGATGTAGTCCGCCTCATAGCCCACGCGGCGATGCCCTTCTACCCGCTTGAGTAGACCAGTAGCGCAACGACGTTCCAGCACCGCCTCGATATCCGGAACCTCTTCCGCGATTTGGGTGGTGTAGCGGCCGTCGGTGGCGATGCGGGCGGTGAGGTCCTTATTCACTAACAGCGCCGCGTTGGATCCGGAGAAACCGGAGAGATAGCGCACGTGAGTGAGGTGGGTGACCAGCATGACGTCAATGCGCTGGCTATTTAACTGGGCGGACAGTGCACGGCGGCGGGTGAGGAAACGGGTATCGCTCAAAGACATCTATGTAAGGCCCCTCTCGGCGTAGTCAGTTATGGTCTCGATCTAGCTCAACTCTAGGTGATGCACTCGGCCAAAAACTCCAGAGCGAGCTCGTAGCCTTTCACTCCCAGCCCAGCTATTACGCCTAGGGCGATGGGGCTGAGATAGGAGTGTTGGCGGAAAGGCTCGCGGGCGTGCACATTCGAAATATGAACCTCCACGAAGCCTCGGCCATCAGCGATCTCGGCAAGAGCATCACGAAGCGCCACCGAGGTATGGGTGAACCCGCCGGGGTTAATGATGACCGCTGCCCCACGATCGGCGGCGTCATGCACCCACTCGATCAGCTCACCCTCGTGATTAGATTGGCGGCACTCAACCGCAAGGCCCAGCTCGTGGGCGCGGGTGATGATCCGCTGCTCGACGTCGACAAGCGTGGTGGTGCCATACACTTCAGGTTGGCGTTTGCCCAGACGGTTGAGGTTCGGCCCGTTAAGTACTAGGACGTCCATGCCACCACCTGCTCATAGGCGCCGCGAAGCTGCTCGTCGGTGGTGTCGTCGAGCCGGGTGGTCTGAGCCACCCCAGTGAGCCCGACGAAGCGGATGCTGCCGCCGCGGTTCTTTTTATCCTTGCGCATGCCCGCGAGCAGTTGATCAAAGCTGGCGCCGTTGTAGCCAGTGGGCAGCCCCACGCTGGAGATGATCGCGCGGTGGCGCTCGACCTCCGCTTCGGCAAGCTCGCCGCGGATGTGACTCAGCGCAGCCACAAACATCATGCCCACAGCTACCGCGTTGCCGTGGCGCCAACGGAAGTTCTCGTTCAGCTCCACAGCATGGCCGAAAGTGTGGCCATAGTTGAGGATCTCGCGCAGGTTGGATTCCTTCAGATCAGCAGCCACCACTGCGGCTTTCACCGCCACAGAGCGGGCGATAAGCTCAGGCAGATGGCCATTCGGGTCCAAGCAGGCGGCTGGGTCTGATTCGTAGAGATCCAGAATCTTCGGGTCACGAATAAAGCCGGTTTTGATGATCTCCGCCGAACCGGCGATGATCTCCTCCCGCGGCAGACTCTCGAGACAGTCAAGATCAATGAACACCCCAAAAGGCTCGTGGAAAGCGCCCACAAGGTTCTTCCCCGCCGCGGTATTGATTCCGGTTTTGCCGCCGACGGCTGCGTCGACCATCGCCAGTAGCGTCGTGGGGCAATGAATCACCTTGATACCGCGCATCCACGAGGCGGCGATAAAACCAGCGGCATCGGTGCAGGCGCCGCCGCCAACAGAGACCACCACGTCGCGGCGGGAGAATTCGAGCCGACCCAGCTCGTCCCACATGCGGCCGGCCTCGGCAAGGGTTTTTCCGGCTTCGGCATCGGCTAGCTCCAGCTGATGCACCTCGATACCGGTGGCGCTGAGGGCGGCGTCGATACGCGCCGCAATGGCGTGTACGGGCTGCTGGTGAATGATCGCCACCTTGCGAGCATCTGCGGCGCTACGTACTAGCTCGGTGAGCGCAACGGCAATGCCGTGGTCGATAACAACCTCATAGGGCGAGGCGCCGTTGACAGGAATGGAACGCATGATTGTCCTTTGCAGCTAGTGGCTAGACGCTGGGCTCGGGTTCGCAGACGGTCTCGAGATAGGCGAGCACATCTGCCACCACCCGCTGGGGGCTGCGCTCATCTGAGCGGATCCGGAAGGTGGCCACATCCTTGTAGTAGCCGAGGCGCTCATCGTAGAGCTGCTGGTAGCGCTCGCGGAGATCGCCTGCTTGGAGGATCGGGCGGGAGGAATCCTGGCTGGTGCGGCGAACGCCTTCGTCTACGGAGACATCGATCCACACCACCGAGTGGTTATCGAGCGCGGCACGCACCGAGTCGGTGACCACTGCCCCGCCGCCGAGCGAAACGATGGCGTCTTGATCCAGCGCCTCGGCGATCACCTCGGCTTCAAGAGCACGGAACTGTTGCTCGCCGAGCCGGGAAAAGACCTCCCCGCAGGACTGACCCTCGCGCTCGGCGATCATCTGGTCAGTATCCACAAGGGGGATGTTCAGCGCCCTAGACAAGCGGCGGCCGATGGTGGATTTCCCCGCCCCAGGCAGGCCAACGAGAACAACTCGAGGGGTTCCCATGTGTTTCTAGAACTCCAATCGCTTAGCAACGCTTTCGGTATAAGTATCGACATTTCGCTTGGTCTCAGCAAGCGAGTCGCCGCCGAATTTTGCCAGCACAGCACGGGCAAGAACCAGAGCGACCATGGCCTCGGCCACCACCCCTGCGGCCGGAACAGCACACACATCTGAGCGCTGGTGAATGGCGGTGGCAGCATCGCCAGAGGCCATATCCACCGTCTGCAGGGCGCGCGGCACCGTGGAGATCGGCTTCATCGCAGCGCGCACGATCAGCGGCTGGCCATTAGTCATACCGCCCTCCAGGCCACCGGCCCGGTTAGAGAGGCGATCGACCCCGTCCTCGCTGCGCACCATCTCATCATGGGCGCGCGACCCTGGGCGCACAGCCTCGAGGAAACCATCGCCGATCTCGACACCCTTGATGGCCTGAATACCCATGATGGCTGCGGCCAGCTGCGCATCGAGGCGGTCCTCGCCGGAGATATAGGAACCCAAACCAATGGGCAGGCCGTTGACCACCACTTCCACGACCCCGCCAAGCGTATCGCCGGATTTTTTCGCCTGATCGATGCAGGCGATCATGGACTTCTCGGAAGCCTTATCGGCAGCGCGCACTGGGGAGGCATCGATCTCATCTAGCTGCTCGAAGCTGGGGGTGGGACCCTGATAAGGATCGGATTCACCGATCGAGATCACGTGGGAGAACACCTCCACGCCGATGGTTTCCCGCAGGAAGTTACGGGCCAGCACCCCCAAGGCCACCCGGGCTGCGGTTTCTCGCGCAGAGGCGCGCTCTAGCACCGGGCGGGCCTCGTCGAAGCCGTATTTGATCATGCCGGCGAAATCAGCGTGGCCAGGCCGCGGACGGGTGAGCTTGGCGCCCCGCCCGGAGGACAAGGCCTTCTGTACCTCGGGATCGCTTTCATCCAAGGGCGCGGCGGACATGATGGTGGTCCACTTGGGCCATTCGGTGTTGCCGATCATGATGGCGATCGGCGCGCCCAGGGTCTGCCCGTGGCGCACCCCGGTGAGCAGCGAGAGCTCATCGGCTTCGAACTTCATGCGTGCACCGCGGCCATAGCCGAGGCGACGGCGAGCGAGATGCGCCGAGATCTCCTCCACTGTGATCGGCACACCCGCAGGTAGGTGTTCCATGGTGGCGATTAGGGCTTGACCGTGGGATTCCCCAGCTGTAGTCCATCGAAGCATGCCCCATATTCTTGCACGTCGAGTGCGGGTACATGCACATCTACCCCCGTTTAATTTCCCCGCCTTAATGCTCAGGCACCAAGCGCCACAACTACGAGCGTGGCCGCCACCATGCCCGGCCCGTGCGGCACACGTCCGCGGGGCGTGGGGGACGGCGTGTTGCTGAGGTGGTTCAAGGTGGCGTCGATAAGCGTGAGAAGTGCCGCCCCTGCGATCACCCAGGGCAGCACAAGTGCACCCTGAGCTGCAGCGATAATGCCGAGAGAGGCGGCGAGTTTAACGTCTCCCCCGCCGATGCCCCACCGACGCCACCATGCGAGGCCATAGCATCCGGCCCACAGCGCCCCACCCCACCACGCACTGGGATACAGCACCAGTGCCAAGATCAATGCAGTGCCAGTCAGTGCATTGGGCAGACGAGCGTGGATGCGATCCCACCCGGCCACGACGATGAGCAGCACACACAGTGCGCTCATACCGAGATAAGTGATGCCGCCATGTGCCGCGACAATAATGTCCCCCACAATCTCCCCCAAGATCTGTGTCTGTATCCACCCCTCACGGAGAAGGGGCTAAACATTTAGCGGGCGCAGGCGATCTCCGTGGCCGGCACTCCCGTTGCTTCTGCTAGCGCGGCCACCATCGACTCCCGTGGGGCGGCCACGCCGGTGAATTGCTCGAATTGGCTAAACGCCTGGTGGGCAAGCATGCTCAGCCCACCCACACACGCCATGCCCCTTTCGCGGGCGAGCGCAACGAGCGGGGTGGGCCAGGGATCATAGATCACATCAAACACTGGGGCTTGGGCTATGAGTTCCTCCGCACCCGCCACCACCGCGGCGGGCACCGTGGAGATCACCACGGCGCTGCGGCGACAGACCTCGGCGATGTCTCCGGTGTGCTCCCAAGACAGCCACCGCACGGGTGCGGCGCTTAGCTCTTGCAGCTGCTCGGATTTATCGCTGCGGTTGATCACGGTGATCTCCGCGGCCCCAAGCTCGCCTGCGGCATAGACAGCTGGGCGGGCTGTGCCGCCACCACCGATGATCACCACCGGCTGATCGGCGATGTCTACCCCCAGCACTCCGAGCCCGCCGTGGATTCCTTCCACGTCGGTGTTATCTGCCCGCCAGCCGGACTCGGTACGCACCAATGTGTTGGCCGAGCCGATGGCACGTGCCCGCGGGCTGAGCTCTGCCGCATGGGCAGCGGCTTCGAACTTGCAGGGCATTGTCACCGACAACCCAGCCATGTCGGGGTTCTGAGCGGCCTCAGCCATCAGCGCTGGAAGCTGCTCGGCGGTGGCCTCGCGGCGGCCATAGCTCCACTGGCTCAACCCAGCGGCCAGATAACCGGCGTTGTGCAACACCGGAGAGAGCGAATGATCAATCGGGGATCCAACAACTGCTGCATAAGGCATGTGTGCCATTGTCTCCCCTAGCCCACACGGTGTCCACACAACTCCCGCGCGCGGGGGCGCTAGGCGCAGGAGCCGTGAGGCGCAGCGCGCTAGCAGCAGGCCCGTGAGGCGCAGCGCGCTAGCAGCAACGACGCCATGCCGCGCTCCCAAATGCATCGGCGCACCGCCCATACTCCAAGACACAGCACTATTGACGCACAGCACCCGCCCCCGAAGCTTTCGGGAGCGGGTGTGCATCAAGGCCACAACTCGAGCGTCAAGGCCGCAGCCGCAGCGGCGGTCGACCGTGTCGCTAGGGCGCCTCCGGCGCGGGCGGCGCTTCCGGTGCCGGGGGTTCGGCCGGCTCCGGGGCCTCACGGCCGCTGTCGAGCACGCCGTTGTCGATTGCGCGCTGGGTGTCGGCCTGGTGCTGCTCGAAGTTGTCGTTGAACACGGTGGTGCCGTCCTTGTCCACGGTGACGAAGAACAGCCAATTACCCTCGGCCGGGTTTTCCATGGCCCGCAGCGCCTCCTCGGAGGGCGCAGCGATCGGGGTTTCCGGCAGGCCTTCCTTGGCGTAGGTGTTCCACGGGGTCACGCGGGCGCGATCCTCATCGGTGGTGGCCACCTCCACCTCGGGCAGGCCGTAGTTCACGGTCGAGTCGAACTCAAGGCGCATCGGCTCATGGAGACGGTTGAGGATCACTCGGGCCACCTTGTCGAAGTCGCCAGCCGGGGCCTCGCGCTCCACCAGCGACGCAGCGGTGAGTAGCTCGTAGGGGCTCAGGCCAATGGCTTGGGCGCGGGCGACAATGTCGGTGTCGTTGTACATCTTGGTCGAGCGGCTCACCAGATCCTTAAGCACCGCGGTGGCATCGGCCTTGGGGTCGATCACATAGGTACCGGGGGCGATCAGCCCCTCGAGGCGCTTAGGATCCTCGCCGCGGGCGCGCACCGGCTCAATGGCCCAGGAGGGCACTCCCAGCTCTTCCAGGTTGGCGGTGGCGGCAGCCTTTTCCAGATCGGGAAGCTTGATGCAGTCGCCGGCCTGGTCCTCGCAGCTGATGCGGGAGATTTCAGAGAGAATACCCAGGCGGGTATCGCCTCCCACAACGCGCACATCCATGAGGGTCTGCCCGCCGGGCACCTGCAGTGCCTCGGCCTTATTGGCCGGGTCCACCAACGCCGCCACGGCGGCTTCGGCACTCATCTGCCCCTGCAGGCGATAGAAGCCGGGCTGGATATTAGCGGCGTCGGGGTTAGCGCCTGCCGCCTTTTGGAAAGCACCATTGGATTTCACAATGCCGCGATCGACCAGCTCCACTCCGAGTTCGGAGACGGTCTCGCCCTCGTTGATCTGCACCAGCTCGATCTCGCCGTTGCCGTCACCGGCATAGTCGGCCAAGCTCGGTGGATTGGCGCGCATCACAGCGATGTAGATGATAGAGCCGATGATGAGCAGCAGAGAGGCGACCAAAATGGCCACACCGCGCTGGCGCCTTTTGACATACACCGGTTCCATGCGCCGACCACGCTGGGCTTGAGGACGTTGAGCCATAACTTGTTTGTGCCTCTCACATTCTTCACTACTCACTCTCGCGGCTTAGGCGCTGAGCGCGCGCATCGAGCCACGATTGCAAGATTTCCACTGCAGCTGCCTGATCAATCACATCCCGACTCTCCCGCGTCGATCGCCCCGAGGCGTGCAAAGCCTGGGTGGCCACGACGGTGGTGAGGCGCTCATCGGCGAAACGCACCGGGATCGTCTTCCCTGCGCGGCTGAGTCGCCGGTTAATCCGGAACGCGATTTCCTTGGCATGCTTGACTGACTTGGAGCCATGTCCCTTGAGATCGCGGGGCAAACCCACCACGACCTCCACTACCTGACCGTCCTCGATGATCTCGATCAGACGATCAATATCTGCTAAGTCTCGCCCCCCGAAGCCGGTCTGGCGCCGCACGGTCTCCACCGGCATCGCCAGCGAGGCATCGCGATCCGACATAGCGACACCAATGCGCGCCGTCCCAACATCTACGCCGAGCCGTCGGCCCGCCCCGGGGTCATCGACCCCAGGCTCATCGGGAGTTGGTTTATTGGCCATCCGCATCTTTCTATCTTCACAACGGGCATTGAGCACATAGCTACACCTACAATGTAGCGATTCGTGACCGTTTAGTGATAAATATCCCCGCGTGTCTCGCCTAGCAGTATGGCTTTTCGACGCCAACCTCCCCCATCCCACCCCCACTGTTTCAAGTTTCAGAGCTTGACTTATGGGCCTGTCGGGCCCGTGGTGACGGGAGGTGGCGTCGAAAAGCCACGCGCCTAGAAAAGCAGAATCACCCATCCCCTAAACCGGGATGGGTGAGAGGGACGATATAACCCCTTTAGGCTTCGAGCTCTGCGTGCACCGCTGCGAAACCGGCCTCGATTCCAGCGGCATCCGAGCCAGACCCCTGAGCCATATCCGGCTTGCCACCGCCACGGCCGCCAATGTGGCTACCGAAGAGCTTCACCAGCTCGCCGGCTTTGACCCCGTTGGAGACAGCCTGGCCAGTCGCGGCGACGATGAAGGGCACCTTGCCGCCATTATCGCTAGCTAGCACCACCACACCGGCGCGCTCACCGAGTCGATTCTTCAGATCGGAGGCCATCTCGCGCAGGTCGCCACCCGAGAGGCCGTCCGCCAGCTGGGCGGTGATCAGCTTGAAGGAGCCCGCCGGACGGGCCGAGGAGAGAATCTCACCAGTCTGAGCGGCCAACTGCTGCTTGTGCAGCTGGGCGATCTGCTTCTCGGCGGCCTTGAGCTTCTCAGTAAGCTGCGCGATGCGCTCGGGCAGCTCCTCGCTCGGGGCCTTCAGCGAGCTGGCCAGACCAGCGGCCAGCGCCCGCTCGCGGGAAAGATAGGAGAAGGAATCCAGCCCCGAGTAGGCCTCGATGCGGCGCACCCCGGAGCCCACCGAGGACTCACCGAGCACGGCCACTGGGCCGATCTGAGAGGAGTGGCTCACGTGGGTGCCGCCACACAGCTCCATGGAGAAAGGACCACCGATCTCGACCACGCGCACATTGTGCCCATAGTTCTCGCCGAACAGCGCCATCGCCCCCATGGCCTTGGCTTCGTCCAAGGTGGTCTCGATGGTGTTCACTTGATAGTCGGTATCCACTGCCTGGTTGGTGATGTGCTCGATCTGCTGCATCTGCTCCGGGCTCAGTGCCTGAGTGTAGTTGAAGTCGAAACGCAGGTAGCCGGGCTTGTTCATCGAGCCAGCCTGCACAGCCGTGGGCCCAAGCACCTCCCGCAGCGCGGCGTGAATGAGGTGAGTAGCGGAGTGGGCCTGGCGGGCGGCGTGACGCCACGCCGGATCCACCGCGGCGTGCACTTGGGTGCCCACCCCCAGCTCCCCGCCGAGCACGCGGGCCTTGTGCACCCACAGTTTCTTGCCGATCTTTTGCACATCGCTGACCTCAAGATCAGCCGAGCCGGCCGTGATTCGACCACGGTCACCCAGCTGGCCACCGGCCTCCGCGTACATAGGCGAGACATCGAGGATCACCTCGACCTCCTCGCCCGGGGTGGCGGCCTGAAGCAGCTGGCCATCACGGATCAACCCCAGCACGCGGGACTCGGCCTCGAGGTTGTCAAAGCCGACGAACTCAGTCGGGTGCTCATCCACGAACTCGCGATAGACGGACATGTCGGCGTGGCCGTGCTTCTTGGCCACGTTATCGGCCTTGGCGCGGGCACGCTGCTCGGCCATGAGCTGATCGAAGCCGGCACGATCCACCTCCAGCCCCGCCTCGGCGGCCATCTCGAGGGTGAGGTCGATCGGGAAGCCATAGGTGTCGTGTAGGGCAAAGACCTTATCGCCAGACAGGCTGGTGGCACCGTTAGCGCGTGCCTCAGCGGCGGCGTTATCGAATAGGTGGGTGCCGGATTCCAGCGTGCGCAGGAAGGCCTTTTCCTCGTTGGTGGCCACCTGCAGGATGCGGGCGCGGGCCTCGGCGATCTCCGGATAGGACAGCTCCATGGTGTCCATGATGGTGTTCATCAGCTGTTCCATGGTTTCGCCGGTAGCACCCAGCAGCTTGGCAGAACGGATGATACGTCGCAGCAGGCGGCGCAGAATGTAGCCGCGCCCCTCGTTGCCCGGGGTCACGCCATCGAGGATGAGCATCATGCCAGTGCGGGAGTGATCGGCGATCACGCGGAAGCGGATGTCGTTCTGGTCGTTCTCGCCGTAGCTGGCGCCGGTGAGATTCTCGGCCACCTCGATCACCGGGCGCAGCAGATCGGTCTCGTAGACATTGTCCACGCCCTGCAGGATGCAGGCGACGCGCTCGATACCGAGGCCGGTGTCGATGTTCTTCTTCGGCAGCGGGCCGAGGATCTCGAAGGAATCCTTGCCGGTGCCCTCGCCACGCTCATTCTCCATGAACACGAGGTTCCAGATCTCCATGTAGCGGTTATCATCCGCCACCGGGCCGCCCTCTTGGCCGTACTCTGGGCCGCGGTCATAGTAGATCTCCGAGCACGGGCCGCAGGGTCCGGGAATGCCCATGGACCAGTAGTTATCCGCCATGCCCAGACGCTGGATGCGCTCGGCGGGCACGCCGATCTTCTTGTTCCAGATCTCGGCGGCCTCGTCATCGTCCAGATACACCGTCACCCACAGCCGCTCGGGGTCGAGGCCGTAGCCTCCCTCGGACACATCACCGGTCAGCAGCTCCCAAGCGTGGGTGATAGCGCCTTCCTTGAAGTACTGGCCAAAGGAGAAGTTGCCGGCCATCTGGAAGAAGGTGTTGTGGCGGGTGGTGATGCCCACCTCCTCGATATCGAGGGTGCGCACACACTTCTGGATAGAGGTGGCCGTGCCCTGAGCAAAGGGTGGGTTTTGCTGGCCCAAGAAATAGGGCTTAAAGGGCACCATGCCGGCGTTCACAAACAGCAGGGTGGGATCGTCAAGAATCAGCGAGGCGCTAGGCACGGCCTCATGGCCTGCCTTCACGAAGTGCTGCGTAAACCGCTCTCGGATCTCATGAGTCTGCACGAAAAAATTCCTCGCTTCACCGTGGTAATAGTGTCAATCTCTGGGTTACTTTACTCGTTAGCCGCGCACGATCCTGCGCAGGCGACCGATAAAATCATACAGGCGCTTTTCCGCACCGTGAGTGCTCGGCTCATAGTAGACGGCATCGTCCAAAGCCTCGGGGATATAGCGCTGGGCCACTACCCCGCGGGGGTCGTCGTGCGGATAGCTATAGCCCACCGCATTGCCCAGCTTCTTCGCCCCCTCATAGTGACCATCACGCAGGTGCTGCGGCACGGGGTAGTTCTTTCCTTCGCGCACATCCTGAAGCGCCTTATCGATCGCCACATACACCGCATTGGATTTGGGCGCGGTAGCCAGATGCACCACGGCTTGGGCTAGGACGATGCGCCCCTCCGGCAGCCCAATCAGCTGCACCGCCTGGGCGGCGGCAGTGGCAGTTGTCAGCGCGGTGGGATCGGCCATGCCGATATCCTCACTCGCGGCGATCACCAGCCGACGGGCAATGAAACGCGGGTCTTCGCCCGCATCGATCATCCTGGCCAAATAGTGCAGGGCCGCATCCACATCCGAGCCGCGAATCGATTTGATGAAGGCACTGGTGACGTCGTAGTGCTGGTCCCCATCGCGGTCATAGCGCACGATCGCGCGATTCACGTTGTCTTTAATGGTCTCAACGGTGAGCGTGCCGCCATCCTCTACCGCTTCGGCGCAGGCCTCAAGATAGGTGAGGCTGCGTCGGCCATCGCCGCCGGCAAGCAGCACCAGTTGCTCGAGTGCGTCATCCGCAGCGCTGATCCGCCCGCCGATGCCGCGTTCATCACTCAAGGCCCGGGTGATGAGCTCTTTAATGGAGTCATCCTCGAGCGGGTTGAGCTGCAGCAGCAGCGAACGAGACAACAGGGGCGAGACCACAGAAAAACTCGGATTCTCGGTGGTGGCGGCCACCAACAGCACTGTGCGGTTTTCCACCGCGGCCAGCAGCGCGTCTTGCTGTGTTTTAGAGAAGCGGTGCACCTCATCGATAAAGAGCACGGTCTGCTGACCGTGGATGAGGCGACGGCGGGCCTCATCGATGACCGCTCGCACCTCCTTGACCCCGCTACTCAATGCAGACAAGGCCACAAAATGCCGGCCGGTGGCGGCACTCACCAGAGAGGCAATGGTGGTTTTCCCTGTGCCGGGTGGGCCATAAAGAATCACCGAGGCATCGCCGGAGCCCTCGACGAGCCGGCGCAGGGGCTTACCGGGGCCTAGCAGGTGGTCTTGGCCGACCACCTCGTCCAAAGTGCGCGGACGCATCCGCGCCGCCAATGGGGCCGCGGCACCGGGGTGGAAATAATCCTGCGCCGAACTACCGGCACTGAGGTTCGCACCGCCTCCCACTCCGCTCGCGGGCGCTCCGGTGTCAAAGAGGCCATCTTGGGGCATCGTTTTAAGTACCTACTCCTAGTGGGTGCTATGGCGCAGCGACTCGGCAAAGTCGGCGCCTACGAATCGATCGATGACATGTTCAGCGAAGCTCACCACGGCTGGGAAGCGTGGATCATCGGAGCGCTGAGCGAAGCGAATGAGCGCATCGAAGGTTTCGTAGATGTCGATCTTGGCAAGCCGTTCCAGCTCTGCGGTGTCATCGAAGGAATCGAGCATCTGCTGGGCAGACCAGCCCAAGTTGGTGTTGTGCGCCGAATCGTCCATATCGAGCCCCTCGGGGTTGATCTGGTCGAGCACATTGAGCGGGCCGAAGTTGAGATGCCAAATCGAGAGCACCGCCCAGCCCACGAGGGCAGTAACGATGCGCGCGCGCAGCCGCTCGGGGTTGTTCACGTTCGGCCACATGGTGCTTACCTCTTGGCGCCAGGCCTCCACAAAGAGATCAGCTTCGTGGTCGCTGAGTCGGTGGGAGAACACGAACTGTGGGAACCCGGCCACCACGCAGGCGACGTCGAAGGTGGCATCACGGAAACCCGCCCACTCGTAATCCAAAAACTCGGGACGCTCGGAGTAGACGATATTGTCCGGGGAGAGATCGAAGGGGGTAAAGGCCCGGTGTTGGCCAGAGACCAGCCGACGCTGAGCCTCGGTAGCGAAGCGTCGTACCGCTGGATCGATGTGCACACCGTGGCTTTCTAAAAACTCCATGCCGGAGGTGATCCCGGTCTCCAGCGCCTCGTCGCGGTAGCCGGCATGGCTGGCATTGGCCCCATGCTTGGACACCATGCGGCGAAACAGGATGTCGAAGTCTTGCTCGTGATCCGCCGAAGCCGAGTGCAAAAGACCCAGCGCCCGGCCGAGCCGCCGTAACAGGGCACAGCGCTGATCCGCATCGGCTCGGTCCATCAGATCGGCAAAGGTGTCTACATCGCCACAGTCAGAGATCACCAGCAGCCGCTCGTCCATGTCATAGGCTAGGAGCACGGGCCCTGGCCGCACGTCATTGGGCAGCGAGGTGGTGAACTGATAGGCCACCACCTCCCGCAGAAAGCGGGTGGGATCAAGAGGATCATCTGAGGACGGCGAGTGCTTGACCACCACCGTGCGCTCTTGCAGATAGGGCGAGGGGGTGAGCTTCAACCGCAGCACAGTGGAGCTTCCCGAACCTTCCAGAATCTCTGCGCCGATCAGCTTGAGAGAACCGCCATACCGCTTGCACAAGAGCTTCTCTGCGCGAGCAACCACGTGCTCGTGGATCTCTTCAACGGCCGCGGTGGGTGTGATAGTCGCCGACATGGGCGTGGCCTCTCCTCGGTGGGATTGTTAAGTTTAAAAACTATGGTGTTGATCGACGGGCCCGGTTGTCTCTGGGCCCGCATAGGCGGTACAGACCGCGCGCCTGCGCCGCTAAAGATATCGGCACTGTGGCCGAAGCTAACTTGCTGTCCATATGGCACAGCACACAGGCTTGGGCTATGTGTGTCATGTGCACCATTGTGCCTGAGCAGCCGGCTCACCGATAGTGCTGGGGCGATTATCACAGCCCTTACACAGGGCCGTGACGCACGCACCTATCGCTTCTACCGAGGCTGCCGCTAGCTCGCGGCGCCGCAGATCCTATCCGCCTCTGATTCCTCGGCCGCGTACCGGCTGATGTGAACCGCGCGCATGCAAAAGCGAGGGCGCTGAGCCTGCCGCACACTGTGCACGAGACTGCCACCCTCGCTGAGCGCTAGCTGAACCCACACCAATGGTGGCGGGCCCGCCAGTGACGGTGCGGGTTAGGACTGGGTGTCCTTCTTCGGCTTGGCATCGATACCCGATTCTTTGCGCTGCTGCGCGGTGATCGGTGCCGGCGCCGCAGTGAGCGGATCCACGCCGCCACCGGACTTCGGGAAGGCGATCACGTCACGGATGGACTCCACGCCAGCCAGCAGGGAGACAATGCGGTCCCAGCCGAAGGCGATGCCGCCGTGCGGCGGAGCGCC
Source organism: Corynebacterium ciconiae DSM 44920 (assembly GCF_030440575.1). Classification (NCBI taxonomy): domain Bacteria; kingdom Bacillati; phylum Actinomycetota; class Actinomycetes; order Mycobacteriales; family Corynebacteriaceae; genus Corynebacterium; species Corynebacterium ciconiae. The sequence goes on from NZ_CP047189.1 coordinate 1,455,081, forward strand.
GAATGCGAAGGCGTCGAGCAGGAAGCCGAACTTCTCTTGGGCCTCCTCCTCGCTGATGCCCATCACCTTAAACACGCGCTCCTGCACGTCGCGGCGGTGGATACGGATGGAGCCTCCGCCGATCTCGTTGCCGTTGCAGACGATGTCATAGGCGTAAGCGGTGGCCTCGCCTGGGTTCTCGTCGAAACTATCGAGCCACTCGGGCTTCGGCGAGGTGAAGGCGTGGTGCACGGCAGTCCACTTGGAGTGGCCCAAGGCTACATCGCCAGAGGCGGTGGCATCCGCGGAGGGCTCGAAGAGCGGGGCATCGACGACCCAGGTGAAGGCCCAGTCGCCGTCCTTGATCAGCCCCAGCTTCTCAGCGATCGCCCCGCGGGCCGCACCGAGCAGCGCACGGGAGGACTTCGCATCGCCTGCAGCAAAGAAGATGCAGTCGCCCGGCTTGGCGCCCACGTGCTCGGCGATACCGGCACGCTCGGCGTCGGTGATGTTCTTAGCCACGGGGCCGGCGAGCTCGCCGTCCTCGCCCACCAGAATGTAGGCAAGGCCCTTGGCGCCGCGCTGCTTGGCCCATTCCTGCCAAGCATCGAGCTGGCGGCGCGGCTGCGAGGCGCCGCCGTCCATCACCACGGCACCCACATAGTCGTTCTGGAACACGCGGAAGGTGGTGTCCTTAAAGAACTCGGTGCACTCCACCAGCGGAATATCGAAGCGGAGATCCGGCTTATCGGAGCCGTACTTCTCCATCGCTTCCTTGTAGGTCATGCGCGGAATCGGGGTGGAGATCTCGTAACCGATCTCCTTCCACAGCGCCACGAGAATGTCCTCCGCTAGGGCGATGACATCCTCCTGGTCCACGAAGCTCATCTCCACGTCCAGCTGGGTGAACTCCGGCTGGCGGTCAGCGCGGAAATCCTCATCACGGTAGCAGCGGGCGATCTGGTAATAACGCTCCATGCCGGCAACCATGAGCAGCTGCTTAAACAGCTGCGGCGACTGCGGCAGGGCGTACCACGAGCCCGGCTTGAGGCGCGCCGGCACGAGGAAATCGCGGGCGCCCTCTGGGGTGGACTTGGTGAGGGTGGGAGTCTCGATCTCGATGAAGTCATGGCTATCGAGCACCTTGCGAGCGGCGCGGTTGACATTCGAGCGCAGCTTCATCGCGGCGGCCTGGCTGGAACGACGCAGATCCAAATAGCGGTACTTCAGACGGGCTTCCTCGCCCACCTCGCCGGAAGAGGAGGCATCCTCAATCTGGAAAGGCAGGGCGGCAGCCTCGTTGAGGATCTCCAACTCAGAGACGTTAACTTCCACATCGCCAGAGGCAAGGTTCGGGTTCTCGCTGCCCTCCGGGCGCGGCTCGACCACACCGGTGACCTTGATGCAGAACTCGCTGCGCAGCTTGTGCGCCTGCTCAGCCACCTCGGACTCACGGAAGACCACCTGCGCCACGCCGGAGCGGTCGCGCAGATCAATAAAGATCACACCACCGTGATCACGGCGACGCGCGACCCACCCGGTCAGCGTCACGGTGCTGCCCGCGGTCTCTTTCCTCAAATCCCCTGCACAATGTGTACGCAACACTGAAGGCTGTCCCTTTCCTTTACATAAATATGTAGATCCGTGACGAGTGTACCCGTTGGTAGGGACATTCTCGACACCACCCCTACCCCACGCTTGTCGACGCCAACCACCTCACCACCTTCCCGAAGCGCCAGTATGCAGCGAAGTGGCGTCGATAAGCGCTGAGAGTGTGAGAATATATACGCATGACTTTTCGTAAAGACGTCACCAGCGAGGGAAGCCGCGCCCGCACCGGCGGCGGCGGTAAAGCGGTAGCGCTCGGTGGCGGCGGTATCGGCACCTTGCTACTCGTGGGCCTGTATCTGTTCATGGGCGGAGATATCGGCAGCCTGGGCCAGCTCGCCGGCCCAGAACAACAGCAACACAGCGATGGCGGTGGATTGGATCACTGCCGCACCGGCGAGGATGCCAATAAGCACGACGATTGCCGCGTGATGTTTACTGCCCTGTCGGTCGATGATGTGTGGCGCGAGCAGCTACCTGCCCAGGCAGGCATCGACTACACCGAACCCACACCCGTCCTCTTCGAAGGCGCCACCCAGTCCGGCTGCGGTGTGGCCCAATCCGCCACTGGGCCGTTCTACTGCCCGCGGGATAACTCCGCTTACTTCGACACCTCTTTCTTTAGCCAGCTCGACCAGCTCGGCGGAGACTCCGGACCTCTGGCGCAGATGTATGTGGTCGCGCACGAATACGGCCACCACATCCAGAACCTAGAAGGCACCCTCGGGTTGAGCGACTACAACAACCCTGGGGCGGAGTCGAATGCGGTGAAGATCGAGCTGCAGGCCGACTGCTACGCAGGCTTGTGGGCGCACTATGCCGATAAGGGCCCCGATGCCTATCTCGAGCCCATCACCGAAGAACAGGTGCAGCAGGCCCTCGACACGGCCCGCGCTATTGGCGATGACAACATCCAGGAACACTCCGGCCGCGAAGTCCAGCCCGACAGCTGGACCCACGGTTCCTCGGCTCAGCGCCAGCAGGCGTTCATGGATGGCTACAAGAGTGGCTCGATGGCCACCTGCGACACCCTCGATCGCGGCGGCTACACCAGCTAACACCACCGCCGCCGCACCTTTTGCCCGAGCTGCCATCTGCCCGAAGGATGACCCGCCATGAGTGAGCACCCCCATCAGCGCGACAGCGAGCCCGTACACCGCGCCCACCAGTTCATCGCCGCGTTCAATGACATCGAGGCACATTTCCGCTCAGTGTTGCAGCCCAAAGGCCACGAGGCCTTCGGCTCGATGGCGCGGCGCATGGCCAACCAGGGCGCGATCACCTCGGGGCAGCTGATGGAGCTTGAGGCCTTTGTGGATCTACGTAACGCCATCAGCCACGGCCCCTATCGCGACGGCGAACCTATCGCCGAGCCACGGGCCGACATCGTGGCCGCGATCGAAAAGCTCAAAGGTGTGCTCCTCAGCCCGCCTCGTGTAGTGCAGGTGATCCAGCAAAGCACTATCTATAGCTTCACCCCGCACAGCCTGCTGTCGGAGGTGTTTGACACCATCAACACCAAGGGCATTTCCCAATACCCCATCTATCGCGATGGCGCCTATGAGGCGCTGCTGACCACCACCATGGTGGCGCAGTGGCTAGCCGATTGGTCTGCCCGTCGCCTCAACGACGAAACCGTGCCCGCGCTGGGGGATGTGACCGTAGGCGAGGTCATCGAGTTCGCCCACAGCCGCGAGCTGCGCGATTACGCTGTGTTCGCCGCCGCCGATGTGGACGCCGCCACCGCCGTGAGCATGCTGCGCCACCCCAAACTGCCGCGAGTGCTGATCGTGACCGAACACGGCAAAAAGTCCGAAAAGCCCATTCGGATCATTGGCGCCGCCGATGTGATTACCCTGCTCGACGCGCTCGAAGAGTTCTAGCCGCCAGGCTCTGAGCTGGGCTACCCTAAGAAACCATGCCGTCTCTGCTCGTGATCTCCGCTGGGCTATCGTCGCCTTCCTCTACCTTGGGTTTGGCGCGCCGCATTGGCGCCGCCACCGAACACGCCCTCGCACAGCAGGGCCATAGGCTTGAGCTCTCCGAACTAGAGGTGCGCACCCTGGCTTTCGATTTGGCGTCCTATATGACAGAGGGTTTCCAGCTCAGCCCCGCGCTTCACGACGCTCACCGCCGCGTCGAACAGGCCGATGGGCTGATCATCGCCACCCCGATTTTCACTGCCAGCTTCTCTGGGCTGTTGAAGATGTTCGTGGACTCCCTGCCACGCACTGCTGTGGCTGGCACCCCCACCACTCTTGCCGCCACTGCGGGCAGTCCTCGACATCTGCTCGCCGTGGACTATGCCCTGCGCCCGCTCATTACTCATTTAAAGGCCAGTGTGTTGCCCACGGCGGTGTTTCAATCGACCGATAGCGAGGATTCCGCTGAGTTTGTCGAACGCATCCAGCGTGCCGCCGCGGAGCTTGCAGGAGCCCTTGCTACCGTCCCCTCTCCCGCTGAACGCACCGCTGATCTCGGCTCAAAACGCTGCGACACACAGCCACGAACTAGCGTCTGACATACCAGATACCCACCCCCGCCCCTAAGTGCCTTTTGCCTGATCAGATACCATTCTCGCATACCAGACCAGAGGGTAGTTTCAGGCGCGTTTATGTGATGTAGCCCGCAATAGACTAGGCACTATGACTATTTCAGCGGTTGATCTTTTTAGCATCGGCATCGGCCCGTCATCCTCCCACACCGTCGGCCCGATGCGCGCTGCCTTGCAGTATGTTCAGCAGCATCAGCCCCAGGCCGTGGACATCACCCTCCACGGCTCCCTTGCCGCCACCGGCCACGGCCACGGCACCGACCGCGCCACGCTGCTCGGACTGATGGGCTACGAGCCGGATACCGTCCCCGACGAAGTGGAGCCCGCCCCCGGTGCAGACGTGCCAACCACCGGCACCATCACCTCCATCCATGGCCCGATGGACTATCGCATCGTCTTCGATAACGCGCCCTTGCCGCAGCACCCCAATGGCATGACCTTCCAGCAGCTCGACGAGCACGGCGAGCCGCTCGGCGCACCGCAGCGCTACTTCTCCGTCGGCGGCGGCTTCATTCTCCGCGAAGACGAGATGGAAGAGATCTCCACCCTTCCCGCCGGTGCCGCCACTGCCGGCCGCGAGGGAGATCAGCCCTACCCCTTCACCACCGGCAACCAGCTGCTAGAGCAGTGCGCCACCCACGACATGTCGGTCGCGTCCGTGATGCTGGCCAACGAAGCTCAGCTTCACAAGGAACGCGGCGGTGCCGACTATGTGCTCGGCCACCTGGATCGGGTGTGGCACACCATGAGCGAATGCGTGAAACGCGGTGTCACCGCCACCGGTGAGTTGCCCGGAGGGCTACGGGTGCGCCGCCGCGCCGCCGCCATGCTCGATCGGATCGTGGCAGAGAAGAAAAACGATGATGGCGACGCCCTGAGAGCTATGGAGTGGGTGAACCTCTACGCCCTCGCGGTGAATGAGGAAAACGCTGCCGGTGGGCGCGTGGTCACTGCCCCCACCAACGGCGCGGCCGGCATCATCCCCGCGGTGATGCACTACGCACGAGACTTCCGCGTGGATTTCACCCAGGACACCGCCCGTGAGTTCCTGCTGGCCGCGGCGGCAATCGGGCTGATCATCAAAGAAAACGCCTCCATCTCGGGCGCCGAGGTGGGCTGCCAAGGCGAGGTGGGCTCTGCCTCCTCCATGGCGGCAGCCGGGCTTGCGCAGATCATGGGCGGATCTGCGGCCCAAGTAGAAAATGCCGCAGAGATCGCCCTCGAGCACAACCTCGGGCTCACCTGCGACCCCATCGGCGGTTTGGTCCAGATCCCCTGCATCGAGCGCAACGCCATCGGTGCGGTGAAGTCCATCAACGCAGCGCGTCTCGCCTGCTTTGGCGACGGCCAGCACTGGGTATCCCTCGACGATGCAGTCAAGACGATGAGCGATACCGGCAAGGACATGCTCTCGAAGTATAAGGAGACCTCCATGGGAGGCCTCGCCGTCAATATCGGCCTGAAGGTCAACCGAGTCGAGTGCTAAGCCCGCCACGCTAGGCCTACAGCACCGAGCGCACAACACACGGCGCTGCCCCGTGATGGGGCAGCGCCGTTGGCTGAGAGGAATGAGTTAGGGGCGCAGGGCCTGGCGCAGGTGCTCGACCAAGGCACCGGTGGAAATCTCCTGCTGCTCGTGGCTGCGGAGATCCTTCACGGCCACCACATCGTTGTCCAGCTCACGATCGCCGATCACCAAGGCGAAAGAAGCTCCGGCGCGATCGGCACCCTTCATAGCTCCCTTCAGACCACGATCACCATAGGACATGTCCGCCGAGATACCCGCCACGCGCAGCTCATTAACCAGCCCCGCGAGACGACGCTTAGCATCTGCACCCATGCCGACACCAAAAACATCCACGCGCGCGCCGGTGGTCAGGCTCACGCCTTCTGCCTGCATGGCCAGCAAGGCGCGATCCACGCCCAGGCCGTAGCCAATACCGGAAAGATCCTGCCCGCCGAGCTGCTTCATTAGCCCGTCATAACGGCCGCCGCCACCGATACCCGACTGGGCGCCCAGGCCATCGTGTACGAACTCGAAGCAGGTCTTGGTGTAGTAATCCAAACCGCGTACCAAGCGGGGGTTGATCTGGTAGGACACACCCATATCATCCAAGAGACCGGTGACAGTTTCGAAGTGCTCCCGGCACTCGGGCGAGAGATAATCCAGCATCAACGGCGCATCCGCGGTCATCTCCTTGACCTCTTCGCGCTTATCGTCCAGCACGCGCAGCGGGTTGAGCTCAGCGCGCTGACGAGTGGCCTCATCCAGCGGCAGGGCAAAGAGGAACTCCTGCAGCTTCTGCCGATAGGCGCCACGGCAGGTGGCATCACCCAAGGAGGTGATCTCAAGCCGGTAGCCGCTGAGCCCGAGGGCACGGAAGGATCGATCTGCCAAGGCCACTACCTCGGCGTCGAGGGCAGGATCATCCACCCCGATGGCCTCCACACCCACCTGCTGCAGCTGGCGATAGCGCCCAGCCTGGGGGCGCTCATAGCGGAAAAAGGGACCCGCGTAAGCAAGCTTCACGGGCAGCTGGCCGCGATCGAGGTTGTGCTCGATCACCGAGCGCATCACCCCAGCGGTGCCTTCCGGGCGCAGCGTGACAGAACGACCACCGCGATCTGGGAAGGTGTACATCTCCTTGCTCACCACATCCGTGGACTCTCCCACGCCGCGAGCGAACAGGCCGGTGTCTTCAAAAATCGGCAACTCAATGTGCTCATAGCCCGCCCGATGCGCCTCGGCGACCAAGGTGTTTTGCACAGCCTTAAATTCAGCGGAGTGGGCCGGAACATAATCCGGCACGCCCTTGGGGGCGGAAAATGCCTTGAGTTTCTTCGATTCAGTCACGGATGACAGTGTATATCAGGCCAAGAATGGATTGGACTTCAACTCCGCGGCCATCGTGGTCTCCGGCCCGTGGCCGGGAAGCACGTGCAGCTCAGCCTTGAGCTTGGCGACCACGGTGGCCAAGCTGTTTTTCATAGCGGCCGTGTCCGAACCTGGCAGGTCAGTGCGCCCGATCGAGCCAGCAAAGAGTACGTCTCCGGAGAAGCACACCTTCTCGCCGACGAACAGAACCGAGCCCGGCGAGTGCCCAGGCGCGTGGCGCACTGTGAAGTTGGCGCCACAGATAGTGATCTCCTCGGCGTCGTGAAGATACTCCAGCGAGTCCGGATAGGGCATGGAGGTGGCGTCGAAAAGCTCGCGGGCCTGCTCAGACACCCCCGATCCGTCTTTGAGCATGCCAGCATCAGCGGGATGAATGTAGACCGTGCAGCCCAGCTGGTTGGCCACGGCGGCGGCGTCGCGGGTGTGATCAATATGGCCATGGGTGAGCAGCACCTGCTCAAGGGTGAGGCCCGTGTCCTTGAGGTGTTGGGTGATCGCGGGGGCAGCGCCGAGACCCGGATCGATCACGGTGGCGCGCTCGCCATCGGAGACGATATAGCAGTTGGTCTGGAAGGGGCCGGTGACCATCATCGCAAGATTCATGCCCACCATCTTAGGTTGCTGGCGGTACCACGCGGGCGTGGCGATACTCTAAACTGTCTTCAGTTAGCACGGAATCTATAAGCACATGAGGCTAGGTGAGCACCCAATAATGGAGAGCAATAAGAAGCGTCGCGAGGAGTCGATGCGCGCCCTCGAGCGTGAGATCAAGTCCCGCGACCGGAAAGAAAAGACCCAGCCGTTCGGCGTGGCGCTCGCCTCGCTGGCGGTGATCGGTCTGGCTACCGCCGGTATCTACTGGGCTTCGACGCACGAAAGCGACGACCAGGTGGAGGCCTCCGAGGAGACCAGCACCTCCGAGGCAGTGGATCAGGACATCACTCCTCTCGCCACCCAGCGCACCACCCCGCTGGATGAGACGGTCACCTGCTCCTACGAAGATTCTGGGCGCGAAGCAAGCCGCGAGGTTTCCCTACCGAATCAAGACGATGTGCCCGCCCGCGGCACCGTGACCGTCACCCTCGACACCAGCCAAGGCCCGATCGGTATGCAGCTGGATCGTTCCGTGTCGCCGTGCACCGTCAATGCCGTGGAGCACTTGGCCAAGGAGGGCTTCTACGACGACACGATCTGCCACCGCATCACCACCTCTGGCATTCACGTGCTGCAATGCGGTGACCCCAGCGGCGAAGGCTCCGGTGGGCCGGGCTTCCAGTTCGCCAACGAGTTCCCCACCGACGAGGCCTCCGAGGAGGCCAAGCAGCAGCCGGTGAACTACCAGCGCGGCACCATCGCCATGGCAAACAGCGGCCCGGACACCAACGGCTCGCAGTTCTTCCTCAACTACGATGATTCCCCGCTGCCGCCGATGTACACCTACTTCGGCACCATCGACGAGGCTGGGCTGAAGACCCTGGATTCCATCGCCGAGAAGGGCGCCGCCGACGGCGCATCCGATGGCGCCCCGGCTGAAGAGGTCAAGATCTCCAAGGCCACGGTGAGCTAGGGCCCTGATCGCGCCCCGCCTTTCGGCCAGATGACGAACGGCCCACAAGAGCCTTCCCCTGAATCACACGGGGTTAAGGCCTGTGGGCCGTTGTTCTTGTGGGCGCTGGATGGCCACGACCGCCACCCGGCATGTCCACCGCCTAGTGCAGCCGTAGCCGCCAGATTCAGCGAGCCACCTGGCGCAGCTAGCCGCCGGAGGTCACACGGTAGACATCGAAGACGCCTTCGATGTTGCGCAGGTGGTTCATCAGCGATCCCAGCTGCTTGGAGTCCGACACCTGGAAGGTAAAACGCAGCATGGCCACGTGGTCATCGGCCACGCGGGTGTTCATCGCCGTCACTGTCACCTTCTGCTCCGCGATCACGCGGGTGACCTCCAAGAGCAGACCGTTGCGGTCGAGGGCCTCGACTTGCAGCGTGGCGGCGAAGACCGTGCCGGTGGATTCCGAGGCCCATGACACCTGGATGAGGCGCTCGGGCTCGTCCTTGAGCTTCTCCGCGTTGGTACAGTCCGCCCGGTGCACGCTCACTCCGCCACCGCGGGTGACGAAACCGAAGATGGCATCGCCTGGCACTGGGGTGCAGCACTTAGCCAGCTTCGCCATCACATCGGGGCTGCCCTCAACGAGAATGCCGGTGGAGGAATCCTTGCTCGCGCGGTTCTTAGAATCCACCAGCTCGTGGAAGGGGGTGCGCGCCGCTAGGGCGTCCTCGGCGTCATCGGCGTCGCCGAAGGCCGCCATGAGCCTATTGGTTACGTGCCGCGCCGAGACCGAGCCATTGCCGATGGCCGCATAGAGCGCGTCTACGTCTTGATAGTGCAGCTCCTCTGCCACAGCACGCATAGACTGCGAGGTGATCAAGCGGTGTAATGGCAGCCCACCTCGCTGCACCTCGGTGGCGAGGGCATCGCGGCCTAGCTCCACGTGCTCCTCGCGGCGCTCCTTCGCAAACCATTGCCTGATCTTGGCCTTGGCTCGCGGAGAAGCGACAAACTTCTCCCAGTCCTGGCTCGGACCGGCCGTTTGATCCTTAGAGGTAAACACCTCCACTCGGTCGCCGGAATTGAGCTTGGTTTCCAGCGCCACGAGCTTGCCGTTGATTTTGGCACCGATGCAGCGATGCCCAACCTCGGTGTGGACCGCATAGGCGAAGTCCACGGGTGTGGCCCCCAGCGGCAGGTTCACCACATCGCCCTTGGGGGTGAACACAAAGATCTGTGTGCTTGTCAGGTCATAGCGCAGCGAGTCGAGGAACTCATTCGGATCGGCGGCTTCTTTTTGCCAATCCAGCAGCTGGCGCATCCACGCCATCTGGTCCAAGTCAGCCTTATCGCCTTTGTGCGAGCCCTTGGTTTCCTTGTAGCGCCAGTGTGCCGCGATTCCGAACTCGGCGTTGTAGTGCATCTCATGGGTGCGGACCTGCACCTCAAGGGGTTTCGCTCCTGGCCCCATCACGGTGGTGTGCAGCGACTGATACACCCCGAAACGCGGGGCGGAGATGTAGTCCTTGAATCGGCCGGGCATGGCGGCGTAGAGCGAATGCACCGCACCGATCGCGGCGTAGCAGCTATTGACATCATCCACCAGCACCCTGATGCCGATGAGGTCGAAGATCTCATCAAAGTCGCGGCCACGGACGATCATCTTCTGATAGATCGACCAGTAGTGCTTTGGCCGCCCCATCACCTCGGCGTGGATGTTGTTGTCCTTCAAGGTGGCGGTGAGCTCGTCGATGATCTGGGTAATGTAGCGATCCCGCGAGGGCGCGCGATCGGCCACCAGCCGAACGATCTCTTGATACTTCTTCGGATAAAGGATGGCGAAAGCCAGATCCTCAAGCTCCCACTTCACCGAGGCCATCCCGAGCCGGTGCGCCAAAGGCGCAATCACCTCGAGGGTTTCGCGGGCCTTCTTTGCCTGCTTCTCCGGCGGCAAAAAGCGCATGGTGCGCATGTTGTGCAGCCGGTCGGCCACCTTGATCACCAACACGCGCGGATCGTGGCTCATGGCCACGATCATCTTGCGGATCGTCTCCGCCTCCGCGGCCGCCCCCAAAGCCACCTTGTCCAGTTTGGTCACCCCGTCGACAAGACGCGCTACTTCCTCACCAAAGTCGCGGGTGAGGTCTTCCAAGCTGTAGTCGGTGTCCTCCACCGTGTCGTGCAGGAGCGCCGCCAACAAGGTAGTGGTGTCCATGCCGATCTCGGCGGCAATGGTGGCCACCGCCAGCGGGTGGGTGATGTAGGGATCACCCGACTTGCGGAAGACTCCCTCGTGCAAGCGCTCGGCAGTGGAATAGGCCCGCTCCAGCTGGGCCACATCAGCCTTCGGGTGGATCTCCCGGTGGATACTGATCAGCGGCTCAAGAACAGGGTTAGCCTTGACCCTGCTGCCGGTAAGGCTGCGGGCCAGCCTGGCAGACATGCTGCGGACACTGACTTGGCTGCGTCCAGGTTTGTTTTCCGGCATAACGATAAGTCTATTAGATGAACCTAGGCGATATCCCCATTGTTGAGCACAACCAAGGGAAGATCCTCCAGCTTCTCCCGCCCGCCGAGGCCCTGAACCTCCAGTACGAGGGCATTGCCCACCACATTCGCACCGACCTGCTCCAGCAGGCTTCGCGCCGCGCACAGAGTGCCCCCGGTGGCGAGGACGTCGTCGACAAGCGCAATCTTGCGCCCTTCTAGATCTACGCCGCTGCCCGGCACCTCGAGCGCCGCCGAGCCGTATTCCAGCTCGTATTCGGCGCTAAAGACCGGCGGCGGCAATTTGCCCTTCTTGCGGATCGCGAGCACCCCGATCCCTAGCTTGTAGGCCACGGCTGAGCCGAGCAAGAAACCTCGGGCATCGAGACCGCCGATCATTTCCGCGCCCATGCGCTTGACGGCCTCGGCGAGCTCATCCACGATCACCTTCAGCGCTTCGCCATCGGCAAGCACCGGGGTGAGATCTTCAAACACCACCCCTTCGGCGGGGAAATCGGGCACATAGCGGATGCGCTCAGCAAGGGCTTGGCGGGCGGTTGCGTACGACATGGCTGTTGGGGTGGCCTTCCTGTCAAAAGCTGGCACAAGCGAAACCTCGTGCAGCCGGCACCAAGGGTGCGCGGGGTGAATCAAGCATAAAGTTGGGCACAACCTCTACGAACCCGAAGCGGCCACAACAGTCAACCCGGACTCTCATGCACGAAGCGCATGGCGCCTCGAGGTATCCGGTGCAGATTATGAGACCTGCCAGCGCGACATGTTCCAGCCGATACCGGCTCGCGAGGTGTTAGGGATTACGTTACCCACCGACTTATCCACCACAAACGTGCGGGGTTGGGCAGCGAGCGGAATGGAGGGGATCTCGTCCCACAGCCGTTCCTCCGCATGACGCAAAAGCTGGCTATTATTCGCCGGAGCATTCACCGAGGCGTACTCGGTGCGGGTGTCTACCGCTACCAAAATGGCGTCGGCTTTGCCCTCCACGTCGGCGGGACCGCCCCATTCATTGCTCGCGGTGCGCGGCAAATCCCCCAAGTCGTTGGTGATATCGGAAACATCCTCGATGGTGATGCCCGCCTCGGAACAGCTAGCAGCGATCGCCTCTACGATTGCTTTCTTCCGGGGATCCGGCGCTGTATAGCCGATGCGGATGGTCGCGCCCTCTAGCTCCTGCCGAGCTTTGCCAATATCGGTTCCGAGATTACGGTCGGATATATCGCGGGTGTTCTCGAACGTCGGGGCGATCGCCGGACTCAGCCTGGTGCCCACCGGTGGTACGTCCACGCCCGAGTATTCCGAGGACAGCCGAGCAATCTGGTGCTGATCAACACAGGCGGCAAAACCACGGCGTTTCTCTGGGGTGGCCAACACGCCAGCATTCGCCAAGTTCAGCTGTTCTATCAGCTGCCCCACTTCGCGGGTGACCTCATAAGGGTTGGAGGTGTCATTGCGATCCACCCAGTCGATCGAGGAGGCATTAACCATATCGGCGATCTCGAGCGAGTTTTCCTCGGCCTTGGCCACCCGATCCACTCCCGAGGGATAGACCACGATCTTATCGAGCGAGGGGGCGTCTCCTGCGTAATGCGGGTTGGGCACCAGCACCACCGAGCCATCCTCAAGCACCTCAGAAATCTTCATGGGGCCTGAGGAGGCGTGCAGCTCGGGGCGGAAGTTTTTAAGCAAGAAGGTATCGTTCCAGGCTTGGCCGATCTTCTCCATCGCCGGCGCATCGCCCGAGTCCAAGGCCCGCCACATGTCCTCTTCGCTCATCTCGGCCGCGCGAGCAATGATGTGCGAGGGCAACACGGTGCCGGGACCAAATAGCTGCCGCCAGCGAGAGCCAAACTTGTCCTTGAACTGCACGGTGAAGGTTGTGGAACCGTGCTCACACTTCACGTCGGCCACCTGCTGCATCAGCGGGTTATAGGCCTTGAAATAGGCCTCCTCGGTGGCGGCTTTGAAGGAGAGATAGAAATCATCGCAGGTCACCGGCTCCCCATCGGAGAAGGTGGCGCGCTTATTGATGGTGTAGATGATCTGCACGCTCTCCCCGGGCAGCGCCTGCCCCTGAGCGAGATCCATATTCGGGATGGTCTGCCCCTGCGGGCCGTGCACGAACACCGGCGGATACAGCCGCGAAGCTAGCTGCTCTGCGTTGGTACTCGCCCCGATCGTAGAGGCCGCATTGGTGGTCACCAGCGGGGTGTCCACGGCGTAGCCGAACACATCCTGCGGTGGCTGCTCATCCTCGGAGCAGCCCGCCAGCCCGAGAGCCCCCACGGCCAGCATCACGATCACACCCCGCAGGGTTGTTCGTGCACTCATCACGGTGTCCTTCACTTCTTGTGTGCTTATCGACGCCCACCCGCTGCCACAGCGGGCCTCGGCGCCAGAGCTACACCACCTAGTGGGTGGTGGGCCGCCAGCTCAACGCTTCGGGCTGTCCGAACTCGGAAGACTCTGGTCGATTGACCTTGCGCGCAGGTGCGGCGGTGGTGGTCTCCGGTTCCTCCTCTTCGCCGGCACGGTAACGCTCCACCGAGGCAGTGTGCTCACGCACCTGAGAGGTACGGTTTTTCATGGTGACCAGCAGCGGTGCGGCGAGGAAGATCGAGGAGAGCGTGCCCTGCACCACGCCGATCAGCTGCACCAGTGCAAGATCCTTGAGGGTGCCCACGCCGAGCATCCACACAGCCACCACCATCAGCGAGATGATCGGCAGAGCCGAAAGCACCGTGGTGGAAATCGAACGCATCACTGTTTGGTTGATGGCTCGGTTTGCCAGCTCGGGATAGGTGCGACGCCGCGAGGACGTAAACCCAGCGGTGAGTTCGGACACCTTGTCGAAGACCACCACTGTGTCATACAGCGAGAAAGCCAGCACAGTGAGCAGGCCGATCACGGTGGCCGGGGTGACCTCGAAGCCGATGAGGGCGTAGACGCCGGAAATCACGATCGCATCGACCATAATGCAGGCGATCGCGGCCACACCCATCAGCTTTTCAAAGCGCAGCGCGATGAAGCCGAAGACCAAGGCGAGGAACACGCCCATGGCCAGCAGCATGCGCTTGGTGATCGTCGAGCCCCACGATTCGGACACGGTGGAATCGCCAATCGCATCTGGGGAGGGCTCGCCCTGAGAGTCCTTCGGTTTGAAGGCGTCATAGAGCGCCACACGAGCATCGTTGATCTGATCATCGCCCAGCCGCTCGGAGGTGATCTCCAGGATGCGGGCATCGCCGGAACCGACGATCTGCACCGCATGCGGATCCACCCCAGTGGCATCTTCGAAGACCTGCTCCACCTGGGTCTCATCCAGATCGCCAGCGGGCATATTCATCTTGGTGCCGCCTTGGAAATCGATGCCGAGGCTGAAACCTCGGATAGCGATCGAGGCGAGGGCGACCAAGATAACGATGGCGGCGATGGTGTACCAGCGCTTGCGTTTGCCGATGAAATCGACACCGCCCTCACCGGTGTAGAGCCGCTTAAACATAGAGGTATCACTCATGGTTACTTCTCTCCTGCCGCATCGATTGGGCCGTTGCCGGCGATAACCTCATTGGCATAGGGCGACGAGTGGGTGGAATCGGCTGCGGCACGCTCATCGCGCACCTTCATCACCGCACCGAAGCCATTACGGGAGGGCTTGTTGAACCACCGACGGCGGCTTGCGAGCAGCACCAGCGGGGCGGTGACGAGGAAGGTGACCACCAGGTTGAAAATCGTGGTGAGACCCAAGGTGAAGGCGAAGCCCTTGACCGAACCAACCGCAAGTACGTACAGCACGATGGCTGCGATGAGCGAGACGGTGTTACCGCTCAAGATGGTGCGCTTGGCGGACTGCCAGCCGCGTGGCACTGCCGAACGGAAGGTGCGGTTATTATCGCGGATCTCATCCTTGATGCGCTCATAGAACACCACGAAGGAGTCGGCGGTGGTGCCCAGACCGATGATCAAACCGGCGATACCGGCGAGATCCAAGCTGTAGCCGATCCAGCGCCCCAACAGCACCAAGGCACCGTAGACGAGAGCGTTGGCAGCCACAAGGGTGAAGATCGCCAGAGCGCCGAAGACGCGGTAGTAACTGAAGGCGAAGATCGCGATGAGTACCAGGCCCACGATTCCGGCGATTAAACCGGCCTGCAGCGAGGCGGTACCCAGCGAGGGCGGAATCGTCGTGGTGGTACCACCCAGTTCGCCGTTTTCACCGGCGAAGCTCAAGGGCAAAGCGCCGTAGCGCAGGTTATTGGCCAGCTCGGTGGCTTCCTTCTGCGAGAAGCTGCCGGTAATTGAGGTCCCGGATCCCACAGGGGTGGCGGATTGGATCACCGGCGCAGAGATGATCTGGGAGTCTAGGGTGATCGCAATCTGCTGCTGCAGATACTTCTCGGTCAGCTTCGCCCAGGTGGACGAGCCCTGCTCACCGCCGGAGGACTTGAAGGCGAAGTTGATCTCCATGGTGTTGCGCTCAGGATTGAAGCCACCGGTGATCGGCTGGGAAGTATCGATCTCATTACCGGTCAGGCGCTTGCCATTGACCTCATCGGTTTGCCCCTCGAGCAGCGGGACGGCGTCGAGAAGCATCACATCGCCGATGCTGGGATCACAGGCCACCAAAGGCTTCGTTGGATCATCGGTGCCGGCGAGCGGGTCTAAGGTGCCAGGCTGGGAGCGATCCTCCTGTTGCTCGCACACCATCAGCTGGCGGGCGGCCATCTGGCGGGCGAGATCATCGGACTGACGGTCCTCGCGCAGCACCTCGAGTTCCTTATCGCGTTGATCCGCCTGCTCGAGGGAGTTCTTCGCCTCTGCCGGCGGGTTCTCCGTGACCTTCGGAGCGTTGAATGTCTTCTTCTCCCCCACGAGCTGCTCGGAGTTATCGGAGAGCGTCTTGGCGACATCGTCGAGAACCTTCTGGGCGTGCTCCTTAGTGCTGGCGCCAACGCTGACCCAACGATTAGCCATGGTCTCCAGTGCCGCGAGGTTATCCTCCGGTGAAGGCATATCGGTGGGAGTGAGCACCGGGCGGAACATCAGCTGCGAGGTTTGGGACAATGCCTTAGCCTGCGCGGTGTCCTCACCGGGCACGGAGATTACTAGCGTGTCACCATCAGTGATCACCTCGGCACCGGAGACGCCCATGCCGTTGACGCGGTTTTCCAGAATGGTGCGCGCCTGGGCGAGCTGCTCCGAAGTGGGATCCTGGCCCTGCGGAACCAGGGTCACTCGGGTCCCGCCTTGGAGATCAATACCCAACTTGGGAACGGGCCTGCGGTCTCCAGTGAAAAAGACCAGTGCATAGACCACTACGAGAATCAGCGCAAACACGCCGATTGCCCGCTTTGGCCACGCCGATGGTCCCAGCTGCGACCGCTTGCTGCGGGATGCCACGAACGTTTCCTCCTCCAATGAACACAATGAGGCTCACCTCGAACCGACCGGGCCCGAGCCCCTCATCAACCGGCGTGAATCAGCCGCCATCGCAGCCGAATACCCAGCGGTGGCGGTTGCGCGCCGCATCCACAGCGCGCGCAGGTCATTTGACCATAGTACGACATAGGACACGCCCCCACTGAATCAGTTGGCAGTGGAGGCGGTGAATCAAAATGAGGCCCTAGCCGCGGCGGTTATCAGGCGAGCCTTCCCAATCTTCGTCGGCGTGCTCGGGGGCTGACGTGCGGGGCGCCTCTGGCCGCAGCTGCTGCTCGAGGTTTTCGGGTTGCTCGAGGTTCTCAGGCTGCTGAGCCTCGGAGGGCTCGGTCCTTGCCGGCTGGTCTGCTGGGGCCGATTCTCCGCCCGTAACGGGCGTGGGCTGGCCGGTGGCAGGTTCGACTTTGCGCACGATGGCGATCAACTCGAAGGTAGTGACCACACCGTCGGCGATCTCAAGGTCCACGGTGTTTTCGGTGCGATCTCGGACGATGGCGTAGAGACCGGCGCTGGTGACCACACGATCACCGGGGCGCAGGGATTCTTGCACTTGGCGGATCTCATTGAGCCGCTTGCGCTGGGTGCGCATTTGCAAGAAGGCGGGCAGCAGGAACAGCGCCAAAATGATGAGCAACAATACAATCGACATAGTGCCTACCAGTGTGCCAAACTCTGCGGCCCCGAACAACGATGCGCACACCCGCCGGATCCGCCCGCGTGGACGCAGCCGATGGAAGCACGCACGGTTAAAACAGCCCCACGGTGCCTTCCGGCGGTTCCAGACCAATGTGGCGCCAGGCGGCTGCGGTGGCCACCCGTCCCCGCCCGGTGCGGCTGACCATCCCCGCCCGCACAAGATAGGGCTCGCACACTTCCTCCACCGTGGAGGGCTCCTCCCCCACGGCGATTGCGAGGGTACTTACCCCCACTGGGCCGCCGCCATGGCCTTTAATCAAGGCGGTGAGTACTGCCCTGTCGAGCCGGTCCAATCCCATGTCGTCAACATCGAAGACCACTAGTGCTGCCTGCGCAGCGGCCAGGGTGATGTGGCCATTGGAGTGCACATCGGCGTAGTCGCGCACTCGACGCAGCAGGCGATTAGCGATACGCGGGGTGCCGCGAGAGCGTGAGGCGATCTCGTGGCCGGCATCTTCATCAATGCTCACCCCCAAGATCTTTGCTGCGCGCATCACCACGCGGGTGAGATCATTCGGTCCATAGAATTCCATTTGGGCGGTAAAACCGAAGCGGTCACGGAGTGGGCCGGTAAGCATGCCGGACCTCGTGGTGGCCCCAACCAGGGTGAAGGGAGCGAGTTCCAAGGGAATAGAGGTGGCCCCAGGCCCCTTGCCCACGATCACGTCGATGCGGAAATCCTCCATAGCCATGTACAGCATTTCCTCTGCCGGCCGAGCCATACGGTGGATCTCATCGATAAAGAGCACATCACCTTCGGTGAGGTTGGAGAGCATGGCCGCTAGATCGCCCGCCCGCTCCAGCGCCGGCCCGGAGGTCATGCGCAGATTGGAATTCAGCTCTGCGGCGATGATCATCGCCATGGTGGTCTTGCCCAGCCCGGGCGGGCCGGAGAGGAGCACGTGATCGGGTGCCACTCCCCTACTTTTCGCCCCGCCGAGAACCAACTCAAGCTGCTCGCGCACTTTGGGCTGGCCGATGAACTCACCGAGGCTTTTCGGCCTCAGATTCACTTCATCATCGTGCTCCCCCTCATTGAGCTGGGGGCGTACGGCAGAATCCGGCGGGCGCAGCGCCCCTTCGGGGAGCTGGAACTCGGTCTTTTCCACATTCGGCATAGCGCGGGTTGTCCTTAAAAAAGAGGGTCGTTAACTCTTCTAGCCTAGTGAGCGCTCAGTGTGGCCAAACAGGCGCGCAACGCGGCAGACACACCCAGATCTGGCTGCTGAGCCAGCACACTCGCCACGGCCGCATCCGCATCCTTACGGCTAAAGCCGAGATTCTCAAGGGCCTCGGCCACGTCCTCAGCAACTCCGCCGGAGATCGCTGGGGAATCCACCTGCGTTTGCTGGGGGTGGGGGCCGACAAAGGGTTCGACCTTTTGCTTCAAATCCACCACCATGCGCTCGGCGGTGCGCTTGCCTACACCGGGTATTTTTTCCAGCGCCGCGGCATCATTGCGGCTGATGAAGCCTGCCAGCTCGGCGGGAGTGGCCATGGCGAGTGCCGCCAAAGCCAGCTTCGGGCCCACTTTGGAAACTGTGCACAGCAGGTGAAAGAATTCCTTTTCCTCGCTGTTGGCGAAGGCGAAAAGCTCCATCGAGTCCTCGCGCACGATCTGGGAGACCACCACGAAGCACTCCTCGCCAGTGCGCATCTCACCGAGGGTGCGCGGGGTGGCGCTGATGGCATAGCCCACTCCGGCGCATTCGATAATCGCGCCAGTCAGGCCGAGATCAATACAGGTTCCGCGCAGGGATGCGATCATGAATGAGAACTCCTTTGGTGTTGCTTGGCCAGTTCCGCCTGATGCATCAGGGCCGGGGCGCGCCAGCAGTGGCATACCCCCAGTGCGAGTGCATCGGCGGCATCGGCCGGCGAGGGCGGTTCCGCCAGCCCGAGAATACGGGTAATCATGGCAGTCATCTGTTTCTTATCGGCACGCCCGTTGCCGGATACAGCCTTTTTCACCTCTGAGGGGGTGTACATGTGCACGGGAATGTGACACTCCGCAGCCGCGAGTACGAGCACGCCCACCGCATGGGCGGTGTGCATCACCGTGGATACGTTTCCGCGTTCGAAGACGCGCTCGATGGCCACCACGTCCGGATCGTAGTCCCGGATCCACTCTTTCACCGCTTGGCTAAGCTTGAGTAGCCTCTCGGTCAGCTCATCCTTCGCCGGGGTGCGCACCACCCCCACTGCCACGGGATATACGGCCCGACCGCGCCCTGCTTGCACGACGGAGAGCCCGCAGCGGGTCAACCCCGGATCAATGCCCATGACCCGAAGCCCCTCAATGGCAGTTGCAGCGCGCACCCTTGCCTCCTCCTCGATGTCTTCAGACCATGTTTAGCACATTTTTTCGCACCAGCCTGCATTCCCCCTGCATCGGCCTGCTGCTGCCTCCCCTAGGGTTGCCCGTGCGCGCCGTCATCGCCCCAGTGCACAAACGCCCCAACCTCCGCGGCGGCTGCGGAGACGGGGCGTAGAAGCAGGCGCACGGGTGAAGGTGGCCTGCGAGGTGGCGTCGTTAAGCGTCGAGCTGAGCGGCGACCTCGTCGGAGATATTGATGTTGGAGTAGACGTTTTGCACGTCATCGGAATCCTCGAGCAGATCTACCAAGCGCAGAATCTTGCGGGCGAGATCCACATCGGCCTCGACCTCCACGGAGGCACGGAAGTCCTGATCGGAATCGTCCACCTTGATGTCGTTGTCCTCCAAGGCGGCGCGCACGGCGCGGGTGTCAGAGGGAGAGCACACCACCTCGAACTTCTCGCCGAGGTCATTGACTTCTTCGGCACCGGCATCAAGCACAGCCATGAGCACGTCATCCTCGCTCAGCTCGCCCTTGTCCAACACCACCACACCGACACGGGTAAAGAGGTAGCCCACCGCGCCGGACTCGGCCATGTTGCCGTTGTTCTTGGACATAATGCTGCGCACCTCAGAGGCCGCACGGTTGCGGTTATCGGTGAGGCACTCGATAAGAATGGCCACGCCACCAGGCCCGTAGCCTTCGTACATGATGGACTGCCAGTCGGCGCCGCCGGCCTCTTCACCGGAGCCACGCTTGCGGGCGCGCTCAATATTGTCATTAGGCACCGAGGCCTTCTTGGCCTTACGGATCATGTCATCGAGGGTGGGGTTCGCTGCCGGGTCGCCACCACCGGTGCGGGCAGCCACCTCGATGTTCTTGATCAGCTTGGCAAACTCCTTGCCGCGCTTGGCGTCATTGGCGGCCTTCTTGTGCTTGGTTGTTGCCCACTTTGAGTGGCCGGACATAGCGTTCCTCTTCTCTCTAGCTAGCGTGCATGGTGATCTAACGTTAGTAAGCGGTTTATCAGTATAGCGTTACTGCCTCAGGTGCCTGGTGAGGCCTTCCTGTGCGGCCACGGCCACCAGCTGGCCTGCCTGGTCATAGATTCGACCCTCACACAAGGACCGCCCCGCACCAGCCGCTGGGGAGGTCTGCACATAGGCCAGCCACTCATCCACTCGCACTGGGCGCAGGAACCACAGGGCGTGATCCAACGACGCCATCTGCAGCGCGGTATCTGGGTGCCGCACCTGAGCGGAGGACAATAAGGTGGCGTCGGAGATATAGGCCAGGGCGCAGCGGTGGAACAGCTCGTTATCAGGCAGCTGCACTCGGGTATCGCCGCCCGTGCCCGCGGTGCAGCGCATCCACACCACCTGGGTGGCTGCGTGCCTCAACTGATCATCGAGCCGCTCGCGGCTAAGCACGCGGATGTCCCACTCCGGCCATTCGCGATCGAAAAACGCAGCCCGGCGGGATTCGGCAGGGGTAATCTCCTCTGGGGCAGGCAGCGGCGGCGCGGACTGATGGTGGCTGATTCCGCTATCAGCCACGTGGTGAAAACTCACCTGCATGCTGCACAGCAACTGGCCCGCTTGGCTGAGGCTGACCATCCGAGAGTGAAAGGAGCGCCCCTCGCGCAGCCGCTGCACCTTCAACACGCTCGGCTGCGACGGATCGCCCGGGGCCAGAAAGTAGCAGTGCAGCGAGTGCGGAAGAAACTCGGGATCCACAGTGGCCCCAGCCGCTGCGAGCGCTTGGGCAACATGCTGCCCGCCAAAGGTACGCCCCAGAGACGACGGCACCACAGCCCCCTCGTACTCATCTGGTGCGATCTGGCGAAGATCACACATCTGCTCGGTACGACTGGGCTGTGGTGAAAGGTGCATGAGCGCCGTGTGTTTCCTGCGGGCCGTGTACTGGGTTTACCAGCCGCGGTCGGCCATGCGCTGCTGCTCGGTGAGGTCATCGCAGTTGATGCCCACCATGGCCTCGCCGAGAGAGCGAGAGACCTCCGCGACCACGCTGGCGTCGT
Source organism: Corynebacterium ciconiae DSM 44920 (assembly GCF_030440575.1). Lineage (NCBI taxonomy): Bacteria > Bacillati > Actinomycetota > Actinomycetes > Mycobacteriales > Corynebacteriaceae > Corynebacterium > Corynebacterium ciconiae. The sequence continues at coordinate 1,476,666 of NZ_CP047189.1, forward strand.
TGTAGTGCTTGGTGGCTTCCACAATCGCCGAGGCGCGCTTCTCTGGGTTGCTGGACTTGAAGATGCCCGAGCCAACGAACACGCCCTCAGCGCCGAGCTGCATCATCATCGCCGCATCGGCCGGGGTGGCCACACCGCCGGCGACGAAGAGCGTGACGGGCAGCCGCCCGGTGGAGGCGGTCTGGCACACCAAATCATAGGGGGCCTGCAGCTCCTTGGCTGCGTGGTAGAGAGCATCCTCGTCCAAGCTTGCCAAGGCGGCGATCTCGGAGCGGATCTTGCGAATGTGGGTGACGGCGTTGGAGACATCGCCGGTACCGGCCTCACCCTTGGAACGGATCATCGCCGCCCCCTCGGCGATGCGCCGCAGCGACTCGCCCAAATTGGTGGCGCCGCAGACGAAGGGCACCTCGAAGCGGTGCTTATCTACGTGGTGGGAGTAGTCGGCGGGGGTAAGAACCTCAGACTCATCGATCCAGTCAATGCCCAGTGCTTGCAGCACCTGTGCTTCCACAAAGTGGCCGATGCGGGCCTTTGCCATGACGGGAATGTCCACGGCCTTTTGAATCCCAGCGATCATGTCCGGATCAGACATCCGGGACACGCCGCCATCGCGGCGAATATCGGCGGGAACGCGCTCGAGGGCCATCACGGCCTTTGCGCCTGCCGCCTGGGCGATTTCTGCCTGCTCAGGGGTGACCACGTCCATGATCACGCCGCCTAGCAAATTGTCGGTGAAGCCTGTCTTCACACCTTTGGATTCTGCCACTGGGAAGAACCAACCCTTCTTGAGTCGCTCGAACAACCTGTGGCAGCTAATGCTAGCTTTTGTCTCCCGTATCGCGGGAAACCTTTTCCATAATGGGGGTAGCGAGCGGTAATTCTACGTACTGCGGCATGGGGGCTCGCCCACCGAGCCGCAGAATGCGCACGAGGGGCCTAATCCTTAGAGCACGGGTATCAACCACCGCGTCGTTATAGAAGCGATGGGTCAGCTGCACCCGCACCGCCGCGTCGCTGATCGGCCGCGGCAGCGCTACTGCGGGGTGGGCCTCAACATAGCTCTGCAGGGCCTTGATGAGTTCTTTTTCCTTTTCCACCCGCGGCGCCACATCTCGCGGATCCAGCGGCTCACTTTGTGCGGCATAGGCCTGGGCAGCCAACGGTTCAATGCTGGCGGCAATCACAGCGGCTCGCATATCAAGCGCCGCCTGTAGGTTCACCAGCGCCGCATCCAGCCGAATATGCATCCTATTCAGCCGCTGGGCGGTAAATACCGCCCACAAGACGATCGCGGTCAGCACGATCGCCAGCAGCACAGACACAGTGCTCATCCCTCAAACCTTTCACTTCAGTTTCACGGAGGTGCCATCAGCAACAGCCTCATAGACGTGCACGATCTGGGTGGTCACCGTGTCCCAGTCATAGCTGGCAGCGCGCGCCGCCCCAGCTTCCACAAGGCCTTTCCGCAGAACGGGTGAATCGATGAGACGACGCAACTGTGCTGCCAGATCCGCGGCACTGCCATTAGGAAAGAGCAGGCCGGCGGGTGTATCGCTGTAGGCATCCGTCACGGCGGCAAAAGCCTCGAGGTCGCTGGCGAGCACCGCGCATCCGGCGGCCATGGCTTCTACGAGCACAATACCGAAGCTCTCCCCGCCAGTATTAGGCGCCACATAGATATCGGCGCGGCCCAGAATATCGGCCTTCTCCGCATCGGAGACCTTGCCCACATAGCGCACCCCCGGCATAGGCCGCTGGGTGCCCGCACCAATCACGGTGCAGCTAAAGGGCCGGTCCAGTTGCGCCAATGCGCGCAGCAAAATATCGAGCCCCTTGCGCGGCTCGTCCAACCTGCCAAGGAAGACGATGTTGGGCACGCCCGCAGCGCTTGTCGACGCCACCTCCCCGTCCCCAACCCCACGCTGCTCACTGTCCACCTGGCGGGTGCAGTGTTCCTCGTGGCGGCTGCGTGCCGCAGCGAAGTGGCGGGTATCCACCCCGTTGGGGATGAGTACCGGATCGCCTCCGAGCTGTTCTACCTGCCAGCGCCGAGCGAGCTCAGAGACAGCGATTCCTCCGCGGATCTTTTCCAACAGCGGCCTGAGCACCGGCGTGCCGAGCTTAAGCAGAGTCGAGCCGGAGCTCGAGGCGTGGTAGGTGGCCACAATGGGGCCGTGGGCGAGCCGCAGCGCCGCCATGGAGAAGCTGGGCGAGTTGGGCTCATGAATATGGAGCACATCAAAGTTGTTGTCGTTGATGAAGTTTTTTAGGCTCGTGCTCACCTGTGGCCCAACAGCGATGCGAGCCACAGAACCGTTATAGGGAATGGGCACGGCGCGGCCACCGCGAACCACCCAGTCCGGCACCTCCGCCGCACTGGTGGCGGGTCCGATGGCGCGCACATAGTGCCCACGCTGTTGTAGCGCCTGCCCCAGATCCAGGATGTGGGCCTGCACCCCGCCTGGTTCATCGAAAGAATAGGGACACACGATTCCGATACGCATCTAGCTGCCCTCCCCTCGTGGTGCATCGTCTAGGCCAGATGGGCGGGCAGCATCTGCCTCGTGGGGCTGCTGCTGGGCGCGGCCACGGGCCAGGCGATGCGGGTCGAGATCGGCCAGCCACAGCGGCTGCAGCATGTGCCAGTCGTGGGGATGTGCGGCGATATTGGCTTCGAATCCTTCGGCGATGCGCTGGGTGGTGGACTGCACATCATCCACCTCGAGCGCCTCGGACACCCGCAGGCCCCAGTTCGAGGAATCGGGATAAAAGCTATGCACCACGTGCAGGCTGGCGCCGGTGTCCATGGCCAGACGGGCCGGCCCGGCAGGAAATAGGGCGGGCTCGCCGAAAAACTCCACCTCTACCCCGCTAGCGCGTAAATCCCGCTCACCCAGCAGGCAGACCACCCCGCCGCGAGCGAGGGTGTTCTTCAGCTCTTCGTAGGGCCCATGACCGCGAGCGTCGCGGTGCGGGAGCACGCGGAAGCCGAGACTCGTGCGATAGTCCACGAAGGCCTCATAGAGCTCTACTGGTTCAAGCCGCTCCGCGACGGTGGTGAAACTGCCATTGCGGTGCACGAGCAACACCCCAGCCATATCCCAGTTGCCGCTGTGCGGCAGAGTAAGGATCACTCCTTTACCCGCAGCGAGTGGCTCAAGCAGATGATCGTAGCCCTCGACCGACTCATCAAGAACGCGCACCAAGCTCGGATCGGAGGCTATACGTGGAAGCCGGAAGGCCTCCATCCAATAACGGGTATACGAGCGCATGGATGCGCGCATGAGGGAAGGACTCACCTGACCGGAGCCCAGGACACGCTCGAGATTGCGGCGCAGCTGCGCCGGCTGACGGCCCCGCCGAGAGGCGATATCCGCACCAACGGTGGCGATCACTCGCGCACCAAGCTCAGGAAGCCGCGAAAGCGCCGCCCAGCCAAACATGTAGCCTGCGGCCGCCCAATGGCGTTGTCTTAAGGAGTGGCGCAGGCGGCTCCATGGGGTCATCGTGGGGCTAGCTCCTCACACGGCATAAGGCCGCGCCGGGCACGGCCGTGCCTGTGCCGACGCTGCGCGGTGGTTTCACATTGCGGTTCTCACTAGGTGACTTAGCGGTTCCTCGGGGTGCTGGCCCCGGCGGGCGGGGCGATAATGTCCTTGCCATGGGCGGAGGTGGCCGCCATGGACAGCCGCTGGATCACGGTAAATACTGAGCCTACCGCCAGCACCCAGATAGCCACATCCACGGCATAGGGTACGCCGAAGCCCTGCAGGCCGATGCCGACCAAGCCGATGATGAGCCGCTCGGGGCGCTCGATCAGCCCACCCACCATGCTCAGGCCACTGGCCTCACCTCTGGCTTTGACGTAGGAGATCACCTGCGAGCAGACGAGCACCACCAGGGAGGCGACCACGAGTGGTTGGGGCGCATCGTAGCTATAGATCAGCCACCAAGTAATCGCGGCGAAGAGGGCGCCGTCGGTGAGCCGGTCGCAGGTGGCATCGAGGGTGGCGCCGTATTTGGTGCCTCCACCCCGCAGTCGGGCCATGGTTCCATCGACCATGTCGAAGGCCACGAACAGGCCCGAGAGCACAGCGGCGGCCACCAAGTGACCGGTGGGGATCAAGATCACCGCCAATAGGGTGGAAACCACCGCCCCGAACACGGTGACCACATTCGGGGTGAGGTTCCACTTCACAAGTTGAGTGGCGATCGGCTCCACCACCACGGCGGCGGGTTTGCGTCCATGCACGCTAAGCATCGCTATCGGCCTCCCAGGCATCGGCGAGTAGCTGGCGGGTATCGCGGAGTAGCTGCGGCAGCACCTTGACTCCATCGATCACTGTCATGAAGTTGGAATCGCCGCTCCAGCGCGGCACCACGTGCAGGTGGAGGTGCTCGCCCACCGAGCCGCCCGAGGCGCGGCCTAAGTTGAATCCCACATTAAAAGCGTGCGGAGAAGACACGGCCTTAATCACCCGCACCAGCTTCTGAGCGAAGGCCATGAGTTCCGCGGTTTCCTCCACGCTCAGATCCTCAAGGTTGGCCACTTGACGGTACGGCACCACCATGGCGTGCCCCGAGTTATAGGGGTAGAGGTTAAGCACGCAGTACACCAGTTCACCGCGGGCCACGATCAGCCCGTCTTCATCGCTCATCTCAGGGATGGCGAGAAAGGGATTGCGGGGCGAGTGCTCCGCGCTACCTACACCGGCGTCCTTAATATAGTTCATCCGGTAGGGCGCCCAGAGCCGCTCGAGGCGATCTGGAATCCCCACCCCAGAATCCGTATAGGAGCCTTGCGGCTGCATCTTTGTGTTAGCTTGCCGTTCCACGGAACTCCTCAATGAGTTCTTTGCTCGGCTGGGCGTTGATGCGCTGGGCCACCCAGTTACGGATCACCATCACCGCCTCCTCCACCGGCACCCCGTTGACCTGGGAGCCGTCGAGGAAGCGGAAGCTTATGGCATTCGCCTCGACATCGCGGCCACCGGCCAACAGCATGAAGGGCACCTTGCCGGTGGTGTGGTTGCGGATCTTCTTCTGCATGCGATCATCCGAGGTGTCCACCTCGGCGCGGATGCCTGCCTGGCGCAGGTTGGCGCACACATCCTCGAGATAGCCGGAGAACTCATCAGCCACCGGGATACCCATCACCTGGTGCGGGGCCAACCACGCGGGGAAGGCACCGGCGTAGTGCTCGAGAAGCACGCCGAAGAAACGCTCGATCGAGCCGAAGAGGGCGCGGTGAATCATGATCGGCCGCTTCTTGGAGCCATCGGAGGCGGTGTATTCCAAGTTGAAGCGCTCGGGAAGGTTGAAGTCCAGCTGCACGGTGGACATCTGCCACGTGCGGCCAATGGCGTCGCGGGCCTGGACCGAAATCTTGGGGCCATAGAAGGCGGCACCGGCAGGATCGGGCACCAGCTCCAGCCCCGAGCGGGTGGCCACGTTCTCCAGGATCTGGGTGGAGCGCTCCCAGATCTCATCCGAGCCCACGAACTTCTGCGGATCCTTGGTGGATAGCTCGAGGTAGAAATCGTCGAGGCCGTAATCCTTCAGCAGGGAGATGATGAAGTCGAGTACGCGAGTCAGCTCATCTTCCAGTTGGTCTTCAGTGCAGTAGATGTGCGCATCGTCCTGGGTGAAGCCGCGGGCGCGGGTGAGCCCGTGGATCACGCCGGACTTCTCGTAGCGATACACCGTGCCGAATTCGAACAGCCGCAGCGGCAGCTCGCGGTAGGAGCGGCCACGGGAGGCGAAGATCAGGTTGTGCATCGGGCAGTTCATCGGCTTGGCGTAGTAGTCCTGCGGGGGCTTGACTACCTCCCCGTCCTCCGAGTATTCGCCGTCGAGCTGCATGGGCGGAAACATGCCATCCGAGTAGAAGTCCAAGTGGCCGGACTTCTTAAACAGATCACCCTTGGTCAAGTGAGGAGTGTTGACAAAGGAGTAGCCGGCGCTGATGTGGCGGCGCCGGGAATGCTCCTCCATCTCCAGACGGACAATGCCGCCGGCGGGGTGGAACACGGGGAAACCCGAACCGATCTCATCGGGGAAGCTGAACAGATCCAGCTCGGCGCCAAGGCGACGGTGATCGCGCTTCTCGGCCTCGGCGAGCATGGTCTGATACTCCTCCAGCTTCTCTTTCGACTCCCATGCGGTGCCGTAGATGCGCTGCAGACCCGCATTGTTTTGATCGCCTCGCCAATAGGCGGCGGAGGAGCGGGTGAGCGCGAAGGCCGGAATGTATTTGGTGGTGGGCACGTGGGGCCCGCGGCAGAGGTCGTACCATTCGACATCACCGGTGCGGGGATTGCAGTTGGCGTAGCTGGTGAGCTCTCCGCCGCCAACCTCGGTGGCCTCATCCGAGTTCGGATCCACATTGCCCTTGTCCTCGATGAGCTCCAGTTTGTAGGGCTCGTGCGAGAGATCCTCGCGAGCATCATCCTGAGAGGCGTAGACCCGACGCTCGAATTTCTGCCCCTGCTTGATGATCTTTTTCATGCGCTTTTCAATGCGCTTGAGATCCTCGGGCGTAAAGGGCTCGGCGGCGTCGAAGTCATAGTAGAAGCCATTGTCGATGGCGGGGCCGATGCCCAGCTTGGTGCCTGGGAACTCGGCCTGCACTGCTTGGGCGAGCACGTGAGTACAGGAGTGGCGAATCACGCCACGGCCTTCCTCGGAGCAGGCGGGCACGGGGGTGAACTCGGTGTCCTCGGTGGGCACGAAGGACAAATCGCGCAATGTTCCCTCGGGATCCTTCGCCACCACAATGGCCTCGGGGCCCTTGTTCGGCAGCTCGAGCTCGCGCATCGCCTGGCCCACAGCCTGGCCGGCGGGAACGAGGAAGGGATCCACCTGGACGTGGACCGGGTCTGAAATACTCACGTTCTTCGTGCTCCTCACACATCTTGTGCCCCGGCGACATACCTGGTCGCCAGGGCGTTAGCTGGGCGAATGGGGTATCCGCCCAGACGTTGTCTCTCTAGCTCGGGAGTTTCAAGCGCCGTAGAGGCAATCGTCGATAAGCATTGCTCTCTCAGACGCCTGCACACACGTCTGCGAGGTATCTTACCCCGTGGGCTTAGGATTCCAGCAGCCCCCTGCCCCAATAATCATCCTCAGTGGTGCCCGGGAAGATGAAAAACACCGAGGACCCAATGTGGGTGATCCACTGGTTTAGCCGGTCACCCTCATCGAGGCGCCGCTGGATCGGGGTGAATTGTTCATCCGGATTCTTCTGAAAACAGATGAACAGCAATCCCGAGTTGGACAGCTGCTCCGAGCCGGGCTCGGGCTGGAGATCATAGCTGTAGGGGCGGCGCAGAATCTTCTGGTGCGGCTTATCTGCCGGCGGATGCGAACGCGCCATATGGCTCATCGGATCGATCACCGGCAGCCCGTATTTATCGGTGGCCTCAAAATCGGCGGGAGTGTGCTCGTCGCCGCCCGTCAACGGCGCACCGGTATCGAGAGTGCGCCCCACCGAGACTTCGCGGGAGCCGCGGTCTAGGATCTCCCAGGTATCGATGTTCATCGCGATCCGCCGCAGCACCATGCAGCTGCCTCCGCGCAGCCACTCTGGGCCCTCATCGATCCACACCTGCTCCGCGTAGTCTTCTTCGGTACGCGGATTGACAGTCCCATCGATCTGACCAAATAGATTGCGTGGGGTGGTATCGGCGCTCATTGCGCCATCAGCATTGGAAAAACCTTGCTGGATCCACTTCACCGTCACGTAGCGATCCCCGGCGCGCACCATGTGCCGCATCGCGTGCGCCACGGTGAGGTTGTCATCGGCGCAGATCTGCAGCACGATATCGGCCTCGCCCCACTTCGGATCCAGCTTGTCTCGCGAAAAAGCTGGGATTGGGTGCAGCCATGATGGGCGCAGCTCGGGTCGGCCGATGATGTCGAAGAAGCGCTCCCCTACGCCTGCGGTAAAGGTGAGATTCGCGGGTATCTCGGCGAGTTCTTCCTCAAGATCCCCTAAGGGCGCTTCGCCTCGGCTTAGTCGCCGGGCATCCATGGTCCACAGGCGAAATAACCGCCGCATGTCGTCGATAGTGCTGCCCGGTCGCACCGTGAAGGCACACACCGAGACCTGCGCTTGTTCGGGGGTGGCGATTCCCGCCTGGTGTTCGCCATCGAATTCTACTGTGGCATGGCGCAAACGGGTGCTCACGTCTTTGTTCTCTTCAGCGGATGCAGTGGCGCGATCCTCAGTGCCACGGGCACAGGAGGCCAACCCAGCCCCCGCCGCCATCACGGTGGCGCCGCTGAGAAAGGCGCGGCGATTCACCCCAGCCGAGCCAGTCCCCTCCGCTGCTGCGCAGTGGTCACGATCCTCGCCGTCAGGCTTGCCATGAGCCATCACGAATTAAACACCATCCTCTTCTTATCTGGGTTGGCGGTCCCGCATGTATGCCTCTTGGAATGACACAGACGACGAGGCCCTCGTTGCGGGCACGCTCTACAACCACAGGGGCATGCTCGATGAGGAGCACTGACCCTGCTGTATTCACCGCGCTTGGGCGCAGGCTTATCGACGCTGCCTCCCCGCCCACCAACGTCGTTGGCAGATAGGGAAACCATCGGGCCGAGATACACCCCGTGGCGGCAGCATGAAGGGCGCCTACCTTCAGAGGCCACGCCGCGAACCAGATCCACGATCTGGCGCACCGTCGGGCACGGCAGGCGCCCCTTCTTCAACGATGAGAGTCACAGCACCCGCGACGCGGAGTGGACGCCGGTGCTTACTCTGCTTTTAGGAGTGGTTGTGATCCATTCCGTTGTGGCCCTCCACGCCACCGTCCGGGCCGTAGCTTTCTTCACCAGAAGCAATGTCGCGCACCTCCACGTTCTTGAAGGTGTAGGAGGTGCCATCCTCGAGGGTGATGGTGACGGTGATGGTGTCACCGGGCTCGATGGCCTCATCATAATCCATGATCATGAAGTGGTTGGCGCCCGGCTGCAGCGGGGATTCACCCTGGGCTGCGATCGGCAGACCGCCCTCGAGCTCACGCATCACCCCATCGCGCACCTCGTGAATCTCATTCTTCGGCGCACCGAGCGAGGTGGAGAAGGAGGAGACCACGATGTCCTGGTCGGTGTTGTTCACCAAGGTGCCGAACACGGCGGTCATGTCCTTATCAGCCGGCTTGGCCTTGACATATGCGTTGAGGAACTCCACCTCCTTGGCCGAGGTCTCGGACGTGGTCTCGGTGGACTCCGAGCTGGTGGCGCTAGTGGAGCTCACCGAGGGGTTATCGGTGGGATCCTTTGGCATGTCAGAGTCCTTCTGCAGCTCCGGGGAGCATGCAGCAAGGGCCAGGGAGCCGGTTGCGAGCAGAGCTGTAGCAACTGTGGCGAACTTACGGGTAATCACTGAGAGTTTTCCTTTCTCTTGCTGAACATCAGGATGCCCCCGATGATCACGGCCAGCAGCACAATGCCGCCGCCAATGAACATCATCGGGCCGGAGCTTCCTTCTGAAGAGCTTAGCGCGTCGTTCTCGGAAGACTGGGCATTCTCCGAGACTGTGTCCGTGGTCGGTGCGGAGTCGTTCTCACCGGTGTCCACACTGAAGGTGGTGCCGCCACGGGTGGCGTGACCATCGGAGGAAGTGATCTGGAATCCCACGAGATAGTTGCCGTCACCGGGGTCGAGATCCTCGGGCAGGGTGATGGTGACCATCTGCTGATTCAGCTCGGGCTCGCCCTGGTAGAGAATCTCGCCAGTATCCTCATTACTCACCGCTACGCGGTTAAAGGTATCGAGGGGGATGGCGGAAAATTCCAGCTCGATGGTGTGCGGAAACTCGCTCACCGTGGAACCGTCCTCCGGGTTGGAGTTGATCACCACGTCATGCGCTGCGGCCACCGGTGCGGTAGCCACTGCGGCCACCGCACCCATCGTCAGCCCCAACGAGGCGAGGGCCACCCGGGCGTTCGCGGGGCGGGCTAGACGTCCTCGGCTTCTGCGCATACACCATTCTCCTTAACTACCGACACTGCGTGTTGTGCTTCCACGACAAGTATGGCGCACCAGCCGTGCCGCCTGTCCACCACCCGCATATTGGGACGTGAGTCAGACTAAGCCTGCGCCATACGACGCTGCACTCACCGCCGCGTGTGTCCACTTGGGTTGCATGACCACAGGCATCCGGCGACGCCAGCTGAAGGCATCAGGCTCTATAGGCACTAGTCGCGAGCTAGTACTGGATAGTTCCCACCCAAGACGCTGTGATGATCTAGCTCACAGCTACATTGCTCCTGAGCTCGCATTCGAGCGTGATCGCAGCATCCCTGCCCTACTCCCCCAGGTAGGTTTTGAGCGCCAGAGCGAGGGCGAAAAACTGGTGCCCATCGCTCAGGTCCGCCTGGAGCAGACGCTCGATGGTGGCGATGCGGGAGTACAGCGCGGTGCGGGAGACATGCAGCTCTGCGGCCGCCGCAGAGCGCGAGGTGGGATGGTGCACCAACACCCGCAGCGTCGAGAGCAGATCTGAATCATTGCGGGCGTCGTGGATTAATAATGGGCCGAGGGTGGACTCGGCAAAGGCTTGGGCCCGCACATCGCCATGCAGATCAGTGATCACCTCGGCGGCCTGTCCACGCCTTAACCACCGCAGCTGCACCCGTCCTTGAATCTCTTTATGGGGCAGGCTACTGAGCCGGTGCACCGCAGCACCTAGTTCCACCGGTCCGCCAAGCCCGCTGGCAATGAGGATTTCTGCCTTAGCTCGCTCGCCGGCCGCACCGCCCTCGGTGCGGCTGATAATCATCTCCACTGCCGCGGCGAAAGCCTGCGCCACCTCTACGCTGCTACCCTCGCCGCTCGAAACTTCAGTGGAGAGGGCACACACCATTCTGTGCGGATGCTGCGGGTGCTGGGCCACCAGCACTTGGGCACCCCGCACACCCGCAGCTTGGGCTAGGGCTGTGCGAATCTCCTCTACCGGCGGCACCGTGTGGCTGCACCGCAGCTCGAAGGCGCTCAAGTAACGATCAACGGTATCGAAGCCGGCGGCGGAGAGAACCTCGGCTTGCCCACCGACGGTGGTGAAACGATTATGTGCCAGCCTTTCGAGGCAGGTGCGATCAATCAAGTCATTCCACGTGGTCGAGCGGGTGGAGCTGAGCCGATCGATGGCCAAAGCCATCGCAGCGTGGCGAAGAATATGCGCCGATAGTTCCCTATCTGCCAATCCGTCGCGGTACCACAACCTTCCCCAGTGGTGCCCGCGGGCTTGTATGTCCACGCACTCCCATACCACCGTGGGCTGGTTCGCCTCACTAACACGCACCGGATCAGCGATGAGCCCCTGCTCGGCCACCTCGGCCGCCCAATTCCGGGAGCGCGGCTCCCACTCCCGCAGCAGTTCCGAGGGCAGAGTGTGCCCCTCGGCGTACACCACTACGCGGTGGTGACGATCTTCCAGCACCACCGGCCGATCCAGTTCGCGGCAGGCTTGGGTAACGATCTGCTCAGGCGGGGCGCCATTGTAGGTCAGGGACCAGAAGGTTTCGCTGATGCTGTGCAGCTGGGCGACATCTCTGGAACGCTGCGCCAGAATGCGGGTATGCACCGCCTCGGTGAGCTCGACAAAGCGCAGCTCCTCCCTCACTTGGATCAGGGGCAGCTGGTGGCGTCGACACGCATCCACCATCTCTTGCGGGATCTCGGACCACACGGTGCCCAGCTCTACCACGAGCCCCGCTGCCTCCGCGGCCGCGAAACGATCAATCTGTTCCCCCAAAGACTCAGGTGAGGACTGCAGCCCCCTGCCGGTGGTGAGCAGTAGCTCGTGGCCGTCAATGAGGTGACCGGTGCGTGGCGATTCCGCCACATGCACCCACCGCACCGAGTTGGTCAGCCGGGTCTGCCCGCTGAGAATCTCGGGGCGAGCGCGCTGCATCAACGGCAAGGCGATCACATCAGCCACAGTGACGGTCGTGCTCATCAGCACCCCTTTTCTCATCATCACCGCCAGTGGCGGCAACCGGACTCGTCATTGCTGGCCAGTGTAGAGCGAAACCCTCATGCAGCCAGCCAGCCCTGCCCCCTCCTCACAGCACTCGGTGCCCGCTCTACGCCTAAGCGGCCGGCATAGCTGAGTGAACACAGTGTCCAGAGCTTGATGGGATGCGGAACATGTTGCGCCTTCTCCCCACTGCGCTTCCCGCCTTAAATGGAAGACACAGCCGCTTATCGACGGCTCGATTGCACCTACTAGGACAAGGAGGATCCCCATGGCTGATGCAGTATTTCACTCGTGGTCCGCACAAGACCTAATCGATCCGATTACCGTGGTCAGCGGCGAAGGAAGCTACTTCTACGACGACACCGGCACAGCATATTTGGACTTCTCCTCCCAGCTGATGAATGTCAATGTCGGCCACAGGCACCCCACGCTAGTGCGGGCGATGGAAGAGCAGCTGAACACACTGCCCACCATCCAGCCCGCGGTGCGCACCCCTATCCGCACGAAGCTGGCCGAGCTCATCGCCGATGCCGCGCCGGGCGAGCTTAATTACGTGTTCTTCACCAATGGCGGCGCGGACGCAAACGAAAACGCGGTACGCATGGCGCGCGAACACACCGGCCGCAGCAAGGTGCTCTCGGCCTACCGCTCCTATCACGGGGCAACCTCCACCGCCATCTCTCTTACCGGCGATCCGCGCCGGTGGGCAGTGAGTTCGGGGGACAGCTCGGTGGTGCACTTCTTTGGCCCCTATCTCTACCGCTCTGCCTTCCACGCCACCACGGAGGAAGAGGAGTGCGCCCGGGCTCTCGAGCACCTCGAGAATGTCATCCAACTCGAGGGCCCTGACACCATCGCCGCGATCATCTTAGAAACCGTAGTGGGCACCAACGGCATTCTCGTGCCGCCGGCTGGGTATCTGCCCGGGGTGCGGGCTCTCTGCGATAAGTACGGCATTGTCTACATCGCCGATGAGGTCATGGTGGGATTCGGCCGGACCGGAACGATGTTCGCGGTGGAGCACTTCGACGTGACCCCAGATCTCATCACCTTCGCTAAGGGGGTGAACTCCGGCTATGTTCCGCTCGGCGGGGTGATTATCTCCGAGGAGATTCGCAATAGCTTCGCCACCCGCCCTTATCCAGGAGGACTAACCTACTCGGGCCACCCCTTGGCCTGCGCCCCAGGCGTTGCCACCTTCACCGTATTCGAGGAGGAGGATGTGCTCGCGCACACCCGCACGATGGGCGAGACGGTGGTGCGACCGCGTTTGGAGAAACTCGCCCGCACCTATCCCATTGTCGGCGAGGTGCGCGGACTCGGCTTGTTCTGGGCCATCGAGCTGGTGCGCGACCGCGCCACCCGTGAACCACTGGTTCCCTTTAACGCCTCCGGCCCGCAGGCTGAACCGGTCTCTCGCATCGTGGCCGATATCAAAAAGCAAGGCGTGTGGCCCTTCAGCCACTTCAACCGCATTCATATGGCCCCGCCGCTGAATATCTCGGAGGCCGATCTCCACCGCGGGCTCGATGCCTACGAAGCCGCGATCGCCGCAGCATCTCAGTCCCTAGGAGCGAGTGAGGATCCCCAGCCCACCTCGGCGGTACCGGCCGCGCCTAACGTGGCAGCGACAAGCTAAACCCTTCCCACCACACGCAATGACGCCGCAGAGAGTCGATATCTCTGCGGCGTCTGGTTGCCGTGGGCTGTCATAAGGCGCTTGAAAAACGCCCCCACCACAGCCGATATACACCGAGGCGCCCCGATAGCCTCGAGGCGCCTTAAGAAATAAAAAAGTGGTCCCAGCTGGGATCGAACCAGCGACCTTCCCGGTGTGAACGGGACGCTCTTCCACTGAGCCATGGGACCAGAATTGACGTTGTACTGAAGTGGTCTTCAGCTCGTCGCTTCCGAGTAGATAACCTAGCACGGCTTTTACTGAGAGCACTAATTCGCAGTTCACACCCCCTAAAACCACGCCACACTCCCCGCGCGGACCTAAACGGCACACTCTTCCATGCCACCCTGGCCCACAGCCCAGCCCCTTAACCGAACGCATCAGCAACATCGCACAGCGAGTGATGAGGACACCTGGCTGCGAGCCTAGGGAAAGCGAACCCTCTCCACATTCGTAATGGACACCGGTTGAGCCCTTGCGCATCGTGAGGCCGTGGCTACCCACGCAAGTGTGGAGCCTCACACCACCCACTCATAGTCACACCCATGTAACTTCCACCGACCCCGCCACGGAGGAAGGTAAGGGCGTGCCACATGCAGATTTGTGGTTTCCGTATTAGTCACGCTATTGTTTTCAACGCACCACAGCTCGAAGGAAGTAATCCCCTGAAGGGGCTTAGCACCTTAACGAGTAGGTGGAACAATGCGGATGTAGCGCAGCTGGTAGCGCATAACCTTGCCAAGGTTAGGGTCGCGGGTTCGAGTCCCGTCATCCGCTCTGGTTCTTTTATGGACACCCCTTCTTAAGTGGGTGGCCTATCAAAGATCCCTAGGCTTGCGCGTTTAGCTCAGCGGGAGAGCGCTTCCCTGACACGGAAGAGGTCACTGGTTCAATCCCAGTATCGCGCACGCAGAACAAGGCATTGTTCTTTAAAACACTATGCATGCGGATGTAGCGCAGCTGGTAGCGCATAACCTTGCCAAGGTTAGGGTCGCGGGTTCGAGTCCCGTCATCCGCTCGGATACAACATCCTTTCCCCAAAGGGTGTTCACCTTACACTTAAGGTGTGTATCTTAGATAGATATTAAGTGACACGGTGGAATGGCCGAGTGGTGAGGCAAAGGTCTGCAAAACCTTGTACACGGGTTCGATTCCCGTTTCCACCTCCACTTATGCGCGTTTAGCTCAGCGGGAGAGCGCTTCCCTGACACGGAAGAGGTCACTGGTTCAATCCCAGTATCGCGCACGCAGAACAAGGCATTGTTCTTTAAAACACTATGCATGCGGATGTAGCGCAGCTGGTAGCGCATAACCTTGCCAAGGTTAGGGTCGCGGGTTCGAGTCCCGTCATCCGCTCTCTATCCCATACTCCCGAGTTCTTCCCCTCAAGGAAGGCTCGGGAGTTTGTGCATCTACGCCCCTGCTGTTCTCCAGGCTGGCACAATGGGGCTCATGTCACCCACTCCCCTCTCCCGTTCACAGATACTCGGCACCGAACTCCCCCTGTCCCACCGTGAGGTGCGCGGCGTCGCGATCTCTTCACTCAACGGTGCTGCCACAGTGGAGGGCACCTCTGGTTCCCTCGGCAATGACAACGACACCCGGGTTCTCACTACGCTGCGCGCCTGGGCTGACTGCGTGCTAGTGGGAGCCGGCACCGTGCGGGCGGAAAACTACGGCGGGGTGCGCCTCAGCCCAGAGCAACGTGCGGATCGACTCGCCGCAGGCCAGGCGGACACCCCACCGCTAGCGGTGATCACAGGCTCCGCCGATATGGACACCACCTCGCGTTTTTTCACCGAGGTCAGCGCCTCCCCGATCATCATTACCGGATCGAAAAATGCGGACCGGGTGGCAACATACGAAGCCGCCGGCGCCGAGGTCCTCCTTCTCGATGAGCTCTCGGTGGATACCGCCCTGACCGCCCTAGCCGAGCGCGGCTATCACCGCATCAGCATCGAGGGTGGGCCCAGCATCTATGGCCATGCGCTCGACCATGGGCTCATCGATTATCTTCACCTCAGCATCGCGCCTGTGATCACCCAGATCGATCGGCCGCTCTTTAGCCACCCCGCCCACTCCACCCAGCTCGAGCTGGATGGCGTACACCACGATGAGGACGGTTTTCTCTTCACCCGCTACCGCCTGCCGCGGCCTTAAGCCCCAATCCCGGCGGTCGGTCCCGTCCGATTTTTCCGCCGGCGAGTGGGTGTGCCGCCTGCAGGGTGGCGTCGATAAGCGATTACACTCACTGGGGTGATCGCACCCAATTCCCTCAAGCATCGTGGCCACGTGATCGCGCTCTGGCCGATCGCTGTGCTCATCGTCGCCTACCGCGTGGCCATCCGCGCTGCGGCAGGCGCACCCACCGATGATTTTTCCACCGTGTATTTCGCTATTCGACGCCACCTCGACGGCGTCCCGGTCTATAGCGAGGATTACTCCACCGTGGACCCGCACTACCTCTATAATCCTGGGGCTACGCTGATCCTGTCCCCGCTTGGCTGGTCCACGGACTGGAGCACGGCGCGAATGCTGTTCATCTGTGCCAACGCGCTGGCTATTATCGCCGCGATCGTGCTGCTCTTTCGTCTCACCGGCCGCAGCTGCCGCACCCCGTGGCTGCCCTTGGCCATCGCACTCGCCTTTTGCACCGAATCCGTCATTAACACACTGCTGTTTTCCAATATCAATGGCCTACTTTTGCTGGCATTGGTGGGCTTCTACGTGCTTACCCACGCCTCCAAGCCGTGGATGGCCGGGCTGATCTTGGGCCTTGCCATTGTGATCAAGCCGCTATTTGCCCCTCTGATCTTCATCCCCGTGGTGCTAGTGCGGAGCCACTGGCCCAGCCTGATCGGGGCGATCGGGGTTCCCGTGGTGGCCAACGCCATCGCGATGCGCGTGGTCACCGGCGCGGAGGAATACTTCACGGTGGTCGTGCCCTACTTGGGCCAGGTGCGCGATTATGCCAACGCCTCGCTGCGTGGTCTCACCCTCTACTTCGGAGTGCACCCAGCGCTAGCAATGGCGCTGTGGCTGCTGCTTGCCGCCTTCGTAGGCGCCGGAGTCCTCGCGCTGTTGGCCATTCGCAACAGCAACCGAATCGTGTGGCTTCTCACCACTGGCTCCCTGCTTCTCGTCGGGGTATTCATGCTGTCCTCACTGGGGCAGATGTACTACTCGATTCTGCTGCTGCCGCTCGTTGCCACCGCTGGGCTGCACCGCAGCGTGCTGCACAACCCTTTAAGCATCCTGGCGTTGTTTTTGTTCTACTTCCACTTCCGCACCGATGATCTCGGGGTGTCGTTGTGGGGCTATTTGGTGGGCACCACCATCGGCTTCACCGGCTGGGTATTGCTCATTGTGGTCATTGGCAGCACCGCGGTGAGCTGGCTAGTCTGGGAGCCCAACCGAGCGGCGGCAGTCGCTGGGCGGCTAGGCGATCCCACCTTCAGCCCCACCCCACGCCGCGGCAAGGACCAGCCTGTGCCCGCCACTACCTAGAGAGGAGACTCGCACCATGACTGATTATCGTGCACTCAGCGAGGACGATTGGAAGCGCCGCCTCAACCCCGAAGAGTTTCGGGTTCTGCGCATGGCCGGAACTGAGGCTCCGCACGTCGGCGAATACACCGACACCACCACTGCAGGGGTGTATTCCTGCAAGGCCTGTGGCACTGAGCTGTTTCGCTCTACCGAGAAGTTCTCTTCCCATTGCGGCTGGCCCTCCTTCTTCTCCCCGCTTGCTGGTGAACGCATCATCGAGCGGGAGGATCGCAGCCTCGGCATGGTCCGCACCGAAGTGCTGTGCGCCACCTGCCACTCCCACCTCGGGCATGTCTTCGAAGGCGAGGGCTATGACACGCCCACCGATATGCGCTACTGCATCAACTCCATTTGCCTCACCCTCGAGCCGGAAGGGACTAACAGCGCCGAGGCATAACAGTGAAAGAACTAGCGCAGGCGCACATTCACCGCCACGCCAAGCGAGGAAAATGACACACGCCCAGCAGGGATGAGCGATCATCATCCTTGCTGGGCGTGAGCGTGCGGCCCGCAGGGCCTAGGCAGCTGATACTTCTAGGGCAGCATCCGCACGATCTCTTCGATGTCGGCTACGCGTCGACCGGTAAAGAAGGGGGTCTCCTCCCGCACATGCAGCCGCGCTTCGGTGTAGCGCATGCGGTGCATGAGATCGACTAGGCGGTGCAGCTCGGGGCCTTCGAAGGCAAGCACCCATTCGTAATCGCCGAGCGCAAAGGCCGGCATGGTGTTGGCGCGGACATCCGGGAAGTTACGCCCCGCCATACCGTGCTCGGCCAGGATCTTGCGGCGCTTGGACTCGTCCATGATGTACCAGTCATAGGAGCGCACGAAGGGATACACGGTGATCCAATCGCCCGGCTCCTCGCCCATGATGAAGCTGGGCAGGTGCGACTTATTAAACTCCGCCGGACGGTGCATCCCGTTGCCCGTCCACACCACCTCTGTGAGCTGACCCAGCGAGGTCTCGCGACGGAAACGGTTGTACACCTCCTGCAGCTCCTGATACTCCTCGGCGTGCCACCAGATCATGAAGTCTGCGTCGGCCTGGATACCGCTGATGTCATAGATACCGCGCACTACTACGCGATCGGCCTCAGCAATGGCGGCGAAAAACTCGCGGGCCTCGGTAATCACATCCTCGCGCTCGTTGCCGAGGCTCCCCGGGATAGCCCGAAACACTGCCCACTGGGTGTAGCGCTGAATGGAGTTGAGCTTGGCGTAGTCTGGCCGTTCACTCACGAATAAGACCTCGTTTCACTTCTCTTGAGTAAAGCTGGAGCTCGCATGGGTGGCTATCCACCGGATTTCCTGCACATCTTAGGGTGGACTATCCACACGAGTGCTGACAGTGCAAAGTCTAGCTAACCCCACTGCCCTTGCCCATACCCACCCCGCAAAGCAGCGGTGGGCATCACGGATGAATGAGCTGCCACTCGAGCCGCTCACTGCAGATTATGGCGCTGCACGGGTTCGGCGCGCCTCCCGCGGGCGTGCGCGTGCAGAAGCTAGCTTGGATCACGTGAAGGAATCTGAAGCAACCTTGGCATCCGCCCCGAATAGGACGTCCTCGCAGGGCTACCCGCAGGAATTTGCTGCGGCTGTGGAGTCGCTGCACAGTGTCTCGCTGCGGCCGGAGATTTCGCTGGGCACGATCCGCCCGCCCCAGAAGCTCGCGCCGTATTCCCACGCGATCGGGCTGGAAGTCGAGCATCCCCTTCGCGAGAACGAGCCCATCCCCACCGAGTCCGAGGGCGACGCCTTTGGCCGGTTGATCGTGCTCTACGATCCCAACTCGGATGATGGCTGGAACGGCAATATGCGCCTGGTGGCCTATATTCAGGCCGATATGGATGACGCCGTGGCTAATGATCCCCTGCTCCCCGAAGTGGCGTGGCAGTGGCTATCGGAGGGACTCGACGATTCTGGGGCGTCCATCACCGATGTGGGTGGCACCGTCACCTCCACCGCCTCCGTGCGCTTCGGTGATATCGGCGGCTCGCCGCGCTCCTTCCAGCTGGAGATGCGCGCCTCGTGGACCGCGCTGGACACGGACCTTAGCGATCATGTGCTCGCCTTCGCCAAGGTGCTTGCCCTCGTCGCCGGTCTGCCACCCGAAGGCGTCAGCACACTGCGCTAGCACTAGAATGCTCGTGGAGCCACCCGCGCCTATGCTCGGGTGAGTTGCTTATTTGCTTATCGACGCCAACCTCAGGAAGCACAGTGCAGCTTGACGAGCCACGGGACGGCCTGCCCCCTGTTTATTCCACTCCCACCGAATTTCAGCACGCCGCCGCTGCCCTCGCCGCCGGCCATGGCCCCATTGCCGTAGATACCGAGCGGGCCCAAACTTATCGCTTCGACGATCGCATTTTCCTTCTGCAGCTACGCCGTGCCGGCTCCGGCAGCTTCCTCATTGCCCCCGAGCGCCACCGCCGCGAGCTGCCGCGCATTCTTGCTCCGGTGCTCAATCCTGAGACGTGGATCCTACACTCCGCCCACAATGATCTGCCCATGCTGCGCGCACTGGGCATCTATCCCAGCGGACTTATTGATACCGAGATAGCCTCACGGCTGCTCGGTGTGGACAAACCTAATCTGTCGAACTCCCTGCAGCACTTCCTCGGAATTTCCTTGGCCAAGGGGCACGGCCGCGAAAATTGGTCGCGCTGGCCGCTGCCTAGCTCTTGGCTCAACTACGCAGCACTGGACGTGGAGCTACTGATCGAACTCGCAGAAGCGCAAGCAGCACTGCTGGAGCAGGAGAACAAGAGCAGCTGGATGGCCCAAGAGTGCGCTCACTTGCTCGCCCTGTGCGATGTCGATGCACCCGAGCCCAGCTGGACGGGAGTCAAGGGTGTGGGCACGATCCGCAGCCGCAAACAGCTGGCCTTCATGCGAGAGCTGTGGGCCGGGCGGCGCACAGTGGCACGCAAACACGACCTGCCGCCGTTTAAAGTGCTGCCCAATCCCCTGCTGCTCGAGCTTGCGCGGCGTCAGCCCCGCAGTAAGAAAGAGCTCAAAGATGCCGTGCAGCCTCAGCGGCGACTCAAGGACGTGCCATCCCGGGTGCGAGCAGAGCTACTCGATGAGCTCAGCATGGCCTTAGGGAGGGCCCGCGCCATGCGTAAAGAGACGTGGCCGCAGCGCCCGGGCGAGAATCAGCGCTCTGGCGACTATGGGGTGAAAAGCAGCGACCCGCTCTACAAAGCGAGCCTGCAGGCGGTGCGAGAAGACCTAGAGGATCTAGGCGAATCGCTGCACCTTGACCGCGGGTTGCTTATCGACGCCCGCGCGATGAAAAAGATCGTGGCCCACAGCGTCAACGTCGGCCCGCTCGACGACGCCGAGCTTGATGCCGACTATCAGCGTTTCGATGTCCGCCCTTGGCAGCAGGAACTCACCCGCACGATCTTTCACCGGCACCTGCAGGCTTCAAGCAACTACTAGCCCCCGCGCCCCTAAGCTGCGCATGGGTGCTGCTGCGCTCTGCACCGTTGGGCCGAAGCGGGCAGTTCCCGCTTGGCCCCTTGTGTCGAGATAGAAACACAGCCCACACCGGCTAGTTAGGGCCGCGTGTGGGCTGTGTTGGGAAAGACGCTGTGCGCTTAGTCGGCAGCGCCGGCGCGCCAGCCGCGCAGCACGCGCGGCATGGTGGTCAGCAGCAAGCCACCGAGCACGTTGAGCGGGATCACCCACCACACCCACGCGAGCCAATCGATGAAACCGATACCAGGGGCACCGGAGAAGATGGCACCGAAGATGATGATGGAGTCCAGCACCGAGTGGAACAGCGGCGGGCCTGCCAGCAGGAAGGCTCCGGCCACAGCCGCGGCGATGGTGGTGGCACCATCTTGGGAGCCGACCTGCATGCGCGTCATCAGAGTGATGGCGCCGCCGGCAAGAAACGCCAAGGCAACACCTTGAATGCTCAACCCGATTTCGAGGAATCCATGCGCACTTTCGGCCATGGTTCCGTGCAGTTCCGGCATGGCCAGCTGCACCAACCAGATGGAGAAGGCTCCGCCCATGAAATTGGTGACGAGGGTGATCGACCACATGCGCAGGACTTCCCACCATGTTCCCTCTCCGGCGGCCACCGCGACCACGGGATAATAAAAACCTTCAGTGAACAAGTCCGAGTGGGCTAGAAGCAGGGCGACGAAGCCAATTGAAAAGGCCAAAGCCGCCAGCAGGTGGCTGTCCGTCTCGTGCAAGGTAAGCAGATAGGCCAAGACACCAAAGGTGATTTCAATGCCGCCGAGCAGGCCGGTGGCTGTCATCACCCGCCACGAACGGTGGAGGCGCTCCGCGCCTTTGCTGGCGGTATCGACGTAGGCGTCGATGATCTCTTCTTCGAGGCTCTCACGCCCCCGCTCGTGCTCCGCTTGGTTATGCTCTTTGAGCTGCTGTTTTTTTAATTCCGAGTTTTCTTTCTCAGCCACGAGCACACAGTATAGGTGCCCTGAGGGCAAAGTCCTAAGCGGTGACACGCACAGCTGCCACGCGCGGTGGGATCTGTGTGGCTAGTTTTGCTCAGCCTCGGACTCTGCAGCGGCGGTGGCATCCTCTGTGGGACTAGCGCCGATACCGTCCAGCCACTCCCTCGTGGAGTTGGCAATTCCGGCAGCGTCGAGTCCAATCTCCTCCATGATCTCCGCCCGCGAGGCGTGAACCAGGAAGCGCTGCGGTACGGCGGCGTGGCGGGTGGGCACATCCACCTCGGCGGCGTTGAGAGTCTGGGCGATGGCCGAGCCCACTCCCCCGTGCACCACTCCATCCTCGATGGTGACCACTAGGTCGTGATTGGCGGCCACATCCACCAAGGAGGACGGCACCGGAATGACCCAGCGCGGATCCACCACCATGGTCGATACTCCTTCGGCCTCAAGGGCGCGTGCTGCATCCATAGCGGCGTGGGCCATGGGGCCGACAGCGATAAACAGCACTCGAGGCGAGGATGCATCGTCCTCGTCTGGGTAGCGCAGCACATCAACGCCATCGCTGAGGACTCCGACGGCCTCAAGCTCCGGCGGGCGTGCTCCCTTGGGGAAACGCACCACAGTGGGGCCGTCTTCTACCTCGAGTGCCTCCCGGAATTGTTCCCTGAGCTGTTGGGCATCGCGTGGGGCAGCTAGCTTCAACCCGGGTACGATGCCGGTGACGGCCATGTCCCACACGCCGTTGTGGCTGGGCCCATCGGAGCCAGTAACCCCTGCCCTATCGAGCACGAAGGTAGCGGGTTGTTTCAATAGCGCCACATCCATTAGCAGCTGGTCGAAGGCGCGATTGAGGAAGGTGGAATAGATAGCCACCACGGGATGTAGCCCGCCGAGGGCCAAGCCTGCGGCCGAGGTGGTGGCGTGCTGCTCGGCAATGCCCACATCAAAGAAACGATCGGGGAACATCTCGCCGAATTCGGCGAGCCCAGTAGGCCCGGCCATCGCGGCGGTGATCGCCACGATATCGGTGCGCTCTTGACCGGCCTTAATCAGCTCTTCGCTGAAGATCTTGGTCCACCCAGGCGCGGATTTGGCCAATGGCTCGCCCGTGATCGGATCGATCACCCCAGTGGAGTGCATAAGATCGGCCATGTTTGCTTCCGCCGGGGCGTAGCCACGGCCCTTTTCGGTGACCATGTGCACGAGCACCGGCTTGTCGTACTCCTTGGCGTACTTCAGCGCGGAGTTCACCTGCTCTTGGTCGTGACCGTCCACGGGACCGACATATTTAATGCCCATCTCAGGAAAGAGCACCGTAGGAAGGACTGCATCTTTCAGGCCTTCCTTGACTGCGTGCATAGTTTTAAAGGCACGCCGCCCCACCCAGCCCATGTTGTTCAGGGTGGACTTGCCCTGCTCCATGACCCGATCGTAGAAGGGCTGCATGCGCAGCTCGGCGAGGTTATTGGCGAAACCACCGATGGTGGGTGAATAGCTACGGCCGTTATCGTTGACCACGATCACCAAGTTGCGATCATTATCCACCGCCACATTATTCAGCGCCTCCCAGCACATGCCGCCTGTGAGGGCGCCATCGCCAACAACGGCAACCACGCAGCGATCGGTCTGGCCTTGGAGGGTAAATGCCTTGGACAGGCCATCAGCCACAGAGATCGAGGCTGAGGCGTGCGAGGACTCGGTCCAATCGTGCTCGGACTCACCGCGGTCGGTGTAGCCGGACAAACCGCCCTTTTGTCTTAGGGTGTCAAACTCCTCACGGCGCCCGGTGAACATTTTGTGCACATAGGACTGGTGCGAGGTGTCGAAGATGATCGGATCGTGCGGCGAATCGAACACATAGTGCAGGCCGATAGTGAGCTCCACCACGCCGAGGTTTGGGCCGAGGTGGCCACCGGTTTGGGAGACGTGCTGGACCAGGAACTCCCGAACTTCCCGCGCGAGCGCTTTTTGGCCGGCGATGGTTAACGCCTTGACGTCATCCGGAGTCGAGATGTGCTCCAAGAACCCCATGGGATCGGTCTTCCTTTCAAAAGATCTCGGCGCCGTTATCGGCCGTGGCGCAGCGGAGATGCCCACTGCGTGATTCCATATCCGTGTGGCTCACACTGTGCGCTGGGCGGGCGCACAGTGTGCACACCTAGGCGGCTTTAAGCCACGAACTGTGGCGCGGGTCTATCAGGCCGCAGTCTCATTCCTATCTAGTGTACTAGGCGGCCTCGCCGCTGTGAGCGAACGGTAGCCGCTCAGACTCAGCCACCCTAAAGCTGCGGCGATGCAACCCCATGCCCACTACCGTGCCCGCAGCAGCGCGATGCTCTCGCAGTGGTGCGAGCCGGGGAAGGCGTCCACCACAGTCAGCTGCGCTAGGCAGTAGCCGTGCTCTACCCAGCGCGCAAGATCGCGGGCGAAAGTAGCGGGATCACAGCCGATGTGCACCACGGCCCGAGGGCGGCGCGCCGCCGTCCCAGCAATCACGGCCGCATCGGCACCCACACGCGGCGGATCGAGCACCACCACATCAGGATCCGGCAGCAGCCCCTCGGTAAAGATGGCTTCAGCGCAATCCATGCGATGAAAGTGCACACCGGATTCGCCGGCGAAGGCGCGCCGGCCACACTCGGCGCCATGCTCGGCGAGTTCCACCGAATGCACCTCGCGCCCGCGATCGCCGCGCACAGGATCCACAAACAGTCCCACGCCGCCATAGAGGTCCCAGCCAACATCGCCATCGATGTCGGCTAGAGCCTCGGCGATGATGCGCTGATAGGCCTCGGGGGCCCGCTGGTGGGCCTGCCAAAAAGCATCTGCTGGAAGCTCGAAGCTGCGTCCGCCGACCTGCTCGCGGGCACGCCCGCTACCCAGCAGCACCTGGCCGCCGGCCATGGCGTGCACGCACCCCTCGGTGTCGAGGCAGACGCTGACTTCCTTGGCACGTGGTGGGCTTAGCGTAGAGACGGCGTCGATAAGCGGCTGTGCCCACGCCGAGCACAGCGGCTCGTGGACGACCTTGTGGGAGCCGCGCCGGCGCATTCCGATCCGCCCGCGGCGATCGACTCCTACCCGAGCGCGGGTGCGCCAGCCGGTGTCCATGCCTAGATCGATTGTGGTGAGATGCTCCGGCGCATCGAGCTTGCCCAGCCGACGCAGCTGCTCCACGACGATGCCGGTTTTGGTCTCTGCCTCAATGGCGGGATCCAGATGGGCGAAGTCGCAACAGCCGCTGCCATGTGCCACCGCCGGGCAGCGGGGCTCAACGCGGTGCGGGCCCGGAGTGATAACCCGCACGAGGCGGGCGCGCATAAAGCGCTTCTTCACCTGAACGAGCTCTACCTCGAGCTCATCGCCGATCACGCCATCACGAACAAACACGATGCGCTGATCCTCATCAGCGTCGCTGAGCTGGGCGATGGCCTCACCGCCGTGGGCCATGCGCAGTACCTGCACACGCACCCGTGCACCTTTTTTCACATCAAGCACAATGAGAGCCTAGTTATCCTTGTTCAGCTCTTGGACCTGCTGCACGCCACTGCCGGGCTCGGACTCCTCTGGGGTGGGCACCTGCGGCTCACCCGTGGGGGTCTGGGGCGGCTGGGGGCTGTGTGCCGTGTTCGGCTGGGCCGCATCCTGTTGGGCGGCGGCATTGTTCTGCTGCGCCATGTTGTACTGCGCGAGCGCTTGGGCGGCCTGGCGCTGTTGGTTCTGCTGCTGTGCCTCCTGGGCGGCGTTCTTGCGCTGCGCCATGGCCTCTTGCACTTGGGAGACAAGCTGCTCGGGCAGCACTACCGGCAAAGAGTTACCAGCCATCATCGGCTGATCACCTCGGTAGACAAAGGTACGAGCGAGTACGTCGCGGGCCAGATCGCGCAGCTGATCGGCGCGCTCCTTCGGCCCCACCAGGGTGGTGCGCAACATCCAGCGCGGGCCATCGCAGCCAATCATGCGAATCTGCGCCTGCTCGGTCACGCCGACGAGCTCAGTACCCCACGGGCCCTGTTCGCTGTGCACGGTCAAACCATCGTTTTCCATCCCGGCGCGAATCTCGTCGATCACCGTGGGCCACTGCGGCTGGGAGGCCGCGGCGGCGAAGGCGACGGGGGTGATACGGCCGTGTTCAGTCACGATGTGGAGCATGCGCGGCCCCTTCTCCCCCATCTCGACCTGCACCTGGCTGGGCTTGGGCAGGGCGATCTTCATGGAGCCTAGGTCGAGGGTGCCCAGAGAAAAGTCAGAGAAGTCGAATTCCTCGATATCCACACTCTGGCCGTCGAAGGGGCCATAGTCGGCTTCGGCGGCTGCGCCGGTATCGGCGGCGGATTCACCGCGGAAAGCGTCGGACTGGTCGGGGCCGTGGGCCACCGCGTCCTCAGCCGCTGCGTCATTCTCTGCGTTCTTCTTGCCAAACGGCCACATGGGGCGTCACTACCTAACGTGAATTCGATTGATGTTGCTGTCGTGTACTACTTTTGCCGAGCCTACTATTTAATTCAGCCCTGTCGAACCATAGCCGCCCTCTCCGCGGACGGTCTCGTCGAGTTCTTCGACTTCTTCGAATTCCACGAGTTCTACTTTTTGGATCACCAGCTGGGCGATGCGCATTCCGCGGGTCACATCGAAGCTTTCTCGCGGATCGTGATTAATCAGACACACTTTGATTTCACCGCGGTAGTCGGCGTCGATAGTGCCTGGGGTGTTGACCACGGAGATGCCGTGCTTGGCGCCAAGCCCGGAGCGCGGGTGGATCAGGCCCACATAGCCCAGGGGTAGGGCCAGAGCGATGCCCGTGGCGATCAGGGCGCGCTCGCCCGGCTCTAGCGTGAGCGAGTCTGCGGCGTAGAGATCTACGCCGGCATCGCCGCGGTGAGCGCGGACGGGCAGGGGCAAGTCGGGGTCGAGTCGCTTGATCTTAAACACATCAGACAGCCTAGTCCTTAGATTCTTCCGCCCCAGCGGCGCCCGCCACCCCGTGCCTGAGTAACCCCCGACGACCGAGGGGGCGCGCCGAGGGGGACGCGCTGCGGACCATGGTGAAACCTTGGGTGGGAGCCACTGCGAAGGAACTGTGGGCGGGCGTGCGGCACGGCCGATCTCCTACGGGCGCTGTGGCAGTCACAGGAAACACTGAGTGCAGGCTGAGAGGAGTTTATGAGTGGTGAGGCGAAGTTGGATGTCGCGATTGCTGCACTACACTCTAGGGATGTGACTACGTCTACGGAGAAGCGCACCGCGATCCTCTACCGCGAACGGCAGTGGGTTCCGTGGTATTGGTGGGCCCTTGCGCTCGCGATGGTGACAGTGTTCTGCCTGCAGTTGATGTTCAACCGTAATGTGTGGTGGTTCATTATCCCCGAGATCATTCTGGGCGCTGCAGTGATCTGGTACCTGTGGTGGATGTCCTCGACCACCGTGGTGGTGGAGGAAGATGCCGATGGGGTGCGGTGGCTCAGCACCGATGGCGCCTCGCTGCCGCACACCGTGGTTGATCGCTCGTTGGCGGTGCCGGCCTCGGCGAAGCAAAACGCGATGGGCCGCCAGCTCGACCCCGCCGCCTATTTGGTTTCTCATGGCTGGGTGCCGCAGATGGTGATGTTGGTGCTGGACGATCCCGATGATCCCACGCCGTATTGGCTCATTGGCGCGAAGGATCCCGCCGCGGTTCTCAGCGCGTTTGTACCCGATCAGGCGGATACCGCCACCGCCGCATTGCGCCGCAGCCAAAGCTAGCGTCAATCCCAGCAGATACATTCACACCAGCGCCGACGATGACTAGTGGATCATCGTCGGCGCTGGTTCTATGCGGGGCTTGATGCTTATCGACGCTTCCCCGCCGGCGTCTTTATCGTGTTCCTGTCCACGTCAGCGTGTTGCTGTCATCAGCTGAGCGGGACCACGGGTGATCGCTGTTAGGCGCAGTCGAGGCAGATCTCGGAGCCATCGGGCTCGACATGGGACATGCGGTTGCGCTTTTGGACGAGGAAGCAGCTCGCGCAGGTGAATTCGTTGGCCTGGCGGGGTTTGACGTCCACGTTGAGTTCCTCGCCGGATAAGTCCAGCGCCGGCAGCTCGAAGGGCTCAACGATTTCGCCGTCATCATCAATATTCGAAGAACCGGTATCAGCGGCGGCCTTCAGGCTTTCCAACGAATCAGCGTCGAGTTCGTCTTCGACTCGGCCGCGTGGTGCGTCGTAATCAGTAGCCATAGGGGAATAACTTCCTTAAGGGTGTCTCGGGCTAGACGGTTAGGTCAGGATCTAGGCGAGTTCCATGCACGATTTTCGAGGGGTGAACAGGTGGTGAACTCGCTATCGACGCGCATACTAAAACACATCCGTAGCTTTGTCACCTTCCCACTCGGGCATAATCGGCGCACCCCACCCCCGCTGGGTCATGAGGCTACTGATCGTCCAGCTCACAGCCCGCTACCCGAGCCTTCAATCACCCCCGCAAGCTGGGTCGCGATGCCCGGTTGCGCCGCGAGAACGAGCGCATTATCCCCGCTGGAGGTAGACAGCGGCGGACACTGCACCCTCGCGCCAGCCTCGCGGGCAATCAGCATGCCGGCGGCGAAATCCCAGGCGTTTAATCCTCGTTCGTAATAGGCGTCTACCGTTCCATCGGCCACGGCGACCAGATCCAGCGCTGCCGAGCCCATGCGACGAATATCCCGCACCTGTGGCAGCAGGGTACATAGCAGCTCGGCCTGTTCGGCGCGGCGCTGCGCCGCATAGGAAAAGCCGGTGGCCACCAGCGCGGTTGCCAGATGCTCGGCATCACCGCAGTGCAGAGGGCGAAGGTTCGGCGAGGAGGCGTGATCACGCATATGCGCCCCTTGCCCCACCCCAGCGCTAGCTAGGGCGCCTGTGGCCACATTGAGCACCGCGCCCGCCACCACGGCACCATCGATAGCTGCGGCGATCGACACCGCATACTGCGGCAGGTTGTAGAGGAAGTTCACTGTGCCGTCGATGGGATCGACAATCCACACCACCCCAGTCGCGCTGCGTTTGTGGGCCCCCTCCTCCCCGATCAACCCATCACCGGGGCGCAACTGCTCGAGCCGGGTGGTGATGAACTCCTCGCTGGCTTCGTCTACCACCGTGACAGGATCCACTGCGGAGGATTTGGTGCGCGTCACCGCCCGTAGATCGCCTCCTAGCTCGGCGCGGGTACGCAGAATCACCTCCCGGGCCTCTTCTGCCACAGTGATGGCTGTGCGGCGGAGCTCAGAAACGAGATCAGGACCTGGGGTGTGCTGTGTGCCAGTCATAGCTCCTATTGTGCACTGCCGGCGCCAGCCATGGTGGCCCACAGCAGCCCTCGCAGAGCCCAGCGATCAACACTTCCGAATCGCGGGCAGAGCAGTGGGGATAGACGGGGTCAGTGGCGCTGCGCCGCACAGGGTGTTTTGTAGAATGGTGCCTATGACTCGCACAGGCTTTGGCATTGATATCGGCGGCTCGGGCGTAAAAGGCGCCAAGGTTGACCTCGACACTGGTGAATTTATTGGCGACCGCCTCAAGATTGCGACTCCGCAGCCCGCAACACCGGAGGCAGTAGCCGAGGTTGTCGCCGAGATCGTTGAGCACTTCGAGTGGACCGGCCCCGTGGGCATTACTGTCCCCGCCATTGTGAAGAACCAGGTGGCGCTGTCCGCAGCAAATATCGATCCCTCTTGGATTAACACGGATGTCTCCGAGCTGTTCTCGAAGCACCTCGATAATGAGCAGATTGTGGTGCTCAACGATGCCGACGCCGCAGGACTCGCGGAAGTGCGCTACGGCGATGAGCGCGCCCGCACTGGCGCTGCCATTTTGCTGACCATCGGCACAGGTATTGGCTCCGCCATGCTTATCGACGGCACCCTCTTCCCCAACACCGAGCTGGGACACATGAACGTGGGCAAAAAGGAAGCCGAGCAGCTGGCCTCCTCGGCGGCGAAGGAGCGCGAAGAGCTCTCCTATAAGAAGTGGGCCAAGCGAGTAAGCAAGGTGTTTAACGAATACGAACGGCTCCTCAACCCCTCAGTGTTTATTGTCGGCGGCGGTATTTCTCGCAAAGCCGACAAATGGGTACCGCTGTTGACTGTGGACACTCCGGTGATCCCTGCCCAGTTGCGCAACCGTGCCGGCATTGTGGGCGCGGCTCTCGCGGCCGAGGACAATATCACTCCATAAATACCGCGCGCTGCTACCACCAGCACTCCTGGAACCACACGCCGAGGAGACCCTAGTGGCAGCGCGAGGGAATAGTTCTATATACTGGGCGGTTGTTCTCAACTGAGGCCGAACCACGGCCTCTCTTTGCACCGCTGGTACACCCTACCGGTTTGGCGTTTTCGCAGGCCAGTAGGACAGAAGCCGGCGGTTACGTTGGTTAGAGATTCGACGGCACCGCACCGAGGCGCCGCCGGCGATATACAACCGCACACGACGATACTTCGCTCGACACACCGCACACTTCGGGTGATCTCTCGGGTGTGAAGACGAGCGAGACAGACGAGAAAGGGCGTACGTGGCAGCCACTGATCCTTCGGATACCGGTACTCCGGCCGAGACTGGTTCCCAAGCAACGACTGGGCGTGACAATGCCACGGGAGGCACGACTGTGAAGAAGGCAACCGCTAAGAAGGTCGCACGTAAGGCTGCACGCAAGGCAGCCCCGCGCGCGGCACGCACCTCTGAAACTTCGACCTCGGCAGACTCCACCGCCGCGAGCGCCGCAGCCACTTCCGCTGCCACCGCTGGCGCGACACGCACAGCAACCGACGACGCCGAGTCCTCGGCCGCCCCCGCTGCCAAGGCCACGAAGAAGGCCACCAAGAAGACGGCAAAGAAGTCGGCGAAGAAAACCGCCCGCAAGGCTGCAAAGAAAACCGCCAAGAAAACGGCGAAAAAAACCGCGAAGAAAACCGCTAAGAAGACGGCGAAAAAAACCGCGAAGAAATCCACCCGCAAGCCCACCGCTGCGGAAAAGCTCGTGGTGGATGAGGATCTCGAGGAAGATCAGCTCCACGAGCAGGACGTAGACACCGATCTCGACGACGCAGATGTGGACTACGATCCGGATAACCCGGCGGATGAGGACGAGGACTTCGTCGACGCCGAAGCTGACACCGACTCCGAAGACGACAGCACCGAGGAGGAGGACGAAGAAGACGACGGCTCCTCGGTATGGGACGAGGATGAGTCTGCCGCACTGCGCCAAGCCCGTAAGGATGCGGAGCTCACCGCTTCTGCAGACTCGGTGCGCGCCTACCTTAAGCAGATCGGCAAGGTCGCGCTGCTTAACGCCGAGCAGGAGGTGTCTCTGGCCAAGCGCATCGAGGCTGGCCTGTATGCCACCCACCGCCTTGAGCAGCTTGCCGAGGCCCACGCCCAGGGTGATAAGGACGCCAAGCTCACTCCGGCAATGAAGCGTGATCTGCGCTCGATCGCCCGCGACGGCCGCAAGGCTAAAAACCACCTGTTGGAGGCCAACCTGCGCCTCGTGGTGTCTTTGGCCAAGCGCTACACCGGCCGCGGCATGGCATTTTTGGATCTCATCCAGGAAGGCAACCTCGGCCTGATCCGCGCCGTGGAGAAGTTCGATTACACCAAGGGCTATAAGTTCTCCACCTACGCCACCTGGTGGATTCGCCAAGCCATTACCCGCGCCATGGCAGATCAGGCCCGCACCATTCGTATCCCAGTACACATGGTGGAAGTGATCAATAAGCTGGGCCGTATTCAGCGCGAGCTGTTGCAGGATCTGGGCCGCGAGCCCACCCCGCAGGAGCTGGCGAAGGAGATGGACATCACCGAGGACAAGGTGATGGAAATCCAGCAATACGCCCGTGAACCGATCTCGCTGGATCAAACCATTGGCGATGAGGGCGACAGCCAGCTCGGTGACTTCATCGAGGACTCCGAGGCCGTGGTGGCTGTGGACGCGGTATCCTTCACTCTGCTGCAAGACCAGTTGCAGGATGTGCTGCATACCCTGTCCGAGCGTGAGGCCGGCGTGGTGCGTCTGCGCTTCGGCTTGACCGACGGCATGCCGCGGACTCTCGACGAGATCGGCCAGGTCTATGGGGTGACGCGCGAGCGTATCCGCCAGATCGAGTCGAAGACGATGTCTAAGCTGCGCCACCCCTCCCGTTCCCAGGTGCTGCGCGACTACTTGGATTAAAGCCTGCGGCTGCTAAGCGCAGCGAAAGCTCAATGCACACGGCCCCTGCCATATTCATTTCATGGCAGGGGCCGTGTGCTGTAGGTCGAGGCGCGTGCCCCGCAGAATGCAGCCGCGGGAAACGCGCTCGGCAAGTGCCTAGGGGTGTTGTGGCCCCACCGATTCTTGCGGCGTGTCGTGCTGGGTATAACGCGGGGGAAGCACTGGGGGCGCAGGCAACGGCGAGACTGGCCCCGCCGCGGGGTGAAGTGCCGTTGGCTGCGGGGCTGCAGCCGCCCCTATCTGTTGTGACGGATGCTGTTGCGGATGTTCCGCCCAATAGTTAGCCGCCAGTCCCTGCTTACCGTAGGCCATGCGCCGGTGGAGAGTTTCCAGCGGGCCGCGCCTCCCCAGCAGCTGCAGAATATAGGCTGCCACCACCGTGACCGCCCATATCGCTGCGGCAAGCCCGGTAGCTACGGCGGCTCCAGATTCTTGTCCCCAGCCCAAACCATAGGTGGCCACACACACGGAAGCCAGTACGGATTGGGCCACATAGCCCGACATCGAACGCTGCCCCAGCGCCGCGATGGGAGCGATCCACACCGGTACGGCCTCGCTATAGCTGAGACCACGCGCAGTCTTTTCTGAAATCCGACGCTGCAGAGGGGCGCAGGCAAGGGCGATGATCGCCACGATACCGGGGCCGGTGATCACACCGAGGCCGTTGTTGATGGTCATCCACACGACAGCGTTGCTTTCGTCTCCTAACACACCGATCGCATTCAACCCCGCAGGTAGTCCCACCCCAAACATCACCACAACTGCTGCTGTGGCGGCCGTAATGAGCGTGCGCCGATGCTGCTCTGGGTGGGTGAGCACCCCGCGGCGAGCCCACACAAATCCCACCAGCATCAGCGGAAAGAGCATGGGCAGCTCCATTCCGAGGGTGAAAGGTTGCAAGACGAGACCGAAAGCCCCGACCCCTAGCTGCGATAGATAGCTGTCTGCAACCCCCGTCCCAAGCTGCAGTGTGTCGGTGGATGCCTGCGTGGAATCAAAAACGTCCATGCTCGTATCGGCAACCATCATCACGATTCCGATGACGATACTGCCCACAATCCACAGCCCAGACAGCACGCCCGCCATGATGAGTAGGGGTTTATCACGGAAGTTGATCAACAATGCCAGCAACATTCCAGCGAGACCATAGAAGGTCATGATGTCTCCAAAGAAAAGAAACACCATGTGCACCGCACCGAAAATGGTGAGCCACATATACCGTAGCGCGATGGTTTTTCTCGCAGCGGAGAGAGGATACCCGCGGCTAGCCAACGATAAGGCGATGAGCCCCACCCCGAAGCCCAACATGGTGGAAAACATCGGTAGGCCTCGAACGTGAGCGAACATCGTGCCGAGAACCACCGCCACCTTATCCGCTGTCGAATCGTTGACTACCCCGCCTAGCATTGGCGCGGTGGCATCCTCAGGTCCAGCAAGCCAAGTGGTGGTGAGGTTGGCAATGGCAATGCCCAACAGGGTGAATCCGCGGGCAAGATCGGGTGCGAGCATTCGAGTAGTGGCGGCGCTGCGGATCGGAGAGTGTGCTGATGCAGCTGAGGCCGAGTGACTCATCACTGGTGGCGTCCTCTCTTCGTGGTCTAGGCAGGAGTGAGGTCGATGGATAACTAAAGCCGCGTGAGGCTTGATTCTCACGCGGCTTGAGCACTAGGTGCTTATTGCTCCAGGTAGTTCTGGACGCAGGATTCGACTTGATCCTCAGGCACGTTCTCGCATTCTTCCACAGCACCACCAATGAGGCTGCCGAAGAATACGGTAATGGCGGCGACAACCACAAGCATCAGCACCGAGATGACCACCGAGATGATCGACATTGTCACGCGACGCTTCGGCCCCTGCATCTTACGGCCCTTGACCCAGGCAATAATGCCCAGCACGAGGCCCGCGAGCGCCAAGAACGGGGTGATAGCCAAACCGATGACCGTGGCGGCCAGCACGACCGAGGCGAGGGATACACCCAATGCCCACGGCGCGAGCTTGTTCACTTGCTCCACGCCGTAGCCATTCTGGCCAGCTGGGAAATTCTGCTGAGCGGGATAGCCACCCTGGTTCGGGTAGCCACCCTGGTTCGGATAACCACCCTGGTTCGGGTAAGCGGAGTTCTGCGCATCCTGAGAGAAGGAATCACTCGCGTTGCGCATGCTCTGCTGCGGGTCATTATTCGGCCAGCTGTTGTCCTGCCAGCCGTTGTTCCCGTTCGAGTTAGTCATGTGAGTGTTGTCCTTCCACACTGTATGAGTTCTTGGCCTACGCCCCGCGCCCCAGTGCTGGGTCGGGGGCGTAGGACAATGGGTTGTACCCGAGCGAGTTTATCATTGCCTCAGGAAACCGGTTTCAATTTCCTCGCGCACCCCACACCGAGTGTCGATGCGATCAAGGGGTATCTACCACTGGCGCAGGAAATTAATGCGCGCGCGCAGCTGCTCGGCCGAGCACAGGGCGGTCGGCGGCCCACCGCAGGCTCGGCGCGCCTCATTATGAATGGCACCATGCGGTCGGCCGGTACGTGAGCTCGTAATAGAGACCACTGCATTGAGTTGCTTGCGTAGCTCTGGAATGAGGGCCGCATCCTCATCTGGAGTATCGGCCTCGCGGGTCGACGCCGCCTCGCTGCCCTGTGCACGCTCTGCCGAAGAGGTCGAAGTCACGGGATGGCTGGACTGGGCGGACTGTGCCATCTCGTCTGCTTGGCGTTTTTTGAGTAGCTGCCGCATTTGCTCGGCGTCGAGAAGCCCAGGCAGGCCAAGATAGTCCTGCTCGGCCTCACCGATGCTGGCGGTGCCGTACGTCGAGCCATCGAAGATGAGCGAGTCAAGCTCGGCTTCGGCGCCGAGAGATTGGTAGGAAGGATCTTCCTCCCCCGGTTCGTTCTTCTCCTTATTGGCTTCGGCAAGTAGCTCATCATCCCAGCCTTCCTTTGGCCGGTCCGGTTTGCCGAGAACATGGTCGCGAGAAACTTCGAGTTTCGCGGCAAGATCGAGCAGCACCGGCACCGAGGGCAGAAATACCGAGGCGTTTTCACCGGGCATGCGTGAACGCACGAAACGGCCGATGGCCTGGGCGAAGAAGAGCGGGGTGGATGCCGAGGTGGCGTACACGCCCACGGCCAGCCGGGGCACGTCCACTCCCTCGGAGACCATGCGTACCGCGACCATCCACTCGTCGGTGGAATTGGAGAACTCTTCAATGCGTTCGGAGGCGCCGGCCTCATCCGATAGCACTACTGTCACTGGTGTGGAGGAAAGTCTCTCGAGCACTCGGGCGTAGGCACGGGCGGCCGTTTTATTGGAGGCGATCACCAGCCCGCCGGCGTCGGGCATGTTGTGGCGTAACTGGCCGAGCCGTGTGTGGGCGGCCTGCAGCACCGCTGGTATCCAGTCGCCCTTGGGGTCGAGGGCAGTGCGCCAAGCGCGGGCGGTTTGTTCGGCGTTGAGCGGCTCGCCCAGCCGAGCAGCGTATTCCTCCCCGGCGCTGTCACGCCAGCGGGCCTCGCCCGAGTAGGCCAAGAACACCACTGGGCGCACTACGCCATCGCGCAGCGCATTGGAGTAGCCATAGGTGTAGTCGGCGGCGGATTTGAGGTTGCCTTCGCCATCATCTTCGTAGCGGACAAAAGGAATGGCGGCGTCATCAGAGCGGAAGGGGGTACCGGTGAGACAAAGCCTGCGCTCGGCGTCGCGATAAGCGGTGGCGATGCCATCGCCCCAGCTTTTCGCGTCGCCACCGTGGTGCACCTCGTCCAGAATCACGAGGGTGCGCTTGTTGGTGGCCAGCTGATAGTGCTTGTAGGGATGCATGGCCACCTGGGCGTAGGTGACCACGATGCCCTGATAAGAAGGGTTAATGGCCCCACTATTGGAAAATGTGGGGTCAAGGGTAATGCCGTTACGCTGCGCCGAGGCAGCCCATTGCACCTTCAGATGTTCGGTGGGAACAACCACGATCACGCGATCTACCGTGCGCTTGTTCAACAGCTCAGAGGCGAGCCGCAGCGCGAACGTGGTTTTACCGGCACCCGGGGTTGCGACCGCAAGGAAGTCCTTGGGCTGGGTGCGTTCGTACTTGGTGAGGGCGGCCTGCTGCCAGGCGCGAAGGTTAGCACTCACTTGCGCCGCAGACCTCGATAAATCTGCTCGCAGTCGGGGCACACGGGAGAACCCGGCTTGGCTTGCTTGGTCACGGGAAAAGTCTCCCCGCAGAGGGCCACAACCATTTTGCCACTCACGGCGGAGTCGACAATCTGATCCTTCTTCACGTAGTGGAAGAACTTCGGCGTGTCATCGTCAGTGCCGGTGTTCTCCCTGATGTCGGGACGCTCGATGGTAGTTGTCTGAGTACTCACCTGAACCATCATGCCCGAAAAGTGGCGTCTTCTCATCCTGCCCCGTGACGGGAAGGGCTAGGCTTGTTCACGATGACTGGAGATGACGAATACGTTGATGAACCGGCGGAGCAGCACTCGGCCGAGGAGACGGCGTCGACAAGCGCCCGCCGCAGCCGCCTACAGGCGCTGCGTCGCCGGATGCGTAAAGCCGAGCTCATCACCGATGCGCGCCGCACCTCGGCGCAGAATTATCGCCACCGCAAAACCGTCTACGCCATCTTGCAGGGTTCACGCATCCCCTTTTTGTTCCTCAGTGCCGCCACCTATTTCCTATGGGAGAACATGGTGGTCTCTGGGATACTTTTTGTGATCTCCACCCTGCTGCCGTGGGTGGCGGTGGTGATTGCCAATGGCGCGGGCGAGCCCGAAGACAAGCGGCATCCACGCCAGTACAAACCGGATGTGCAGCGCGCCCAGCGTGCCGCTCACGCCCGTGCCATGGAGCAGCGCTCCGCCCGCCCCCAGCTGGGCCCGGGCACTGGCGAGCACATCATTATTGACGCAGACGAAAACTAGACGTTAAAGGCCTAAAACTATCGTGACCACCTCTCTTGCCGCGCGCGTAGGCGCCGACATCGCCGATGTGTGCTCCCGCATCGGCTACACCCACGCCGGAATTGCCAGCTCCCTAGGCCCCGCTGCTTTCGCCGCCATGGGACGCGGCGAACCAGCCGCTGTACGCCGCGTGCTCGGCCACACCGCACTGCACGAGGCCATCCGCCTATTCATCCTCCACGATCCCCTCCCCCTTAAGCGCTGCGAAAACCTTCTGGGCTCCGCGCTTATCGACGCCCTCCTCGAGCTGTCTTGGGCCGAAGAGGACGACGACAACCTACGGGTGATCATCGATATCCGCCCGCTGGATCGCGGCGGGCGCGCTGGGTGGGTGATATCCGATATGGATGCCTCAATGGTCCAGCACATCCCCGGCAAGGAGCATGTGCTCGGTGTTGGCGCCGCATCACTGTCGCTGGCCGAGGCCGTGCCGCACTCACCGGTAGACACCCTGCTCGATCTTGGCTGCGGTTCAGGGGTCCAACTGATCCTGCAGGCCGACTGCGCAGAGCGGCTCAGCGGCAGCGACATCTCCGAACGGGCGCTCAGCTTCGCCCACGCCAGCCTCGCCGCTTCTCACGTTGACGCTGAGCTGCTTCACGGCCCTTGGTTTGAGCCCGTGCACGAGCGCCGTTTCGACCGCATCGTGGCCAATCCTCCCTTTGTGGTCGGCCCCGCCTCGATCGATCACGTCTACCGGGACTCGGGCAAAGACCTCGACGGCGCCACCGAGCTAGTGGTGCGCGAAGCCTGCGCGCACCTCAGCGAGGATGGCAGCGCCCACCTCGTGGGGGCGTGGGCCCTTGACGGCGGAAATTGGGCCCAGCGGGTCAGCGCGTGGATCCCTTCCACCGGCTACGCCGCCTGGGTGCTCGAGCGCGACCGTGTGGACGCCCCGCGCTACGTCTCCACCTGGTTGAAGGATGAATCCATCGACCCCCGCAGCGATATCGGTCAACGCAGAACCGAGCAATGGCTGGACCACTTCGACCGACACGGCATCACTGGGGTGGGCTTCGGCTTCATCCACATCCAGCGCCTCGAGGAGGATACTCCCAGCGAGGTGGTCTGCGAGGACTTCTCGTCCGCCTCAACCAGCGGACTCGGCGATGAGGTGGAGGAATACTTCCTCCGCACCGCTTGGCTGCGCCAGCAAAGCTCCAGCTCGATGCTGGCAAGCTGCTACCAGCTGCGCCCCGGGGTGTGCATCGATCGCATTAGCCGTACCGACGATGAAGCCGGCATCGGCATGCGTCGAGACAGCGTGCACATTGCCCGCACCGACGGACCGCGCTTTAGCCACGAAATCGACGAAGCCGTCGCCGCCCTCGTGGCTGGTCTTCACCCGCAGGGACTGCCGTTGGGTGAAATCGTGGAACTCTACGCCGCGGCCGAGGGCATGGACAGCTCAGCGATTCTCCCCCAAGTCATCACCGTGATGGTAGATATGATCCGCCACGGGCTGGTGCTTCCCGCCGAGCTCATCGCCGACTAACACCCATCCCTATATATAAGGAGTTTCTAGCCGTGAAAGCAGTACTGACCCGCGTCACCGAGGCCACCGTCACCGTTGATGGGCACACAGTTGGTTCCATCGACTGCCCCGAGACTCAAGGCCTGCTCGCGCTGGTGGGTGTCTCCCGCGAGGACAGCGATAGCGATGTAGAGCTGATGGCGCGCAAGATCGCCGAGCTGCGCATCCTAGACGGCGAGCGCAGCGTGGAATCCTGCCACGCACCCGTGTTGTTAGTGAGCCAATTTACGCTCATGGGTCGGACCAGAAAGGGGCGCCGTCCCTCATGGTCGGACGCGGCCGGCGGTGCGGAAGCAGAGCCGAAAATCGCCGCTATCGCCACACTCCTTAAGCAAAGGGGTATTCCCGTAGAAACCGGACAATTCGGTGCTCATATGAAAGTCTCCTCCATTAACGACGGACCGTTTACCGTGCTGGTGGACACCACATCATAGGTGCATACCCACGAATAGGGGGAGGGAATTGAACGCATCGCCCCAGCTCGCGGCGTAGGGGCAGCAGTTTTGCTAGCGGTGGAACTAAATCCGCGTTGCTGGCGTTAAACAGAATGACATTCTCGATGGAGCAGGAGGCGCCAATGAGCTCTGCAGCTGAAGCCGCACGAGCGAACGATAACGAAGCCGTTGATACCCGAGGACGACGCAATCAGACGAACGACAATCCTGCCGCCGATCTCGTCCGCGTCTACCTCAACGGAATCGGTAAGACCGCGCTGCTCACCGCCGAGGACGAAGTAGAACTAGCCAAGGCGATCGAGGTCGGGCTCTACGCCGACTATCTACTCAAAAACAGTGATGATCTCACCCGCGCAAAGAAGCGCGATCTGAAGATCCTCGCTAAGGAAGGGCGTAAGGCGCGCGCCCACCTGCTCGAGGCCAACCTTCGCCTCGTTGTCTCCCTTGCCAAGCGCTATACCGGGCGCGGCATGCCCCTGCTGGATCTCATCCAGGAAGGCAACTTGGGGCTCATCCGCGCGATGGAGAAGTTCGACTACGCCAAAGGCTTCAAGTTCTCCACCTACGCCACCTGGTGGATCCGCCAAGCCATCACCCGCGGCATGGCGGATCAGTCCCGCACCATCCGCCTTCCCGTGCACCTCGTAGAACAAGTCAATAAGCTCTCTCGCATCAAGCGGGAGCTCTACCAGCACCTGGGCCGCGAAGCCACCAATGAGGAACTCGCCGAAGAGTCTGGGATCGATGAGGCCAAAATCGAGCTACTGCTGCGCCAGTCGCGGGATCCCGTGAGCTTGGACATGCCGGTTGGTGCCGATGAGGAAGCCCCCTTAGGCGACTTCATTGAGGACTATGACGCCACTGATGCCGAAACCGCCGTGGTGGCCTCCTTGCGTCACTCCGATATTCGTGCCGTGCTCGACACCCTCGAGCAGCGCGAGCAGGACGTGATCAAGCTGCGCTACGGTCTGGATGATGGTGTACCTCGCACCCTTGATCAGATCGGCCGCCGCTTCGGACTATCCCGCGAGCGAGTCCGCCAGATCGAGCGGGAAGTGATGTCCAAGCTGCGCGACGGCGACCGCGCCGACAAGCTCCGCGCCTACGCTCTCTAGAGAGCGCGGGCGATCTACCGAACCGCTTGCTGTGGCCTACACATGCGACTCGCCGGTGGGTCAAAGTAGGCTAGATTTAAATTACAGGGACAAACAATCGTGATTTCTCCTGTGCCCACCCCGCTGGCTGGGTGCAGGAGAGCGAACACAGAAGGGCTTATTAGTTTCGTGAAGGATCTTGTCGATACCACCGAGATGTATTTGCGGACGATCTACGAGCTCGAAGAGGAGGGCATTGTTCCCCTTCGAGCTCGTATCGCCGAGCGTTTGGAGCAGTCCGGCCCCACCGTGAGCCAGACCGTAGCCCGCATGGAGCGCGATGGACTCGTGGTGGTCGCCAACGACCGCAGCCTCCACTTGACCTCCGATGGCCGCCAGCGCGCGATCGCTGTGATGCGTAAGCACCGCCTCGCCGAGCGGCTTCTTACCGACATCATTGGCTACGACATCGAAAAGGTCCACGACGAGGCCTGCCGCTGGGAGCACGTGATGAGCGACGAGGTTGAGCGCCGCCTGCTGGATGTGCTCGAGGATGTGGATCGCTCCCCCTTCGGTAACCCGATTCCTGGCATCGAGCGCTTGGGCCGCCGCGATCACGTAGAACCCGAGCATGGCACCCGCATCGTGGACCTCGCCGAAAACACCGAGCACCACGTGAAGATCGTGCAGGTCAATGAGATCCTGCAGGTCAATGACGATGAGATGAAGCGCCTGATCAGCTCCGGAGTGCGTATCGGTAGCACCGTCACTGTCTCCCACGATCGCAACGGTGTCACCATTAGCCACGACGGCAAGGAAGTGCGCCTCTCCCCTGCTTTGGGCCACGCTGTGCGAGTGGAAAAGGCCTAAAACCTTAATGTAGGTACTCTTCTCGTCGGCATTATGTCTTCGCCCCGAGATCTGTGTATGCGCCCGCCTTTGGGCACCACCGCGGTGCCAAAGGCGGGCGCTCGCCTGTGCACACCCACCATCGGCGAATGTGAAGCGTGAAGTAGGACTGGGTGTAACACTTAAGTGCAAACTGGGCCCTATCAACAGACGTCTCATTTCAAGACGAGACGGTAGGCTAAGACTATGAACATTCTGGTCACTGGAGGCGCCGGCTACGTCGGTAGCGTGTGCGCTCAAGTTTTCATTGAACAAGGACACAGCGTCACCGTCATCGATAACTTCTCCACCGGAAATCGAGAGGCCGTGCCTGCCGATGCAACACTCGTCGAAGGAGACGTGCGCGAGGTTGCCGCCACGGTGCTGCGCGAGCACAACATCGACGCCGTGGCTCACTTCGCGGCGCGTTCTTTGGTGGGAGAATCCGTAGAGAAGCCCGAGGAATACTGGCAACACAACCTGGTGACCACCTTGGCGCTACTCGACGCCATGCGTGACAACGGGGTAAACAATTTGGTGTTTTCCTCCACCGCCGCCACTTACGGCGAACCAGAAACGGTGCCCATCACCGAAGACATGCCCACTGCTCCCACCAACCCCTATGGCGCCACCAAGCTCTCGATTGACTATGCAATCACCAGCTACTGCCACGCCTACGGTATGGGCGCCACAAGCCTGCGCTACTTCAACGTGGCTGGAGCCTATGGCAGCATCGGCGAAAACCGCGCGGTGGAAACCCACCTCATTCCTCTGGTGCTGCAGGTGGCTTTGGGCCACCGCGAGAAAATCATGATCTTCGGCGATGACTGGCCCACCGAGGACGGCACTTGCGTGCGCGACTACATTCATATTCGCGACCTCGCCGATGCGCACCTTCTGGCCCTAGAATCCAACACCGCCTCCCAGCACCGGATCTTCAATCTCGGTTCCGGCGAGGGCTACTCGGTGGCCCAGGTTATCGACACCTGCCGCGAGGTCACCGGTCACCCGATCCCCGCAGAGGTCGCACCCCGGCGCGCCGGCGATCCGGCGACTCTCATCGCCTCCTCTGCCAAGGCGATGAATCAGCTCGGGTGGCGCCCTAGCCGCACGGATCTGCACACG
Source organism: Corynebacterium ciconiae DSM 44920 (assembly GCF_030440575.1). NCBI lineage: Bacteria > Bacillati > Actinomycetota > Actinomycetes > Mycobacteriales > Corynebacteriaceae > Corynebacterium > Corynebacterium ciconiae. The sequence goes on from NZ_CP047189.1 coordinate 1,518,604, forward strand.
ATCGTCAGCGATGCTTGGGCTTTCACCTCCCAACTTGGCGATAGGGCCTATAGCGCCCAGCGCTAGTTAGGCCCTGATCGGTCTCCAGCTGCTCGCCGTGCACCGAGGCGAGCATCGCCCCCAGGTCGGCGCGCTTAAAGCCCGCTGTACGTGGGGGCTTCTAACTGCATCGGGCACGCTGAATCCCGACGCTCGAGCACAGTTGCTCGGCTGCTTCGGTGCAGGCAGCAACGGAATCGCCAATCAGTCCGTGCATGTAGGCATTAAAGAGCAACTCGGCGAGTGTGTGATCCTGCTCTTCTTCTTGAGCGAGCGAGAGTACCGCCGGCACGACTGTCATCCATTGCCGCGCCGCGGATTCTAGGGCGAGAAGGGTGAGTGCATTGGCACGGATTGTGCCGGAGAACACTTGGGCTGCTGCTTGGAGGGCGTAGTACAGCACTGGCGAGGTAGTGTTGCCCACCGTCACGATCGCCATATCCCGAAGCCTACGATCAGCGAGGCAGGAGCCTATGAGCTCCATGAATCCGAGATTTTCTTTCATCTGCTCGACGCCAGTGTCCTGAGGTAGCCGATCGAGTGCAGAGAAGAACTCCTGCACAAGCCGGTATGGGGCGGTGTCTTTGTCTGGGCTGTCGTAGAGATCCATCACTTTGTTTTCCAACGCCCAAGACCAGAGGCGAGATTGTTCCTCGGGCACAGTCTCGCTATCGCGGCGGAACTGGCCGATAAAGCTATCGCGATCGAGCTCGGGAAGCTCTTCCCCGCGGGCGATGAGATCTCGCATCGAGGTGGTGCGCTCGAGTGGCGGGATCGTATCCTCGCAGAAGTGGCGTTTCCATGCAGCGATTCCAGAGACAGTCTCGGAGACCCATTCGAGTCGTACCTGCTCGCCTGCGGCGATCTCGTAAGTAGACCACAGCGCCCCCACTGGCAGCTCGGTGCAGCGGCAGTGCTCTTTCACCTGCTGCGCTATCATGCGGCTTGAGCCGTGTTTGATGATAAAGCCAAGGAAGAAATCGCAGTCCAGTGCGGTGAGAGTGGCCGACACGGAGTCGATGCGTTCCCGATCAGCTAGGTTGATTCGGGCGATGGGTCCGGAACTGATTGTCACTGCGCCGTCGGTCTTGCTCGATGATGAAATCCGAAACCCTGCCAAAAGCAGCGAGTCTTGGGGGAAGAATCCTAGGGTGGCGGGGATAGAGGCGAGAAAGGAACCGGGTGTGAAGTGATGTGTGCTCATGGCAGGCATCCTTGCCGGTTGATTAGTGAAAAGCAGCGCAATGCGCACACAGGGGCGCATACCTGTGGATGGCGCGGAGTTATCCACAGCGACCGGATGCCCTAACCACGCCACGGTTCCGTGGGGTGCACTATGGTTAGTCGTTTGCGCCAGTGTGCGAGAATATCTTCCACGCCCATCCCAGCATGTCCCCGCTGCGCCGCACCGGGCTGGGAATAGCGGGGGCATACGCAGCGTTGTGGCTCACAGCAGGAGGGCACACGATCCATCTTCTGCCACTACTAGCGGGGAGTGCCGCCCAGGGCCGACAGGCATCAGTGGGCGGGAAAGAAACTAAGCTAATAACACAGGCGTGATTATCGGATCAGCGCCACATGGTGTGACCCCGCCCGCTCTATCACTAGGAGGCACGATGACACGAGACAATTTCTCGATGTACGAACTGGAGTATCCGTCTCCGGAGCTGTCTTCTTCCGCCGAGCACGGTAACGAAAGTGAGACGAGCCCTGGGCTGACAATGGTGGTGGCTCTCGAGGGCTATCTTGATGCTGGCCGTGCCGTGGAGTCGGTGTCTCGGCACTTGTTGTCGGCGTTGGATCACCGTCTTATCGCCTCGTTCAATAACGACGAGCTCATTGATTATCGTTCTCGTCGCCCGCCGGTGGTTATCGACACCCAGCGAGTGATGGAGATTGATGATCTCAAGCTCACGCTGAACGTGGTGCGCGATAATACCGGCCGCTCTTTTCTTTTGCTCTCTGGCCCCGAGCCGGATATGCGCTGGCAGGCGTTTAGCAAGGCTGTAGCCGATCTGGCCGATCGCTTCGACGTGGATCAAACCATCGCGTTGTATGCGGCCCCGATGTCTGTGCCACACACCCGCCCACTCATGGTTTCGGCGCACGGCAACGATCCGCGGCTGGTGCAACCGCACTACGCGATCGATTCGCAGACCATCGTGCCCGGCGCGGCGGCGCTGAATATTGAGCGGTTGTTGAATAAGCGCGGTCGGAGCGTGGCCGGCTACACGGCTTGTGTGCCGCACTATGTCTCGGCCTCAGAGTATCCGGAAGCGGCGTTGAGTTTGTTGCAGGCCATCGGTGATGTGGGAGAGCTGGTGCTGCCCTTGAAGTCTCTGCAGGCTGATGCCGAGCGCGTCAAGCGGGATTTGGCGGAGCAAACCCTAGATTCCCAAGAAATCCAGCAGGTTGTCGCCTCTTTAGAGGAGCAGTTCGACGAGCAGTTGGCGCGCTTCCGCGAGAATAACCCGCAGGCCCTCATTCCGCGCAATGTGGATGTTCCCTCCTCCGAGGAGCTGGGGGCGGAGTTTGAGGAGTTTTTGGCATCGATTGACACCGATCGTCGCTCCGAAGGTGGATCCGAGGATGGCTCCGAGCACGACATCGCCGCGCACGGTAATGACGAGCAGGACGAGACTGCGCGGGAGGAGACAGCGCAAAACGAGGAAGGTGCTTCTCCCACCGAGCCAGGCACCCGCACGAGGTGGCAGTCCATGATTGAGCGCTTCGTTGGCGATGAACGCAATCTCTACCGCATCGAGCGCAACAATGGTGAGCACTCGGGCGAGGGTGAGAACACCACTGAAGACACCACGGACGCCTCCGGTGATACCGACGGCGCTTCGCAGGACTCGGATGACTCTGACGAGGGTGGCTCCTACTAGGGGCTCTTCCCCATCAGCTACAACCCACCCACATGCGTTCGTGGCAGGATGTGCCCGCATCGTTGTGGGAGGCTGGAAAAGGGCCGCCCGCCGCTAGGCGGATGAGGCTAGGTATTCTGAGTAAGTGTGAAAACGACGCTAACTCAGTTCTTGCCGGATCTCGCCGAAGTCCCCGAGTCGCTGCTGGATGAATCGATCTTCGATTCCTATCTGCGATGGGTAGACGATAGCGGTATCAGCCTCTACCCTGCCCAGGAGGAAGCGTCGCTCGGCATTCTCGCTGGCGATAACGTCATTCTTGCCACCCCGACGGGCTCGGGAAAATCGATGGTGGCGATCGCTGCGGCGTTCATCGCGATGGCCCGTGGGCAGCGCTCGTATTACACCGCCCCCATCAAGGCGTTGGTGAGCGAGAAGTTCTTCGCCTTGTGCGATATTTTCGGCCCGGAGCAGGTGGGCATGATGACAGGCGATGCCACCGTCAATGGCTCGGCGCCCATCATCTGCGCCACGGCGGAAATCGTGGCCAATATTGCGCTGCGCGATGGCGCTGAGGCCGATATTGATCAAGTGATCATGGACGAGTTCCACTACTACTCGGATCCGCAACGAGGCTGGGCGTGGCAGGTGCCGCTGCTCGAGCTGCCCAAAGCGCAATTTCTGCTCATGTCCGCCACCTTGGGCGATACCTCCGCACTGGAGAAAGACCTCAGCGAACGCACTGGCCGAGAAACCTCGGTGGTCGCTGGCGCCACTCGCCCGGTGCCACTGGAGTTCTCCTATGTCTACACCCCGGTGCACGAGACCATCGAGAAACTCATCAGCGCGAACAAAGCCCCCATCTATGTGGTGCATTTCACCCAGCGAGAGGCCACTGAACGCGCCCAAGCGCTGACATCAATGAAAGTCATCACCGAAGAGGAGAAGAAAAAGATTGCCGAGGAGATCGGCTCATTCCGCTTCTCCACTCGCTTCGGCAGCACCCTGTCCTCGTTGTTGCGTAAGGGCATCGGAATCCACCACGCCGGCATGCTGCCGAAGTATCGCCGATTGGTGGAGCGGCTTTCCCAAACTGGTCTGTTGAAGGTGATTTGTGGCACCGACACCCTCGGTGTGGGCATCAATGTGCCGATTCGTACCGTGCTCATGACTGGTCTGGTGAAGTTCGACGGCCAGCGCCAGCGCCTCGTGAAATCCCGCGAATTCCACCAGATCGCCGGCCGGGCTGGGCGCGCCGGATTCGACACGGTCGGCACCGTTGTTATCGAGGCTCCCGAGCACGAGATTGAGAACTACAAACTGCGCAAGCGCGCCGGCCAGGACGAGGCGAAGCTGAAGAAGCTGCGCAAAAAGGCCGCGCCGAAGGGCGAGGTGACTTGGACTGACACCACCTATGAGCGGCTTATCGACGCCGAGCCTGAGAACATGCAATCCCAGTTCCGCATCTCCCACTCGATGCTGCTTAACCTCCTCGCCCGCGAGGGAGATGGGTTGGGCCACATCACGGAGCTCATCCGGCGCAATCATGACCCGCGCTCAAAACAAACCACGGATCTACTCACATCCATCGACCTAATCAAGGGATTAGTGGCAACGGGTATCGTCGATAAGCACTCTGCCCCCGATCCGCGGCAGGAACGCTACGAGCTCACCACCGAGCTGCAGCGGGACTTCGCGCTCAACCAGCCGCTGGCACCTTTTGCCATTGCAGCCCTCGAGGTGTTGGATCCGGAGGCGGAGAGCTTCGCCCTCGACGTGATCTCCGTATTCGAGGCAATTTTGGAGGACCCACGGCAGGTGTTGGTGGGCCAAGAGCGCGCCGCCCGCAGCGAGGAGATTCAAGCCCTTAAGGCCGAGGGCTACGACTACCACGATCGCATGGCCATGATCGAGGAGATCACCTACCCCAAGCCTTTGCAAGAGTTGCTCGAGCAGACCTTGGACACCTACGCAGAAACGCAGCCGTGGGTGAAAGAATTCGAGCTCAAGCCGAAGTCTGTGGTGCGCGAGATGATCGAGAAGGCCATGACGTTCTCGGATCTGGTGTCTACCTATCAGCTTGCCCGCTCCGAAGGCGTAGTCCTGCGCTATCTCACCGATGCGTGGCGCACACTCGAGCATTCGGTACCGCCGGAGTATCGGAATGAACAGGTCGACGACATCATCGTCTGGCTAGGCGAACTGGTGCGGCAAGTGGATTCTTCGCTGTTGGATGAATGGGCGCATATGGCGGATCCGGATCAGCCGATTGACCAAGACACCGTGGATCAGCAAGTGGCCTTCGGTGTGGAGGACCCGGCGGCGCTGAGCGCGAATCGCCGCGCGTTCACCATCATGGTGCGCAACTACTTCTTCCGGCTCACCCAGCTATTCGCCTACGAGGAAGAAGACGCCCTAGCGGAGATGCTGAACTATCTCGATGAGGTGCCCGACTTCCCAGCAGCTATGGACGCTTATTTCGAGGAATATGCGGACATGGATGTTGGCCCCGAGGCGCGCGGGCCCGAGTACTTCCGTCTCGACCAGCACGCGCGCAGCTGGTCGGTGCGCCAGATCTTCAAAGATCCCGAAGGCGATAACTCCTTTGCCCTCGAAGGCGTCGTCGATCTCGACGCCTCAGATGCTGCCGGCGAGGTGCGACTCAGCTCGCTGAGCATCGATTACCACTAGCGGCCGCCTCTAGCCGCGGCAGCCCCGGGACGCAGCCCACCAGGTGGCAAAAGGAAACGCACTGTCTCACCACCCAGTACAAGGGGGTAAGACAGTGCGTGCACGTCACTACAGCTCGGTAGCGAGAGTGCCGGGCAGCTGAGAACCACAGCTGCCGGCGCGGAGTACAGCTTTAGCGTGCGGCCTCGATCTCGACGGCCTGAGCCACAGCCTGAACGGTGGCGGCGACCTTCACGGCCTCCCACACCTGCTCCTTGGTGAGTCCTTCTTCGCGCACGGTCTTGTCGTGGGCGACAGAGCAGTGCTCACAGCCGTTGATGGTGGACACGGCCAGGGAGAAGAGCTCAAAATCAGCCTTCTCGATGCCCGGCTTAGCGATGATGTTCATGCGCAGACCGAACTTGACCTTGGCGTAGTCGTCGCCCAACCAGCTCTTAGCGCGGTAGGCAACGTTGTTCATGGCCATGATGGTGGCCGAGCCCAAGGCGGCGTCGAAGGCCTCCTCTGAGAGGTGCTCCTTAGCCTCGTCAGCGATCTCGGAGAATACCGTCTCGTTGCGGGTAGCAGCGGCGGAGGCCACGAGGGTGCCCCACAGCTGCTGCTCGTTGAGCTCGGAGGTACGGGTCAGGGAACCGAGGTTGAGCTTGACGTCCTTGGCGTAGTCGGGCAGGGACGAGCGGAGGTTATCGATCGACATGTATTACTTCAGGCCTTCCTGGAGCACGTCCATCTTGTTGATGTTCTTGGTGGGGTCGTTAGCCTCCCAGTTGCAGGCGCAAACCTCTTCGGACTGAAGAGCGTCGAGGGCGCGCAGCACCTCGTCAACGTTACGGCCCACAGCGTCCGGGGTGACGGAGACGAACTGGATCACACCATCGGGATCGATGATGAAGGTGGCGCGATCGGCAACACCGTCAGCGTTTTCCACACCGAGGGTGCGGATGAGCTCGTGCTTGATGTCAGAGAACATCGGGAAGGGAACGCCCTTGAGCTCCGGGTGGGTGGCACGCCAGTTGAAGTGAGCGAACTCGTTGTCGGTGGAGCCGCCGAGCACCTGGGTGTCGCGGTCCAGGAACTCTTCGTTCAGCTTGCCGAAGGCAGCGATCTCGGTCGGGCACACGAAGGTGAAGTCCTTGGGGTAGAAGAACACAACCTTCCACTGGCCCTCGTACTTGTCGAGGGAGACGGTCTCAAAGTAGTCCTCGGGAGAGGTGGCGTTAGCCTCGTGCAGGTCGCCGCCCTTGAGAGCGGTGAGCTCGAACTCAGGGAACTTCTCGCCAACGGTCATGATAGCCATGTGTTTTCCTCCAATATCGCTGATGCGATGTAGCAATGTACAAGCGGTGCAGACAGCTCTATATGTGATGTCCGCTGTGCAGACAGCAACTGCCTGCGGGCTTAGTGTGCAACACCAATGGGCCGAGGCCGAGAGCACAATCCACATCGTGAGAGATCTCACTTCTGCGTGGAAGCGGTGGTCTCCGACTCTGCCGGTGATGCCAGTTTTATCGCACTATTGCGCCTCCCAGAACTGGGAAAACTAGCTCAACCTAACGGGATGCAGTGGGCTTATAAGCTCCTGCCCCGCCATCTGCGTTGCTGCCATAAGTATGCCACATATTGAGCTGGCGTCAAGAGGTAAACCTTTTTGGTGTGTTATAGAGTAATAAGTATGAACAATAAAGATTACCGCCCTACCCTTGCCCAGCTACGCACCTTCGTCACGATCGCGGAGAAGCGTCACTTCGGTACCGCTGCCGCAAAACTCAACATCTCCCAGCCCTCGCTCTCTCAGGCGCTCGCCGCTCTCGAATCAGGACTCGGTGTGCAGCTGATAGAACGATCCACCCGAAAAGTGATTGTCACCCCGATCGGCGCGAAACTTCTGCCCTACGCCAAGGCGACTCTCGAGCAGGCTAACTCCTTTTTGTCCCAGGCGCGCGGGGCCGATGGCCCCCTGCAAGGTCCTCTGACCATCGGCATCATCCCCACCGCCGCGCCCTACCTGTTGCCTGAGCTACTTCGGCTGTTGCAGCGGGATTATCCAGAACTCGAGCCGCGCATAGTGGAGGATCAAACCCATCATCTTGAGGCCATGCTTCGCGACGGCCAGATCGACTGCGCCCTTTTGGCCACCCCCGTCAATCGTGGAGGGTTGGAAAGCTACTCCCTCTATGACGAACACTTTGTCATCGCCGTCAACGAAGATGACGATCTCGCCGGCCGCACGGACATCACATTAGCCTCGCTCAAGCAGCTCCAGCTGCTCTTGCTTGACGACGGCCACTGCCTGCGTGACCAGATCGTTGATCTCTGCCGCATGGCCAAGGCAGATCCTGAAAACCAGTCCTCCACCTTCACCCGCGCCACCAGCCTCACCACGGTGCTGCAATGCGTGGGCGCTGGGTTTGGCTCCACCCTCATCCCGGCCTCCGCAGTCCCCGCAGAGGCCGGCCGCCAGGGTGTGGCTATCGCCCACTTTGCCCCCTCGGTGACCGCCCAGCGCACTATGCGCCTAGTCTACCGGGCATCCTCCTTCCGAAGCGAGGACTTCAGCGCCCTAGGCGAGGTCATCACTCGCGCCTACCAGTCCACCGTGGACACCTCCGTCTAGATTCGCCCTGCGCGTCCCATAAAGCCGGGCTACTCGCCTGAGACCGCAGGCAGTGGCTAGAATTTAAGGTCTTATGCCTCGCTCTGAACACGGATCCCCAGCAGCATCTCCCGCCGCCCCGAGCAAGAAAGAGCTGCTCGCGCGCCTTGATGGCGTATCGCTCAGCGCGGAGCGCTCCTTTCGGCGGCGGCTACGCAAGGCCCGCTCACCGCGGGCTCTTAGCGCCATCTCCGCCGATATCGATTCCGCCGAGCTTGCCGTACTCGCTATCGATGAGCGCGTTCCTGAGCTGAGCTACCCGGCTGATCTACCCGTCTCTTCCCGGCGCGATGACATCAAAGACGCCATCCGTGATCATCAGGTGGTGATCATTGCGGGCGAGACCGGTTCGGGCAAAACCACTCAGATCCCCAAGATGTGCCTGGAGTTGGGTCGCGGCAGACGTGGCCTTATCGGCCACACCCAACCCCGCCGCCTGGCGGCCCGTACCGTGGCCGAGCGCATCGCCTCTGAGATGGATCAGGAGATTGGCGAGTCGGTGGGCTATGCCATCCGATTCGATGATCGGGTCTCCGACACCACCGCGGTGAAGCTCATGACCGACGGCATCCTGCTTGCTGAGATGCAGCGGGACCGCTACCTCAATGCCTATGACACGATCATCATCGACGAGGCGCACGAGCGTTCTCTCAACATTGACTTCTCGCTCGGCTATCTCAAGCGCCTTCTGCCCAAGCGCCCAGATCTGAAGGTGATCATCACCTCCGCCACCATTGATCCTGAGCGATTCGCCGAGCACTTTGCCCACGGATCGCAGCCCGCACCGATCATCGAGGTCTCCGGCCGCACCTACCCCGTAGAGATTCGGTACCGTCCCCTCGAGGTCACCCGCGGTGATACAACCATCGATATCGATCCACTCGATGGGCTCATCGAAGCGATCGAAGAGCTGATGCAGGAGGGGCCGGGCGATATTTTGTGTTTCTTCCCCTCCGAGCGCGATATCCGCGACGCAATGGAGGCCATCGAGTCCAAGCGCTACAGAGGCGTGGAGGTCACTCCCCTGTTTGGCCGGCTGTCGAATGCCGAACAGCATCGAGTATTCTCCCCGCACGCTGGTCGACGCATCGTTCTTGCCACGAATATCGCCGAGACCTCTCTGACCGTGCCAGGCATTCACTACGTGATCGATACCGGCACGGCCCGAATTTCGCGTTACTCCACGCGCACCAAGGTACAGCGCCTACCGATCGAAGAGATCTCCCAAGCCAGCGCCCGCCAGCGCTCGGGGCGTTGCGGCCGTGTTGCTGAGGGCATCGCGATTCGTCTTTACTCTGAGCAGAACTTCCAGTCGCGCCCCGAGTTCACTGACCCTGAGATCTTGCGCACCAACCTCGCGAGCGTGATCCTGCAGATGGCGTCGTTAAAGCTCGGCGCGATCACTGAATTCCCCTTCGTCCAAGCACCGGAGCACAAGGCGATCCGCGATGGTTTGATGCTGCTGCATGAGCTCGGCGCGCTCGAACAAGGGGAAAAGGACGGCAACCCGATCCTGACACCTATTGGTCGGCAGCTGGCTCGCATCCCACTCGACCCGCGATTGGCCCGCATGCTTATCGCCGGACATGAGCGCGGTGTCGCCCGTGAGATCATGGTGCTCACCGCGGCACTCACTATTCAGGATGTACGCGAACGCCCCTTGGAAAAACAGGCCCAAGCCGATCAAGCGCACGCCCGATTCAAAGACACCAGCAGCGATTTCCTCAGCCTGCTCAATCTCTGGGACTACATCCAGGCCTGCCGGGCGGAGATGTCTGGGAACAAGTTCCGTAAAAAGATGCAGAGCGAGTATCTGCACTATATGCGTATCCGCGAATGGTGGGATCTAGTGCGCCAGCTCGAGCAGGTGGCGCGCCAGCTCGGATGGGAACGCGGTGAGACGCCCCGCAGTGCCACGGCCACTGCGGAACAGGTGCTGGACAATGCCGGAGATTCCACGCACCGCGATAGCACCGGCATTCACATGAGCATGCTCTCTGGTTTGCTCTCGCATATCGGTGTGCGTGAGGAGAAAACCAAGGAATATCTGGGCACCCGCACCACCCGGTTCAAGATATTCCCCGGCTCGCATGTGTCTAAGAAACAGCCGAGCTACGTCATGGCGGCAGAGCTGGTGGAGACATCGCGGCTGTGGGGCCGCACCGTGGCCGAGATAGATCCCCGCTGGGTCGAGAAGCTAGCCAAGGACCTTCTGCGACACCAGTATTCCGAACCGCACTGGTCCTCTAAGCGGGCCGCCGCCATGGTCTACCAGCGCTCTACATTGTGGGGTGTGCCCGTGGTGGTTGATCGCCTCACCGCCTATCACACGGTGGATCGTGCCGCTGCGCGAGAAATGTTTATCCGCCACGCCCTGATCGAAGGCGACTGGAACACCCACCACGAGTTCTTCCACTCCAACGCCGCCAAATTGGACGAGGCCGCTCACCTTGAGGCGAAGGCTAGGCGCCGCGACATCGTTGTGGACGAGGACACGCTGTTTCGTTTCTACGATGAGCGCCTGCCGGAGGATGTCACCACTGGGCCTAGTTTCGATGGGTGGTGGAAACGCACCCGCCGCACCAAGCCTGACTATCTGGACTTCGATCCCGAGAAGCTACTCAACCCCGAAGCCGAGGCCGTAGCCGAAGAGGCCTTTCCCGATAAATGGCAGCAGGGTTCCTTAGTCTTTGATCTCAGCTACGAGTTCGAACCCGGCTCGGAGTTCGATGGTGTGACCGTGCGTATTCCCATTCCAGTACTCGCTGGGGTGGAGGCCGCCGAATTCGAATGGTTGGTACCTGGCCTGCGCACCGAGCTCATCACCGAACTCCTGCGCAGCCTGCCGAAGCATCTGCGTCGTAGTGTTGTTCCGGCACCGACTTTCGCTGAGCGCGTCCTTCCCACCCTCGTGCCCTATACCTCAACCGTGGCAGAGCAGCTAGCCGAGGGGCTCACCAGGCTGGGGGCGCGGGGAATTAATCCTTCAGACTTCTCCTTCGACAAACTCGATGCACATCTACGCATCACCTTCGCCGCGATCGATAAGCGCGGAAAGATCGTGGATCATGATAAGGATCTCACCGCCTTACAACAGCGTCAGGCGGGACGGATCCAGTCCTCGGTACGTAAACGCGCCAACTCCCGCGCCAAGGCTCCAGCCCGCAGCTGGGATAGCGACTCGATTGGCGCCATTGCGGAAACCCATGACACCCTGGTCGATGGGCAGAGCTTTACCACCTACCCTGCGCTGGTGATCAAAGACGGCGGGCTGGTTGTTGAGGCGATGCCGACAAAGGAGGCCGCCGATGCGGCAATGCTCACCGCCCAGCTGACCCTGTTGATGCGCTCGATCTCAGTGAACCAACGCCACATGCTCAATGGATTGCCGTTGAAACAACGCGTTGCGGTGGAGAACTACCCCCATGGCAAAGCTTCAGGCTTGATTGAGGACGCCAGGGTCACTGCGATTCGCGATCTGATGCTGGCCCATGGCGGGCCGGTGCGCACCCCTGAGGAGTTTGAGGCTCTCACCGCCGCGGTAAGCCCCGAGGTCGCAGGCCGAGTGCGATCCATCATCGTGGCCCTTGCCCCCGGGTTAGTGGATTACTCCTACCTAGCCAGCGAACTCGAGGAGTGGACGGGCGACGCCATTGCCGACATGAAACAACAATTGGAGTTTCTGCTGCCGCACGGTGCCGTGGCAAAACACGGCATGGAGCATTTGCGTCATCTCCCCCGCTATCTTGCCGCAATGCGGGTGCGTTTGGAGAACATGGAACGAGACCCAGACCGAGATTTCGACCTCTTAGACGAGGTGGAGGCCGTCGAGGAAACCCTTTCCGACAAGCTCTCTACCTTGCCGGACTCACGCGCCCGCACCCGCGAGGTTAAAGACATCCGGTGGATGATTCAGGAATTACGAGTCTCACTCTTCGCCCAGCGCCTCGGCACCTCGGGGCCGGTGTCTGCCAAGCGCATTGAGAAAGCCATCGCCCGCCTGCGCTAGCATTCACTGCCGCAACAGTCTCGCTGCCGCGTCCCTAGAGGACAAAAGGCACCTACGCCGGCCTCTAGGGGCACTCGCCTAGAACGTGTCGGATTTCTTCGCAGAGCGGCGCATCTTCCGGATCTCCGCTTCAAAGTCGTCAGCACTGGTAAAGGAACGATAAACGGAAGCAAAGCGGAGATAGGCGACCTCGTCCAGTTCGCGCAACGGTTCGAGAATGGCTAGACCGATATCGTTGGCGTTGACTTGCGAGCTGCCGTGACTGCGCACATTCTCCTCCACCTCTTGGGCGAGGCGCTTGAGCGCATCGTCGGAGACATCGCGGCCTTGGCAGGCACGACGCACACCGGTGATCACTTTTTCGCGGCTGAAGGGTTCGGACACGCCATTGCGTTTCAGCACCAGCAGCATGGCCTTTTCGATCGTGGTAAACCGCCCACCACAGTCAGAGCATTCGCGGCGGCGCCGAATGGCCGAACCGGCGTCGATCACGCGCGAGTCAATCACTCGTGAGTGTTGATTTTGACAAAAGGGACAGTGCATCGTGCTGATTCCTCACATATCCAGTGCGATCAGGTGCCGGCCGACGCCGACACCGCCGCGGTTTCTCACGACCTAGTGCTCAACGCGGTCCAGCGTTTAAGTCTAACGAAGCAACAGCCACACCCTTTGCCTAGCATCGCCGATGTCGGTGCACCGTGCCTAGGTAAAGCCCGCCGCTGTATCACCCATATGGCAACCACCTCGGACGAGGAACTTATTTTACGCTGGCGGTGTGCGTGATCAGGGTCGGCGGAGTGTGGGGCATCTGCTCCTCTTGGGCACTCATAGCGGCGTGGAAACCGCCCGCCAACAGCACCCCCACACATGCTGAGAGCACAGCCTGCTTCACGGCCGTCCGCCACTGCCCGCGCGGGTTCATCCCCGTTACACCCTCGCTTAACGAGTACGGGGCTGCGTTCGAACGAACAACCGAGGCACGCGGCCCCTCGCCTGTCCTGTAGGCTTCGCATGCTCGCGCATCACCGCCTATCCCCTTGCATCGCCGGGGTGTTCTATCAGCATCCGCCAGCGTTCGAACACCAGAAACATCCTGGGATAGCTCTCGCCGCTGCGCCCCACCCCACGTTGCCGCTGGCGGCACCACGAGGGGAGAAGAATAAGGTGCACATTCCTGAGCACGGCGGGCGCCACGAGGTGCAGATACGGGATTCAGAGAGATAGTCATGAGTTTTCCTTTCGCCATTCTTGGGCTATCAACGTGAGCGACTATATGGGCCGAACCGGACGTTCGAACGACTCACCCGCTCACGTGTTCGACTATAGACAGCGTGTTCGAAAGTGCGCAAGTAGCACGTGTAATCCCAGTGATGCTTGCCCTGCTGCAGCAACGGCCGTATCATTTGAAGAGAAAAATGTTCGATTGGACGCGTTCGAACACCGCACGTTCCTTTCGGTTTGCGCCACGGCTGCCGGCGTCGACGGATGCTCACGTGGCAGCTAAACCGCACGCCCCCACCGTGCGGCGCCCATACCGCAATTCATCCTCGCTATATCTATATCCGCGCTAGTTAACTGAACGAAAAGGACTCTCCATGGCCCGCACCCCCTCCGAATCCGATTACAGCTCACTGTCCGATCGCCAGCGCCGCATCCTCGATGTGATCCGAGATGCCGTGATGCTGCGCGGCTACCCACCGAGCATCCGTGAGATCGGCGATGCCGCAGGGCTGCAATCCACCTCTTCTGTGGCCTACCAGCTCAAAGAGTTGGAAAAGAAAGGCTTTTTGCGGCGCGATCCTAATAAGCCTCGAGCAGTTGATGTGCGCCACTTGCCGGAATCAGCCAAACGCCCAGGCCCCAAGCCCAAGCAGAACCAGCAACCCACTCCGGCCGAGGAGGTGCCGGAAAGCACGTCGAATACTACCTACATTCCCGTGGTGGGTTCCATAGCTGCCGGCTCGCCCATCTTGGCCGAGCAAAACGTAGAAAGCTACTACCCACTACCCCAGGACATCGTGGGTGATGGTGAGCTCTTCATGCTCCAAGTAGTCGGCGAATCCATGAAGGATGCCGGAATCCTGAACGGCGACTGGGTCGTGGTGCGTTCTCAGCCGGTGGCTGAGATTGGGGAATTTGTTGCGGCCATGATCGATGGCGAAGCCACCGTGAAGGAATTCCATAAGGATCGCAGTGGCGTGTGGCTGGTTCCGCACAATGTGGAATTTGATTGGATCAAGGGCGATGAAGCAGAAATCCTCGGCAAGGTCGTCTCCGTGATGCGCAAGCTCTAAGCGGGTCAATTCCCACACCCAGCATCGGCACCGGCGCCCGCGACGCTAATAATCGGACTCAAGTCCACGCCTCGAGCGCCCTGCAGGACCCACTCTCCCACCCCACGAACGGGTTTTTACCCTCATTCGTGGGGTTTGTACTGTGCGTTATCGCCCACTGTTGCCAACGTAACAACATCGGACAACCCATCGCACTGACACGCCGAACCACTGGGCGTCACAGCAGTTCATCACGGCACGACCTGCCACTATGGTTGTGTTCATCGCTCACCGCTCGGGGGCGATGGGCAAACACGAACCACTGCAATGCCACACTACGGTGTGGAACTTAGCCCGATTCCTTCTAGGTTCTCGCCCGATCGTGCGAAAATAGATCTACATAATTCGATACCAAACCCACATAGTGCATGCTGTGAACCTTTATTTTCACCTGCCGTGCCCCGCCCGCTGCTCGCGTTTATGCCCTGCCTGCGTGCCGCTGGCACGGCCTGCACCGTGGGTGCTTGTCTGTGTATGGCCCCGCTCATGTGATCGTGTGCGGCTGTATACGGAAGTGCTCGTTCTAGCTTGAGGAGAGTGGACACCGATGTACGCCGAAGAACGCCGGAGGCAGATTGCCTCGTTGACTTCCATCGAAGGCCGCGTGAATGTCACGGAACTGGCCACCAAGTTTGGTGTCACTGCTGAGACGATTCGCCGCGATCTCGCCGTCTTGGACTCCGAGGGAACAGTCCACCGCGTTCACGGCGGTGCCGTCGCTAGCCAGAGCTTCCAAACCGCGGAGTTCAGCGTGGATGCCCGCTCCCGCTCCGCCTCTGGGGCCAAATCCGCTATTGCACGGGCTGCGGTGGAGTTCCTGCCCGAGCGCTCCGGCGGAATGTTCCTAGACGCCGGCACCTCGATCTCCGCTCTGTGTGAACTCATCTCTGAGCATCCCAACGCCCGCGCTTGGTCGATCGTGACCAACTGCCTCGCCCATGCCATGCACTTGGCTAGCACTGGTTTGGATGAGGTTCAGCTGCTTGGCGGATCGGTGCGTGCCATCACCCAAGCCGTGGTGGGCGATACTGCACTGCGAACTTTGGCATTGATGCGCGCAGACGTGGCGTTCATCGGCACCAATGCCCTCACCCTCGATCACGGTCTGTCCACTGCAGACTCCCAGGAGGCCGCAGTCAAACGCGCCATGATTACCAACGCCCGCAAGGTAGTGGTGTTGTGTGACTCCACCAAGCTGGGTAGCGACTATCTCGTGAGCTTCGCCTCGATCACTGATATCGATGTTCTCATTACGGATGCAGGGGCTCCCCAGACCTTCGTGGACAATCTCCGTGAGCGCGGCGTCCACGTGGTGTGCGCCCAATGATTCTCTGCGTCACACCCACCCCGGTCCTGCAACGCGCCGCCCGCATCTCCTCCCCTATTGTTGCTGGGGATATTAACCACTTCAGTGACGTGAGCATCACTGCTGGAGGCACGGGCACCAATGTCGCTTATGCGCTATACCTCGCGGGCCAGTCTGCCCAAGCACTCTTTCCCGCTCCAGAGATCAGTCACTATATGCGGCTGATTAATGAGATGGGATTAGCCCACGACTACATCGAGGTGCCGGGCCCCATTCCCATGCACTCCGCGGTGATCGAATCGGATCTGACCACCACTGAATTCCGCGACCCGCCGATGCCTCTCGATAGCCATCAGCTGGCCATGCTGCGCGATAAGACGGTGGCGGCCGCCGAACACCGCGGCTCGGTACTACTGACCGGCCCGCTGCCGATCGTTGCTACCCACGGCTGGTATTCGGATGTTTTGCGTAGCTTGTGTCTGTACCACCCCACCAAGAAGGTTTCCATCGCCTCCACTGGCCCCGCCCTTCAGGCTGTGTTGCGCCAAGTGGGCACTATTGCACCGCATTCAGTGATGTGCCACCTCGAAGACATCGCCACGTGGGCCCGCAGCGACGCCGAGGAGCTGCGCTCTCGCATATATTCCGAGCCGGACACCTGCGCTGCTGATATCGCACGTAGCTGCCAGCCCCTGCTCGATGCCGGCATTCGCACCCTCCTCATAAGCATCGATCGCCGCCACAGCCTCATGCTGAGCGAATCCTTGAGCGCTTTGGGGTGCTATACCGGCACCCCTGGCTATGTGTCCATCCCGTGGCGCGACAGTCTCGTCGCTGGTTTCCAACTCGGTGTGTGCGACCACGCCTCACCCATCGAGCAACTGCGGCTAGCGGTAGCTTTCGGCGCCGCAGAGGGCGATAGCCTGCACTCTTTCATGCCCACCAAGGATGGCGCCCGAATCGACCAAGTTGACATCATCCAGATCTGAGCGCGCCTCTGAGGCTCTAGCGCACACATCTATGAGCCCCCACCAAGCTCAGACTGGGCTGCACACATAGCACCGCGCCGGCAACCTTCGACAAGAAATACGTCTTCCGAGGTTGCCGGCGCGGTTTTGGAGGCACATGGTGTGCCGCTCAGGCTTAGAGGCCGAGCAACTCGCGCACTGCCCCCTTGGCCTCAGTGGCGCCGGCGGAGTCCAGAGCCACGGCGGCAGCGTGCTGGCACTCCTCGAGGGTAACCCGTGCCAGCTGGGCTCCCACACCGGCGATGGCGGTAGCAGCGGCGGATAGCGAGTTGACTCCCAGACCGGTCAGCACGCAAGCCAGCGCGGGATCGGCCGCAGCCTCACCGCACACGCCTACGGCGGTGTCGGTCTCCTTGCCCTGCTCACAGGTGCGCTCAATCAGGCGCAGCACGGCGGGCTGCCAAGGATCAGTGAGGTAGGCCAACTGGGGAGACATGCGGTCGGCGGCCATCGTGTACTGGGTGAGGTCATTGGTACCGATAGACACGAAGTCCAGATGCGGCATCAGCTTGTCCGCCATCAGGGCGGCGGCCGGTACCTCAATCATGGCACCCGGGATCAGGTTGCGCTCACGGCACAGCCCAGCAAACCACTTGGCCTCGCGGGCGGTGGCCACCATCGGGGCCATTACCCAGGTGGGGGCGGCGTCGTCGCGCCCCAGGCTCTCGCTGGCGAGGGCAATAGCGTCGAGCTGGCGAGTGAGCAGGTCCTCGTTGGCACGCGCGATACGCAGGCCGCGCACACCGAGGGCGGGGTTTTCCTCCTCGGCCATGTTGGCGAAGGCCACCGGCTTGTCGGAGCCGGCGTCGAGCGAACGCACCACAACCTTGTTGGAGGGAAACACCGAGAGCACCTTCTTGTACACCTCGGCCTGCTCCTCCACGGAGGGCTCGGAGGTGGCGGACAGGAAGCACATCTCGGTGCGGAACAGGCCAATGCCCTCGGCCGGGGTCTGGGCGGCGACGCGGGCGGCATTGCCGTCCTGGACGTTCGCGAGCAGCTGCACGCGGTGGCCGTCCTTGGTTTGAGCCGGCCCGCGCCACTTGGCTACACGCTCGGCCATCTCGCGCGACTTCTGTACCTCGGCAGCAGCAAAGGCTGGGTCGGCGTGGGTGGAGATGGTGCCCATAGCACCGTCGATAAGCACCTCGGTGCCCGAGTCGATCTCGTGGATCCCCTTGCCAGCGGCAACAATGCAGGGCACGCCGAGCTGACGGGCGAGAATCGCGGTGTGGCTGGTGGGCCCGCCAAGCTCGGTGACAAGCGCGGTGAAGTAGGTGGTGTCGAGCGCTGCGGTATCGGCCGGGGAGAGATCATCGGCAAAGAGCACGACCTCTTTGTTCACCGCGGGCAGGCCGGGCTCTTCGTCCCCGCGCAGCTCGGCGATCACGCGGTCGCGAATATCGCGCAGGTCGGTGACGCGCTCAGCCATAACACCGCCGGCAGTCTCAAACATGGTGATGAACTTATTGGTGGCGGTCACCACGGCATACTCGGCGGGGTGGCCGCCGCGAATGGCCTTACGGACCGTCTTCTGCCAACCCTTATCACGCACCATGCCGGCAGTAGCCTTCAGGATCTCTTTGGCGTGGTCGACAGCATCGGCCGAACGGGCTTCGAGGCGCTCAGCCACGGTGGCGGCAGCGGCCTGGAAGCGCTCGAATTCTGCGTCGCGCTGCTCCTCTTCAATAACGGAACCCGAGGTGGGCAGGGCGGGGCGGGGACGAATCCACACTGCCTCCGCGTAGCGGACGCCCGGCACAACGCCGGTGCCTTTGTAGGTGGTGGCTTGGGACATATCAGACATGAGGCGGGGACACCTTTCTTATATGGGGCGTCGTGTGATGGATAGTTGCTGTTTGGAAAGATCCGCCCAGTACAGGGGTGTCACTGGCAGTGTCACGCTGCCCACACTGCACTCCGAGGCGGTGATCTGTATAAAAATCTCTCGCGCCGATTGATGCCGGTCACTGAGACCGGAGCGATGTGTCGGAGCCTTGTGCCTCAATATAGCACGCACCCCCATGCCCGAGCGGCAAAAAATCGAAGACAATCCAACATCACACTTTTGACAAACCCACATAAATGGGCGTAAACACATACATTGAACAACATTCTCAGGGTTTCCTACCCCGAGAAGGGGTTCAGTGCCCACGAGTTGGGCACCGCGGCCCACTTAGGGCTACACCGTCCACCACGGCACGTAGGGGGTATGTGGTGTTAGACACATCCCGCATTCGTGTTGTCGTGGTCCTACCGTGCTACCTCACCCATAACCACACAATCACTAAGGGCTGACACTTATGCTTTCTGTCCATCAGCGCAGAGGGGAAATCTCCTCGCTGACGAACACGCAGGGCCACTCCTCGGTGGCTGAACTAGCGTCCCGCTTCCATGTCACCCCGGAGACCATTCGTCGTGACCTCAAGCAGTTGGAGAAAGCTGGGTTGCTGCAGCGGGTCCATGGCGGCGCCGTAGTGCATCAGTCTGGGCAGCAGTCGCGCCGGTCCTATGCGGCAGCCGAATTGGAGCGCTCCCGCGAGAAGCGCACCATCGGAGAGCTTGCCGCCACCCTCATCCCTGATGGCCCCGCTGCCATCTTTATGGACGCCGGTACCTCAACTAACACCTTGGCCAGCGTGATGGCCGAGCACTATACCGAGCAGCCGTGGACGATTGTGACCAATTCCCTGTCCATCGGTATCACCCTGGCAGCCGCCGGCGTGCCTGGGGTGAACCTAGTGGGCGGCACCATGCGTGCCTTTACTCGTTCGGTGATCGGCGAGCAGGCTGTGGACACCATCCAAGCTTTGCGCGCGGACATCGCCATCATGGGCACGAATGGCCTCAGCGTGGCTCATGGGTTGTCCACCCCCGATCCCTCCGAGGCCGCGATCAAGCGGATGATGGTGCAGAATGCAAGCACAGTGATCGCGCTCTGCGACTCATCCAAATTCGGACAGGACTATATGGTCACCTTCGCCGATGTCAATGATGTGGACTATGTGGTCACCGACGAAAACGTAGATAGCCACTACAAAAACACTCTGGAAGCCCACGGAATTGAGGTCGTGCACCCGTGATCGTCACGTTCACCCCTAACCCGAGCTTGGATCGCACACTATCGCTCGATGAGCCGCTTCAGCCCGGCTCGGTGCAGCGCCTGAGCGAAACCATCGATTTCGCCGGTGGCAAGGGCATTAATGTCGCCCACGCCTGCGCCCTCGCTGGCGAGAACACCCTAGCGCTGCTGCCGGCACGCGCCACCGATCCCTTCCTCATGGTGATGCAGGAAACTCCCATCCCCTTCGAGGCCACTCCCTCATCGGGCACGGTGCGCACCAATATCACTATCACCGATAGCGCTGGTGAAACCACCAAGCTCAACGGCCCCGGCCCGGTGCTCTCCCCGCTCGATGTGGACGCCGCACTGGCCACGCTCGTCGAGCGCGCCGCAGACGCGGACTATATGGTCTTGGCCGGTTCCCTCCCCCGCGGGGTGGACGTGGACTTTTATTGCACTCTTGCCCGCACGCTTCACGACGCTTTCCCGCAGCTCCCCCTAGCTATTGACACCTCGGACGACCCGCTGCGCGCTCTCGCCCCACAGCTGGAATCGCTGCATCTTGATGTGCTCAAGCCGAACGGCATGGAGCTAGGGCAAATTGCGGGCGTGTCGGGCGAACGTCTCGAGGCTGGTGCCCGCGCCGGCGACTACGCCCCCGTAGCGGAGGCCGCCAGCAGGCTTATCTCTCGCGGCTTGAGCACCTGCATTACTACCCTGGGAGCCGCAGGTGCGGTGCTGACCACCGCAGAGGGCTCGTGGGTGGCTCGAAGTGAGGAGATCACCCCCGTGTCCACGGTGGGCGCTGGGGATTGCACCCTCGCCGGTTACGCCATGGCCCGTACCCGTGGCGAGAGCCACTGCCATGCCCTGAAGCTGGCGGTGTCCTATGGCACAGCGGCGACCCTCAAGCCGGGCACGATGATTCCTAGTGCTGAGGATGCCGCAGCAATCCAGGTGGACGTCGATAAGCTATAAAGCAGAACCAACGAGCGAGGAAACACCACATCATGACTGACTCCATCATTACCGAGTCCGTTGTCTCGCTAGACGTTGATCTTGGCTCGCAGCCTGCGGATGTGATCTCCGCGTTGGCGGCGAGCGTGGTTGACGCCGGGCGGGCCACGTCCACCGATACTCTCGCCGCCGCGGCGATCACCCGCGAAGAATCCGCTGGAACGGGCGTCGCCGGCCGCGTGGCCATTCCTCACTGCCGTAGCTCGGCCGTGAGCGAACCCACGGTGGCTTTTGCCCGGCTGAGCCGGGCCGTGGATTTCTCTGGCCCTGATGGCGAGGCCGATCTCGTGTTTCTCATTGCCGCACCCGACGGCGGCGGTAAAGAGCACCTGAAGATTTTGTCGGGCCTTGCCCGTGCTCTCGTACGCGAGGATTTTCGCGCTCAGCTGCGTCAGGCCACGAGCGGCGCGGATGTTGTCCGCACCGTGAATGAGGCCCTGGCTGCTAAGAAACGCCGCACCCCTCGCAGCGACACTGCGGCTCCTGAGCCGCAAGCAGCAGCCGAAAATGGCACCCCGTGCCGCATCGTGGCTGTTACCGCCTGCCCCACCGGCATCGCACACACCTACATGGCCGCCGATGCTCTCAGTGCCGCTGCGGCTGATCGTGAAGACGTAGAGCTGCACGTAGAAACCCAAGGTTCGTCCTCGGTCGAGCCATTGGATCCGGCGGTGGTCGCTGCAGCAGATGCGGTCATCTTTGCCACCGATGTCGGCGTGAAGGATCGCTCCCGCTTCGCCGGCACACCGGTGATTGAATCGGGGGTCAAGCGGGCGATCAACGAGCCGGCGCAGATGCTTGATGAGGCTGTAGCCGCAGCCTCTAACCCGCAGGCGCGCACCGTCTCGGGTACTACAGAAGATCTCGGCGCTGAGCAGAGCGCTGGCGCTCAGCTCGGCTGGGGCAAGCGCATCCAGCAGGCTGTGATGACTGGGGTGTCCTACATGATCCCCTTCGTCGCCGCTGGTGGCTTGTTGCTCGCTTTGGGCTTTTTAGTGGGCGGCTTCGAGATGTCGAAGTATTGGGAGACCATTGTCACGCAACATTCGCTGACTAACCTGCCCCCAGCTGAGTTCATGGCTCACGACGGCACCCCAGCCGCCTTCGATCGACCCGTGCTCGGGGTGTATATCGGCGCCGTGCTTTTCGCTACCGGCCAAGCCGCGATGGGCTTTATTGTGGCAGCTCTGTCCGGCTATATTGCCTACGCGCTGGCTGGGCGCCCCGGTATCGCCCCCGGCTTTGTGGGCGGCGCGATCTCGGTGGCCGTGGGCGCGGGCTTTATCGGCGGGCTGGTTACCGGCATCATCGCCGGCGCGGTGGCGGCCTGGATTGGCAGCTGGCGGGTGCCGCAGATCGTCCGCTCACTCATGCCCGTGGTGATCATTCCGCTGTTGAGTACCCTCAGCGTCGGCCTGGTGATGTTCCTGCTCTTGGGTCGACCACTCGAAGCCGTGATGCATTGGCTTAACGATGCCCTGACCGGCATGTCCGGCTCCTCCGCCGTGGTGTTGGGCATCGTACTCGGATTAATGATGTGCTTCGATCTTGGCGGACCGGTGAACAAGGCCGCCTATCTCTTCGCCACTGCTGGGCTGTCCACCGGTGACGAGGCCTCGTTGAGCATCATGGCCGCGGTAATGGCCGCCGGCATGGTGCCGCCGATTGCGCTTTCGGTGGCCACATGGCTGCGCGCCTCGCTGTTCACCGATGCCGAAGTGGAAAACGGCAGGTCCGCGTGGCTGCTGGGGCTGTCCTTCGTCTCCGAAGGCGCGATCCCCTTCGCCGCCGCAGATCCGCTGCGCGTGATCCCCTCGATGATGGCCGGCGGCGCTGTCACCGGTGCGCTCTCGATGGCGTTTGGGGTCACCTCCCACGCCCCGCACGGCGGCATTTTCGTGCTCTTCGCTATCAATCCCATCACAGGCTTCCTCCTATCTCTGGTTGCCGGTGTGGCAGTGAGCGCGGTGTGCGTGATCGCTACTAAGACTCTGATCAAGCCTCGGGCATTATCGGCGCCGACCCGCGCTGCCGAGGACTCTGCTCACGAGAGAAATGCCACAGCTCACGTCTAAGCTGCGGCATCTCTACTGAAACATCCCACCTCGGGTGTTATGCAGGCTGCTTTTATTCAAGGATGTGACTATCCTTGTTAAAGAACGCTGTTACGCCCCTTCCCCAAAGATGGGGCCGGCGCATACACCCTTTTAAAGAAAGGACATTATCCACCATGGCTTCCAAGACCGTGTCTGTCGGCTCCGCTGTCGGCCTCCACGCCCGCCCCGCCACCATCATCGCTGAGGCTGCCGGCGAGTTCGATGAGGACATCTTCCTCAATCTCGTGGGCGAAGAGGACGACGAGACCGATGCTGCCTCCTCCCTGATGATTATGGCTCTCGGCGCCGAAAAGGGCGACCAGGTTGTCGTTACCTCCGACAACGCCGAGGCTGTCGAAAAGATCGCCGCGTTGATCGAAAAGGACCTCGACGCCGAGTAAATCCCGCCTCACGCGTATATAAACACTGCCGCCCACCACATGGTGGGCGGCAGTTGTGCATCTACTTCACTAGAGAAGGCGCTGGGGTTTAGGGCGTTGGGCGCGTCAGTCGAGATCTCAGCCGGTGCACCGACTCTGGAACTTCGTGCTCGCATCGCGGGTCGGTAATAGGTTCGCCCGCTGAGCGATGAACGGGGATGATGCCGAACCAGCCAGAATCACCGTCTTCAGGGGCAGGAGCGGCGCCGGTGCGGGCTTTGAATAAGAAGTCATCCAACGGCAGCATCAGGACCGTGGTGCCGGCCAGCTCCTTCGCTGAATGCTCACGCACCTCCTCCATTCTACCGGGCGCGAGGGCGTTGAGCACGACCTGCATGGCCCGCTGCTTGTCTTTCTTATCGAGTGGGCTGAGCTGGCCACGTATCACTGCAGAGCGGTAATTAGCAGAAGACCCGGAACCCGTGGCAGCCAGCACATAGGCATCGATGGCGAAGACCGTCAACGTCACGGGCACACCCGAACTGCAGTGGCGCAATAGCCCCGCACCAGTGGATCCGTGCAGCAGCACAGTATCGCCATCGCGAACAAAAAAGATCGGGATAGACCACGGCTCGCCCTCGACCACTGCAGATAGCGTGCCTACCATCTCCTCATCGAGTAGACGGTAGAGCTGCTGTCTATCCTGTGATGCCCGCTCGGGATGGCGGCTGATCTCATCTCGTCCCATGCTCAGAGGCTAACAGCCCACCACGGCCTGTGGGGGCACTTCGGCCCAGGCTTCTAGCCTTCGCGCTGTGCGGGGGCGTAGCGGCCCTCCCCGAGGCTGTGGTACAGCTTCATCATCACCGGATAGGCAATGATGATCCCGGCCGAGCCCCAGGCGATTCCCTCGAGCGAGATCGAGCCGATCGTCAATGTGAGGTTGCCGATACCGGCTACCAGCGCCACGGCCGCAGCCATGAGGTTGACGGGGTTATTGAAGTTCACCTTGTTGTCCTGCCAGATGCGCACACCGAGCATGCCGATCAGACCGTAGAGCACCAGCGTTGCCCCGCCGAGCACACCGGTAGGGATGGTGAAGATCAACGCCCCGAACTTGGGGATGAACGCCAAGGCCACCGCCGTCAGAGCCGCCACCCAGTAGGCGGCGGTGGAATACACCTTGGTGGCTGCCATCACCCCAATGTTCTCGGCGTAGGTGGTGGTTCCGGAGCCGCCGAATCCACCGGCGAGCATCGTGGCCATACCGTCGGCTATGAGCGCATCACCGGCGAGATCGTCCATGTTGCGGCCGGTCATTTCCGACACGGCCTTGACGTGGCCGACATTCTCAGCAATAAGCACGATCACCACCGGCAGGGTGACGAGGATAGCGCTGAGCTCAAAGTGGGGTGCGTGAAAGGTCGGCAGGCCCACCCAGGGCGCTGCGTCAATCGTCTCTTCCGCCCCCTCGGGAAGGTTGCCAGTCACCGCCGCAAAGATCCAGCCCACCAGCACACCGATGAGAATACCTAGGCGCGAGATCATCCCCCGCCCCGCCACCGTGGCGGCGAGGATCACCAGAAGAGTCACCGTGGCCACGAGGGGCTGAGATTCGAAGTTACTTGCTGCCGTCGGCGCCAAGTTCAGCCCGATCAACGCCACAATCGCACCGGTTACAGCAGGCGGCATGACCGCATCAATCACCTGCTTGCCGGCGGCCTTGACCACAAGGCCCACCAGCACCAGCACTGCGCCGGCAACGAGCACCCCACCGATCTGCGTGGCAATGCCAGAGCCTTGGGTGGCGGTGAGCGGGGCAATAAACGCAAAGGAGCTACCTAGATAAGAAGGCAGCCGGTTGCGAGTGAGCAGCAAAAAGAGCATCGTGCCGATACCCGAGAACAGCAACGTGGTGTTCACGGGGAAACCGGTGAGGGTAGGTACCAGCAGCGTGGCACCAAACATGGCTATCACATGCTGCATGCCGATGCCGATGGTGCGCGACCAGCTTAGGCGCTCTTCTGGGGCCACCACAGCGCCGGGGGCGATGCGTTTGCCGTCCCCATGCACGGCCCAGCCGAGACCCATCGGCCCCGTTGCTCCGCGCTTGGTTTCTTCCGCCTGCTGCGGCGGGGGTGTTTGAGATTGTGCGGGATTGTTCACAAACCCCAACTTTAAAGCACCCGCATCACGACGGGGTGAGTAACCTCACCTCAACTATTGACCGTGCTGCGGGCGGGCGTCGATAAGCGCGAAAAGGCTAGTGGGTGTGCACCACATAGCGGGCGAGCTCATCGGCGAGCTGGCGGGGCAAGCGCACATCCATGGTGGTACCCTCCTCGCCGTATTCCTCGCCGAGGACGGTGGCCTGATCGTGCAGCCGGGCCACCACATCGCCATCGGTGAAGGGAATGAGCATCTCCACGTGCGCGTCGAGGCTGTTGAGGAACAGCTCGATGCGGGCCTGCAGCTCCGCGATGCCTTCACCGGTGCGGGCGGAGACAAACACGCAATCCTCCAGCATCGCCTTCGCCTCGGCAAGAACCAACGGATCCGCCTGATCGATCTTGTTCACCACAATGATCTCCGGCGGGGCCTGGGTGCCCTGCTCGCGCACGATATCGGTGATCACCTCGTTGACCGCCTCGATCTGCTTCAAGGGGAAAGGATCGGACCCGTCGACCACGTGCAGCAGCAGATCAGCCTCCAGGATCTCCTCCAGCGTGGAGCGAAACGCCTCCACCAAGTGGGTGGGCAGGTGCCGGACGAAGCCAACGGTATCGGTGAAGATCACGCTGCGCCCATCGGCCAGCTCGGCGCGGCGAGTGGTGGGATCCAGGGTGGCAAAGAGGGCATCTTCCACCAGCACACCAGCGCCGGTGAGAGCGTTGATCAACGAGGATTTACCGGCGTTGGTATAGCCGGCGATAGCGATCTGCGGGGTGGTGGACTGCTGGCGGCGGGCGCGCTTGATCTCACGGGACGTTTTCATCCCCGCGATCTCCTTGCGCAGCTTCGCCATCTCTGAGCGGAGGCGGCGGCGATCCGCCTCGATCTTGGTTTCACCCGGTCCACGCAGACCGACGCCACCATTCGACCCGGCGCGACCACCGGCCTGGCGGGACAGCGCTCCGCCCCAGCCGCGCACGCGGGTAATGAGGTATTCCATCTGGGCTAGTGCCACCTGGGCTTTACCTTCGTTGGATTTCGCGTGCTGGGCGAAGATGTCGAGGATGAGCATGGTGCGGTCAATGACCTTCACATCCAGTGCCTTTTCCAAAGCGATCATCTGGCCGGGGCTGAGTTCACCATCGCAGACCACGGTATCGGCGTCGGTGGCCTCGACAAGGTGACGCAGCTCGGTGACCTTGCCGGAGCCGATGTAGGTGCCGGGGTCCGGCTTGTCGCGCTTTTGATAGAGCACTTCGACTACCTCGGAGCCGGCGGTCTCTGCGAGGGCTTGCAGCTCGGCGAGGGTGGCTTCGATTTCGGCGCTGGTGCCTTCAGTCCATACTCCGACGAGGATGACTCGCTCGAGGCGGAGTTTGCGGTACTCCACGTCATAGCCATCATCGCGCTCGGTGCGGCGAATCTGGGTGTCGCGGGTGATGTGGCGGAAGCGGCCACGTTCTTCGAGGTCAAGCTCACCGGTGGTGGGCGTGTCCTTGTCTGCGTCGTTGCTGGGGGCCTCTGTGGAGGCAGTGGGGTGGTTGGCAGAAATGAGGCCGGTGTGGTCTGTACCTGCTGCGCGCTCGTCCGGCACTACCGTGGGACGGTGATCGCGGAAGGCCTCATTCATAAGTTCGTCATGAGAATCTGTCATCGTATCCGCGATCCTACAGCATTACGCTGCTTACCAGCGCTCTTGCTTCCCGCTTCCTTGAATCGTATGCAGGGCTTAGTCCCCTGCCACCCGCTCAGGCGACGGCTCTGCGCAGCTATCCGCGCGGCGGGAGTGGGTGAAGTGTAAGGGTGACGACTCCCGATCTCTTGCCGATCTGGGCTGGGTCCTCGCAGGAGCCCTGTTCGGAACAACTCGCGCAGGAACGGGAGGTGGAACAGGCGCATACCTGCAACTGTCGGGTGAGCAGGTTCATGCGTTCGAGCTGCTCGAGACCGGCATGGACCACGGAGGCATCTAAACCAGTGGCTGCGGCGATGCTGCCGACAGTACTGGCCCCGCCGTGAATGGCTGCGCGGATCGCGCTTAAAGGCCGTGCGGGAGTAGACGCAGGCGCTGGTGAAGGGGTTGATGAAGAGGAGGGGGAAATCATGGAGGAACGTCTCTGCCTTCGTATCGGCGGGTCTGTAGGCCACCTCAGGGGCGCATACGAATCGCATGCACCCCATGGGAGTAGGGCTGGTGTGCTTAGAGGAAGAGCTTGAGTATCTGGAACACGGCCACGGCCAGCACCCAGGCTGTAAGTAGCTGGAACCCAACTCCTGCGATGGTCCATTTCAGGCCAATCTCTCTGCGCTGGGCGGCCAGGGTGGCCACGCAGGGGGTGTAGGCGAGGATGAAGATCATAAAGGCCCACACCGCGGCGAGGGTGTGGCCGCCAGAGGTCTGCTCAAAGTCGGCGCGCACTGCGGTGGCTAGCGGTGAGGCCGCCTGCTCCTCGGGGCTGTCATCGGTGTCATCGTCAAGGGCGTAGGTTTGCGCCCAGGAGGCGATCACGGCTTCTTTGGCCACGAATCCTGTGATGAGGGTGCCGGTGATGGACCAGGAGCCGAAACCGGCTGGCTCGAATACTGGGGCGATTGTCTCCGATACTTGGCCGTAGAGGCTCTCTCGCGGGTCGAGGTCCTCATCACCGAAACCGTACTCGCCGCTGATGGGAATGGATTGCAGTACAAACACCACGGTGACTGTGGCAACGATGATCGTCCCAGCGGTGTGGAGGAAGCCGCGTAGCCGTACCCACGCGGAGGCTAGGGTCAGCCGCGGGCGGGGCAGCTGATAATCGGGCAGGTCGATCACCAGCGGATCAGAGGGCATGTGGCGCCACAAGGTGCCGCGCAGCAGCAGACCGGTGCCCACAATCAGCGCGATAGAGATGAGATACATGGCAAACACGGCCGAGCCTGCATGCTGCGGGAAGAAGGTGGCGGCCAGCATCACATATACGGTCAGTCGCGCCGAGCAGGAGGTGAAGGGAATCAGGAGCGCGGTCAGTAGTCGCTGCCGCGGATTGGGCAGCACCCGGGTGGCGGAAATGGCCGGCACATTGCAGCCATAGCCCACAATCAACGGAATAAACGCGGTACCGGGCAGGCCGATCGCGCGCATCACTCGGTCAGTCACCACCGCGGCACGGGCCATGTAGCCGGAGTCTTCCAACACGGCCAGACAAATAAACATCAAGGCCATCAGCGGCGCGAAGGTGAGCACCATGCCCACGCCTGTGATGAGACCATCCACAAGCAGGGCCTCAATCACTCCCCCACCGAGCCCGATCGAACCCAGCAATGAGCGCGCCCCCTCGCTGAGCGGCCCACTGAATAGCGTGTCGAGGGCGTCTTGTAGCGGCACCGCCACGGTGGTGGTGATCTGAAAGACCAGCCACATCACCGCCAGAAATAGCACCGGGCCGACCCACCGGTTGAGGGCCACCGCATCGATCTTCTCCGACACACTTGGTCCTGCCTCACCGTCGCTACTCATCGCGGCCTGCACAGCCTGGTCGATGAAGGCGAAGCGCTCATCGGCGGCGTCAAACTCATCCGCTGGCGCTTGTCGACGCTGCGTCGCAGCCGTATTCAACTCCAATTCCACCGCTTGGGCCACGGCGTCAACATTTCTCATCCGGCGCGGATCCACATCGATTACCGGCATCCCCAATGCCGTGGACAGGGCACGGGCGTCTACCTGGGCACCTTTGGCTGCGGCCATGTCATTTTTGCTCAGCGCCACCACTACGCGCAGGGGCTGTTCTGTCAGCTGGGCGATCATGTACAAGCTGCGGGCTAGGTTGGAGGCATCAACCAATGCGATGACGCAATCAGGTTTGTCCTCCGTGGGAGCGTCGATAAGCACATCGGCGGTGAGCTGTTCATCGGGGCTGACCGGATCAAGCGAGTAGGCACCGGGAAAATCAATGAGATCGAAGGTGCGGTTGTGGTGCTTCCACAGCACTCGCGAGGTTTCTACGGTGGTGCCGGGCCAGTTGCCGGTGCGGGCTTTAGTTCCGGTCAAAGCATTGAGCAGGGTGGATTTGCCAGCGTTGGGTGAGCCGACGAGGGCCACCACCGGGGTTCCCTCGGGGGCGGCGACGCCATGGGTAGAGCAATGGCACGACGTGTGAGATGCCACGGAGCTGACCTCTTTCTTCAACATGGTAGTGAGGTACACACCCCGTCGGGGACCTATGCGGCGGCGGAGCGCAAAGGATGATGCTGAGTTCCGATGGGTGAAATAGACAGTGACTAGAGCTTGAGGCGCATCGCTTGGGCGGTGTGGGCATCAAGCGCATAACGGGCAGAACCGACGCGAACCACAACCCCGCCGCCGGTGGTGCGTTGGGTGATTTCAATCGGACAGCCCTGGCGGAATCCGAGTTGAGAAAAGCGGCGGTAGCGCTCGGGGCTGACACTGTCTGCGTCGATGCCTTCGAGATGTCCGCGCTGTCCTGTGTCCAACTCGGCAAGAATCGCAATCATGGATACTCCCTTATCCATCTAAAAGTGTGAGCGTATTAATCATACGCACCAATACATAGCTAAGGCTGCGCTGAACATATGTGAGGTTATTCTCAGTGAGTAAAGCCTCACTTGCCCGAGGATCGTGGCTCACATCCAGCGGAGTTCTGTGTGCACCGCCACGAAACCCAGCCACTAAGGGGCTCTCGCCGCTGCGCGGGTGCACCCGCCACCACCCGTCGCAGCGGTGAGGTGGGCAGATGAGGTGGGATCGCAGCTTATGCAGGGCTGTGGCTATCCCCACAGAAATCCACGGATTTTCTAGGAGAAATAGCGTGGGCTGTATTTTTATCTGGGTGTGTCCTTGCCTACCATGAATGTCATGACCAGTGATCTTAAAAGTATCGGCATGGACTTTCCGGCGTGGCAGGACGCAGTGGAGGCCGCAATCTCCTCGAACCAGCTCGCCGTCACCGGCGAGGTCGGAGATGGCCAGCTTGTGCAGTTCACCGACGCCTCCGGCGCCCAGATCAACATCTTGGCCGCCGAACCCTTCTCCACCTACGCGGGGTTTCTCTCCCCGCTCGTGGCGCGCGGCCATGTCACCATGGTCAACGAGGTACTCGGACTCGTCGAGGTGCTCGACGATAACGACGAAACGATCACTACTCTCAGCGCCAACATCGCCCAAGGGCCACTGCTGGTAGAAGAAGGCCAGCAGCGCTTCCAAGAGCTGTCCATCACGGCACTCGGCATCTCTCTTGCCGGCTTTAGCGATCCTGACAGCTATATCGCCTCCAGCTCGGGGCTGAAACTGGGCGAGGTCGTCTCCCACGGCGCGGCAGTTATCGCAGCGAATGACGGCTCAACTCGGCCGGATTCCGCCGCCCAGATCGCGTTCCAAGTATCTCACTCGGAGCATCGCACCAATGCTCTCACGGGCCAGCGTTTCATCTATGTACGCGTCTCCTCCCCCTTCCCCATGGATCTTTGCCTGCCGGCAGATTCCGATCTGCCTGCCCCAGGCTCAGTGATTGCCGGCAGGGTGTCGCTGACTGCATCGATCCTCGCCCCCAGCGGCGGCGGTTGCGGCTCCGGCTCCGGTGGCTGCGGTTGCGGCGGCTGTGGCTGCGGCGGCCACTAAGGCACACAGCCTTAAAAGGTGGCGGGAACCATCTCCCACCACCGCCCGTTGGCGTAGTATCCCTACACCCCGTCACCCGATCACCGTCGATGCCACCAAAGGTTAAGGAAAGGAGCACTGTGATACACCGTTGGCCCACACTCGACTGGACCCACTATGTCCTGCTGATCTGCTGTGTCGCGCTCATTGTGTTCCTGCGCTTCGAAGGCATCATTTTGGTCCTGCTGGTCGCCGCCGTGGTGGGGTTCACGCTGCGGCACCGACCCGACAGCAAAGAGACAGCGGCAGTAGTATCCTCCATCCGCTACTCCGCGGAAGACATTCAAGACACCATCGCCGAGTATGAGCGATTCCTCACTGGCACAGACACCGATTCCATCGCCGATCGCACCCTGCAGCGGCCCGCGCTCGCCGATCCGGACTGTAACGACCCCGACATCGAAGAATTTCACCACGAATATTCGACCGCCAAGCGCTTCCTCAACCGGCTGAACAGCAAGCTCGAAACCCACGACACCATCCCGCAGCTAGAAACACTGCTGGCGGTGACCGATCGACGCGCCGCCGCCCTTCAAGAGCGCTATCAACGTGCCCGGCGCGCCGCGCTGCGTCTGGGCCGCGACTACAGCTAAACCTAGGTGGCGCTCCAGTCCACGCCTATTCAGCGGCGTTGTCGTGCAGGTGGTAGCCCCACGTGTCCAACAGCGTCAAGGCCTGCTCTTCTGGCCGGTCGGCGGCATCGATCCAGCTGATGCGCGGGTCGCGTTTAAACCACGAGCGTTGGCGCCGCACATAGCGTCGGGTTGCCCGCACAGTATCGTCATAGGCTTGCTCGGCGCTGATCTCCCCCCGCAGATGCGCCAGCACTTGGGCGTAGCCAATGGCGCGACCAGCCGTGGATGAGGCGGTGAGCCCGCATTCACGCAGTTGCCGTACCTCCTCAATGAACCCTTGGTCGAACATCTCCCGAGTGCGCTGCTCAATGCGTGGGCCTAGCCACTCCATATCCACAGCCAGCCCGATGAGATGAGTTCCCCAGCGCGGCGGGGCGTCCTTGGGCGGCTGGGAGGCGGCGAAGGGCTTGCCGGTGAGCTCAATAACCTCTAGGGCGCGGACATTGCGGCGCGGATCGTTCGGCTCGATGATCTCCGCCGCGGCGGGATCTACGGCTCGTAGCCGCTCGTGCATTCCCGCCGGGCCGATTTTGTCCTGCAGCTGCATGTAGCGTGCGCGCACGTCCGGATCGGTCGGCGGAAATTCCCACTGATCCACCACGGATTGCACATACATCATTGATCCACCCACCAACACTGGTACGGTGCCGGCGCTGCGCAGCCGCTCCACCGTCGAGCGCGCAATGTCTCCATACTCGGCCACCGAGGCGGTGTGGGTGACATCCCAAATGTCAAGCACATGATGGCTCACCCCGCCGCGTTCATGTGGACGAAGCTTGGCGGTGCCGATGTCCATGCCTCGGTAGAGCTGCATGGAGTCGATATTGACCACCTCTCCGCCGAGACGACGCGCCACGGCGATGGCCAAGCTGGATTTCCCAGAGGCAGTAGGCCCCACGATTGCCACAGGTGTCGGATGCATTAGTTCACCATCTCCCATTTGGCCACGAGCCGACCCACCCCTCCAGTGGTGTCATGTGCGCACACCTGGCAGGCTGAGGATTGATCGCGCAGGGCGAAGATATCCATCCAAGGTTGTGGGTCGATAACCCCAACCGATAAGAGGTCCTCGGTGGTCCAGCCGTGAACATCCTCGCCGTTAAGCATGGCTCGAAGAAAGCCAAAGGCCTTCTCGGCATCGGGGTGATAGCCTCCAGGGGCCCGGTCAGTTAGTGTCACTGGGCCATCGGCGGTAACGATCACTAGATCGGCGTCGACAAGCGTGGCGATCTCCTCAGCGCAACCGGTGATCTTCTGTTCTGACTCGCCCAGCAAGAGTCGGGCAATGATCTCGCCGAGCAGCTGCCCGCCCTGGGCGCAAGCGAGTTCCGCCCCCGGCGCCCAGGCGCTCAAGGAGCCGGTCAGCTCGGTGCGGCACTCCTCGCTAGCGGCGCACACCACCCCGATGCTGCGGGCCTGGGCCGCGCATTCGCCCAGCACCGCCTGTGCCGCGGCGCGCAGACGCGCAGAGCCCTCATCGTTGGGCGAGACTCCCTCAATCAGTGCCGGGGAGGAAGGGATAACCACAATTTGGCGCACGAATAACTCCTGGCCTTGACGAATCGTTGACTCGGAAAATCAGCTTAAACCATGCCGTCTCAAGCCCTTGCGTTCCCCACAACGTGACCAGCACGGAGGTGCTAGGGTTTTTGTCAGTTCGTGTTTATTGGCAGCCGTGCCGCGCGGCACTGTTGAGACGTGTGAAGGATGACTAACGCCATGACTACTCCCCCGAGCCCCACACCAGGTCCGCGTCCGGGCCCCCGCCCCGGCGCTACCCCCGGAGCCATGCCGGGAGCCACCCCCGCACCGCGTCCCCGCGCCGTGCCGCGCCCCGCCGCACCCCACGCCGTACACATCCCGAAGTCTGATCCTTCCCGCTTCGGCCGGATCGAAGACGACGGCACGGTCGTGCTCATCACCAAAGCCGGTGAACGCGTCATCGGTTCGTGGCAGGCCGGCACCCCCGAGGCCGGTTTGGCGCACTACGCCCAGCGCTTCGCCGACCTAGCCACCGAGGTTGAACTCCTCGAGGCCCGCCTCAAGGCACACCCGGATGACGCCGCGAATATCCGCACCTCCGCGGCGGCGCTACGAGAGTCCCTGCCCGAGGCCGCCGTGATCGGTGATGTAGATAATCTCGACGATCGTCTCGGCGAGATCATGAACGAATCTGTTGAGGCCGGCGAAGAGGCGCAACAGCGTAAGGCCCAGCGCCGCGCCCAAGCCATCGCCCGCAAGGAGGAACTCGCCGCAGAGGCCGAGGCTATCGCGGCCGAGTCCACCGAGTGGAAGGCCGCCGGCGATAGGCTCCGCGCCATTTTGGACGAGTGGAAAACCATTCGCGGCATCGATCGCTCCACCGACGATGCGCTGTGGAAGCGCTACTCCAAAGCCCGCGATAGCTTCAACCGCCGCCGCGGCTCCCACTTCGCGGAACTGGACCGCAACCGTGCCGCCGCCCGCCGCACCAAGGAAGAACTGGTGGCCAAGGCCGAAGAGATCAAAGACTCCACGGACTGGAACGCCACCGCCGCAGAGTTCCGAGATCTGATGAAGCAGTGGAAGGCCGCTGGCCGTGCCCCGCGCGAGGTAGACAACACCCTGTGGGCTGCCTTCAAGGCCGCCCAGGACCACTTCTTTGATGCCCGCAATGCCCTCAACGAGCAGCGGGATAAAGAATTCCAGGCGAATGCGGAAGCCAAGGATGCGCTGATTGCCGAATACACCCCGCTGATCACCCCGGAAACCGACCTCGAGGCCGCCCGGGCGAAGCTGCACGAGCTGCAGGAAAAGTGGGAGGCCATTGGCTATGTCCCGCGAGCAAAGATCCGCGAATATGACGGAAAAATCAAGCACCTCGAGGACAAGGTGGCGCAGGCCGCCGATGAGCAGTGGCGCCGCACCGATCCGGAGGTGCAGGCCCGCGCCCAACAATTCCTCGACCGGGTTGCCGAGCTCAACCAGCAGGCAGCCGAGGCAGAGAAAGCCGGCAAAACCAAGGATGCCGAGAAGCTCCGCGCCCAGGCCACCCAGTGGCAGGAATGGGCCGACGCCGCCGCCAAGGCAGTCGATAACCTCTAGCCCTCGGCTGCTGTCGGTTTAGAGAAGCCAGCGCTGCACAAACTGGGCGTTGTCGCCCTTGCTGCCCGCGTGCAGCCTACTGCCTCGCCACCCACGAGAAGCGTGTCGCTCACGCCCTCTCGTGGGTGGTTGTTATCTATAGGTGTGCCCCAACGCGCCCGACCACAATGCGAGAGAAAGCACAGGCTGTGTTTAAGCTGGTGAGGAAATGACTGTCTATCGTTTTAGCCCCGCGCACACGGTGCCGCACTCTGATGCGATCAACACCAACCTCAAAACCCTCGCTTTAAGCGACGGGTTTCGTGCCCAGATGCTCACCGGCACCGCCGATCGCTCCATGTCAGTTAAACGACTGTGCTCGAGTTTGGTCCCTGCGCCCGACGCCCACACCACCCTCCTGCTGCTGAGCGCCGAGCACGATCTCACCCAGTCTCCCGCTCAGGCGCTAGACGCCTGCATAGAGGTGCCAGCCACCAGTGACTCCCCCACTACGCAGGAAGGCTCGCCTAGAGAGCCAGCGAGCGAGGGCGTGGAGGAGGTGATCGATTTTAGCTACGGCATCATGGTCTCTGTTCCGCTCCTCGAGGATGGTTGCGCCGCCACCATCGAGCTCATCGCCGATGTAGAAGAGCTGGTTCTGCCCGGTGAGGAGATGGATGAGCCCTCGCGGGGGCGCTACTACTACGCACTAGAGTTAGCACGCTTGGTTGCCGCCCGCTCCGATCGCGCTCTGCTCACCACATGGCTGGAGCATCCCTACGATTGCTCAGACAACGCCCAGGTGAATTCCGCCTATACACCGCTGTTAGAGGAAGCTGGGTTTCGCCCTGTACTCAAAACCATTCAGGGCTATGTTCCACTCCCTGACCAGCCGCCCACCCCAGAGACCTTCAGCAGCATCAGTGCCGCAGCCGATAAGGCTGGAATCAACGGCGCTGTGCGTTGGGAGTACTTTTGCGACGAGTTACCCGAAGCGCTCGCACACCAGGTGTCCGAGCTCTACGCGGTGGCTGATCGTGATGCGCCGCGCCGCGATTTTGAGGGCGAGACCGAGCGCTGGGATGTCTCCCGCTTCGATGCCATCGCCCGCCTCGCGCGCGAGAACGGCACCCGCACCCATTTCGGGTTGTTGCTAGGCGGTTCGGAGTCCGCACCGATCGTGCTGGGGGCGAGCGTGATCGCCCAGGCCACCGGCTCACGCGAGGATGTGGCCGAGCAGAATGTCACCGTCACCGCCCGAGGGTTTCGCGGCTGCGGGGCGGGGCGGGTGGTAAAACAGCAGCTGCTCTATACGCTGCGGGAGCGCGCGCCGATGATCACGCGGGTCTACACTTCGACGGAAGCCTCCAATGAGGCGATGCTTGCGATCAATGAGAGCTTGGGGTTCACCCCGATCAGTCGGGCCACCGCCTATCAGCGTCGATACGCACTAACACCTTAAGCGTTCTCGCCGTCGCTGTCGTGCACACGGTGGCGCTCCGAGGCCTTTTGGCGGCGATCATCCACGAACAGCGGGCTGTCCTCGTAGCGGGAGAATCGCCGCCCTATGCTGGCTTCACGCTGGGCGTCGGCCACCGGATCATCGGAGCCGGCTTCCCGGCGGGCGTCTTCAATATCGAGCTGTTCCTCGCTGCGGCGGAAGATCAGTCCCGTCATCATCAGCAGGAACGCGATAGCCACCAGCCCGCTGAGCGCGGCGCCGAATTCGGTGCCGGAGGAGCCTTCGGCACGCAGCCGGGTTTGGCCCATCCAGATCATGAACATCGCGGCGGTACCCGTGGTGCCGGCCAATACCCAGTTGATGTAGGTCAGCAGCATGCTTCGCGACGCCACCACCGCGAGGTTCACCACCACCATCGACACCAAACCGAGGATCACGAATATCCGCTCGAGCGGGGTGGCGCCGAATTCGAGGGCGGTGTCATTCATCACCAGAATGTCGAATCCATTGGCCTTGCCCGTGAAGGGCAGAACAAGGGTGATGAGAAAGAGCACGAAAACAGCGATCAGGCCGATCCACGTGGAGCGCATGTCCACCTTTTTCGCTGCCCGTTTCTCAAGGCCGGCCAGATCATCGGCAGACAGGAGCTTCTTATCGGCGGGGGTGTTCGCTTTGTCCACTAGGGGTTCATCTCCACTGTGTAGTCGATATCCATGCACGCGTGGCACCGCGTGATATGGCCTGCCCCTATCGAAGGGCAGGCGCAGCCTTTTGAACGGCGGGTGCACGTGAGCCATATTCTAGGCCAGCACACCCGCTAGCCCCTAGGAGGAGGGGCGAATCCCCGGCAATCCGAGGCCCACGCCCACCGGTTCGGTGGTGGGTCGTTTACCGGCTTCGGACATGTCGCCGGCCTTGGTACGCCGATGGCTGAGTACCCCAGCATCGGCGAGGAGGAAGTGCGGGGCGGAGTCGGTGACGGTTACCGTCACCACATCACCCGGCCGGATCTGCTCACTGAGATCCACACCGGCAGCATCAACGGGGCTAAAGTGCACCAACCGGCCGTCGCGGGCGCGCCCCGAGACGCGCTTGGTGGCGCTGTTCTTCTTTCCCCCGCCGGCTTGTACCAACAGTTCTACCTCGCGGCCGTGAAAGGCAGCGTTTTCTTCCTCGCTGATGCGCTCCTGCAGCGCCAAGAGGCGCTCGTAGCGCTGCTGGACCACCTCTTTAGGAATCTGATTATCCATCTCCGCTGCGGGGGTGCCAGGGCGCGGAGAGTATTGGAAGGTGTAAGCGCTGGAGAAACGAGCCTTTTCCACCACATCCAGGGTGGCTTGGAAGTCCTCCTCGGTCTCGCCGGGGAATCCAACGATGATATCGGTGGTGATCGCAGCGTGCGGGATTTTTGCCCGCACCTCATCGAGGATGCGCAAAAACTTGCTGGTGCGGTAGCTGCGCCGCATCTTCTTGAGCACCTCATCCGAGCCGGACTGCAGCGGCATGTGCAGTTGCGGACACACACTCGGGGTCTCTGCCATGGCGTCAATGACATCGCTGGTGAACTCCGCTGGGTGCGGGCTGGTGAAGCGCAGACGCTCAAGCCCGTCAATCTCCCCGCAGGCACGCAGCAGTTTGGAAAAGGCGCTGCGATCGCGCTCGAGCTCGGGATCGACAAAGTTCACGCCATAGGCATTCACGTTCTGCCCCAGCAGAGTCACCTCAGAAACGCCCTGATCTACAAGCGCTTGCACCTCGGCCAAAATATCGCCCGGGCGGCGATCTTGCTCCTTGCCTCGCAGGCTCGGAACGATGCAGAAGGTACAGGTGTTATTACAGCCCACCGATACACTCACCCAGCCGGCGTAGGCGGATTCCCGCTTCGCCGGCAGCACAGAGGGGAATTGTTCGAGCGAGTCGACGATCTCCACCTCAGCGTGGCGGTTATGGCGGGAGCGCTCCAAGAGCGTCGGCAGTGAGCCGATGTTGTGGGTACCGAACACCACATCCACCCACGGGGCCTTAGAGACCACGGTGTCTTTGTCTTTTTGCGCGAGGCACCCACCCACTGCGATCTGCATGCCCGGGTGCTGGTCCTTCACCGAGCGCAGATTGCCGAGGGTGCCGTAGAGACGCTGATCGGCGTTATCGCGCACGGCACAGGTGTTAAACACCACGAGATCCGGGGTGGTTCCTTCTTGGGCCGGCACATATCCGGAGTCTTCGAGCAGACCGGAGAGACGCTCCGAGTCGTGCACGTTCATCTGGCAGCCGAAAGTACGCACCTCATAGCTGCGGGCGGGGCTGGCTTTCACGCTGTGCTGATTCTGGGGGTGAGACACGGGTAGTCATTCTAACGATGTGGGCCGAGGCAACATAATGCGCTCACCGGCGGTGAACACTGCAGGGCTCAGCCTTGCTCGCCGCCAAGCTCGTCGATGCGAGCCTCGAGGGCCGCGATGGCGATCTCCATGCTGAGATGCTGGGCAAAACCACGGCGTGCCAAAGCCCCCACAATCCGACGGAGATGCTTATTTCTTTCGGCATAATCTGCTGGAACCTGCGAGATCGAGCGTGCCTTCTTTTCTGCCACAGCCTGCGCCATGCTGCGCTCGTCGCCGTCATCTACCTGAGCTAGGGCCTCAGCTCGCTCCGCGTCGGCAATCCCTTTGTCCTTCAGTTCACGATCAAGCACCGCGCGGCTTTTTCCTTTGCGGTGGCGCTGACGCACCCACTCGGAGGCAAAAAGGGAATCGTCTATGAGCCGCTGGGAGATGAGATCCTCGATCACCGCATCAATGACTTCAGGCGGGTAATCATAGCCAAGCAGCCGGTTGCGCAGTTCTTTTTCCGAACGCATCCGGTGGTTGAGCAGAACGAGCGCCTTGGATCGCACCGTGCTGCGTTCTTCTTCGGCCCGCTCGTCAAAAAGCTCGGGGTTTCCCTCGCGCTCATAGCGCTCCATCGCCTCGGCGAGCACCCGCAGCTTGGCGTTTTTCTCCTCCCAGTTCTGCTCCTGAGACTCGGCACTGCGGTCAGCCATTACTCTTCGGCGTCATCCTCAAGGTCGACATCATCGAAGTCCACATTGGGCACCATGTCCACTGGATCGTCGGTGAGCGCATCGTCATCCTCGAGGTTGGCATACTTACCCACCTTGAGCTTGCGCAGGATCTTGTCCTCGATCTCATTGGCCAACTCTGGGGTGTCCTTGAGATGCAGACGCACTTTCTCGCGGCCCTGGCCTAGCTGATCACCGTCGTAGGTAAACCACGATCCGGACTTCTTCACAATGCCGTTTTCTACCGCGAGGTCAATGATCGAGCCTTCACGGGAAATACCTTCGCCGTAGATGATGTCGAACTCGGCCACCTTGAACGGCGGAGACACCTTGTTCTTGACCACCTTCAGCTTGGTGCGGTTACCCACCGCATCTTGACCATCCTTCAGAGTCTGGATGCGGCGGACATCGCAGCGCACCGAGGAGTAGAACTTCAGGGCCTTACCACCGGTGGTGGTTTCCGGCGAGCCGAACATCACGCCGATCTTTTCGCGCAGCTGGTTAATGAAAATGGCGGTGGTACCCGCGCTGTAGAGAGCGCCGGTGAGCTTACGGAGTGCCTGGCTCATCAAACGTGCCTGCAAGCCCACGTGACTATCGCCCATATCGCCTTCGATCTCTGCCTTGGGCGTCAGCGCCGCCACCGAGTCCACCACAATGATGTCGATAGCACCGGAACGCACCAGCATGTCGGCAATCTCGAGGGCCTGCTCACCGGTGTCGGGCTGGGACACCAGCAGCTGATCGGTGTCCACACCCAACTTCCGGGCGTAATCCGGATCGAGGGCGTGCTCGGCGTCAATAAAGGCGGCGATACCGCCGGCGCGCTGTGCCTCAGCCACCGCGTGCAACGCCACGGTCGTTTTACCGGAAGACTCCGGACCGTAGATCTCCACGATGCGGCCCCGTGGGAAGCCGCCGATACCAAGGGCGATATCGATCGCGGTATTGCCCGAGGAAATAGCGCTAATCGGCGGGCGGTTATCATCCCCCAAGCGCATAATAGAGCCCTTGCCAAAGTCCTTCTCAATCAGCGCCATGGCCGATTCAAGAGCCTTCGCCTTATCGCTCTGCGCACCCTTCGTGGACTTTGCCTTTGTCTTTCGTGCTGCCATCGTTGATCTTTCTCCCCTGCTGTCGTAGGTAATCGACGTATAAAAGTAATTTCAGTATTGTTGCGCACCACACGCCGTATCGAGCCTCGGCTTCGGCGCGCTCTGCTTGATATAGACGCACGGCACCCCAAAAACGGTTCCCGCCTAGGGGCGCACCCCGTGGTGGCTAGGCTGCGGCTGCGCGTTCGAGGGCCACACTAACGCCTGCGGGTGACACTATCGAACAGACTACGGGCACACATGTTCTAATGCAAGTTTCATTGCCCCTGCACACCACGGCGAATGGCCTTAATCATCCACACCCAGTTGCCGCTCGGCCGGAACATCGAAATCCTCGCAAAGATGCCACCAGATCTCGCGAAGATCGGTGCCCTGGCCATCCATCAGCTCGGCGGCGGTCTGTCCCCAACGACTCAGCACGTGGGACCGCACGATCCATTGACCGTACTGCTCTCCGAACTCGTCTGTCACGAGCTTAAGGAATCGTGTTTCGCGCATAGCGCCCATCGTAGCCCGCGCTGTCCAAGGGGCTGTAGCGTCCCACCATGGCTTGGTGTTCGCGTTCCGGCGAGGTGGCGTCGATAAGCCGCGCGCGATGTGTCCACCACCCCATGTTCACGCCGCTAGCAAGCGACTACAGTGAAAGACGCACATTCTTTTCTCAGGTGACCCACTCGTACCCGCGCTGCTGTGAACAGCTCGGGGAAAGCTGGGGTCAGCTGGGCGTTTTCCGGTAGCGACAGGTATTTGTAAGGACGTTAATCTCCATGGCCGCCTCCCCCTCGCGCTCGACTGTGCGCGATATTTCCTATATTGCGGTGTTTACCGCGTTG
This sequence comes from Corynebacterium ciconiae DSM 44920, assembly GCF_030440575.1. Classification (NCBI taxonomy): domain Bacteria; kingdom Bacillati; phylum Actinomycetota; class Actinomycetes; order Mycobacteriales; family Corynebacteriaceae; genus Corynebacterium; species Corynebacterium ciconiae. The sequence goes on from NZ_CP047189.1 coordinate 1,560,081, forward strand.
ATCGTCGTCTTCGCTTTCGTCACCATCCCCGGCGCTGCGGGCGTGCCGATTGTGTTGCAAAACGCGATCGTGGTGCTCGCAGGGCTCGTGCTGGGCGGACGTCGCGGCTTCTACACGGCGGGGCTGTTTCTGTTGATCGGCATGTTGGGCTTGCCGGTACTTGCCGGCGGGCGCTCGACTTTGGCCGCGCTCGCCGGGCCAACGATCGGTTATCTTTTCGGCTATCTGTTTAGCGCCCTCATCGCCGGCTACATCGCCTATACGGCCCGCCCGCGTAATAAGACCAACCTGGTGATCGCGATCAGCTTCGGCGCCTTCGTCGGTCTGTTGAGCCAGTACCTGCTGGGCGCGGTGGGCCTGTGGCTGCGCGGCGACATGGGCTTTGGTGAGGCCATCGTGATCCACGGCACCTTCCTGCCGCTCGACGCGGTGAAATTTGTGGCCGCCGCCGCGATTGCCATCGGCGTGCACTCCGCTTTCCCTGATCTCATGGCTGAGGAAAAGCGCCGCCGCGAGTCCACCCCCACCACCATCTAGATGTCGCGGATCGTTTTTTCTCACGCCAGTGTCTCTTTCGATGGCCTCCGGGTACTCGATCCCATCTCCGTAGAGCTGAACGAGCAGCGCATCGGCATCATTGGTGCTAATGGCGGTGGCAAATCCACCTTTATTCGGCTCATCAATGGCCTCGGCGAGCCAAGTAGCGGATCGGTGAGCGTCGATGGTTACGAGGTAACCAAACACGGCAAAAAGGTCCGGCGCCAAGTCGGTTATGTTTTCTCCGACGCCGAGAACCAGATCGTGATGCCACGGGTGGAAGATGACATTCGTTTTTCGCTGAAGCGCTTGAAACTCAGCACCCAAGAGCGTGACGCTCGCGTGGAGGAAGTGCTGGAGCGCTTCGGGCTGAGCGAATACCGCGAACACTCTCCACACACCCTGTCAGGCGGGCAGAAACAGCTGCTGGCGCTGGCAGCCGTGCTGGTGATGCGCCCGGAGGTGATCATCGCTGACGAGCCCACCACCCTGTTGGATCTGCGCAACCGTGAACAGATCCGCCGCATCTTCGCCGCGCTCAGCCAGCAAGTCATCGTGGTGACCCACGATCTTGGCTTCATTCGCGACTTCGACCGAGTGTTGTGGATTGATCGCCACACCATTCGCGAGGACGGCCCGCCGGCGGAGGTTATTCCGCACTACGAACGCGCCATGATGGAAAGCTAGCGCCATGCGCTCAGTGCCACTTAGCGTCTATATCCCCGGCAACACCCCTGTTCACCGCGTCCCGGCCGCGGCGAAGTTTATTGGCCTCATCGTCTTCGTCATCGCCGCCGCGGTGCTTGCCACCACCCCCACTCGCGCTACCTGCGTCCTCGGGGTTGTGGCCAGCGGGTATCTTCTCGCCCGCATCCCGCTGCGCGTCGCATGGAATCAGCTGTGGCCGGCGCTGCCGCTGCTGACGATGCTCGGCGGGTTCCAGTGGTGGCAGAACACGCTTATCGACGCCATCACCCTGATGCTCATGCTCCTCGCCTCTATCGCAGCCGCTGTGCTACTCACCCTCACCACCACGATTGCCGAGATGATGCACTCGCTGGAGACGATGCTCGCTCCTACCGCCCGGTGGGGTGTGCCGGTAGAAAGCATCAGCTTGGCAATCTCACTCACCATTCGCCTCATCCCACTGCAGCTCAATGCAGTCAACGAGGTACTCGACGCCCGCAAAGCGCGCGGGGTGGATTTCTCGCTAAGCGCCCTCGGCACCCCGGTGGTTATTCGCTCGATACGCCGCGCTAGAGCTATAGCCGATGCGCTGTGGGCGCGCGGTGTTGGCGACTAGCGAAGAGGCTAGGAGCCGGTCTAAGAAACACGAAGGCTGGCCCTCGAGATCACCATGATGGTGCTCAACGGGCCAGCCTAGGTATCAACCCTGCTACCGCGGCAGGCGAAGTGGTGGTTTTATTCGCCGCGGATTTCGCGCATGCGCTGCTGAATAGCGTCGTTGCTCACGGCGTTGTTCGGCTGCGGTGCCGACTCAATGGACTTGGGAGCAGAACCAGATTCGACGGCGCCGCCGTTCATCTCGGAACGGATCTGCTCGAGGCGGGAGTGACCAGCCATCTGCACTCCAGCGGCCTCCACCTCGGCCATGCGACCCTGCACGCTGTTTTCGGCCAGCTCAGCACGGCCCAAGGCGTTGGAGTAGCGGCGCTCGATTTTCTCACGCACCTGGTCCAGGTTCGGGGTGCTGCCACCGGCGGCGAGGGAGTTCATGGACTCCAGCGACTCGGTAACCTTCTCCTGCATCTTGGCCTGCTCCAGCTGAGAGAGCAGCTTGGTGCGCTCAGCCACCTTCTGCTGCAGCACCATGGAGTTGCGCTCCACGGCCTTCTTGGCTTGGGTGGCCTGCTGCAGGGCCTGGTCGTGCAGCTTCTTGGTGTCTTCTACCGACTGCTCGGCGGTAACCAGCTGAGCAGCGAAAGCCTCGGCGGCGTTTTCGTACTCCACAGCCTTGGACTCATTGCCTTCTGCACGGGCCTGATCGGCCAGCTTCAGTGCCTGGCGGGTATTGCCCTGCAGCTTCTCGATCTCAGAGAGACGGCGATTCAGCTGCATCTCCAGCTGGCGCTGGTTGCCAATGACGTTAGCTGCCTGCTGCGAAAGCTCCTGGTGCTGACGCTGGGCTTCCTCAATGGCCTGCTGAATCTGAATCTTCGGATCCGCGTTCTCTTCGATCTTCGAATCGAACAGCGCCATCAAGTACTTCCATGCCTTGGTAAAGGGATTAGCCATAACGCTTTCTCGTCAGCCTTTCTTGCCACACTGTGTTTGTCTGCGCTGATTGTACGTCAGCGCTCACGTAATGCGCGCGGGAATAGCATTTCGCGCGCCCTGTCCATCCGCCATGTCTCTCGCTGGCGGCTCTACCCTCGCTTGCCACTGCACGCGGCGGCTGTGTATCAGCCACTACGGTCCAAGCAGGGTGGGAATGCGATGCTCTCTAGACCTTCGCGAGATCCGCCTGGGCGGATTCCACGGCCATAGAACCGGCGGCCTCGATGAGCACATCGGCCACCCGCGTGTCTAGGGCGTAGCAGACCGCAGCGAGCAACTCGGAGGAGACCTCCTTGCGTCCGCGCTCTAGTTCGGAAAGATATCCGGGCGAGACACTCGATGCCTCCGCGAGCTCACGCAAGGTAATGCCCTTGTCGGCGCGGAATGACCGCAAGGCTGCCCCGAGAGCCTCGCGCAACAGCGGCTCCTCGGGACGCTTGGCCGCCATGGCCTCTGCATCTGCCGAGTGGGGGCGCACCCCGTGGGCGCCGAGCGGCTGATCTAAAAGAGCTGTGTAAGTTACCATCACTTCTTCTAACGTCTCGTCGACATCTTTTGTTCCCCGTGCCACAATCGCTCTCGCCGGGCACGCGGTGGTGATGTGCACCCACTGTAGCTACTCCCCTACTTCGAGGCGCTTCGGGGCCCAGTCTCCTTCGGCCCGCAACACTTGGCGGGCATAGGCGAGCACCTCGGCCACTGCCTGTTCGCGGAGTGCTTGTCTGCGCAGCGCCACTGCTGGCGACATTCGCCGCACCCACACCTGAGGTTTAGCGGTGGCCACCGCCATCCACACCTCGCCCACTGGGTGGCCATCTTGTCTGTCCGGCCCCGCAACACCCGTCAAGGCCAGGGCCATATCGGCACCGCAAGCTGTACGCGCCCCGCGGGCCATAGCGCTGGCACACTCTGGCGAGATGGGTCCAAAAAGCCGCAGAAGCTGCGGGTCCACGCCGGCGAGTTCACTCTTCAGCTCGGTGGCATAGGTCACCAGCCCGCCCCGCAATACAGCGGAGGCGCCGCTGATATTGGCAAGGGTGGCGGAGAGCATTCCAGCTGTGAGGGATTCGCACACCGCCAGGGTGAGCCCGCGGCCACGGAGATCATTTAGCAGCGCCGCGGCGTCGGCATCGAGAGCATCCACGGGACTAGTTGGCCTTGCGTTCGTCGATGATGTACTGCACACCGGTGACCACAGTGACCACCACCGCCGCCAGCATCAACAGCAAACAGGGGATGTCCATCCAGCCGGGCAGCGGCAGCAGGTACAAGCCCACGGCGAGGGTTTGCAGAGCGGTCTTGAGCTTGCCGCCCTTGGACGCGGGTATCACCCGCCCACGCCGTAGCTGCACCATCCGCCAGAAGGTAATGCCCAGCTCGCGGACAACGATGACGACCGTGATCCACCACGGCAGCATGTCGATGAGATTCAGACACACCAGCGAGGTGATCATCAGCGCCTTATCGGCAATAGGATCGGCAATCTTGCCGAATTCCGTGATCAGTCCACGCTTACGGGCAATATCACCATCAAGCTTATCGGTGAGCATCAACAGGGCGAACATAGAAAACGCCGCCCACTGCCAGCCATTGTTATCTCCTTGGCTGGTCAGCACGAGCCACGCGAAGGCGGGCACGAAAATAATGCGCAGCGAAGTCAATACATTAGGCAGATTGAAATTCGAGGGGCGCTGCGCGGAGCTGCCTGCCGGGGCGGTGTTGCTACGGTCCTTCACGCCTTCAACCCTACCCTGCGAGCCATGTTTTGAAACCATGATGGTTTGTCACCTCGTACTCTCCCCAGCTACCTCAGTGCCCTCTCGTTGCTTGTCTAGGCACCGAGGCGCTTATCGACGCCACCTCGCACCATCACCCACACCGAGCTGAAGTTCTTAGCGGCCCGGTGTGTCTTCATTCGCACGGCGGGCGGAAGCAGTCTCGCCAGGATGAGCCTGGGCCTCCGCGGAGGTCTCGTCTTCTTTGCCCAGCAACTTATCGGTGGAAATCGCCACCGCTCCTTGGGCGAGGTCGCGCTTGCCCTTGATCCAGGAAGCCAGGATCGTCACCACCAGTACACCGACGATGAAAGCCAAGGAGACCCACGTGCCGATCTCGGGGACATGGACGTCCTCGCCACCATTGATGAATGCCAGATTGTTTTCGTGCAGTGCGTGCAGGATGAGCTTCACGCCAATGAACGCCAAGATGATACCGAGGCCGTAGGCGAGGTAGACGAGGCGATCCAGCAAACCGTCGAGCAGGAAGTACATCTGACGCAGGCCCATCAAGGCGAGGGCATTGGCGGTAAAGACAATGTAGGCCTCGTTGGTCAGGCCGTAGATGGCGGGGATGGAGTCGAAGGCGAACATCACATCGATGAAGCCAATGGCCACCAATGCCACCGCCATGGGGGTAAAGAAGCGCTTGCCGTTGATGCGGGCCGTCATCTTATCCCCGTTGTACTCATCCGTCATAGGGATGAACTTCCGTGTGAAGCGGATGATTGCCATGTCCGAGGGATCGGTGTCTGGTTCATCCTTGGCTTCATCCCACACGGTCTTCGCCGCGGTGTAGAGCAGGAAGATACCGAAGAGGTAGAAGATGTCCGACCACGCATTGATGGCCGCCGCACCGATAAGAATGAAAACGGTACGAAAGACCAGCGCCATAGCAATACCAAAGAGCAGTACCTTTTGCTGGTATTTGCGCGGAATACTGAAAGTTCCGATGATCAGCGCAAAGACAAAGAGGTTATCCACGCTCAATGCTTTTTCGGTGACATAGCCAGAGAGGAACTCAAGCCCGCGTTGATGATCCCAGAACAGCCACACGAAGCCGCCAAAAAGCAGGGCGAGCACCACATAGAAGGCGGTCCAAAAACCGGCTTCCTTCATGCTCGGCTCGTGCGGAGTCTTTACGTGGGTGAGAAAGTCGAATGCGATGAAGGCGATCACGATTACGGCCGTGAGTGCCCACACCCAGAAAGGCACATGCATATGTACAAACCTCCGGTGCGATAAGTAGTTACGTACCGGAGGTCTCCCCCACCGCGTGGTGGGCTGGCGGGACCGGGGCTACTGCACCAGATTGCGGTGCAGCGGCGGCCGTGTTGACGATCACCGCCATTTCAGGGGTACTCCCCTCCATGACGGGAACCACTATATACGAAAAGCCCGCACACACCGATGTTGATGCGTACGGGCCTGATTCCCGCTAGAACACCCCGCCCGTGGGATTGGCCTCCACGGTGTTGACCGCGGTGTCGTCCTCTTCCTTGGGAGCCTCGGCGGGATCGGCACCCTTAATCATCCACAAAATTGTGTCCAACTCTTCGGGCTTGACCAGCACCTCGCGGGCCTTCGAACCTTCGGAGGGGCCCACCACCCCACGGGTTTCCATCAGGTCCATGAGACGCCCTGCCTTGGCAAAGCCAATACGCAGCTTGCGCTGCAGCATCGAGGTCGAACCCACCTGTGCGGTCACCACCAGCTCCACGGCCTCGAGCAGATCCTCAAGGTCGTTGCCGATATCGGGATCGATGTCCTTGCTGGCCTCGGCGGACTTATCGTCGGTCACGCCCTCGGTGTATTCGGGCTCGGCCTGTGCCTTGGCTGCATCCACCACAGCTTGGACCTCTTCGTCGGTGACGTAGGCGCCCTGGATACGCTGCGGCTTGCCAGCTCCCTGCGGGATGAACAAGCCATCGCCCATACCGATGAGTTTCTCGGCGCCGCCCTGGTCCAAGATCACGCGCGAATCGGTAAGCGAGGAGGTGGCGAAGGCCAAACGGGAGGGCACATTGGTCTTGATCAAACCGGTCACCACGTCCACCGAGGGGCGCTGGGTGGCCAGCACCAAGTGGATGCCGGCTGCACGGGCCTTCTGGGTGATGCGCACAATCGATTCCTCGATCTCCTTCGGTGCGGTCATCATCAAATCGGCGAGCTCGTCCACCACACACACGATGTAGGGATAGGGCTCGACTACCCGCTCGGACCCCAAGGGCGCTTGGTAGGCACCAGTCTTGACCTTGCGGTTGAAGTCCTTGATGTGGCGCACGCGCGCAGCCTTCATGTCCTGGTAGCGCTGCTCCATCTCATCCACCAGCCACTGCAGGGCGGCGGCCGCCTTCTTCGGCTGGGTGATGATCGGGGTGATCAAGTGCGGAATGCCCTCATAGGGAGTCAGCTCCACCATCTTCGGATCCACCAAGATCAGGCGCACGTCCTCTGGGGTAGCTCGGGTGAGCAACGACACCAGCAGAGAGTTAACGAAGGCCGACTTACCAGAGCCGGTAGAGCCAGCAACCAGCAGGTGGGGCATCTTCTGCACTGAGTGAGAAACAAAATCTCCCTCAATGTTTTTACCCAAGCCGATAACCATCGGGTCTGGGTTGTTGTGCGTCTCTGGGGCGCTGAGAACGTCCGCCAGGTGCACCATTTCACGATCGGAGTTCGGCACCTCGATACCCACCGCAGACTTGCCGGGGATCGGGGTAAGCAAACGCACGTTATCGGTGGCTGCCGCATAGGCCAAGTTGGACTGCAGGTTAGTCACCTTCGAGACCTTCACACCTGGGCCCAGCTCCACCTCGTAGCGGGTGACTGTGGGGCCACGGGAGAATCCTGTGACATGGGCATCCACCTTGAACTCGCTGAAGACATCCGTGATGGCCTCGATCATGCGATCATTGGCCGCCGAGCGAGTCTTCGGCGCACTGCCAGGCACGAGCAGATCGGTGGAGGGCAGCTCATAGTCGCTGTCTTCTTCCACCACCGGTTCCGCAACCGGCGCCGGTGGCGGAGGAGTCTTTGTGGCCAGCTCGCTACGGGGAGTCGAAGCTGGGATTGCCGATGGATCTACCTTTGGGGAGGAATCGACAGGCTCAGGCTTCTCAGGTTCCTCAGACGCAGCAGGAGCAGCGGCAGGAGCGGGCGCCTCAGGGGCTGCCGGGCGCGGGGTGCGGGCAGCAGTGCGAGCCGCAGCGGTGCGCACCACGGCATCGTGCGAGCGTTGGACAGCATCCTCGCTCTGCTCGCGAGCTACTGCGTAATCCTCGTCCTCATAGTCGTAGCTAGCTTCCTCGGCACTATCTGCGTCGCTGCTCGCACCGATTGCAGCAAACGAGGAGGTGCTTTCGGGATCACTCGGGGTGTAATCACGCGGCAGTACGGCGGTCGGTTCCGCCTCTGCACCAGGGCTCTCAGGCTCAACGCTACGGCCGGTGTATTCAGAATCGATGCGGGGGCGCGGCGCGCTCACTGGCCGAGGCGCAGGCCGACGACCCGACGATACGCTTCGACGCGGCAGAGCCGCACTGTCTCGCTCGCGGTCGATGTCTCGGCGCGGGCGATAGTGGGCGGAGTCATCCACCAACGGGCCATGCGAAGCAGCATCCTCGGATTCGGGCTGCGAGGGGGCGTCGATAAGCAATTCCTCCGGCTCATCGCGTCCGAGTTGTTCGCGAATCCAGGTGGAGCAAATATCGACGAATTCGCGCACGCTGATGTCGGTGACACGCAGCGCGCCGTAGATGATGATGAGGGTGAGGATCGGCACCGCCACATAAGGAGTAAAGCCTAGAGCCAAGACTCCACCGAGCAGAGTACCGATGATGCCGCCGGAATCTGCCCGGCCGGCGGTGGTGGTGGGCTGGCCGGAGAAGATGTGGATCTGGCCCAGCATGCCGGCCAAGATCAGAGCGGTTCCTAGGGATACTCGCAGCCGGTGGGTGGGCTTGGGGAAAGTGCCAAGCATCACGACCACGGCGAGCGCAATGAGCGCCACGGGCAGCAGATGTGCGCCGGCGCCGATGAGCCACTGGCTCGAGCCGGCGATCACGCGCCCAACGGGCCCTGCCACGTTAAACCACATGGAGGCAGCAATCACCGCGGCCACCCCCACCAGGCTCAGCCCGATGCCATCGGAGTGCCGTTCAATAAAGTCCTCGCCGGAAGCTGCGGCGGGGCTAGGGGAATCCTGCTCGGAGTCGCGCTTATCCTCGTCCGAATCGGAGGTTCGAAGCGTTCGGGACGAACGCGGAGTCGCGGTGTAGCTGGTGGAATCGGATTCATCCAGCGGATAGGCCTCGTGTGGGGTGCGGGCGCGACGCATCACCGTGGTCTCCTGCTCGGCCTCATCCACAGCTCCGGCCTGTTCAGCCTTCTCAGCAGCCTTGGCGGCCTTGGCAGCCTTCCGTTGCTGTGAGCGCTCGGCCATACGAGCCTTGCTTTGGGCGAACTTCGCCCCCATACCGCGGGTAGCACTCGCCGTAGCGCTCGCCATAGCGGACACACCTTGGCCTACCGCCACGAGTGCACTACCGGTGCGTTCACCGGAGCTTTCCGCAGCTCGATAGGCAGGATGGGTGGAGGTAGTTACCACGGGCATGGACCGGGTAGAGCCGCCCGAGCGCGAAGAACGCCCAGTGCTCGAACTACGGCCTGGGCGCGAGGTAGAGCTTGCGGGGCGCTTCTTCTTCCTCCGGGAAGATCCGGTTTGGCTCGTGACAGTCATGCGTTTCAGTCTATCCCCTCACACCCCTGTAGTCACAGCAGCAACACGGCCCCTCAGCGCGATCATGGCACACAAGGTACTACCCCACCCACAAGAGCCGCCTGCACTCTTCTTCGTGGAGAAGCAAACTAGAGGCTCTTCTTTTGCACCAGCGACTCATCGCCGAGGATCCGCACCTCAACCTCCGTGCGGCCGAATAGCCACAGCAGGATCTCGCCGATATCACCGATCACTGTCACTACCTGGTCTTCGGCGGAGGCGACCTTCTTCTTATCCCCCACCACGAAGCGGGAGAGTTCACTGGTGGCCGGGACACAGGCCACTGCAGCCCCCTTGGAGGAGATCATGGTGCGCCCTAAGGTTTTAGCCACCTTGTATAGCTCGTGCTCGTCCTCGGTGCTCAACTCACGCTTGGTCCACCCTTCTTGGGCACGACGCACATCTTCGTGGTGGACAAAATTCTCGGCGGTATTCATCACCAAGTCGAAGGGCTTGAGCAGCGTCGGTGGGCCCGCTTGCCACTCCTTGACGATCACCTCATAGCCCTTGTCTGCTAAAAGCTGCTCCACGGCATCGTCGTGGGCCTCTGCTAATTGCGGAATCACTATGCCGCCGGCGGCTTTGACATTGGTTTCGCGGGCAAGCAGGTGGGCAGCTAAATCCTTGGTAGTCCACCCCTCACAGAGAGTGGCGGCATTCGGGCCTACCTTCTTAAAAAGCTCGGCAAGATCGTGGCGTTCCGATTGAGAAAAAGACATACGCCCCATCCTAGCCAGTTTGAGCTGGCTAGGATGGGGCGCTCAGTCAAGGCCGCAGCCTGAGGCTCGCTATCTAGAGCGAGGGGCGAGTGGCCTGGATGTCGTCATCATCAAGCACATCGGCTTGGGAATGCATCGGGATGACCGTGGGCACGATCATCGGCTGGCGACGCCACTTCTTTTCCACGAAGCGAGAGACCGTGCGGCGCAGCTTCTGCACCATGCGGTAAGGATCGCCCTCGCCTTCGCCGGCGAGATCCGCCATGGTGTTTTCCACCAATTCGGTGACTTCGCGCATCATGTCCTTGGACTCCTCGGAGAAGCCCTTGGCCTGCACCCGCGGGGTTTCCAGCAGGTGCGCAGAACGATTATCTATCACCGCGGTAATGGAGATCAGGCCGCCCTCGCCGAGGGACGTTCGATCCGCCAGCACCTCGGCGTCCACGTCACCCATGGTGACACCGTCGACGTAGAGGTTACCGACTGGGATCTGGCCCACGACCTTGGCGCGGCCCTGATCCAGATCCACCACCACGCCGTTCTGGGCGAGCACGACACGGTCGCGCTCCACGCCGGTAGAGATAGCCAATTCCTTGTTCGCGCGCAGGTGACGCCACTCGCCGTGCACCGGCATGGCGTTCTTCGGGCGGGCCGCATTGTAGAGGAAGAGCAGCTCACCGGAGTAGCCGTGTCCGGAGGTGTGCACCTTGGCGTCCCGGCCGGTAATCACGGTGGCACCGATCTGGGCCAGCATGTTGATCACACCGAACACTGCTTCCTCGTTACCGGGAACCAGCGAGGAGGACAGGATAATCAGGTCGCCATCACGGACAGTGATCTGGCGGTGCTCGCGGCGGGCCATGCGCGACAGCGCAGCCATGGGCTCACCCTGAGTACCGGTAGTGATCAGCACCACCTGGTGCGGAGCCATGCGCGAGGCATCGTCCATGGACACAATTGTGCCCTTGGGCGCCTTGAGGTAGCCGAGCTTCTCGGCGATCTCCATGTTGCGGATCATGGAGCGGCCATTGAAGGCCACCTTGCGGCCGGCGGCAACGGCGGCATCCACGGCTGCCTGCACACGGTAGACATTGGAGGCGAAAGACGCGATGATGACACGCTGCTTCGCATCCGCCACGAGCCGCTTGAGAGTAGGGGCAATTTCTGCCTCCGAGCCGGACACACCGGGGGTGGTGGCATTGGTGGAGTCGCAGAGGAACAAGTCCACGCCTTCGTCGCCGAATCGGGACACGGCAGGAAGGTCGGTGGGACGGCCATCCGGCGGGGTTTGATCCAGCTTGATATCGCCGGTGTGCAGCACCAGGCCGGCGCCGGTCTTGAGCGCCACACCCAAGCAGTCCGGAATGGAGTGGTTGACGGCGAAGAAGCGCAGGTCGAAGGGGCCGCGCTTTTCGTGCGAATCCTCGCTGATGATCGTCAGCTTCGGGCGCTGGCGGTGCTCCTGGCACTTAGCGGAGATCAACGCTGCGGTGAACTTGGAAGCCAGGATCTCAAGATCGGGCTTGAGCTTGAGCAGCCACGGGATAGCGCCGATGTGGTCCTCGTGGCCGTGGGTGACCACGAGGGCATCAAGGCGGTCGAGGCGGGACTCTAGGTAGTCGAAGTCCGGCAGGATCAGATCCACACCCGGCTCGCCAGAGGACGGGAACAATACACCGCAGTCGATGAGCAGCAGCCGGTTGTGGTACTCGAAGACGGTCATATTACGACCAATCTCGGAAATACCGCCTAGGGCGATGATGCGCAGACCATCCTTCGGCGGCTTCGGCGGAGCCGGCAACGGCTGGGTGAGATCCGCACCCTGCATGGTGTGCACCACGGGGCGCCCACCGCGGCCACCACCGCGACCGCCGCGTCGGTTATTACCGCGGCCTCCGCCACGGGAACCGCGCTTATTCGAGCCGCCGTTCTTGGAGTTCTTCGCCCCATTGCCGCCGTTGTTTCCGTTGCCGCCGTTGCCGTTGGAGTTGTCCCGCTTATCGCCGTTCGAAGACTTCTTGGAGGAGTTTCCGCCGGACTTAGAGCCGTTGGATTGGTTTCCGCCCTTGGAGTTCGAGTTCTTCGAGCCCTTCGAGTTGGACTGGGAGGACCCAGAGTTATCGGACTGGGAGGGGGTGGCTTCACCCGGGGCCTGGAATTCGACCTCGGGCGGTCCCGCCTTACGCGTCACCTTACGAGAGCGATTACGGGGTTCATTCATATTTATAGGACTCCAGCTTGTTCTAGATTATTTCGGAGCTCAATCAGGTCATCGTCATTCGCCGGCATGTGCGGCAGACGCGGAGCTCCTACGTCAATTCCTTGCAGCTTCAATGCTGCCTTAGCCATGGAGACGCCTCCCAGTCGGCCTTGGGCGGCGACAAGGGGCGCAAGCGTTGCGTTAATCTCGCGGGCACGTACCAGATCGCCTTCATCGAAGGCGGTGTACAGATCACGGAGCTGTTGCGGTGCAACGTGCCCGATCACGGAGATAAAACCGCTGGCTCCAAGGGAGAGCCACGGAAGGTTGAGGGGATCATCGCCCGAGTACCATGCCAGACCGGTGTCGGCGATCAGAGTGGTAGCCCCAACGAGGTCGCCCTTGGCGTCTTTGACAGCCTGAACCTTCTCGTGCTCGGCTAGACGCTTCATAGTATCAGACTCCACCGGGATCGAAGATCGACCGGGGATGTCATAAATACACACTGGGGCGTCGGTGCTGTCGGCGATCGCCACGAAGTGGCGGTACACCCCTTCCTGGCAAGGCTTGGAATAGTAGGGCGTGACCAGCAGAAGCGCATCGGCACCGGCCTCTCGTGAGGCGCGCGCCAGCTCCACCGAGGCGACGGTGTTGTTCGTGGAGGCGCCGGCCACAATGGCCACTTCCTCGCCTACCTCGGCGCGGATTTCCTTCAGGAAGGTGATCTTTTCCGACAGCGTGGTGGTGGGCGATTCGCCAGTGGTGCCACCGAGGATGAGCGCGTCTACTCCCTTATCCACCAGATGGGCCGCGAGCTTTCGTCCAGCTGCAACATCAAGGCGATCGTCGCCGTCAAAGGGGGTGACCATCGCTACGCCGACGGTACCGAAAATGTCGGTGCCGTTTTTCTCAGCTAGTCCGGTGTTCATGCTGTATCAAGCTACTCTCTGTGTGTCGTCGGTGGTGTCTGCGTCCTCGGCGGAGATAGAAGCGGCGCACATCCCATGCGGCTTCGTCTCCTATGTTAGGACACTCCTACATATGGGCTCGAGGCCATGGGGGATCCATCGCTTAAGGTGGCAATATCGAAGTCGCCGAAGACCACCGGCGCGGTCTCCTTGAGCAGCTCAAGGCAGCGAACCGCCACGGTGCGCATCTCCTCGTCGGCGTGTTCGGTGGCGCGAGTGGCGATGAAGTGACGCCAGGCGCGGAAGTTGCCCGTCATCACGATGCGCGATTCGGTGGCGTTGGGCAGCACTGCCCGCGCCGCTTGGCGCGCCTGCTTCTTCCTAAGCAGGGCATTGGGCTCGTCGGCGAGCGTGTCTTCCAGTGCCGCGAGCAGCTCGTCGTAGGCGAAGCGGGACTCATCCATTGCGCGATCAAAAAGTCGCCGCAGCTCGGGGTCACGGTCGATCACGCTCGGCACGACCACGGTTGCTTCATCGGGATGCACAAAGCGTTGCGAGAGCTGCGAGAAAGAGAACATGCGATGGCGCACTAGTTCATGCGTGCAGGCCCGCGATATGGCCCTGATGTACATAGTGGCCTGGGCGTGTTCGAGCAGCGCCGTGTGGCCGACATCGATGATGTGGCGAATATAGGCGGCATTGCTCGCGGTGCGCGGATTGGGCTTGTCAAAGCTTTCGTAGCAGGCCCGACCCGCAAATTCCACGAGCGCCTCAGGCCCATCTGCGTCCGTACTCCAGTCGATATCGCTGGGCGCTGTAAACGAGGTGCATGCCACCAGCTGCACCGACAAATCCTTATGTGTTGCCACCTCTACCGCTCTTTCTTCTGTGCTTATCGACGCTTGCCTACCCCACAGCCTTAGAGCCCGAGGTAATGCTCCAGTCCCACGGTCAGCCCAGGGTGCTTGGCATGATCGCGCACGCCCAACAGCACACCGGGGATGAAGGAGGTGCGATCATAAGAATCCTGCTTGATGGTCAGCGACTGCCCTTGGGTACCAAAGATCACGGTTTCGTGGGCCACGGTGCCGGTCATGCGCACTGCGTGCACCGGCACCCCCTGTACGTCGGCGCCGCGCGCCCCGTCGAGCGACTGGGTGGTGGCGTCGGGTTGATCATCCATACCCGCTTCCCGACGCGCCTGGGCAATACCTTCGGCGGTGTGCACCGCGGTGCCAGAGGGAGCATCCAGCTTGTTCGGGTGGTGCATCTCCACCACCTCTGCGGACTCGAAGAAGCGTGCAGCCTGCTTGGCGAAGTGCATGGTGAGCACCGCGGAGATCGCGAAATTCGGGGCGATCAACACCGATGCGCTGGATTTTTCCAACCAGCCACGCACCGTATCAAGACGCTCAGCGGTGAAACCAGTGGTGCCCACCACCGCAGAGATATTGTGCGCGATCATGAACTCGAGATTGTCCATCACCACATCTGGAGTGGTGAAGTCCACCACCACCTCGGCCCCGGTTTCCACGAGCTGCTCGATGCTGTCGCTGCTATCAAGGGCGGCGACGAGGCGCAGATCCTCTGCCTCCTCCACACCGGCAACAACGGCCTGGCCAACGCGGCCCTTAGCTCCAAGAACGCCGACTGCAATGGTGGATTCTGCCATGGTTGCTCTCACTTACTCCTTCATTGTGCTCACACAGCGCAAAGACTGGTGGGATTGTCGTTTCCCACCAGTCTAGGCAAGCGCGGGCGCTTCTGGGTGTAGGCGCCTACCGCGCGGGACGGTCCACGATCCGCGCGCCCCAACTGGGCATGGCGAGCAGGAACTCCGGCTGCGGATAGCCACGCTCCTGTGCCCGCTCATTGATCGCCTCGACCAGCGCGGGTGCGGTGCGGATATCGATGAGCGCGATAGCAGAGCCACCGAAGCCGCCACCAGTCATCCGGGCCCCGAGAGCACCGAAGTCGCGTGCGGTGTCCACCACCAGATCGAGTTCCTCGGTAGAGACCTCGTAATCATCACGCAACGAGGCGTGGGAGGCCCACATGTGCGTGCCGAATCCGGTGAGGTCGCCGTCGATAAGCATCTGTACTGCCTCAGCGGTGCGCTCAATCTCGCTGAGCACATGCCGCACCCGCCGGTGGACCACCTCTTGCCATTGCTGCTCAGTGGTGTTTTCAGGCACATTGTGCGCCGCCCATTGCTCGGCCACGGCATAGGGATCTTCCACCTCACGAAGGGTGGCGGCATGTCCCTGAGCGGTGACCCCATCAATCACGGCGCGCCGGGAGGCATATTGGCCATCGGCGAGCGAGTGCGGGGCGTTGGTATTGCACACCACCAAGGTGTAGCCGGCCGAGCCAACATCGAAGGGCACCACCTGCTCGGAGTTGTCGAGAAAGTCAATGGCAAGGGCCGTATCTTCCTGCGCGAGCAAAGAAATGCGCTGATCCATACCACCGGTGGAGGCGCCCACAACCTCGTTTTCGGCGCGCATCGCGCACTCGACGAGACGGCGCCGCCTACGCGGAGTCATCTCCATGCCCGCTAGTGCCATGCCGGCGGTGATAGCGGAGCACTCGATCGCCGCGGAACTCGACAATCCAGCCCCCAGCGGAACATCCGAGACCATTGCCAGATCCATTCCGCGCTCGGGCAGGATACCCGCCTCGATGGCGGCCCACACAGCGCCGATGACATAGCCAGCCCAGTTGTCTGGATTCTTCGCCCCGACCTCATCAATTCGGCACTCCACCACGGCTGGATCAGCCCCTACCGAGCTGACACGCAACACATCGTCAGTGCGTTCAGCAGCAGCAATATAGGCGCGATTGTGGAGTGCGAACGGCACGCTGATACCGCCGGCATAGTCCACGTGCTCGCCGATGAGATTGACCCTGCCCGGCGCGGCCACCACCACGCTGGGATCTGCCTGGAACATATCGCGGAAATGCTCCTTGGCGCGCTCGATACCCGTGGGGGCCTCGAGGGTGTTCATCCATTGGACGCTGCGAGTCATTTACTTCTCCCCTGCCTCAAGGATTTCCCGGAAACGATCAGCGATGCGTTCTGGGGTGGTGTCCGAGATCCACGCCCCCATGCCGGATTCGGATCCGGCCAAGAACTTCATACGATTCGGCGAACGCATCATGGAAAACAGCTGGAGGTATAGGCGGCCATAGCGGCGGTCTTCGCCAACCGGGGCCTGGTTCCACGCTGCGATGTACGGGGTTTTTTCCACCCCGTCAAAGAAGTTGTCAATAGCTCCCAAGAGCCTGAGATAGATGCGGGTGAGCTCGTCCTTTTCGGCGGCGGTCAGGCAGGCGAAATCATAGGCCTCGGGTCGCTTGGCCATCACCATTGCCTCCACGGGCCATTCCGCGGCTGCGGGAACAAAAGCAAGGAAGTGCTCACCATTGATAAGCACCCGGCGTCCGCTTGTCTGCTCGGCGTGGAGGATGGCGTCGAAAAGCGAACCACTGCCCTTCTCCTCGTGTGCCTTCGCCTGCGTGAGCACCGCACGGGCACGGGCAGGCAGGTAGGGATAGGAGTAAATCTGGCCATGCGGGTGCTGCAGGGTAACCCCAATTTCCTTACCCCGGTTTTCGAAGGGGAACACCAGCTTTACTCCCTCGATCTCGGAGAGCTCCTTTGTGCGATGCGCCCACGCTTCCACCACGGTGCGCGCGCGACTAAAGCTGAGATCCTTGAAGGACTTGCTGGGCTCTGGGGTGAAACACACCACCTCGCAGCGGGCTTGGGCCGCGCCACGGGGATACAACGGGGTGTCATCGACATAGTCGGAAAACTGAACATCATCGGGGATGTGTAGCGACAGCGAGGGGAAACGGTTCTCGAAGACCACCACGTTGTAGTCATCAGCGGGGATCTCGGTGGAAATCTCACCAGCGGTAGTGGGAGCGAGCGGATTCTCATTGGCCGGCGGCATGAACGTGCGGTTCATGCGGTGGGCAGCAAAAACCACCCATTCGCCCGTCAATGGATCTCGCCGCATCTCAGAGACCGTGCTCGCCGGCGGCAGATCACGGGAGTCGTGCAGCTCGCGAGTGGCCGTGCCCGCCACATAGTCCGGCTCGTCATCGAAGTAGATCAGCTCGCGGCCATCGGCGAGGTGGGTGCGGGTAATGGATACCGTGTGGGGCGCGTCATCCGCGGCGCTCCTCGTGGTCTGCTCTGGCGTTGCCATAGATACAGTCACTTCCTTGTCCGAAGAATTCGACGAAGCTCAAAGCCGCTCCCCGAGAGCCTGCTCTGAGCGCGTGGTGATGAAGTTATGCAAAGACGTGTGCGGCTGTGCCTCTACGTCAAGGCCAGTGGCAGACCCCGCGTAGCGGGGCATCGACAACGAAGCCCCTGTCCCGCCATCCGGCGCTGGGGCGGGCACAGCGACTCTCCCCAGCGCCGGCCGCGGGGAATGCTCCCCGCGGCTGTGTGATTAGTTGATCTCGTCGATATCGTCGGGAACGATAATCGGGCGCATCTTCGCCCACGCGAAGAAAACGATCGCTACAACGGCCATCGCTAGGCCAGTCCACAGGTTGTAGCTGGCGTCCTTGGCCACACCGGTAGAGGGATCCACGCCGGGATCCAGCAGCAGCCAAGATCCCAAGAGGATCACAGCGTAGATGCCGATCAGGCCACCGATGACATTGCGGATATCGAAGGCGCCGGCCTTGTGGGTAGCTTTCTTAGCCATGTTGGAAACTCCTTCCTATATACGTAGCGCTAGGCGAAGATCACGTTGAGCGCGATCACGAGAACGATGCAGAGGATTCCGAGCGGTACGGTGCGGTTGTACCACGGCAGGCTGGCCTCGGCTGCGTCGGTGAGGTTCTCCTTCGGGGTCACCGACTTCACAAAACCAACCAGCTCATGATCCGGCTTCGGCTTCGTCATCATAGAAACCACAATGGAGAAGACGATGTCCACCACGAAGGCGATGGAGGCGGCCACGAACGCGGTGCCCTGGCCGGGCAGGTTGAAGAAGTCTGCCTCCACCCCAGAGAAGGTGGCGATAGCCCAGTAACCCATGGCGGAGAGCGTACCCATAACAAGGCCCACCCAGCCGGCGGTCGGAGTCATGCGCTTCCAGAACATACCGAGGATGAAGGTGGCGAACAGCGGCGCGTTGAAGAAGCCGAACAGGGTCTGCAGGTAGTCCATCACGTTGCCGAAGTTCTCGGCAATCAGAGCGGTAAACACAGCGATCAGCGTGGCTGCCACCGTCGCGGTGCGGCCCACCTTGGTGTAGTAATCATCATGCTTATCCTTGACCACATAGCCCTGCCAGATGTCATAGCTCATGACCGTGTTGAATGCGGAGATATTGGCTGCCATACCGGCCATGAATGCAGCAAGCAGACCAGCTAGCGCCACACCCAGCAAACCATTGGGTAGAAGATCACGCATCAGATACAGCATTGCGTCATTCGGCTCGGCGCTGCCGTTCATGATCGGGGTAACGGTAGCACCAGCGATCATGCCGGGCACGACCACCACGAA
Organism: Corynebacterium ciconiae DSM 44920; assembly: GCF_030440575.1. NCBI lineage: Bacteria > Bacillati > Actinomycetota > Actinomycetes > Mycobacteriales > Corynebacteriaceae > Corynebacterium > Corynebacterium ciconiae. Next base: position 1,578,831 of record NZ_CP047189.1, read on the forward strand.
GGGAACGAACATCTTGGGGAAGGCACCAATGATCGGGGTCTTCCGGGCCGAGGAGAGCGAATCGGCTGCCATGGAGCGCTGCACCTCCACGAAGTTCGTGGTCCAGTAGCCGAAGGAAAGCACGAAGCCCAAACCGAAGGTCAGACCGATCACCGACACCACTGGGTTATCGAAACCGGAGATCTCCGTACCAGGCCAGGTGTGGAAGTGGCTTTCGTTTTCCACCGCGTTCTTCAGACCTTGCCAGCCGCCGATGTTGTGCAAACCGATCAGGGTCAACGGAAGTAGCGCGGCGATGATCACGAAGAACTGCAGAACCTCGTTGTAGATAGCAGCCGACAGCCCACCCAGGGTGATGTAGCTCAAAACGATCACAGCGGCGATGATCAGGGTGACGATCAGCGGCCAGCCCAACAGGGAGTTGACCACCTTAGCCAGCAACAACAGGTTGATACCGGCGATCAAAAGCTGCGCCACGGCAAAGGAGATGGCGTTGACCAAGTGCGCGCCGGGGCCAAAACGCCGCAGCATGAATTCGGGCACCGATCGCACCTTGGAGCCGTAGTAGAAGGGCATCATCACGATGCCGAGGAACACCATGGCCGGCACGGCGCCGATCCAGAAGTAGTGCATGGTTTGGAAGCCGTATTGCACACCGTTAGCAGACATGCCCACGATCTCCACGGCGCCCAAGTTGGCGGAAATAAAGGCGAGGCCGGTCACCCATGCAGGCAGCGAACGGCCGGAGAGGAAGAAGTCGATGGAGCTCGACACCCTCGAGCGGGCGGCCCAGCCGATACCGAGAACGAAGACGAAATATAACGCGACGATCGCGTAATCGACCCACGTGGCATCAAGCCGTAGCGCGGATTCAGCGACGATCATGTTGCTTTCTCCTTGGAATGGTTAATGGCTTAGCGAGCACTCGTCCGCAAAGCCTGCTTGTGTAAGGGACGCTATATTCAGTTGGCAAGTTTCTAGCCTGCAGCGATGGAGAAATCCGAACTCAGGCTCTCCCCCGGGGCGAGCTCGGCGGCACCGTGAGAACGGAAGGCGTTGACGGGCGCTGTCATCGGCTCCACCGCCAAGGCCCTGCCTACCCCGGGGTAGCCACAGTCTCGTGCGGGATCCGCGGTGAAGACTTGGAGCCACGGGGTACGCAGATCCGAACGCAGCACCACTGCATGGCCACTCTCACGGTGCCGCAGAGTGACCTCGAAGCGCTCGTCTTGCTGGGGTTGATCCACGTGGAAGCAGTGATCAAAGAACACCTTGTCCATCGCGATCCCCTGAGCAATATCGGCATCCAACCCGAGATGACTGGTGGCCGTCAGTGGACCGGCGGGAAGATTGCGGGTGGTCTCTAGCGGAAGATACTGCCCAGAGGGGATGCTCAGCTCGCACTCATCGAGCGGGGCACCGTGGGCGGTGATATACGGGTGAAAGCCCACAGCCACCGGGGCTGTGTCCGAGCTGGCGTTACGCACTCGGTAGCTGCAGCTCAGCCCAGTCTCGGGGTGAAGGCTCCACGTCACACTATGGTGCAGCGCCCACGGCCAGCCCTCGTGCTGGCCATCGTGCAGCTCCAAGGTGACAGAGGAATCAGAGCAGTCCACGCACTGCCACTGTTGGTAGTGCACGAAACCGTGAATTGCATTGGTGCGCTGGGGTTCGGTGATGTCCAAGCTGTGGCTACGACCATGAAAGATGAAGACCCCTCCGTCGACCCGGTTGGGCCACGGACTCAAGATAGTGCCGGCGTTCATCGGCGCATCCGCGTCCGCTTCATAACCGATGAGCAAGGGGGCGCCTCGATAGCTCAAGGTACGCACTCCCCCACCGCGCGAGGTGATAGCGGCGCTGTAGTCGCCAGCTCTCAAGGTGATATCGCGGGTGGTCATGAGTGCGGCATGCCTTTCCGTGTCTAGGGGCGCGAGAGGCCGTGACAGACCCACCGCCCCACTGGCTATGAGGTACCACACATACCCGTGGACTGAAGTAAAACTCAACACCCTGTGGGTATGTGTGCTTCTGCACTCATGCTACGCCCACTTTTGTCGAAAATGAACACCATTGTCCAGCCCCATCCCAGCGCCCCCACCCCGCCATACATCACTCTTGAGATGTCTGACCTGCGATGGAAGGTGAACATTTATGCACATAAAGCCGCACATCAGACGACCGACCTACAGCCTCAGTGGCAAGGATCACATTCCAACTTTCTCCACATCCCTCATGTGGGGTTGCTTGGATAAAGCTAATAGAGCGCAGCAACTCGGACATGGTTATACCCTCTGCGGCACTGGTCTTAGTTCTCCGGCTTTGAGTGGCCCGGTGGTTGCCGCAACTGCTCCGCCACGCCGGCAGCCCCCACTGCGGCGCCATCGCCTCGCAGCTGTCCCCTCCCAGCCGTCGCCTCCCCAGCTATCCGCCAGCCCCCTAGGGGTCGCTGTTGAACACGACAACGCCCCGCACAGACACCACAGTCGGTGCCCATGCGGGGCGCGCGCATCATGAGCTGTGAGCCTCGTCAAGTAAGGCGCACAGTCAAGGGAATGCGGATTAGTTCTCCTCGACGGGGATCAGGGAGATCTTGCCGCGGTTGTCGATATCGGCGATTTCCACCTGGAGCTTATCGCCCACGTTTACCTCGTCCTCGACCTTCTCGATGCGCTTCTTGCCACCGAGCTTCGAGATGTGCACCAGGCCGTCGCGACCCGGCAAAAGGGATACGAACGCACCGAAGGGGGTGGTCTTCACCACGGTTCCGAGGTAGCGCTCGCCCGCCTTGGGCAGCTGTGGGTTCGCAATGGCGTTGATCTTTTCGATCGCTTGCTCTGCAGCCTCACCGGAGGTAGCCGAGATGAACACCGTGCCATCTTCTTCGATGGAGACGTCTGCCCCGGTTTCTTCGGTGATCGAGTTGATGGTTTTGCCCTTGGGCCCGATGATTTCGCCGATCTTGGACTGGGGAACCTTGACCGAGGTGATGCGCGGTGCATAGTCGCTCATCTCATCGGGCTCGTCGATCACATCGGCCATCGTGTCGAGAATGGTCAGACGTGCGTCGCGGGCCTGGGAGAGAGCGTCGGCAAGCACCGTGGAAGGAATACCATCCAGCTTGGTGTCGAGCTGCAGGGCGGTGATGAAATCGGCGGTACCGGCCACCTTGAAGTCCATGTCGCCGAAGGCATCCTCGGCGCCAAGGATGTCGGTGAGGGCAACATATTCGGTCGAACCCTTCACCTCACCGGAGACCAAACCCATGGCGATACCCGCCACCGGGGCCTTCAGCGGAACGCCGGCGTTAAGCAGCGACAGCGTGGAGGCGCACACCGACCCCATGGAAGTCGAGCCGTTCGAGCCGAGCGCCTCGGAGACCTGGCGGATGGTGTAGGGGAAATCCTCGCGGGAAGGAATCACCGGCACCAAAGCGCGCTCGGCCAGAGCGCCGTGGCCAATTTCGCGGCGTTTCGGCGACCCCACTCGACCGGTCTCGCCGGTGGAATAAGGCGGGAAGTTGTAGTGGTGGATATAGCGCTTAGAGGTGGTGGGAGTCAGCGAATCGATCTGCTGCTCCATCTTCAACATGTCCAAAGTGGTCACGCCGAGAATCTGGGTCTCGCCACGCTCAAAGAGGGCGGAGCCGTGAGCGCGCGGAATCAAATCGACCTCCACGCTGAGATCACGGATATCGGTGACATCGCGGCCATCAATACGGAAGTGCTCGGCCAGGATGCGCTGGCGCACGATCTGCTTCATTACCGCGTTGTAGGCGGCGCGGATCTCCTTCTCCTGATCCTCGAAGCGCTCGCTGAGCTGCTCCTCGATCTCCTCCATGTGCTCATTGGTAGCCTCATCACGCTCCTGCTTGCCAGAGATCGTGAGCAGCTTGTTGAGCTTCTTGGAGGCCTTCTTCTCCACTGCCTCGAAGATCTCCTCCGAGTAGGGCGGGAAGAGCGGGAACTCTTGGCTATCCTTGGCGGTCTCCTTGGCCAGCGCTTCTTGGGCGCGGCACAACACATCGATGAAAGGCTTCGCGGCCTCTAGGCCCTCAGCAACAATCTTCTCGGTCGGGGCCGGGGCACCATCATTGATGCGCTCGACCACGTTCTCGGTGGCGCCGGCTTCCACCATCATCACGGCCACATCGTTAATGTTCTTGCGTCCCTGCTTGCGGGTGACACGGCGACCAGCAACCACCAGCTCGAACACGGCGGAGCTGTGCTGCTCGTGGGTGGGGAATGCCACCCACTGACCCTTCGGATGGTCCTCGTCCACCACCAGGGCCATGCGCACACCACCCACGGCGCCTGAAACAGGCAGACCGGAGAGCTGGGTGGCGGCGGAGGCGGCGTTAATCGCCACGACGTCATACATATCCTGCGGGTTCACCGATAGCACGGTGACCACAATCTGCACCTCATTGCGCAGGCCCTTGACGAAGGTCGGGCGCAGCGGGCGGTCGATGAGGCGACAGGCCAAGATGGCCTCCGTGGAGGGGCGCCCCTCACGACGGAAGAAGGAACCCGGGATGCGGCCGGCGGCATACATGCGCTCCTCCACATCCACCGTCAGCGGGAAGAAGTCAAAGCCCTCACGCGGCTGGTTGGATGCAGTGGAGGTGGCCAGCATCATGGTTTCTTCATCGAGATACGCGGTGACGGAACCGTCAGCCTGGCGGGCCAGCTGACCAGTTTCGAGGCGGATCTCGCGGGTACCGAAGTCGCCATTATCGATGGTGGCAACTGCTTCGATGATTCCGAAGTCGGTGTCTTTGTTAACGAATACGTCGCGCATGTGTGCTTGCGAACTCCTCATAAAACTAAAAAATGGAGGCGGTCATCGGTGCCGCCTGAGTGGGTGTCTACAACGGTCACTAAGTCTAGCAGTTCCCCAGCACAGAGCGCATAAAAAACACCACCTTCTCGACTCGCAAGACGAGAGGTGGTGACAAGGTGCCGGCGTGAGACGCCGTGCGTGCGGTCGCTTATCGACGCAGACCCAGACGAGCAATCAGGTCACGGTAGCGATCGATGTTGGAGCGCTGCAGGTACTGGAGCAGGCCCTTGCGACGACCAACGAGCAGCAGCAGACCACGACGGGAGTGGTGATCGTGCTTGTGGCTCTTCAGGTGCTCGGTGAGGTTGCGAATGCGGTGGGTAAGCAGAGCAACCTGAGCCTCCGGGGAGCCGGTGTCGGTCTCGTGCAGACCGTACTCGTTCAGGATTTCTTTCTTCGTTGCGGCATCCAATGCCATGAGGGGATCCTCCAGAAAATATTTCAGTCCACAGTAAAAATAGTCACCATCATCCCCTCCAGGGAATCTGGTGGGCGTGACTGTTGCAGACCACAGTCACAACCAACCCGAGGAATACTAGCAGCCAATCGGCTCAGGAACAATTGCGCGCGTGGCGGCCACGTCGGCACGGATGGCGTCTAGCAGTTCCTCCACCCCCGTGAACTTCTCCATGCCGCGCACATAGTCCACAAACTCCACGCGAACGGTGTGGCCGTACAGATCGGCCTCCCTGTCGAGCACGAAGGTTTCTACGCTGCGGCGCGGATCATCAAAGGTGGGGTTATTGCCTACCGAAATCGCGGCCGGGTAGCGCACCCCGCACTCCATATCGCCGGGGGTGGGGGTGCTATCGAGCACGGTGAAATAGCCGGCGTACACGCCGTCGACCGGCAGCGCCTGGCTGGGCGGGAAGTACAGGTTCGCGGTGGGAAAACCCAGTTCCCTGCCTCCCCGCCCCGCGCCGCGCTGCACCTCGCCGCGCACCGCGAAGTTCCGCGTGAGTGCCGCATTGGCCTCGGCAATATCGCCGCGCTCGAGCATGCCGCGGATGCGGGTAGAGGAAATCGGGGCGCCAGCTTCGTTGAGAAGCGGCAATACCACGACATCAACCCCGTGGGCCTGCCCCAGTTCCCGCAAGGTCTCGGTAGTGCCGGCCGCCTTGTGCCCAAAGGTGAAGTTCTCCCCCACCACCACGGCCTTCGCCCCGAGGGTGTCGAGCACAACGGTGCTAAAGAAATCCTCGGGCGACAGCTGCGCCAAGGATGCGTCGAAACGCAAGGCGAGTAGGTGATCGATACCGAGCGAAGCCGCGATCTCGGCGCGATCCTCCACCGAACCAAGCAGTGGCGGCATCTTATCGGGTCGCACCACAGCCAAGGGGTGCGGATCGAAGGTCATGAGCACAGCTGGCACGTCCCGCTCGGCAGCCAATGCCGCGGCGCGACGCAGCAGGGTTTGATGCCCGCTGTGGATGCCATCAAAAACCCCGATGGTGACCACCGAGGCGTCGAGCTGTGCAGGGATGCTATCCAGACCATGCCAAATATTCACAAGTGTATAGGGTACGGCATAGGCTAATACGCATGTCTTTCCCCCAAGAGAAGATCCTTTCTCCTGCCCAACTCGCTGCCGCCGGAGACCCGCTCGCTCGCTCTGGACTGGTGGTGGTAGACAAGCCGCAGAACATGACCTCCCACGATGTGGTGGGGCGATTGCGGCGGATCTTCGGCACCCGCAAGGTCGGCCACGCCGGCACTCTCGACCCGATGGCCACCGGAGTGCTGGTGGTCGGCATCGAGCGCGGCACGAAATTTCTCGCCCACCTGGTGGCTGACACCAAAACCTATTCCGCCACTATTCGCCTTGGTGCGGCTACCACCACCGATGACTCCGAAGGCGAGATCCTCACGCAGCACGACGCATCGCCCATTAGCGACGAACAGATCCATGCCGGCATCGAGCGACTTCGCGGGGAGATTATGCAACGCCCCTCCTCGGTCTCGGCGATCAAAATCCAGGGCCGCCGCGCCCACGAGCTGGTGCGCGAGGGAGTGGACGTGGAGATTCCTGAACGTCCCGTCACTATCTTCTCCTTCGAGGTGCACGCGATCTCTCGCACTGCCACCTGGGTGGATATCGATTGCACTGTGCACTGTTCCTCCGGCACCTATATCCGCTCTCTCGCCCGCGATCTGGGGGCCTTTCTGGGGGTGGGTGGCCACCTGACCGCCCTACGTCGCAGTGCCGTGGGCCCTTTCACTCTCGACAAGGCCACGACGCTGGAGCAGCTTGAAGCCTCTGCCGACTTGTCCCTGAGTTTGGATCAAGCAATGGCGGCGAGCTTTTCGACGCTTTCTCTCAGCCCTGACGAAGCCACTGCCCTCAGCATGGGCAAATGGCTTTCCCCGCGCGGGCTTCGAGGCGTGCACGCCGGGATCGCCCCAGATGGGCGCGCGATCGCGCTCGTAAAGGAACAGGGCAAGCGGCTATCGACCGTATTTGTGGCCCGTCCCTCGACGCTCTAGCACGGCGCGGATACGCAGCGGCTAGACCACCGCGATGGCGGCGATGATGAAACCACTGCGGATCTCCCAGCGCCCCATCATGAATGGCACCGGGGTGGGGCGGGCGAGGAGATAGGAAATGAACGTTCCATCGCTGCGCACATCGATCTCGGCTTGGTCGAAATCCAGCCAACGATGAGTGAGCGGAAACCACGCCTTGTAGGTGGCTTCCTTGGCGCAAAAGAGCAACCGGTCCGCGCACGGAATACCTTGGGATTCCAGCTCATCCAGCTGAGGCAATTCGCTGGGTCGGGCAATAGAACTCAGCACCCCTCGTGGCAAAGAGGCCGCCGGCTCGGCATCTAACCCCAGGGACTGCACCTCGCGGCGCGGGGCCACCACCGCCGCCCGCAGCCCATCGGTGTGCGTCATCGAACCGGCCACCGCCTCCGGCCACAAGGGCACCCCTCGCTCGCCACGCAGAATCGGCTCGCCGGAGTCGCGGCCAAGTTTTTTTAGCGCCTCGTGGGCACACCAGCGGGCATCGCCAAACTCGGACTGTCGCACCGGCACCGCGTGCGCCACCAATGCCTGTTCCAGCGGATGCAGCCCCCGGTAGCGGGACAGATCAGCGCTGCTGCGGTCCACGTGCATCGAGCAGAACTGAGCGGTTGCGGGGAAGAGATCGGGGCTAAACTGCATCCGCTGCCACCTCCAGCACCGGATAGGGCCACGGCGCGGTGGCGGGCCGGTCTTTCCATTCGCGCGGATACCCCAGCGAGGTCTCGATATGGGGCACGCCATCGACCACCATCTCCCCTGGCAGATGCAGATGGCCATAGATCACCTTCTCCGCCCGGTAGCGCACCGGCCAGGTGCGCGTGTGAATGCTGCCGCACCACAGCGAAATGTCTGGCCACGCCACGTGAGTGAGCGGCTCGATCACCAGCGGCCAATGGTTGATCAAAATCGTCGGCCCAGTAACGCGACTGAGTCTTTTGACCGAATAGGCCAGCCGGTCCCAGCACCAGGCGCGGATATCCACGAAGGGGGCGATGGCGAATTCGTCGGTGAGGATCACCTGGTTATCCCGCGCCCGCTGCACCGCCTCCTCGGCGCTGAGCCCAGGCTGGCGGAAGGTGTAATCGTAGAGCGTAAACAGCGGCGCGATGGTACGACCGGCAAATACTGGATAAGGATCTTCTGGGGTGTAGATATCCAGGGCCCTGCACCCAGCGACCAGCTCGGCATATTTTTCCCGACCCACCGCCGAATCGGTGGAACGACAAAAGAGCTCATGATTGCCGGGCACCCAAATCACCTCCTCAAAGCGCTGCTTGAGCTGCTCCAAGGTGGCTAAGATATCGGGAGTGCGTTCGGCGACATCGCCGCCGACAATCAACCAATCACTGGGGCTGGCGGGTTGAATACGCGCAATCATCTCCGCGTTGGCTTTGACTGCGGCGTGCAGATCCGACACTGCCCACAGGGTGGTCATGATCGCACCACCGCCTTTCTACACACCGGAGGCTCGTGGCTAAAGGGTGTTTATTGCCCCACTATACGGCGTTATCCGCCCACTTCATGGACGTGAAACGCCACAACACTGCGGCCATGCGAATAAGGATGAAGGCCAACAGGCCACACCACACACCGGTGAGCCCAGCGTTCAGGAACAACGACAGCCACACCCCCGGCAAAAAGCCGAGTACCACCGAGGCGATGGTGGCATTGCGCAGGAATACCGCATCGGCGGCACCCAGCAGCACGCCATCGAGGGCAAAGACGACTCCGCCGCCGATGATCATGAGTATCAAGATCCACCACGGCCACGCCATCGCCTCGAGCACGCTGTCATCCTGGGTAAACACCCGCGGGATGAGGCGGAAACCGAGAGCAAACACAGCGGCAAGGCCAGCGGCCACGGCAGCGGAATACATCACCACTAGCCGGCCCACTCCCCTCGCCCTGTGTACCGAGCCCATACCGAGGGCAGCGCCGGTGAGGGTTTGGGCGGCAATTGCCAGTGAGTCGAGCACCAGGGTGAGGAAGTTCCACAGCTGCATCATCACCTGGTGCGCGGCAAGGGAGGCCTCGCCGAAGCGCGCGGCTACTCCCGCTGCGGAGAGAAACGCCACCTGAAACGACAACGAGCGGATAATCAAATCCCGACCGAGCACGAGCTGCCGGCGGATCACCTGCGGGCGTACCGCCCAGGAGCCTCCGTGGGCCCGGACCAGTGCCACGAGGAAGCAGGTGGAGGTCAAGGCCAAGCCGGTGAGATTAGCCCAAGCCGAGCCCACAAAGCCATAGGCATGCACCAGCAGCGGCACTAACACGGCGGCGGGGATCACGCCGGTGAGGGTAAACCATAGGGGCGCGGTGGTGTTTTGGATGCCACGCAGCCATCCATTACCGGCCATGGTGATCAGCAGCAGCGGGATGCCGAAGCTGGCGATCCGCAGCCAAAGAGTGGCCTCTGCGGCCACCGCTTCATTACCGGATAGCCAGAGCGTAAACCACGGCGAGCCGAGGAACATGGTGGCCGCCAGCACCGATCCCACCAGCAACGCCACCCAGGTGGCCTGCACTCCCTCTGCGATCGCCTCATCTTTCTTGCCCGCGCCGAAAAGCCTCGAGGCGCGGGCAGTGGTGCCATAGGAAAGGAAGGTCAGCTGGGTGGTGACCACGGAAAACAACGTGGTGGCCGCGCCCAGCGCCGCCAGCTCGGTTTTTCCTAACCGCCCCACAACAGCGGTATCGAGGAGCAGGTAGAGCGGGGTCGCAGCCAACACGCCGAGGGCGGGCAAGGCCAGCGCCAAAACGGTACGAATGCTCACTCTGCCCTCGGCGGCGAGCCGTTCGTGCTCATCGAGCGGCTCAGTCTGGGCGGGGTGCATATCCGACTGGTACCCATCGCCCTCGGCTCGGGTATCGGCATTATCACTGGGGTCGGTAGGGGTGGTGGAGTCGCGACTCACGTAAGTAGATGTTCCTTGATCAGGGTCCAACAGTCTTCTTCGGTGCCGGTGATGCTCAATCCGGCGGCGTGCATGTGCCCTCCCCCGCCACAACGGCGAGCAAGGGCGGCCACATCTATCTCCTCTGAGCGCAGAGACAGATTCCAGGTGCCCGGCTGCTGCTCTTTAGCGACCACGCACACCACGGCATCCTCGAGAGCATGCAGTAGCCGCACCGCGCGTTCCGGCACCTGGGGCTCAACTGTTGCCAGCAAGCTATGGGGTGCACACAGAATCGCGGCACGACCCAGCGGGGTGTCCATCGCCTCTACTGCGCCGAGCAGCTGACCCAGCACTTGGGTTTCGGCCACGGTGGAGCGATCCATCAGATCGGCCGCGATCGCACCGGTATCGATTCCGCTTTCTGCCAAGGCAGCCCCGAGCAGCAGCCGCGAAGTGGCGTCTTGGGTACCGCCCCAGGAAAATCCACCGGTGTCGGTGACCAGCCCCGCATACAGGGCATGAGCCAATAAGGGGGTGATCTCCACTCCGGCGTGACGGGCCAGCAGCCACACCAAGGCGGTGGTGGAATCGGCGCGCGGGGCGATGAGATTGACCCCATCCACCCCCGGGTTGTGCTCGTGATGATCGATCATGATGCGCGCGTAGTCTCCCGCCGCACTCTGTTCGGCATAGCGACCAGCGCGGCCGAGATCTCCACAATCCACCATGACCACACAGTCAGTATCTGCCGCTAGGCTGCCCGTCCAGGCGATCTCCGCGCAGCGCGGAATCGTGGCGAGTGTGCGCGAGACCCCACCTGGGTGGTCTATATAGCCGCGCACCTGCGCCCCAAGAACCTCGGCGAGCTGCATCATCGCAGACACCGAGCCGATGGCATCGGCATCGGGGCGCACGTGCCCCACCACTGCCACCGAGCGGGATGATTCCAGCACTTCGACAGCTGCGTCTAGCTCGCTGACACCGAAGTCAGTATCGGAGACACCCAACCGCTGCGGAGTCAGCATGCTGGCAGCGGAGGCGGTGGCGGGAGGTGGCGTCGAAAAGCGCGCATGCGTGGAGGACACCGATTAGTCCTCTGCCTCGCGGTAGGGGTTTTCGCCGCCGGCGTAGGTTTTGCCCTCAGAGAGCTTATGCAGCTCTTCATCGCGCTGGCGGGCCTTGGCCAACAGCGCCTCGAGGTGGGCGCTGGCTTCCGGTACGGTGTCCAGTTCGAAGTTGAGCCGCGGAGTAAAACGCACGCTCAAGGCATCGCCGACGTACTTGCGCAACTGACCCCGAGCGCTGTCGAGGGCGGCAGCGGCTTCGTCGTGGTCCGGCTCGGAATCAATAGTGGCGCCGCGGACCGTGTAAAACACCGTGGCGTCGTGCAGATCGCCGGTCATGCGGCAGTCGGTAATGGTGACGTACTGCAGGCGCGGATCCTTGATGCGGTACTCGATCGCTTCGGCGACGATCGTGAGAATTCGCTTCGCCATCCGGCCGGCGCGTTGCTTATCAGCCATGGTGGTTAACCCTTTCGTTGTATGGAGTGTCTGTGCTGCCATCGCCGTACTGGGAGGTGACAGCAAAACACCCGTCATTCTATCGTGTCGCCCACGCAGCCACCGCCCACCCGGTTACCTCCTACGCAGCCACCGCCCACCCGGCTGCCTCATACCCGGCTGCCTGATAGAGCAGCGGGCATCGAGCCGAGCATGGCAACAGCCCTGCCGCCTCACGTGATAAGGCGACAGGGCTGTGTGGGTCCCGCGGCTCAGCAGCGCCAAGCCGAGCGGGGTGTCTTAGGTGCGGGGCACCTCAACCTCTTCGTAGACCTCGATGATGTCATCGACCTGGATGTCCGGGTAGGACAGCACCATACCGCACTCGTAACCGGCGGCAACCTCGGTGACATCGTCCTTCTCGCGGCGCAGCGACTCGATGGTCGCCTTGTCCGTGACCACGTTGCCGTCGCGGATCAGGCGCACCTTCGCATTGCGACGCACCTTGCCGGACTCCACCATGCAGCCTGCGATGAGGCCCACGGAGGATGCCTTGAACAGCTGACGGATCTCGGCGCGGCCAACTTCGCGCTCCTCGTAGATCGGCTTGAGCATGCCGCGCAGGGCAGCCTCCACCTCTTCGAGAGCACGGTAGATGACCGTGTAGTAGCGGATGTCCACGCCCTCGGCGTTGGCCTCCTCGGTGGCCTTGCCCTCGGAACGGACGTTGAAGGCGATGATCACAGCATCCGAGGCGGCAGCCAGGGACACGTTGGTCTGGGTGACGGCACCCACACCGCGGTCGATGATCTCCAGCTGAACTTCCTCGTCCACCTCGATCTTGAGCAGGGCATCTTCCAGTGCCTCCACGGAACCGGCGTTGTCGCCCTTCAGGATCAGGTTGAGGGTGTTGGTTTCCTTCAACACCGAATCCAGATCCTCCAAGGAGATACGCTTCTTCGCACGTGCCTGCATGGCGTTACGACGGCGCGCGTTACGGCGATCGGCGATTTGGCGTGCCATGCGGTCATCGTCGACCACCAGCAGGTTGTCACCGGCACCGGGCACAGAGTTCAGACCCTGCACCTGCACGGGGCGAGACGGGCCCGCCTCGTCCACGTCATTGCCGTACTCGTCCACCATGCGGCGTACGCGACCATAGGCGTCGCCGGCCACGATGGAATCGCCGACGCGCAAGGTACCGCGCTGCACGATGACGGTGGCCACCGGACCACGGCCGCGGTCCAGGTGTGCCTCGATAGCCACACCCTGGGCGTCCATGTTCGGGTTCGCGGTGAGCTCCAGGGAGGCGTCTGCGGTCAGCAGCACAGCCTCAAGCAGTCCATCAATGTTGGTGGCCTGCTTAGCGGAGATGTCCACGAACATGGTGTCTCCGCCGTAGTCTTCCGGAACCAAGCCGTACTCGGTGAGCTGGCCGCGGATCTTGTCCGGGTTCGCACCCGGCTTATCGATCTTGTTCACGGCCACCACGATCGGCACATCAGCGGCCTTCGCGTGGTTGATGGCCTCCACGGTCTGCGGCATCACGCCATCGTCCGCGGCAACCACCAGAATCGCGATATCGGTGGAGCTTGCACCACGGGCACGCATAGCGGTAAACGCCTCGTGCCCCGGGGTATCCAGCAGGGTCACCGTGCGCTCCTGGCCTTCAATTTCCACATCGACCTGGTAGGCGCCGATGCCCTGGGTGATGCCACCGGCCTCACGGCGAGCCTCGTTGGACTTACGGATGGTGTCCAGCAGTCGAGTCTTACCGTGGTCCACGTGGCCCATCACGGTCACCACCGGCGGGCGCTTCTCCAGCAAGGAGTCATCGCCCTCGTCCTCACCGAACTGCAGGTCGAAGGACTCGAGCAGCTCACGGTCTTCATCCTCAGGCGAGACAACCTCAACCTTGTAGTTGATCTCCTCGCCCAGCAGCTGCAAGGTTTCATCCGAGACAGATGCCGTAGCGGTCACAATCTCGCCGAGATTAAATAGTGCCTGCACCAGCGAAGATGCATCTGCACCGATCTTCTCCGCGAAATCGGACAGGGAGGCACCGCGGGCCAGACGCAAGGTCTTGCCGCCGCCGTCCGGCAACCGCACGCCACCAACGACGTTCGGTGCCTTCATTGCCTCGTACTCGTTACGCTTCTGCCGCTTCGACTTGCGGCCCTTGCGCGGTGCGCCACCGGGACGACCGAAGGCGCCAGCAGTACCACCGCGACGTCCACCGCGTCCGCGGAAACCGCCGCCGGGACCGCCGGGGCCACCGGGACCACCCGGTCCGCCGTGACCACCACGGCCGCGACCGCCACCACGGTTACCCGCAGCGGAGCGCGACGGCATCTGGCCCGGGCTCGGGTGATTCGGCATCATGGCCGGGGTGGGGCGACGACCGCCGCCCTGACGCTCCTGGCCACCCTGGCCGCCCTGCTGCTGACCGCGGGGCTTCCCACGACCCGGCTTAGCACCAGGCTTCGCGCCCGGCTTGGCGCCGCCCTGACCCTGGCCTTGCTGGCCCTGGCCACCACGGTGCCCACCCGGACGCGGTGCCGGGTTGGTGCCGGTGGAGAAGGGGTTATTGGCCACGCGCGGGGCACGCCCACCCGGCTTCGGGCCGGGCTTGGGGCGCGGACGGGGCTTGGGCATGGCAGCCTCAGCAGCGGGCTTATCCGCCTGCTGCGCTGCGGATTGCTCACCCTGGTTGTTCTTCTGGCCACCCTGCGCAGCCTGGAAGCTGGGCTTGGGAGCGCCCGAGGAAGCAGGCGCGTCCTGCGCTGCGGCCTCCTCGCTACCCTGAGCGGCGGCGGGCTTCGCGGCCGGCTTCGCGCCAGGCTTAGCCGCAGGCTTCGCCCCGGGCTTGGCAGACGTTGCAGAAGCAGAAGGCTTAGGCGCCTTTTCGGCCGATTTCTGGGCGGCACCGGGCTTCGCGGCTGGCTTCGCGCCAGGTTTAGCCGCGGGCTTTGCCCCGGGCTTGGCAGACGTTGCAGAAGCAGAAGGCTTAGGCGCCTTCTCGGCGGACTTGCCCGCGTTGTCTCCCGCCGGCTTCTCGGCGGCGCCAGCCTCGGCACTCTGCGCGGCGTAGTGCGCGCGCATCTTCTTAATCACCGGCGGCTCGATCGTCGACGATGCAGTTTTTACAAATTCGCCCTGCTCTTTGAGTGTGGCGAGTAGGTCTTTGCTCTTGATACCGAGCTCTTTCGCGAGCTCATGTACGCGTAGCTTTCCTGGCACTTCTCTCCTCGTAGTTTGTGTAGAGGCGAGCGGCCAAAGAAATCGTTCTTCACAGCTGGGTGAAGGGCGCTTTTCGAGGGGCCTGCTGCCTCTACGGTTGTGTGTGGACGTTCATCGCTGATGCTTCATCGTGTGCTCATCAGTGTTCGAATCTTCCTTCTGTGTTATCCCGCTGCACACACTGGCTTTTCGAGGCGCCTGTCGGTTCCTCGAGCGATGCAATGTAAGTGCGAACGGGCTGTGTATCCACCGTGGCGGATACCCGTAGGGCGCGCGCAAAACTGCGCCGCTTGCAGGCGAGCTCATAGCTAGCCAACGAGGGTTGAATCCACGCCCCTCTCCCCGGCAATACAGCGCGAGGATCGGCGACGATGCGTGTGGCATCGCTGGGATCAACAACCACCCGCAGCAACTCGGACGCGGGAAACAGGCGACGGCTAGCGATACACATCCGGTGGGGAGTGTGCGCTGCTTTCGACTGCGTCATCCGGTCCTTTCTTTATCCACCGCACTGTGTGAGAGCACGGCTGGTGTGAGCTCTGCTTCTCACCTTCGGTGTGTGCATCCGGGTTTTAGGGCATGAAGACCCACCGGCTGTCATCACACGTGTGTGAGCCGAGAACAAGTGTACGCGAAAGCTGCCGAAATGTTTAACAGAACCTTAAAACCGCCCTGCATTGTCCGCCCAGAAGGCGCAACACACGAGCGGCTACAAGGATTTACCCTCGTGCTGATCGACGCCACCTCCCCGCCTCGCAAGCCTTAGGTCAGGCTCTGGGGCGAGCAGCAGGCGAGACGGCCACTGGGTGGATTATTCGGCGTCGGAGTGGATATCGATCTTCCACCCGGTCAGGCGCGCTGCTAGGCGAGCGTTTTGGCCTTCACGGCCAATAGCCAGGGAGAGCTGATAGTCCGGCACGACCACGCGGGCGATCTGGTTTTCGAGGTCGGTGATCTCCACCGATACCACCTTGGAGGGTGCCAAGGCGTTGCCCACATAATGCTGGGGGTCATCGGAGTAGTCGATGATATCGATCTTCTCGCCGCCGAGGGCCTTCATGATGTTGCTCACGCGCTGGCCCCGCGGACCAATGCAGGCTCCCTTGGCGTTAAGGCCCTTGACGGTGCCGCGCACGGCCAC
Organism: Corynebacterium ciconiae DSM 44920; assembly: GCF_030440575.1. Lineage (NCBI taxonomy): Bacteria > Bacillati > Actinomycetota > Actinomycetes > Mycobacteriales > Corynebacteriaceae > Corynebacterium > Corynebacterium ciconiae. Next base: position 1,594,982 of record NZ_CP047189.1, read on the forward strand.
CTTCGAGCGGTGGCCGGCCTCACGGGCAATGCTGACAATCTCCACGGCTCCATCTTCCACCTCGGGGATTTCCAGCTCGAAGAGTTTCCGAACCAGCTCGGGGTGGGTACGCGAGAGGTTAATCTGCACCGCACGCGGCCCCTTGGACACGCCCACCACGTAGCTTTTCACGCGATCGCCGTGCTTGAGGTTCTCGCCAGGGATCTGCTCGGCGGGGATGAGGATGCCATCGTGACCATCGGCCTCGGTACCGAGCTGCACCACCACGATGCCCTTCTCATTGGCGCGGGCATCGGCCTGCACCACACCGGAGATCACGGTGTTTTCAAAGCGGGTGTATTCATCGAATACGCGGTTAGCCTCGGCCTCGCGCAGGCGAGCCACAATGGCGTTGCGCACGGCCAACGCGGCGGTGCGGTTGAAGTTCGAGGGAGTGTCGTCTCGCTCGGAGAGCACACTGCCGTCCTCGTCCACTTCACTAAGGATCACGGCAACCTTGCCGGTTGCGGTATCGATGTCCACCCGAGCCCGTGTGGACTCATCCATGGGGTAGTTCTGCCGGTAGGTTTCAAGCAGAGCGTCGGCAATCGTGGACAGCAGTTCCGACACTGCAATTCCCTTGTCCTTCTCGATTGCGCTGAGCGCCTGGACATCAATGTTCACTTGTGATCCTCTCGCCACTGCAGGGCATTTTCGTACGACATATCGGCAAGCTGCGTCTCGGCAGCTGGCGCGTTGGCGAACTCAATTTCTACCACCGCGCGATCAATATCGCCCAATCCTAGCGCGTGCACATCCAACTCGCCGGCTTTCCTCCCCGCCTTCTTCGCTTCTTTCTTAGACAGCTGGGAGATCACAATCACCGAGGTGTGCTCACTATCAAGCGCCCCTACCCGACCACGCAGTTGACGATCACCGAGAGTCACGGCGACCAGCCGACCACGGTTGCGATGCCAGTGGCGAGGGGTAGTGAGAGGACGATCCACCCCAGGGGTGGAGACCTCGAGCGTATATTCCTGAGCACCGAAAACGAGCTGGCCTGCCGCCTCGGCTTCATCCAGCGCGGTGGAGATGTCACCGGCGGCTACCTCAACTGCCTCGAGGCCGGGCGTTGCGGCGTCCATGCCAGCGCTGGCGGCCGCGTCCACGATGATGGCGATCACGGACTTCGCCCCGGCGCGGTTGATCTTCACCTCCTCCACATCCATCCCGTGGGACTGGGCGATCGGAGAAATAACTGAGTGAAGTGCATCTTTAGACGGAAAAGCCATGCTCGCAAGCATACAGGTATGCTTTCTACTCATGATTCGAATGAGCCGCAGGCAGTTTCTTCTCGCTTCCTCAGCGCTGTGGGCTGGGGCAACACTGGCCTCGTGTGCTCCCTACCGGTCCGTGGATGAGGGTTTGGAAGAGCTCGCGATCGGCGCTGAGGCGGATGCTCAGGCACAGCCACCCATTGCGGAGATGCGCCAGAACCACGCCCGCATGCTGATTTTGGAAAACAACCGCCGCTGCGGTATCGACGAGCAGGGTTCTTCTCCCCAGCGCTGCTCTGTGGACGAGCTGGATGCCGCCGCTATTGCCCAGCGCGCCGCCGAGGTGCCTAGCGATCTGGCGGTGGCGCTGACCGATTCCGCCCACGCCACCAAAGACGGGCTATCGACAATCGGTTCGGACTCATGGCTGGTTCTGGGCAGCATCTACGCCGAACTTCTGACCCGACTGTATGAGCAGCAACCGGATCAAGCGAAGACGGTGATGAGCTTTGATTCCATTCCTGCCGAGGATGTGTCCTTGAGCAAGTCTGAAAAGGCGGAGTTATTGCAGCTCATCGCTTTTCACGAAGCGGCTATTTATGGCCTGGGAACCGCGGAGGCTTTTGCTTCTGGCCAGCACGCGGATCTTTTTGCGGACATGGGCACCGATCACCGCGTGCTCGTGGTGGCACTCACCCAGATCGCCGCCGCGAACGATCTCGAGCCAGAAACGGCCCCCACCAGCTATCGCATGGAGGGCTATGAGCAGATGAGCGATGCCGCCACCGCCGATGTTTTTGTCCGGCAGCTCTGCGATAACGGCCGCGGGATGTGGGATCATTTCCTCACCGAGGCATCGCATTCAACGGCAGCACAGGTTGGCTTCCAGGCTGTGGCAATGCTTGCCGTGCATTCTCAACGTTTGGCTGCGGTAGGCGTCTAAGCGCGCGCTTTTCGACGCCACCCTTATCAACACACAAGCCACCGCCCAGCAGTAGGTGCTAGGCGGTGGCTTCTTCGTGCGCTAAGAGCTTAGTTCTCGCCCTCGGCAGGCTGCTCGGCGGAGCCGCCGAACTTGTCATCAATGGCGTCGCGGGCCTTGTCCACCTTGTCGGCGTGCTCGTTGCCGAGTTTGTCCTTGGCCACCTGCTCGCCCTTGTCGAGGACGTCGTTACGCTTGTCGTCGTCGCTCAGGAATTCCTTTGCCTTATCCATGATGCCCATGGAGAATCACACCTTTCAATCTATGTTGCTGTGTATTTACCCCGACAATGCTAACGAATCAGGGGTGCACACGCGCAACTATCCCCCTTTACCGCAGAGAGACGCACGCACATCACACGGCCACGCGGCTCATCTCTAGGGTGAGACCGCGTGGCCGGTGGTGAAACGGATGGGGTGCAACGATTTTAGGAGGCGCGGCGGCGCAGTGCCACCAAGCCCGCGCCAGCGGCTGCCACAGCGAGGCCGCCTAGGGCCACCAGGCCTACGTTCGCGCCGGTATTAGCCAGGCTTGGCCCGGAGTGAGACTTCTCCTGCTTGTTCCCAGGCTGCTTCTTGTGGCTCTGCTTGTCCTTATGATCCTGCTTGTCCTTGTGCTCGTTGCTGGGAGCTGGGGTGCTGGACTGTTCTTTCTTATCCCCGTGCTCACCTTCCTTGTCAGAGGAGCCCTTTCCGGTGCCGGCACCAGGTGCGGGGGTCTCCCCTTCAGCTGCCGGAGCCTTTCCTTCATCCTTGGGCTTGCCCTCGGGGGACGTGGTCTCATCCTTGGGCTTGCCCTCGGGGGACGTGGTCTCATCCTTGGGCTTGCCCTCGGGGGACGTGGTCTCATCCTTGGGCTTGCCCTCGGGGGACGTGGTCTCATCCTTGGGCTTGCCCTCGGGGGACGTGGTCTCATCCTTGGGCTTGCCCTCGGAGGACGTGGTCTCATCCTTGGGCTTGCCCTCGGAAGACGTGGTCTCATCCTTGGGCTTGCCCTCGGAGGACGTGGATTCATCCTTGGACTTCTTGTCTGGCGTGGTGCCATTGTTGGCACCCTCGAAGGGACCGCTCGTTGCTGGTGTGGTCGTGGAATTGGCGCCAGCTGGCGTCGAGCCTTGATCAGCTGTACCTTCCGCAGCGGCGGCGATCCCGCCAGAAAGCATGAGACCAGCGGCGGCCACAGCGGCCACGCCGAGACGCAGGGTACGAGCAGCGGACACGCTGTGAGAGAGGGAAGTCATAGACATTGCAGCGTCTTTCTCTTCTTCGTGACGTTTCTCGAGAGGTAGTTCGAGAACACGCCAAGGGCATGGGTGGAGATGAGTGAGTTCGAACAGCTGAAGCATCAAGGTGGAATTACCTTCGCTACAGCTCAGAAACACCTAAGAAATATCCTAGTTTCGTCGCCCTACCTACACAAGAGGTTGCGCCCCCAAAAAGGGGCTTAACGCTGCTACGATGTCCGAGCTCGGCGTTGTTTTTCGGCGGCGATATAAAACTCTCGATCCAACAGCTGCGAGGCGGCCGCACTATCGACAATCACCGTGCAGTTGGGGTGGAATTGCAAAATGCTGGCCGGGCAGTGCGCTGTTACGGGCCCCTCTACCATGGCCGCCACGGCCGGCGCCTTGGATTCCCCGGTAGCCAGCAGCACAGGGTGCTCGGCGGCACGAATCGTTGCAAGCCCTTGGGTGATGGCCTCTCGGGGAACCTCATCGATCGATGAGAAAAAGCGGGCGTTATCGCGCACGGTCTGTGGGTGCAGGATCACTCGGTGCGTCGGCGAGTCGAAGGCTGAGCCGGGTTCATTAAAGCCGATATGGCCATCCGAGCCGATTCCTAGAAGCTGCAGGCTCACCCCTGCGGCCCGCACCGTCTCCTCGTAGCGGGCGGCTTCTGCGGCCACCGAGCTCGCTTGCCCATTGGGGCTATGCACGCGGGAATCATCGATATCGACTTGCTCGGAGAATTCGCGCCGAATGGTGCGATAATAGCTATTCTCATCGGCACGATCGATACCGATGTACTCATCGAGCATGTACACGCTCGTGTTCGCGAAGCTGATCTCGCCTGCTTGGTAGCGCGCAATGAGTTCCTTGTAGGTGGCGATGGGAGTGGAGCCGGTGGCCAACCCGATGGATACCTCCCCCTTGCCTCGCACGGTGTCGGCAATCATGTCGGCAGCGATCGTGGCAACCTCAGCGGGGGACTCGGTGATAATTACGCGCATAGCGTCCCTTTCTTCTCTTCGCGCACCTGCTCTGCCCACTCTGTTGCGCGGCGGCTGGCCTACACAACACGATGGCCTAGGCGCGCGGCCTCACGGTGTGCTGGGATATCTCGCGCTTCCCTGCCCTATCTACCTTCGGTGCGGCACGCGCCCATTGAAGGCACCAACACAAAAGGTGGCATGGGAGAAATAATCCCATGCCACCTAGCTTACACACTCATCAGACGTCTTACCTACGCGGGAGGTGGCGTCGATACTGCGCGGACACCACAGGCCTATCGACGCCCCGCGTTGACGAGCTCGACTACCCGGTCGGCCACCTCATCGACGGCAACGTTCTCAGCCTCGCCGCCGCGGGAACGCACCTCAATGGTGCCCTCCTTGTAGCCGCGGCCCACCACGGCCATGAACGGCATGCCCAGCAGCTCGGCGTCCTTGAACTTCACGCCCGCGCCAATCTTCGGACGATCATCGAAGAGCACATCGATACCGCGGGCCGACAACTCCTCGGCCAGGTTCTCCGCCGCCTCCGCAGCCTCGGCGTCCTTGTTGGCGATCACCACGTGCACCTCGTACGGCGCCACGGCCACCGGCCAGTTCAGCCCCTTCTCGTCATGGGTTTGCTCGGCGATCACAGCGAGCAGACGCGACACGCCCACCCCGTAGGAGCCCATCGTGGGCACAGCGCGCTTGCCGTTTTCATCCAGAATCTGCACATCAAAGGCCTCGGTATATTTCCGGCCCAGCTGGAAGATGTGGCCGATCTCGATACCGCGCTCGAGGCTAAGCACACCCATGCCCTCCGGGGCAGGATCGCCCTCACGGACCTCTGCGACCTCCACGAATTCATCTACCTCGAAGTCGCGACCCACCGTCATGTTCACGGCGTGGCGGCCCTGCTCATCCGCGCCGGTGATCCAACTGCTGCCGCGCACCACCCGCGGGTCGGCGTACACGCTGAGCTCACGCTCGTTGAACGCCCGCGGGCCCACATAGCCCTTGACCACGAAGGGGTTGTCAGCGAAGTCCTTCTCCTCAGCCAGCTCCACCTCGGCGGGCTCGAGGCTCGCAGCCAAACGCCCCATGTCCACCTCGCGGTCACCGGGCAGCAGCACTGCGGCTAGGCGGGGCGCCTCGGCACCAGGATCACTCACTCGCACCACGATGCACTTCAGAGTATCGCCAGCTTCAACAGCGCGGCCGTCGATACTCACGCCGTTGCTGTTGGCCCAATCCACCAACGCAGGAATGGTGCTGGCCTCGGGGGTGTCATACACTTGGGCGGCGGGGGCCGCGGCGGGATCCCGCTCCTCGCCGGCGGGAGTGACCACGGCCTCCACATTGGCGGCGTAGTCTCCCTCGGTGGCACGCACAAAGGTATCTTCACCAGTGGGGCTGATAGCCAAGAACTCCTCGGAGGCCGACCCACCCATCGCTCCAGAAGTGGCGGCGCAAATCACGTAGTTCACGCCCAGCCGGTCGAAGATATTCTGATAGGCCTGCCGGTGCAGCAGGTAGGACTGCTCCAGCCCGGCATCGTCCATATTGAAGGAGTAGGAATCCTTCATCACAAACTCGCGGCCTCGCAAAATACCGGCGCGGGGGCGCTCCTCGTCGCGGTACTTGGTTTGCACCTGATAGAGGATCACCGGAAAGTCCTTGTAGGAGCTGTACATGTCCTTGACCGTGAGGGTGAACATCTCCTCGTGGGTCGGCCCCAGCAGCATGTCTGCGCCCTTGCGGTCCTTCAGGCGAAAGACATTATCGCCGTACTCGGTCCAGCGGTTGGACTGCTCATAGGGTCCGCGCGGGAGCAGTCCGGGAAAGCGCAGCTCCTGAGCGCCGATGGCGTTCATCTCCTCGCGCACGACCTTCTCGATCTTGTCCAGCGCCCGCACTCCCAGCGGCAGCATGGAATAGATGCCAGGGGCATTGCGTCGAAGGTATCCGGCGCGCACCAAAAGCTTATGGCTGGGGACTTCCGCGTCGGCGGGATCATCGCGCAGCGTGCGCAAAAACAGCTGAGACAGGCGTGTAATCATGGTGACCGATCTTACTAGCTAGACTCGTGGGCGTGCTCATTGTGCTCCCACCCTCTGAAACCAAGTCCTTCGGCGGCGATGGCGCGCCGCTTTCGCTCGATGCCCTCAGCTTTCAGGGTCTAAACCCGGTCCGCGAAGAAATCGCCGAGGATCTCACACGTCTGAACGCTGAGCAGGCCCGCAGCGCGCTTAAGCTGAACAAGAACTTTGACGAAGAGTTCGCCGCCAATCAGCAGCTGTGGACCTCCCCCACCGCCCCGGCTCTCAGCCGCTATACCGGCGTGCTTTTCGACGCCCTCTGCCCGGCCACTCTCCCGCCCGCGCGGTGGAGCCGCCTGGCGGTCGGATCGGCCTTGTTTGGCGTCCTCGGTGGGAATGATCCCATCCCCCACTATCGGCTTTCAGCTGGTACGAAGCTGCCGCGCCGCGAGGATCCGAGTGCAGCCGCGCCAACGATGAAAAAACGGTGGTCCACGGCCATCACCGAAGCCCTCGCCGCAATCGATGGACTCGTACTGGACTTTCGCTCCGGCGCCTATCACAACCTAGGCCCTCTTCCCTCCGCCGCCACGGTGCGGGTGGAAACAGAAGAAGGCAAGGTGGTGAGTCACTTCAATAAGCATTACAAGGGCGAGCTGGCTCGCGTGCTGTGCCTGAACGAGGAGGAGGCCACCACCCTCGACGAGGTGGTGGAGATCGGCCGCAATGCGGGGCTCGCGATTAGCCTCAGTGGCCCGACGCAGCTCACGCTCGTCGTGCAGCGTTAAAGGCTGGGCACCTCTAGCCCGGCCACCTCACCGATCACGATCACCGCAGGCGGGGCGATATCGGCGTCCACAATGGACTCGCCTGCAGTCTCAAGGGTGCAGCGCAGCACCTTCTGTTCGGCGGTGGTGCCCTCTTGGATGACTGCTACAGGGGTCTGGGGGCTACGTCCTTCTTGGATGAGCCGCTGGGCGATGGCACCGGAGTTTTTCACCCCCATGATCACCACGAGGGTGCCGCCGGTGGAGGCCAGCGCCGTCCAATCGTTAAGCGAAGAAGGATTATCGGGGGCGAGGTGGCCTGAGATGACGGTGAAGGAATGCACCACCCCGCGCTGGGTCACGGGAATCTGCGCGGCCGCCGGTACAGCGATCGCGCTCGTCACCCCAGGCACCACGGTGCAGGCAACGCCGGCCTCCGCGCAGGCCTGAAGCTCCTCAAAGCCGCGGCCAAACACGTAGGGGTCTCCGCCCTTGAGCCGGGCCACCTTTTTACCCGCCCGAGCGTGGGTGATCAGCAGCTCGTTCGTCTTTTCCTGTGCCACCTGCCGGCCATAGGGCAGCTTGGATACATCGATGATCTCCTTGGTGGAGACGTCGCAAAGCTTGTCTAATTCGGCGCTCGGACCGAGGTGATCAGTAAGGATCACGTCGGCCTCCTGCAGGGCATGCATGCCCCGCACCGTAATCAGATCCCACGCCCCGGGTCCGCCACCAATAAGAGTCACTGTCATAAGTGGTGAGTGTAGTGGCCCTAGTGGCGAAAAATCGATTCAGCGGTGGGCGGCGGCAGCGCGCACGAAGTGAGCGATCGACTGCGGCACACTCGCCGGGTGCACGTGAAGATAGGAGGCGTGGATGGTGTCTGAGATGAACCCTTCGGCCACAGCCGCACCGTCCCAGCCGCGCCAGCCCCATGCCGGCTGGAAACCCGTCGCGGTCTCCTCGGCAAGAGCGGTGTGGTGGAACTCGTGGCCGGTCACCCGTTGGCCAGCGTCGTAAAGCACCGAGGGCTCGAGCGCCACCGCCTCCCGGTATCCCAGTTTCAGCCGCCGTCCCATGGCGCCGTGGGTGCCGATGGCACCCACCATGGGATGGGCATCGAGGGTCTTCAATAGCCACAGCAGGCCAGCGCATTCTGCGTGAACCGGCTTGCCCGCAGCAATATGCTCCTGCACCGCTGCGGTCACGCTGCGGCGGGCGGCGAGCTCTTCCACATGCTCCTCGGGGAACCCACCTGGAATGATAAGGCCCTCGCATTCGGGTAGCTCTTCATGCAGCGGGTCAAACTCCACGACTTGGGCGCCGGCAGCACCGAGCAGTTCGGTGTGTTCGGCGTAGGCGAAGCTAAAGACCGGCCCAGAGGCGAGAGCGATCCGCGGCGCAGCCGCCACGGGTTCTACTTCTGCGGTGGGATCCCACGCGGGGCCATCGTAGTGGCAGGTGGCAAGGTCTAACACAGCATCAATATCCACATAGGATTCGATCATGTCGGCCATGCGGGCCACGGCATCGACTGCTGCCCCACCCTGTTCGGCGGCGGTGACCAACCCGAGGTGCCTGGAGGGTACCTCCACCTTGTCGATGCGGGGGATGATGCCCACCACCGGCACTCCCGTGTTTTCAATAGCGCGGCGGCACACCTCAGCGTGGCGGTCGGTGCCAGCTTTGTTGATGATCGCCCCAGCGATGCGCACCTCGGGGTGGTGGGTGGCGAAACCGCGCACAATGGCTCCGGCGGATTGGCTCATGCCGCGCACATCGACCACGAGGATCACCGGCATACCGAGAAGCGCGGCGATCTCGGCGGTGGATCCGGCCCCAGCGTCATCTGGGGAGTCGGTGATGCGGCCGTCGAAAAGCCCCATCACCCCTTCCATCACTGCAATATCGCATCCAGCAGAGCCGTGGGCATAGAGCGGGCCAATGCGCTCTCGCGAGCACATCACCGAATCGAGGTTACGCCCCACCCGCTGGGCGGCGAGTCCGTGATAACCAGGATCGATATAGTCGGGGCCCACCTTGAAAGGGGCAACCCGCATGCGTCGAGCGAGTGCGCCCATGAGCCCGGTGGCGATGGTAGTTTTGCCCGTGCCCGAGGCTGTCGCCGCGATGCACACGCCGGGCACGCTTACCATTCGATTCCCTTCTGGCCCTTACGGCCTTGGTCCATGGGGTGTTTCACCTTGGTCATGGTGGTGACCAGATCGGCCACCTCGAGCAAGCGCGGGTGAGCATCGCGGCCTGTCATTACTACATGCTGGGTACCGGGGCGATGCGCGAGGGTGTCCACCACATCATCCACGTCGATCCAGCCCCACTTGATCGGATAGGTGAACTCGTCCAGCACATAGAGATCGTGGGTTTCGTTCTCAAGCCGGCGTTTGATTTCCTCCCAACCCTCGCGCGCGTCACGGGCGTGGTCTTGCTCATCGCCGCGCTTTTTCGCCCAGCTCCAGCCTTCTCCCATCTTGTGCCACTCCACCAGGGGCTCGTCGGTGAGCTCATTCAGCCGGGTAAAGACGGACTCCTCGCCCACGCGCCACTTGGCGGATTTCACGAACTGAAAAACTCCGATCTTCCAGCCTTGATTCCACGCCCGCAACGCCATGCCGAAAGCAGCGGTGGACTTACCCTTGCCCTCCCCGGTGTGCACCGCGGTGATGGGCAGCATGCGCCGCTGCCGCGTGGTGAGACCATCATCAGGAATATTTTTCGGGTCAACTTTGCCTTGGGGCATAGCGGTGGCTCGCTTTCGCACTGGGGGTGATTCTTGTGTGCCATAGTAGCGAGTCCCCCACCCCAGCTCGACGAGGAGGTGGGACCCCAGCGCGGCTAGAGCGACTCGATTGCTCCGGCCACAGTGTCGGAGTTGAGCTCGGCGAGCTGCACGCACGGGGCACGCAGATGCTCCGCGAGAGTGCGGGCTAGTCCTAGGCGCACTCGGGCAGAGACCTCGCAGTCGATTACAACAGCACCACTAAGCCCCTTGGCCGCAATGGCATCGGCGGCGCTATAGGCCTCTTTCATCCCATAGCTGCCGGTGGCACGACCATCGGAAAGGACCACCATGATGGCCCGCCGCCCAGGTTCCTTGCGCGCTTGGCGAGTAATGAGCTGATCGGCCATCACCAACCCCTCGGCGAGTGGGGTGCGCCCTCCTACCCGTGCATCCTGCAGCCGGCGCCGTGCCACATCGATGGAACTCGTCGGCGGCAACAAGAGCTCAGGGGCACGCCCTCGCACGGTAATCACCGCCACCTTGTCGCGGCGGATATAGGCATCCTCGAGAATCGATTCGACTGCCCCAGTTACCGCCTCGAGGCGGGTGCGTCCAGCCACCGAGCCGGAGGCATCGACCACGAACACGATGAGGTTGGATTCCCGGCCTGCTTTGATGGAGGAACGCACATCCTCTGGCCGCAGCTCTAATCTGCCGCCACTGACGGTGGCGCCCCGCTCGGCGGCAGCCATAGCGGTGGCCACCACATGCACCCCACGGCCGTCAGTGGTGGAGCGGATCACCGCCCCCTCGCTCGACAGCGCTTTGGAACGCCGGCCAGGGTTGGCCTCCTCACCCATGCCGCGACGGCGCAGCGTTCTAGCGGCGAAAGGGAGCGCCCATAGAGGCGCTATCACCCTTTCCATCGCCGCGCTGCGGCTCGGTGTCGGGTTCCTCCTCAGATCCATCCCCCTCCGGCTGCGGGAGGTCCTCCGAACTGTCGGCGGGATCGTCCGGCTCTGGCTCGGTGGGCGGTTCAGCGGGGTCGGGGTTATCTTCGATGGCTTGGTCCAGCTTCTCGTCCAACTCGGACTCGTCCATACCGGGCTCATCGAAGGGATTGCGGCGCTTGCGGTGGGGCAATGCGAGCTGGGCGGCGACTCGGACATCCTCATCGTCTACCACCTCGTTGCCGCGCAGCGCCGCATGGGCAATGGCGGTGCGGGCGATCACGATGTCGGCACGCATGCCATCGACATCGAAAGCTGCACAGAGCTGGGCGATGCGTGCCACCTGAACGGACGGCAGCTGCACGTGAGCCACCGCAGCCCGGGCGGCATCGAGCTGTTGCTTCAGCGCCGCGTCGTGTTCCTGCCACTGCGCTGCGAAGCCGTGGGGATCGTTTTCATAGGCTAGGCGGCGAGTGATGATCTCCCCGCGCACCTTCGGGTCTTTCGAGCCTGCAACCTCGACTGCCAGCCCGAAACGGTCGAGCAGCTGCGGCCGCAGCTCACCTTCTTCAGGGTTCATGGTGCCCACCAGCACGAACTGCGCGGGGGCACTGTAGGAGACTCCATCGCGTTCGATGGTGACTCGGCCGGTGGCGGCGGCATCAAGCAGTGCATCCACGAGGTGATCTGCGAGGAGGTTGACCTCATCCACGTAGAGGATGCCGCCATCGGCCTCGGCGAGTAGGCCGGGCTTGTACTCGGCTTTACCGGTGGTGAGGATGGTCTCAACATTAATTGAGCCCACCACACGGTCCTCGGTAGCGCCGAGGGGAAGGTTGACGAGTGAGCCGTCAAGAAGCGGAGCAAAGCCACGCACCATGGTGGTTTTGGCGGTGCCTTTTTCTCCACGCACGCACACACCCCCGATCCCTGGTGAGATTGCGTTGAGAAGCAGGGCCAGCCGGAGCTGATCCTGCCCCACGATCGCGGTGAATGGAAAACCAGGAACGGGGGTGTGTTCAGTCACATTAATCCTCGAGCTTCAGTGTCTTCTGGGTGCGCTCCCACGTCTCCTCGAAGAGCTGCGGGTTCGCTGCCAGCTTAACACCGTAAGAGGGAACCATATCCTTAATCTTCGGTCCCCACTCCACCATGCGCTCACCGAAGCAGCGCTCGAGCACCTCGAGCATGGCGGCCGGGGCGATAGAGGCCCCCGGGGAAGCGCCGAGGATGCCGGCGATGCTGCCCTCGGAGTTGTTGATCAAGGAGGTACCAAAGGCGAGGGTGGAGAAGCTCGGACCAGCAACCGGCTGGATAGCCTGCACGCGCTGACCAGCGGTGACCAGCTCCCAGTCTTCGTCACGGGCGGTCGGCATGTACTCGCGCAGCGACTCCATGCGAGCCTTTTGATCCTTCAGCAGCTCGGTGATCAAGTACTTGGTCAGGCCCATCTCCTGCACACCCACGCCCAGGTAGGACAGCAGGTTGCTCGGACGGATGGACTTAAACAGATCCAGGTTAGAGCCGGTCTTGAGGAACTTCGGGGTCCAACCTGCGTAGGGGCCGAAGAGCAGACCGCGCTTGCCGTCGATGACACGGGTGTCCAGGTGCGGCACGGACATCGGCGGAGCCCCCACGGAGGCCTTGCCGTAGACCTTCGCAGCGTGCTGTTCGATGAGCTCGTCGTTGGTGCAGCGCAGCCACTGGCCGGAGACGGGGAAACCGCCCCAACCGCGGATCTCGGGGATGCCGGCCTTCTGCAGCAGCGGCAGCGCCATGCCACCGGCGCCAACGAAGACAAAGCTGGCGGTGATCACGGAGGTGTCACCGGTGTGCACGTTCTTCGTGGTGATCTTCCACTTCTTGCCGTCCTGCTTGAGGTTTGTCACCTCGTGGCCGTAGCGCAGCTCGGTGCCGGCCTCCTTGAGACCCTGGATGAACTGCTTGGTTTGGGCGCCATAGTTGATGTCCGTACCAGCGGAGGTCCACGAAATGGACACCGGCTCTGCGGAGAAGTCGCGGCCCTGAGCCATCAACGGCAGCTTCTCGGAGAACACATCCTCGTCATCGGAGTACTCCATGCCCGGGAAGAGCGGGTGGCCCTTGAGCGCCTCGTAGCGCTTCTTCAGGTAGGACACCTGGTCCTCGCCGTGAGCGAAGGACACGTGAGGCACGGGGTTGATGAACTCGCGCGGATCCTTCAGGATGCCGGTGTCCAGCTGGTGCGACCAGAACTGGCGCGACACCTGGAACTTCTCGTTGATGTTGATGGCCTTGTCAATATCAATACGCCCCTTAACCTCGGGGGTGTAGTTGAGCTCGCACAGGGCGGAGTGGCCAGTACCTGCGTTGTTCCAGGGGGAGGAGGATTCCTGCGCTGGGGCGTCGAGACGCTCCAAGATGATCTGGCTCCAAGAAGGCTCCAGCTGCTTCAACATTGCGGCGAGGGTGGCGCTCATGATGCCGGCGCCGACAAACGCTACATCCACTTCATCGCGTACCTGGGCAGTAGCTGCCTTGGAATCTGACACGTTGGTCCAACTTCCTTAATTCTCTATCTACGGTGCTCTCACGCGTTGTTCATTCTCGCGCAGGCCCCACACAATTCAGCACGCACTGCCCACCACCGCGATGGAAGAAACATCCGATGGGGGCAGCCATAGCAGAAGGGGTGCGGCCCGTACAAACGCCTCGCGCCCACAGGCTCCCTCGGTGGGTGCACACGCGACGCGATGGCGATTGTGATGCTTCAAGTTTACGCGCCCACGCAGGTCCGCAAGCACTTTTTTACAGGTCCTACCACAGCTCAGCGCGGGTGCTCGGGGCCACAGCGCTTATCGACGCCACGTCGAAGGCACCATCACGCTGGCGTTTTCACAGCAGCCGCTCAGCATCCTCAGTGCAGAGCGCCCCTCCCGCCATGGCCATGCCCACCACTCTTTCACCCCCAAAAGAGCGAAACTGGGCGTGGGCCACACCCCCGCATTTTTGGATGTGTGGACTCCCCTGCGCACAGCTGCGACCATCGTTGACAGTGACGCGGCTCGCGTGCAGTAGCACCGCTTAAGTTTTCTCACACTCGCCGTCTAGCGCGCGCAACACGGGGCGCTCTGCCTAGGGCACGTGAGCTCAGCCTCGCGGCCGATGATGGGCGTAGAGTTGGCCGCGCAAGAATGCTCTTTCGGGCAGGAACACTCGATGCTTGAGGAAAGTGAGGATGGACGTGGACGTGGGCGTCGATAAGCCTCTTCAGTGGCAACCGGACCGTTTAGGCCCCGACTATGAGTACGCGCTGTGCGAGCTCGGCCCCGACCCCGATGGGGAGAGTCCGGTGTGTGCCGCAGTGGTACGCCACCACGGCGAGCACGACCATGCGGCAGTCATGGTGCACGGAATGAGCGATTATTTCTTCCACGACCACGTAGCCCGCTATCTTCACGCGGCGGGCATCCGCACCTACGCGGTGGATCTGCGTAAATGCGGACGAGCGCTGCGCACGGGCCAGACACCGCACTATGCCAGCGACATGCGGCTCTACCGCGAAGATCTCGAAGCCGCCGTGCAACATGTGGCGGCCTCCCATTCTCACGTGAGCGTGATGGCCCATTCCACCGGTGCCCTAGCGGTAGCCGAATGGCTCGCGCACACCGAACTGCACATCGATTCCGTGGTGTACAACAGCCCTTGGCTGGAAATGCTCGGCCCACGGCGGCTCCGGCCACATATTCCTCGGCTGTCCCACGCCATCACGCGCGTGCGTCCGCAAGCCCTGCTACGCCAGAAGCCGGACCCAGTCTACGGCGAGTCCCTACACCGCGGCTATCAAGGCGAATGGGACTACGATCTGCGGCTCAAACCACTAGCCGGTTTTCCCAAAAGGCTGAGGTGGCTGCGCGCGGTGGCGGAATCCCAGCGACGCCTGGCCCGCAACGAGCTACGCACCAGCGTACCCAGCCTCGTGCTCACCTCTGAGCGTTCCAGCACCGGCTCGACGCTGAGCGACGCCCATTCCAGCGACGTCGTGCTTGACGTCGCCGACATCTGGGCACGTGCCCCGCACCTGTCCACTGTGCTCGGCATCACCGCCATTCCCTCAGCGATGCACGATGTGTACCTGTCGCCCCAGCCCACCCGCACCCGCGCCCTTGAGGCAACGGTTGCGTGGATCCGCCGGCATGACGGCACTGCGCCCCTGCCCCACTAACTGGCCTGCCCCGATAACAGGGCAGAGGAGCACGGCGGCGCCACATTGACACGAGCACTACTGTGTACATAGGGATAGGACATCCAGATTTCTCACCCAGATTTCAATTAAGAACTACCTATTGAAGGAGACTGTTTTTCTATGGCCACTGCCGCGGAGAAGCATTATGACCTCGTGATTATCGGCACCGGATCGGGTAACTCGATTCCGGGCCCAGAATTTGAGGATAAATCCATCGCGATCGTGGAGAAGGGCACCTTCGGTGGCACCTGCCTGAACGTGGGCTGCATCCCCACCAAGATGTTCGTCTACGCCGCCGAACAGGCCCGCGCCGCCGCACACAGCGAGCGCTATAACCTCGACACCCAGTTCAACTCCGTGGACTGGCCCGCACTGCGCGAGCGTGTCTTCGGTGATCGCATCGATAAGATCGCTGCCGGTGGTGAGGAGTACCGCCGCGGGGATGAGACCCCGAATATTGATGTCTATGACGGCCACGCCCGATTTGTGGACACCAAGACCATCGCCACCGCCGATGGCGACACCCCGGTGGTCATCTCCGGCGAGCAAATCGTGCTGGCCGTTGGCTCCCGCCCGCAGATCGTGCCGCCGTACGCCGACTCGGATTTCCGCTACTACACCAACGAGGACATCATGCGCCTCGAAGACCTGCCGAAGTCCATCATCATCCACGGCGGCGGATTCATCGCGGCCGAGTTCGCGCATGTCTTCCACGACCTAGGCTCCACGGTGACCGTGATCAACCGCTCCCCGCGCATGATGAAGGCTCTCGACGCCGACCTCACGGAGCACTTCACCGAAGTCGCCGAGAAGACCTGGAACACCTACCTGGGCCACGACATCACCGAGGCCGTCAACACCGACGACGGCGTGCGCGTCACCCTCGATGACGGCACTGTGCTGGAGGCCGATGTCTTCCTCGCCGCCACCGGTCGGGTGCCCAATGGCGATCAGCTCGACGCCGAAAAGTCCGGCATCGAGCTCGACGGCCCCCGCATCAAGGTGGACGAGTATGGCCGCACGAGCTGCGAGGGCGTCTGGGCCCTTGGTGATTGCAGTTCCCCCTACCTGCTCAAGCATGTGGCTAACGCCGAGATGCGCGCCGTGCGCCACAACTTGCTGTACCCCGAGGATCTGCGCCCCATGCCGCACGAGAACGTACCGTCTGCAGTGTTCACCCACCCGCAGATCGCTACGGTGGGCCTCACCGAGCAGCAGGCCCGCGACGAGGGCTATGACATCACCGTCAAGATCCAAAAGTACGGCGATGTGGCCTATGGATGGGCGATGGAAGACGAGTCGAACTTTGTCAAGCTCATCGCCGACCGCGCTACCGGCCAGCTTCTGGGTGCACACTTCATCGGCCCCGAGGCCGCCACCCTCATCCACCAGCTCATCACCGTGATGACCTTCAAGCTGGATGTGCGCCAGGTGGCCAGCGAGCAATACTGGATCCATCCCGCCCTGCCAGAGCTGGTGGAGAATGCTCTGCTGGGCTTGGACTTCTCCTAGCCCACGCCGGCCCGCATGCCCTCTACAAGGGCAACACACAGCGGCAGCCGAGCGCGCCGCCTCCCGCTATGCAGCGTGACGTAGCTGCATGCGAGGCACCGCGTTCGCGCCTGCCGCTTTTCTCCTTACTACCCACGGCGTAGAATCCTTAAACCATCGTGTCTGCACCAGTTTCTCGTCACCCCGCTTCCGTGGCCACACTCAGCATCGCTGTCGCTGTGACCATAGCTTTGTCTGCCTTGGGCACGAACTTCACGCACCAATCCCTGTGGTATTCCGGTCTCGCAGCCGTGACCATGGTGGTGTGTTCTGGGGCGATCGGGCTGCTGGCGATTCGCCGCTTCGTCTACCAGCATGTGCCGGTGCGATTTCCGCACCTGCTGTGCGGTGTGGGCGCGGTACTCAGCCTGATTAGTGGCTGCGCCATCCTCGCGGCGCGCCAACTGGGCTCGCCGACCATCCATTCCACCGTCACGCTGGCTTCCTTTTATGCCATGCCCATCGCGGCCGTGGCCTGCGCCTTAGGTGGGCTGATGCTGCTGCCGCGCCGCTGCGTTGTGGCCGTGTTTGGCATCACGAGCGGTGCTTTAGCCACCGGCTATATCTCCCTTGGCGCCGATTCCCTGCTCATCCGCGCCGGAGTGGTGGCCACGGCCACCGCCACCTTGCTGTTGAGCGTGTGGAGCATCGTGGATCTGCGCACTTACCGGGCTCGCGGGGCCTGGTCGCTTCGGCTTGCAGCCGCCATCATCACCATGGTGATGAGCTACGCCATTGTCATTGCTGCCACCCCGAGCAGCTGGTGGGCCAGCTACGCCCCGCCCCAGGCCCTAGCACTGAGCTATATCGCCGCCGCTGCCCTCGGGCTCAGTGGCGGGTTGTCCTACCCCGGGCCCGCCGCACACCACCAGCGCAGCCGCAGCTAGGCTCAGCCCACACGCAGCGACTGCACGTGATCCTCCTAGCCGCGCGGTAAGTCCACCCCAAGATCCGCGCACAGCTGCTCTACATCCCAGTGCTGTTCCACCGTGTCAGCAATCAGGTTAAGCTGCCGCATGCGCTCAGCCGCAAAGGAGGTATCGCTGCTGACAACAAAGCCTGGCTTTTCGGCAGCCTGAGCGACCCACGCAAGCACCTCACGGCGGGTGGCATCATCTTCGAGCAGACCGTGAACATGAGTGCCGCGGCACAGCTCGGTGGCGCAGCCCTCCCCGTCGATCCACGGCTGCTCGGTGGAGTTTTTGACCTGCCCGTGGTGGATCTCGTAGCCGCCGCGCGGGGTGCGCGTGAGGGTTTTGCGTTCTTGGAACTCGATGGTGGCGTCGAAAAGCCCCAGCCCTTCTGCCTCGCCTGGGCCTTCCACGCCGTCGATAATGCGCCGGCACATCATTTGGAAGCCGCCGCAGATACCGATCGTAGGGCCGCTGCGCTGCACAATCGCATCGGCGATGCCGTGTGCGCGCAGCCAGTGCAGATCAGCCACGGTGGACTTGGAACCTGGCAGCACCACGAGATCAGCGGAGGCTATCTCATCTGGGTCCACGCTCCACGTGACGGTCACTCCCGGTTCGCAGGCCAGAGCCTCCACATCGGTGGCATTCGACACCCGCGGCAGGCGTACCGCCGCCACCCGCAGCCGCTGGGTGCCCAGCGCCTTGGTGGGCGGCCCCACCGGCGCGCCGATAACTGATTGCAGGGAGTCCTCCGCATCGAGCCACAGCCCGTGAATATAGGGCAGCACCGCCACGGTGGGAACCCCAGTGAGCCGCTGCAGCTCCTCCAGCCCGGGATCGAGGAGGCGTTGATCGCCGCGGAACTTGTTGATCACAAAACCGACGATGCGCGCGCGGTCCTCGTTTTGGACGATGGCATGGGTGCCGTAGAGATGGGCCAACACTCCCCCGCGGTCAATATCGCCAACCACATACACTGGCAGATCCGCCGCCTCCGCGAGACCGAAATTGGCCACATCGGTGGCGCGCAAGTTGATCTCCGCCGGGGATCCGGCCCCCTCGCACACCACGATGTCATAGCGAGACTGCAGATCCTTCAGCGCGGCCGCCGCCACCTCACGCAGGTGCCGACGGTGCTCCACATAGGAGGTGGCCGATACCTGCCCTTGGGCAATGCCACGCACCACGAGCTGGGAGGTCCGATCGGATCCGGGTTTAAGCAGAATGGGGTTGAAGTCCACGTGCGGCTCGAGCCCGCAGGCAGCCGCCTGCATCGCTTGGGCACGACCAATCTCCCCACCGGTGGGACACACCGCCGAGTTATTGGACATATTCTGGGCCTTAAACGGCGCCACGGCGAGGCCCCGACGGCTGAGCGCGCGGCACAACCCAGCGGCGATGATGGACTTGCCGGCATCGGAGGTGGTGCCGGCGATCAACAGAGCTACCACGAGAGTTCTTGTGCCCGTTCCTAGCTATCGCTGAGCGACTCGGCAGGGCTATCGCTATCTTCGTCGGGCAGGGTGAGGATCTCGTTGCCTTCCTCGGTGATCACGATTGTGTGCTCGAACTGGGCGCTGTAGGCACCGTCGGTGGATTGCACCACCCAGCCGTCCTCCCACACCTCGTAGTCGAGCCCGCCCAGGTTGATCATCGGCTCAATCGTCAGCGTCATACCCGGCTCGAGCACATCGCGATAGGCCTGGGAATCGTAGTGCAGAACCACGAGACCGTTGTGGAAGGTGGGTCCCACCCCGTGGCCGGTGAAGTCGCGCACCACGGAGTAGCCGAATCGCTTGGCATAGGATTCGATAACGCGGCCAATCACGTTGATTTCTCGGCCCGGCTTGGCCACCTTGATGCCACGCATCATCGCTTCCTTGGTGCGTTCCACCAGCAGCCGGTGCTCTTCGGAGACCTCGCCGGCAAGGAAGGTGGCGTTCGTATCGCCGTGCACGCCATGTTTGAAAGCAGTGATATCCACATTCACGATGTCGCCGTCCTCGATCACCGTGGCGTCCGGAATCCCGTGGCAGACGATCTCATTGACCGAGGTGCAGCACGACTTCGGAAAGCCCCGATACCCCAGGGTGGAGGGATAGGCACCGAAGTCACACATGTACTCATGGGCAATGCGGTCCAAGGTATCGGTGGTTACTCCCGGGGTGACGGCCTTGCCCACCTCGCGCAGGGCATTGGCAGCGATTTTCGAGGCTTCACGCATGGCCTCGATGGTCTCTGGGGTCTGCACATAGGGCTCGCCGATGGCCTCCTGTACCTCGTCCTTCCACGCATACTCGGGGCGAGCGATACGCTCCGGCACAGTGCGAATAGGGCTCTTGCGGGCAGGTACTTGCAAACGGCGGCGTTGAGTCATGCCCCTTATACTAGGCCCGCGAGCAACGCTTATCGACGCCGCCCTCCCCCACCCACCCCACGGGCTTCCCATCAGGGCCAACGCCGAGGCCGTCCTTGCTTGGATAGCAGTCAGCCCCCTTGAGGTGTGCACGCTCATGGGGGCTGAAAACAACTGCACTGACTGCAGCTGGTGGGCTTAGCTCACCGTTACAGAGGGCGAGCCCGATTCGGTGTCTTCCATGGTCTCGGCGATGCGGGTGGCTTCCTCGATCAGGGTTTCCACGATCTTGGATTCCGGCACGGTCTTAATCACCTCGCCCTTGACGAAGATCTGTCCCTTTCCATTACCGGAGGCCACACCAAGATCGGCGTCGCGTGCCTCGCCTGGCCCGTTGACCACACAGCCCATCACGGCAACGCGCAACGGCACCTCGAAGCCTTCTAGGCCAGCGGTGACTTCCTCCGCCAGGGTGTAGACATCCACCTGGGCGCGGCCACAGGAGGGGCAGGACACGATCTCCAGCTTGCGGGGGCGCAGATTCAGCGACTGCAGGATCTGATCGCCCACCTTGATCTCCTCCACCGGATCGGCGGACAGGGACACGCGGATGGTATCGCCGATGCCTTCGGCCAGAAGCGCACCAAAGGCCACCGAAGACTTAATGGTGCCTTGGAAGGCGGGGCCGGCCTCGGTAACACCCAAGTGCAGCGGATAGTCCGTCTGCGCGGCGAGCTGACGATAGGCCTCCACCATCACCACTGGGTCGTTGTGCTTCACCGAGATAGCAATATCGCCGAAGCCGTGCTCCTCGAATAGCCCTGCCTCCCATACCGCGGACTCCACCAGGGCCTCTGGTGTGGCCTTGCCGTACTTTTCCAAGAAGCGCTTATCCAGCGAGCCGGCGTTGACACCAATGCGGATGGGAATGCCGGCATCGCCGGCGGCCTTGGCCACTTCCTTTACGCGACCATCAAACTCACGGATATTACCGGGATTGACACGCACGGCGGCACAGCCGGCGTCGATAGCGGCGAAAATGTATTTTGGCTGGAAGTGGATATCGGCCACCACGGGGATGGGCGACTTCTTCGCAATGGCGGGCAGCGCCTCCGCGTCCACCGTCTTGGGGCAGGCGACGCGCACAATATCGCAGCCCGACGCCGTCAGCTGGGCGATCTGCTGCAGCGTGGAGTTAATATCGTGCGTCTTGGTTGTCGTCATCGACTGCACGGAGATGGGATAATCGGATCCCACACCCACATCGCCCACCATGATCTGGCGGGTGGTGCGACGCGGAGCGAGGGTGGGCAGCGGGGCATCCGGCATGCCGAGACCGATCGGGGTACTCACAGAGACATTCTCCTTAGAGAGATTTTTGGGCTTTGAATCTAGATGTTATCAGCCGAATAGGCGCACGGGGTTGACCACATCGGCGGCGATCATCAGCACACCGATGCCCATCAACAGCGCCCACATGGCCACGATGAGCGGCATAATTGCCGCGTAGTTGGCTGGCCCAGCTGGGGCGAGGCCACGCAGCCGGCGGATGGCGTCGCGAAGCTTCTCGTAGAACACAATGGCGATGTGACCGCCGTCAAGCGGCACAATAGGCAGCAGGTTAAACAACGCCAGGAAGAAGTTCAGGCTGGCGAGCATCATGGCGAAAATGGACCACTGTGAGCGTTGCACGAGTTCACCGCCGACCAAGGAAGCACCCACCACACTCATCGGCGAGTCCATCTCCCGCTCAGCGCCGAAGATCGACCGCGCCACCCCGGGCAACTTACCCGGCAGGGAGGCCACTCCCTGCCCCGTGGCGTGGAGCATTTCCCCGGCATAGTGCAGCGTGGCCGGCACCGCCTCCACGGGACCGTAGCTGAGGTAGAGATCCTCGATGGGGGCATTGACCACCCCGATCACGCCCAGCTCCGTGCCCTCGACCGTGCGAGTATCCACGTGCACAGTCACGCTCTGCGGCTGCTGCTCGCGCTCGATGCTGAGGGTGATGTCCTCGCCAGGGCGCTGCTGCACGTAGTCGCGTACATCGGTGAAGGTAGACATCGGCTGCCCGTCGATCGCGCGGATTGTATCCCCTGGGCGCACCCCGGCGGTGGCCGCGGGCCCCTCGCGCACCTCGCCTACCCGAGCGCTGAGGTCCGGATCGGGATTGGGCAAGCCCGCAGTGGCGGCCACCAGATACAGAGTGAGCATACCGAGGATGAGGTTCATCAACACCCCGCCCAACAGCACGAAAACACGCTGATACCAAGGCTTGTACATCATCGCCTGCGGGCGTTCCTCCTCGGTGATGGGATCCACCGAAGTCATCCCCGCGATATCGCAGAACCCGCCGAGCGGTATGGCCTTGAGTCCGTATTCCGTCTCGCCCTTGTGAAAAGACCACAGCGTGGGGCCGAAACCAATGAAGTAGCGCCGCACCCGCATCCCGCACGAGCGGGCGGCCAGAAGATGACCGAACTCGTGCAACGCGATCGTGATCGCAATTCCGAGTGCGAAGAGCACCACACCCACTGTGTAACTCACGATTCCACCGCTTTCTGCCTCGCCATAACCTCTCGCATACTACAGCGCCGTTAAGGCAACTATCCAGCTAGCGTGCGCGACGAGTGATTGCCTCCTGCGCCAAGGCCCGCGCGGTGTCTTCCACGGCGAGTACATCGGCTAACTCCTGGGGAGGAGATGCGAAATCCTGCGCCTTATCGACGATTTCTGCCACCACATCCACAATCTCCGGAAAACGAATGCGACCCTGCACAAACGCCTCCGCAGCCTCCTCATTGGCGGCGTTGTACACCGCAGGCACGCTGCCGCGACAGGCGGCTGCATGACGAGCCAGCTCCACCGCCGGAAATGCCTCATTATCGACTGGCTCAAATTCCCAGCTGAAGGACTGTGTGAAATCGAGAGCCGGCTGAGCATCGGCCACCCGCTCTGGCCACGCCAAAGCGTGTGAGATCGGCAGCTTCATCGACGGCGGGGAGGCTTGAGCGATCGTGCAACCATCCACAAAGGTGACCATCGAGTGGATGATGGACTGCGGATGCACACTCACATCGATAGCCTGCGGATCGATACCGAAAAGATAGCTCGCCTCGATGAGCTCGAGTCCTTTATTAATAAGGGTGGCGGAGTTCAGCGTATTCATCTGCCCCATCGACCACGTGGGGTGCGCGGCGGCTTGCTCAGGAGTGACATCCCACATGCGCTGCCTGCTCCAACCACGGAAGGGCCCACCGGAGGCGGTCAACACGAAGCGTGCCACCTCACTAGCCTTACCCGAGCGCAGACACTGGGCCATGGCGGAGTGCTCCGAGTCCACCGGCACAAGTTGGCCCTCAGCTGCGGCGCGCAGCACGATATCCCCGCCGGCGACCAGCGATTCCTTATTCGCCAGGGCTAGGCGCGCCCCTGACTCCAACGCCGCCAGCGTGGCCCCCAGCCCCAGCGAGCCAACGAGGCCGTTGAGTACCGTCTCAGCCGACTGGCTGCGCACCAACTCAGCGGAGGAATCAGGACCAGACAGGACGGTGCCACCGAGCTCGGCGGAGGCGGTGCGTGCCGCGTCCGCATGAGAGACAGCCACCTGTTCGGCCTTCAGGCCCAGCCGGCGGGCTTGCTCGATGACCGCCCCGACCGAGCGGCCACCGCAGGACAGCCCCACTACCTCAAAGCGATCTGGATTCGCTTCGATGATCTCCATGGCTTGGGTGCCGATGGAACCAGTACTTCCCAAAAGGATGACGCGAGTCTTCATTCCTTCATTCTTGCACCCCGCAGGCACGCAGGCGCCCTTGGATCCGAGGAAAGCACAGGAGTGGATGCGCCATCGACGTCACGCCGTCATCTCAGCCACAATTCGAGCGCGTGCGAGGGCGCGCAGAGTGGCGTCTGTGGGTGGGACACGGGGCGAGGAAAACAACTTCCATGCACTCTAAGAATGTGCAAAGATAGACGGAGAACTTTAAGCGTTTACTTAAGAAGGAGTTAAGACTGTGTCAGGCGCTTCCCACCACATCGAGCCGGAAGTCTACAACGGCGTAAGCACCCTCGACGAGCCCTCGGCTAAGTGGGGTTGGCACGATCTCGGTTTGGTCCCCATGCAGATCGCCGGCTGGATCTCCGTGTTCTTCCTTCTCGGCTACAACTTCGGTAACCACAAGGGCCATGTGGAGACCATCTGGCTGCTCGTTCTCGCCGCCTTGGTAGCCATCGCTCTGCTCCTTCAGCTCTTCGCCCCGAAGCTCAACCAAGTGCGCACCGTGACCGCCCACAACAAGCCCGAGGGCCACGAAGAGCCGGTCTGGACCTACCAGCAGCACTCCATGACGGGTAAGTACGCCGAGCTGAGCGATTCCCAGCTTCGCGCCCTGAACATCGACCCCTCCACCGTCCCGAACCGCACTGCCGTAGAAAACTAAGCGCAGCGCTGTTTTTAAGGTCGCTGGTCCTAGGGGCTTGCTCCTTCACGCAGCACGCAGATATCCCCCACGCACCAAGGTGGTGCTTGGGGGATTTTTACTGCCCTGAGGCTGGTGGGCTCTAGCCCTTGGGGATGTGGCGCTAGCTGGCCCGCTCTTCTGCGGCGAGCTGCCCGCAGGCCGCGGCGATCTCCTGGCCGCGGGTATCCCGCACCGTGCAGGGCACGCCCTGGGCTGCGACGCGACGCACGAACTCGTCTTGGCGCTGTTTCGGCGAGGCATCCCATTTAGACCCCGGGGTGGGATTGAGCGGAATTACGTTGACATGCACCCGAGAGCCCAAAGCACGGTGGAGCTTCTGACCCAACATATCGGCCCTGAAGTCTTGATCGTTGATATCTCGGATCAGGGCGTATTCGATGGACACGCGACGACCGGTACGGTCGGCATAGTAGCGGGCGGCATCGAGCACCTCAGCCACCGACCAGCGATTGTTCACCGGCACGAGGGTGTCGCGCAGCTCATCATCAGGGGTATGCAAGCTCACAGCGAGGGTGACGCTGAGGTTTTCGTCGGCAAGCTTGCGAATCGCCGGCGCCAGCCCGACCGTAGACACCGTCACATTACGCATGGAGAGGCCGAAGCCTTCGGGCGCTGGTCGAGTGATCTGCTTGACGGCACTGAGTACCCGCTTGTAGTTGGCGAGCGGCTCCCCCATGCCCATGAACACCACGTTGGTGAGACGACCACCCTCGTTCTGCATGGTGGCGGCGGCGCGACGCACCTGATCAACGATCTCGCCGATGGAAAGGTTGCGATCCAAGCCGCCCTGGCCGGTAGCGCAGAAAGGACACGCCATTCCGCAACCGGCTTGGGAGGAAATGCACAAGGTGGCCCGGTCTGGGTAGCGCATAAGTACGGATTCCAGCAGGGTGCCGTCATGCAGCCGCCAGAGGGTTTTCTGCGTGGCCCCGCCATCGGCTTCGGTGACCCGCACCTTCGTCATCAGCTCGGGAAAGAGCGCGTCCTTCACCTTCTGCCGCGCGGACTCGGGCAGATCCGTCATGGTCAAAGGATCGGCCTCGAGGCGGCCATAGTAGTGCCGAGCGATCTGGTTAACGCGGAACTTCGGCAACCCCAGCTCGGTGACAGCTTCAATGCGCTGATCCTGGTCGAGGTCGGTGAAGTGACGCGGCGGCATGCCGCGCTTCGGGGCTGTGAACTGGAGGCGAACGGGTTCAGACATAGTGAATCCAATTGTTTCACGAGGAAGGTGGGCAGCAGTAATCCACTATACTGACAGCGACCACTGGTAGTGTTTGAGGCTTTGGAGACCGTTCTTGGTCGATCTTCAGTACAACCACATTCTTAGCCTGCATGAGGAGACAACCGTGACCACCCCCGCTGAGCCCAATCCGAACTCGGAGCCGCACCCGCGTATTAATGACGATTCGATCCTGGGATCCTCCCATCCCACGCGCGCCCACGACGCCGTAGACGAGCGAGCCGAGTCCTCCTCCGCCCCTGCTCGGCGCGAGGATGCCGACAGCGCCCAGCCGTCCTCCAGCGAGGCCACCGAGTCGGCTGAGTCCAATGAGAAGGCGAAGAACAAGGTCAACCGCACCATCGCCTCCTCCACTTGGGCTGCATTGATTATCGGCGCCCTGCTACTCATCCTGCTGCTCGTGTTCATCATGCAAAACCAGCAGGCCGTAGAACTTCAGCTTTTCGCCTGGACCTTCGAGTTCCCTGCTGGGGTGGGCTTCTTGTTGGCTGCGATCGTTGGCGCACTCATCATGGCCATGGCCGGTATTGTGCGCATGTTTGAGCTGCGCCGACAGGTAAAGAAAGCCGGCCGCTAAGACACCGCGACACGGCTACACATATACGCCCAATAAAGACGCCCTGAGGTTGATAAAACCTCAGGGCGTCTTGTGCTTTGTCATCTCGTGCGCGCTAGGAGGACATGCGCCCCGCGTCCGAGGGCAGCAGCTTAGTGCTCCTCGCTGGTGGAAGATCGCCGCACCATGAGCGCACCGAGCAAACCGATGACGAGGCAGAGCACAGCTGCATAAAGTGAGACCTTAGTGGCCTCCGCAAACACACGAGCCAGTGGCGCAATCACCTCATCGGGCGCTCCTTGCTGGCGCAGCCCCACCAGCACCCCACCGGCAGAGGAACGCATCGCTTCTGCCAGCTGGGCCTGCTGCCCGACGAAATCGGAAGACTTCCATGCAAGTGCTGCCGAGAGGGTGGCTCCCGCCATAGCCGCACCGAGTGCGGAACCAATCTGGCGCACGGTGGACTGGGTGGCCGAGGCCTGCCCGGACTGCTCCACCGGAATGTCGCCCAACACCAAGGAGGTCAGCTGGGCCGAGGCCAGTCCCAAACCGACGCCATAGACCACGAGCGCGAACACCACGAGCCATAGCGGCTGGCCCACCCGCTCTTCTGCGGCGAGCTGTAGGGTACCGAAGACCTCCAGGCCCAAGCCGACGAGTACCACCCCGGGGGCGCCGATTTTGGCGGCAAGGTGCCGGGCCGCAGCACCGGAGATGAAAGCTCCAATCGCCATGGCCGCTAGCACCAAGCCAGTGGCCAAGGTGGATAACCCAGCCGAGGAGACGAGGTAGAGCGGGAGGACGAAAACCAGCGCGAATTCACCAACGGCCACCATCAAGGCTGTGAGGTTGCCCCAGGTGAAGGTGGGATAGCGGAACATGCCGAGATCAAGCAACACGGACTGTTCACTGCGGGCGCGGCGAAGCTCGGTGGCCACGAATGCGCTCAGGGACACCGCAGCGATCACCAAGGCGATGCCTGCGGCCGAGGGCCAACCGGAGGGCCATTGCGCCGAACCGATGTGGAAGGCAGAGATAGCCTCCCACCACCCCAGCTTCGGGCCTTCGATAATGCCGAAGACGAGGGTGCCGAATCCGATGGCGGACAGCACGAAGCCGAGGATGTCTCCGGTACCACCGCCGGCGGGATCCTTGTCACCGCTGTGGGCAGAGGTATCGGGCACAAGCGCCACGGCAGCAACGATGAGTCCGAGAGCCAAGGGGACGTTGACCCAGAAGATCCATTCCCACCCGGCGTATTCGGTAATCACGCCACCGAGTAGCGGCCCGAGAGCGGCAGCACCGCTCATCACCGCACCCCACACACCGAAGGCGGCGGCGCGGTCCTTGCCGCGAAACATCGCATTGGTGCTCGACAGCGTGGAGGGCAGAATGCACGCGCCGCCCACGCCTTGCACCACACGCGCCACGATCAGTGCCGCGGCTGAGCCGGACAGGGCTGCCAGCACCGATCCGGTACCA
Organism: Corynebacterium ciconiae DSM 44920; assembly: GCF_030440575.1. Classification (NCBI taxonomy): domain Bacteria; kingdom Bacillati; phylum Actinomycetota; class Actinomycetes; order Mycobacteriales; family Corynebacteriaceae; genus Corynebacterium; species Corynebacterium ciconiae. The sequence continues at coordinate 1,622,738 of NZ_CP047189.1, forward strand.
AAGATAATGAGGCCGGCGAGGAAGAATTTCCTGCGGCCGTAGCGATCGCCCATGCGGCCGGCCGCGAGGAGCAGAGCGGCAAAGACCACCGAGTACAAGCTGGTGACCCACTGGGCTTCGGAAAGATCAAGGTTGAGCTCGCGAATGATCGTGGGCATCGATACGCCCACGATCGTGCCGTCGAGCACAATAAGGGCGAGCCCCACCGCTAACACGATGAGCGCCCGCCACCTATTGGGGTGCGGGGCACTGGCTGCCTGCTCCGCAGGGTTTGATGTGGAATTGTGTGAAGTCATAACACCCCAGCATAGTCACCACTCATGGGACCTCACCTTCCCACGTGATGAGACAGTCGAAGCGCCGCGGCACTCGTCAGAGGCCACAGCGCTTCGTTGGGGGTGTGCTAGACGACAGCCGCTTCTACCGCGATACTGGAGAGCACCAGCCATGTCACCATGGCCGCGGGCAGCATGCCATCGAGTCGATCCATCAGTCCCCCATGGCCTGGCAGCAGTGCGGACATGTCTTTAATCCCGAGTTCGCGTTTGAATTGGGACTCCACGAGATCACCTAAAGTGGCACAGATGACGAGCCCGAGGCCCAGCAGAAGCCCGGCCCAGATGGAGCCGGACAGAAGCAGCGTGACACAGAGCGCACCGGTGATCATGCCCAGCACGATAGACCCGGCGAAACCCTCCCAGGATTTCTTGGGGCTGACGGCCGGCGCCATAGGATGCGAGCCGAAAAAGACCCCCGCGGCAAAGCCGCCAACATCCGACGCGACGACGCACAACATGAAGGTGACCACGTACCACTTAGGATCAGCGGGGCCGTCGTTCAAGGTGGAAATCAGTGCGGCGAAAGTGCCGAACATAGGGATCCAAGTGAGCACAAATATGCCCATGCTCATATCCCGCAGATAGTTCTGCGGGGCCGTGCCGCGGCCGCGGTGGAAGAGCCGGCCGAACATCAGTGCCAGCACGGTGGTGACATAGGCTGCAGCCATGCCCTCCACCCCGAAGGGCCATGACAGCCACACCATTCCTTGACCGCCGAGGATAAGCACCCACCGCGGAATCACGTAGCCGTGTTCACGCAGACGCTGAACAACCTCCCAGGTGCCGCCGGCGACCGCGAGAGCCACCAATGGATACCAACCATGAGGGATGAGAAAGATACAGGTGAGCACCAGTGCGCCGAGGCCTACACCGACGCCGATGGCGGTTTTGAGGTCGCGGCCCGCCTTGTTTTTTGGCTTCGGTAGGTTCTCCCCGCTGAGGCCAAGGGGGTTTTTGATGAGCTCGCCCCGGTTCTTCTCTTCCACTGCCCCTCCAAAGTGTGCAGTTCAGGCGCGTTGGGCGCCACGCGCTACCGTCTGCCGGTAGGGCCGTGACGCGGTGCACGGAGGACATCCCGTGCCTAAGGCGGGCTGTGCAGACAAGCACCACGCCACCGGACGGGCTATCTCCTTAAAGGATGTCTCCCTAAAGCTGTGAGGCCTAGACCTCCATCAGCTCGTTTTCCTTGCGCTCGACGTGCTCGTCTACCTTGGCCACGTGCTTCTGGGTGATCTTATCCAGCTGCTGCTCAGCGGACTTCACTTCGTCCTCGCCGGCGTCGCCGTCCTTCTGGATCTTCTTCAGGTGCTGGTTACCATCGCGGCGGATGTTGCGGATCGCAATCTTGGCGTCCTCACCCTTAGACTTTGCCAGCTTCACCATGTCACGGCGACGCTCCTCGGTGAGCTGCGGGATGGTCACGCGCAGCACCTGGCCGTCATTGGTGGGGTTCACGCCCAAATCGGAGTTACGGATTGCGTTTTCAATCTCGCTCATCAGGCCCTGCTCGTAGGGCTTGATCAGCAGCATGCGCGGCTCCGGAACCGAGATGGTGGCCATCTGGGTGATGGGGGTCATCGCACCGTAATACTCGGCCATCACGCCATTAAACATCGCGGGGTTAGCGCGGCCGGTGCGGATAGTGGTGAGGTCCTCGCGGACGTACTCCACGGACTGCTCCATACGGCCTTCGGCTTCGAAGAGGATCTCGTCGATCATCTCACTCATGTTCTAATTCTCACTTATCTCTGTGGTGTATTTGTGTGTGCCCCGCGTGCGCACACGCGCGGCGGGCGGTCATTGTGCAGCACTCAGCAGGCCGCCCCTCGCGCCGCAGCGCTGGAACTGACCTGCCGGCACAGAAGGTTCAACGTCCCAATCTATCAGGATTGCACGAGAGTTCCGATGGACTCGCCCTTAATAGCGCGGGCGATATTTCCCTCTTGGAGAAGGTTAAAGACCAAGATGGGCATGTTGTTGTCCATGCAGAGGCTAAACGCCGTGGCATCGGCCACCTTCAGCCCGCGCTCGATCACTTCCCGCGGGGTGATCTGGGTAAACAGTTCAGCATCGGGGTTGGTACGGGGATCGTCCGAATACACTCCATCCACGGCCTTCGCCATGAGCAGCACCTCGCAGTCGATCTCGAGGGCGCGCTGTGCAGCGGTGGTGTCGGTGGAGAAATACGGCAGGCCCATGCCAGCACCGAAGATCACCACCCGCCCCTTGTCCAGGTGACGCTTGGCGCGCAGCGGCAGATAGGGCTCAGCCACCTGGGCCATATTGATGGAGGTTTGTACGCGGCAGTCGATTCCGTCGCGCTCGAGAAAGTCCTGCAGCGCCAGGCAGTTCATCACGGTACCGAGCATGCCCATGTAGTCCGAGCGGTTGCGATCAAGCCCCCGCTGCTGCAGTTGGGCGCCGCGGAAGAAGTTACCGCCACCGATCACCACGGCGACCTCTGCCCCATCACGGGCGACACTCGCAATCTGGTGCGCCACGTTTTCCACCACATCGGGATCGATGCCCACGGTGCCACCGCCGAACATTTCACCCCCGAGCTTCAGCATGACGCGCTTATATCCCTCACGAGTGGCACCCTCGGCCATAGTTGTCACCTTTCGTCGACGCGGTTGGTTCGTGTGCGTATTCTACCTTCCACCGCCGCGGCATGCGCTAAGCACTCGGCTTATCGACGCCACCTCTCGGCTTCGCCCCGCTAGGCATAGAAAAAACCTGCACCCCGATGTCTACGGGGTGCAGGTCCATTCAGCGCTGAGCCTTAGGCGGAGTGCTGACCAACCTCGAGGCGGGCGAAGCCGGTGAGCTTCACTCCGGCCTCGTCCATGACCTGCTTGACGGTCTTCTTGTTGTCAGCAACAGAAGCCTGGTCCTCCAGGACGACATCCTTGTAGAAGCCGTTCATGCGACCTTCCACGATCTTGGCGATAGCCTGCTCCGGCTTGCCCTCCTCGCGGGTGATCTTTTCCTGGGTGGCGCGCTCGGCCTCGACGATATCGGCGGGAACCTCGTCGCGGTTGAGGTACTGAGCCTTCATAGCAGCAACCTGCATGGCGGCAGCGTGAGCGGCCTGCTCGGCAGCCTCGCCCTCGCCGGTGTAAGCAACCAGAACGCCCACTGCCGGCGGCAGGTCGGCGGCGCGGTGGTGCTTGTACACGGCGATGTTCTCGCCCTCAAGGGTGATGGCGCTGGAGAGCAGCAGCTTCTCACCGATCTTGGCGGAGAGCTCCTGGATAGCCTCGCCGGCGGTGGAATCGCCCAGCGGAGCGTTGTTGAGCTCCTCGGCGGAGTTGGCCTTCACAGCAGCGGCTGCCTCGGCAACCTTCGCTGCGAACTCCTTGAACTCTGCGTTCTTGGCCACGAAGTCGGTCTCGGAGTTGACCTCGATCATGGTGGCACCGGAGACGGCGATCAGGCCCTCAGCGGCGGTGCGCTCAGCGCGCTTGCCCACATCCTTGGCGCCCTTGATGCGCAGCAGCTCGACTGCCTTGTCAAAGTCACCATCGGTCTCAGAAAGAGCCTTCTTGCAGTCCATCATTCCGGAGCCGGTGAGCTCGCGGAGCTTCTTGACGTCAGCGGCGGTGTAGTTCGCCATACGTGACGATCCTCCTTGGTTGTGTTTGTTGTTTAGTTGTCCACTAACACATGCGTTGAGGTCCCGTGCAGCGCACGGGCCATCGCCCATTAACCCTAGATGAGTGCCTAACGCTTCGCAGTGAAGCAGCTCTATGAGCGTAGACACGCACGGGGGTAACAGTGGTGGATTTAGGGAGAAGACGAACACAGCCCCCACCGCACAACCAACGACAGTGAAGTTGTATCGCGGTGCGAGTGAGGGCGTGTCTGCGAGTATGAGCTCGGCGGTTTACTTCTCTTCAGCCGATGCATCGGCGGCTGCCTCAGCAGCCTCGGATGCCTCAACCTTGGGAGCAACCTCTTCGCCGGCCTCAGCCTTGGGGGCGGCGTCCTTGTCGCCAGCGGCCTCCTTGGCTGCGGCGAGCTCGCGCTCTTCGCGTGCCTGCTTACCGGCGATCACGGCCTCAGCCACGATCTTGGTGAGAACGTTGATGGAGCGGATGGCGTCATCGTTGCCCGGAACCGGGAACTGGACCTCATCGGGGTCGCAGTTGGTGTCTAGGATGGCCACGACCGGGATGTTGAGCTTCTTCGCCTCAGCAACGGCGATGTGCTCCTTGTTGGTGTCCACAACCCACATGGCGGAAGGGATCTTCTTCATGTCGGCGATACCGGTAAGCACGCGCTCCAGCTTCTGACGCTCACGGGTAAGCATCAGGATCTCGCGCTTGCCGCGGCCCTTGTAGCCGTCCTCAGCCTGGTCCATGGCCTGCAGCTCCTTCATGCGGTGCAGACGCTTGGACACGGTCTGGAAGTTGGTGAGCATACCGCCCAACCAGCGGTGGTTCACGTAGGGCATACCGACGCGCTCGGCCTCGTTCTGCACAGCTTCCTGAGCCTGCTTCTTGGTACCGACGAACAGAATGCTGCCGCCGTGAGCCACAGTCTCCTTGACGAACTCGTAAGCCTCGTCAATGTAGGTCAGGGTCTGCTGGAGATCGATGATGTAGATGCCGTTGCGCTCAGTGAAGATGAAGCGACGCATCTTCGGGTTCCAACGACGAGTCTGGTGGCCAAAGTGCACACCAGCATCGAGAAGCTCGCGCATGGTTACAACTGCCATGGGAATGCTCCTTTTCTGGGAAAATCTAGATTTGGTTAAGGTCACATGTGCAGGTTTTTATCCTGCACCCTAGCGGCCGCGTATCACCTCACTGCACCCCATGCACTCGGCGTGGGGACCGTGCAGCTGTGGCGGCCCTCTTTAAAAGCAAAAGGGCGTGCAACCGCGCGTAGTCAGCGCATCCGACCACTGCTTACACAGTCCTCGGACACACTGCTGGATAAACATTAGCCCACTTCACCCACTCGAGCAATTCCGCTTCCGCCCCGCCGCGGTAGCGTGTGCACAGCTCAGCGGCGAAATCGTCACATCTGCACCACCATGCACAGGCATGGCCCTCTTCCCCGCCGATACCGCCCGCTGCATACCGCCCTAAGTCCATCGTGGGGAGGCATGAGACGCATTCTGGTTGTATTCTTCGTGGTCGCACTTCAGCTCCTTGGCAGTCCGCTGGCAGTGGCCTATGTGGACCCCGCGACCGGCCGACCCCACGCTTCGCAGGTAATCCGCGCTTTTGATAAGCCTGCGCAGAACTGGCTTCCTGGCCATCGCGGGGTAGACCTGGCAGCCGAGGTGGGTGCACCGGTTCTGGCCGCAGAGGATGGCGTAGTGGCCTTCGCCGGGACGGTGGCTCGCACGCCGACTGTCTCCATCGATCACGCCGACGGGGTGCGCACTACCTACCAGCCGGTGCACTATTCGGTACAGCGCGGCGATAACGTCCGTGCCGGCGATATCATTGGCCGCCTCGCAGCCCCCACCACCCGATACCCAGGATTGCAGTGGGGTGCACGACGCGACGGGGAATACATCAACCCACTCAGCCTTCTTAGCCGCCCCACTATTCGACTCAAACCGCTCGCAGGATAATTGGAGAAGTTCACTCCGCTCGCGGGTGGGCTTGCCGAAACGCCTCATGTAACCGCGCCGTGGAGACGTGGGTGTAGATCTGCGTGGTCTGGAGCGAGGAATGCCCGAGCAGCTCCTGCACTTCCCTCAAGTCCGCTCCCCCATCCAGCATGTGCGTGGCTGTGCTGTGCCTAATCTCATGAGGGCTCAGCGGGGCAAGTCCCGCCTCGAGCGAGAGTGTTTCCACCACGCGCCGCACCTGGCGCTGATCAATGCGCTTGCCGCGCACTCCCACAAACAGCGCCCTTTCCTGCGGCAGCGCAAGCTCGGGGCGACCCTGCTCGAGCCACTCGGAGAGAGCCCTGCGGGCTGGGGCGCCAAATGGCACCACCCGCTGCTTATTGCCCTTACCCGTAACGGTTGCCGTTCCCGCCCCTAGGTCGAGATCTGCCATCTCGAGGCCACATAGCTCGGCAACGCGCATCCCCGAGGCGTAGAGCAACTCCAGCATCGCCTTATCGCGCAGGTTCACTGGGGTATCGGCGGGCAGCGCGCCAAGCAGACCTTCTGCCTCGGAGGCACTGGCCACAGTGGGTAGATGCCTGCCGGGCTTGGGAGTGTGCAGTTTGTGTCCGACGTCGGCTGGGATATAGCCCGTTTTGTATGCCCAGGTGGAAAAGGAGCGCACAGCGGCGGTGCGCCGCGCCATGCTCGCTCGAGACAGTCCCCGATCGAGGGCTTCTGCTAGCCACATGCGCATAGTGCTGAGCGTGAAATCCGACCAAGTACGCAAACGGCACAAATAGCTACTGAGATCTGAGCGGTAGCCTTTAATGGTGGCTGCGGAGCGAGCACCGACATAGTCGAGGTGTTGGCAGTAATCATCAAGAGCGACAGAAAATGCTGGTGTCATGTTCTGAGAACACGCCAGCGGAGACGTCGCGACAGGAGTATTCGACGTCTCCGCTGAGCGCTGATGTTCACCCATAGTGCACAGCTTAGCTATTAGCGGGAGTCAGCCCGAACCCGCTAACTTCTAACTTAGGCTGCCCTTGTATCGTAAGTTAAGGCATGCCTAATATGCAACCCTTTGATGAAACTTTTTGTGTTTTATTTTTCCGGCAGCCTCTTTGCCCAGCTCACCCCCTCCCGCAGCACGAGTCCGCGCCGCTGCAATTCCACGAGCAGGTGCACTGTAAGCGCCACGCTCAGCCCAGCACTTTCCGCTATCTGAGCGGCTGTGCGATTGTGATCGCTACGACAAGGCAGGCTATCGAAGACTTTGAGTTCATTGCGGCTGAGCTGCTGGATCGGATCACCAGGAAAGGACAGCTCGCACTGCAGCTCGAAGTCGCTCTCCCCTAGCTTGCCCACCAGCCCCATGATGTCGGCGGCGCTAACCACCATTTGGGCATCACCCCGTTTGATCTTGTCGTGGCATCCCAGCGATCCGGCGCCGAGAATCGGCCCTGGTACAGCCATGGCCACCGTGCCTAGGCCTTGTGCCCAGGCAAGCGTGTTGAGTGCGCCGGAGCGCCAGCCGGCTTCGATGACCACGGTCCCAGCACTCAAGGCGGCCACCAGCCGGTTGCGGGTGAGAAAGCGGTGTCGAGCCGGTGGCGTGTGTGGCGGGTATTCGCTCACCCAGCACCCGCCCGCAGTGCTGATGCGCTCAAATAGAGGGGCATTTTTGGCTGGGTAACAGCGCCCGGCGCCATGGGCGGCCACCGCCACCGTGCACCCTCCAGCCTCGAGTGCTGTGGAATGAGCAATGGTATCTACCCCAAGCGCCCCGCCGGAGACAATGCTCCATTGGTTCTCGGCGAGAGGGCGGCAGATCTCCTCTGTTGCTCGCTGCCCATAGGCGCTCACCGCACGGGTGCCCACCACGGCCACGGAATTGGCTACCGCTGCCGTCAGCTCCGCTCCGCGCACCCACAGTCCATGGGGTGCCACAGCATCTGCCGCATAGCTGCGCAGGTGCTCGGATGTACCCGAGGCCGCGAAACCGAATGCACGGTCGAGCTTCTCCCGCGGCCACTCGGGATCGTCGGGGCACACGAATCTGGTCTGCAGCTGTTCGGCCTGTTCCAGCATCTCCTTTTCTTCGTGGAAGTGGGCGCGCCGCTCGGCGCTGCGGGCCACAGTTCCCACCCACGACTCACCATGGCGGATGCCATAGGCGATCTCCTCGGGACTGTGACCTTGGGATAGGAGTGCCTGCACATCGCGGGAGGGACCTTCGAGCACATAGTTGAGATACACCCACGCGTGGCGACGTTCGGTGCTGATCATCGTTGCAGCTTCCCTTCCTCGGTGCGCAGTTCGATGGCGCGAGCCATGTGATCAAGCGTGGGCCGCGGCGCGGCCCCGTGGGCCACCTCATCGAGGTCCCTGAGTGTCCACGCCACCCGCAAGGCTTTATCCACCCCGCGCTGAGATATCTCCCCAGCGCTTAAAAATGCCTGCACATAGGCCATTGCATCATCCTCGGCCGCATAGTGGCGCCGCAGCAGTGGCGCTGGGACCAGCGCGTTGGCGCATCCTGCTGGGTTCACCTCTGCCCAGCGTCGTGCTGCTAAGGCGCGGACGCAGGCCACCCGCTGGCTCACAGTCGCCGAGCTTTCCGGATGCGCTTCGCTGAGCAGCCCACCCACCCTATGGGTGCGTGCGATCACATCGATGCGATCGCGGACGGGGCCGGTGATATTGCTTAGATAGCGGGCCTGGGCAGCGCCACTGCAGGTACAGGAGGAATCGCTATCCGCCCCGCAGGCGCAGGGATTGGCTGCAAGAACGAGCTGGAAGCGCGCGGGAAGAGTGACTACTTTCTCGCTGCGATTAAGCACCACCTTGCCGTGTTCGAGCGGCAATCTGAGGCTGTCGAGCACCGATGCCGCTATGGCATTCGCTTCGTCGAGGAAGAGCACACCATTATGGGCTAAGGAGATAGCTCCCGGCTTGACCTTGCCGGAGCCGCCGCCGATGAGCCCGGCGCTACTGACGCTGTGGTGCGGGGCAATGAGCGGCGGCTGGGTGATGATGTCATCACAGCCATGCGTGGACACCGAGTGCGCGGCCGTGGTGTCGATCTGTTGCTGGCGGTTTAAGGGCGGAAGAATCGAGGGCAGTGCCGCGGCCAGCATCGATTTCCCCGAACCGGCGGGGCCGACGAGGAAGAGGTGATGCCCGCCCGCGGCGGCAACCTCGAGGGCGTGTTTCGCCTCCTTTTGTCCCGCGATATCCGCAAGATCAATCGCAGAGCGCCGCGGTGGGTCGCAGTGCTCGGCAGGGCGCACCCGCTGCAGCCCTCCGCAGCCGGTGACCCAGTCGTACACCTCGCGTAGGGTGTCGGCCACCAGTACGGTTGGTGCGTCTATCAGTTCTGCTTCGCGGGCGTGGGCGCGGGGAATGACCACCGTCTTGACTCCCGCCTCGGCGGCAGCGCGCAGCATCGGTAGCACCCCGCGGCAGGCTTTAAGCTCCCCATCGAGACCGAGTTCGCCGATGAACATCGTCTCGTGTAGCGGTGTGGCGCTGCGCGCCCCGAGAATGGCCATCGCGAGGGCGAGATCGAACTGGGCGCCAGATTTGCGCACATTCGCCGGCGACAGGTTCACGATGATACGGGTTTTCGGCCAAGGAAGATCACTATTTTTCACCGCGGTGCGGATACGCTCCCGCGCTTCGGTGATGGCCGCATCAGCTAAGCCCACGATGTCGGTGCGGGGCAGTCCTGGGCCAATGTGTGCCTCGACGGTGACGCCGAAGGCTGTCACCCCATCGAGTGTGGCCGAGATCGTTTTAGCAAGCGCCATGATCCACCCCACTGATGAGCTCCACGCCCTCGGGGCTGATGAGCACCACGTCGAACCGGATTGGGGTGTAGGGCTTGCGTTCAAGCCAGCGCAACGCGGCGCGATGCATCCGAAGCAGCTTGCGAGGGGTCACCGACTCAGCGCACCCAAAAGCCGTGCCGGTGCGGGTTTTTACCTCTACGAACACGATGGTTCCATCGAGGTCTTCCACCACCAGGTCGAGCTCGCCACAGCGGTAGCGCACATTGCGCGCCAGCACCCGGGCTCCGCTGGACTCATACATTCTGGCGGCATGATCTTCTCCTGCCGCGCCGATTTGGGTGTTGTGGGTCGAGGAGGCCGCGGGCCGGTGTGGGCGGCGCTGTGCGGTATGGGGGCCTGAGCCGGAGCGAGCTAGTGTCATCGTCGAAAAGCCTTTTCGTGTGTGAGAAATCTAGGGACATGGAGTAAAAGCGCATCTGTTCTCGTTGCCGGAGAGGTGATGCACCCTGAAGTCTCATGCACACACGCGTGGCTGTCAGCGCAGGCGAGCGGATACGAAAAAATCTGTGGATAACGGCTTTCGCTATCCACAGATCAACGGGCGTGGGAGCACTGGCACGGTGTCCAGTGGTATAGGCGACTTCTAGTCAGGGATCACCATCTCTGGCTTGTCGAGCTCTTCAATGTTGACGTCTTTGAAGGTGATCACGCGCACGAAGCGGACGAAACGGGCCGAGCGGTACATGTCCCACACCCATGCATCGGACATGCGCACCTCGTAGTACACCTCGGCGCCCTCGGTGTGAGGGATCAGTTCCACGGCGTTAGCGAGGTAGAAGCGGCGCTCGGTTTCCACCACATAGGAGAACTGGCTCACCACATCGCGGTACTCGCGGTAGAGGCTCAGCTCTACTTCTGCTTCGTAGTTTTCCAGCTCTTCGGCGCTCATCGCGTTTCCTTCCACGTGCTACAAGCTTCCTGAATGTTCCTGTAACTATAGCGATGAACTGGGCTGGGACCTTTGAGGCGCACCGCATCCATGTGGAGTTTCGTGCCATAGCCCTTGTGCCCGGCCAAGCCATAGCCTGGGTAGCGCTGATCCAGCTCGTTCATGATTGTGTCGCGTTCATGCTTGGCAAGCACGCTGGCGGCAGCAATGCAACGGGCCGCGGCATCGCCGTTGATCACGCGCAAGCTGGGCCGGGCGAGCCCTGGCACGCGGTAGCCGTCGATAAGCACAAAGCCAGGTGAGATCTCAAGGGCGTAGATGGCGCGGCGCATGCCGGAGATATTGGCGTGCTGGATGCCGCGGGCGTCAATATCGGCGGCGTCAATGTGTACCACCGACCAAGCGAGGGCGTGGTGTTTGATCAGCGGGGCCAGCCGAGCGCGGGCTGCGGGGCTGAGCTTTTTGGAGTCAGTGACCTCTGCAAGGGCGCGCACGGGCTTATCTGGCAGCACACAGGCCGCGATCGTGATCGGCCCAGCACATGCCCCACGGCCGGCTTCGTCAACCCCTGCGACTGGACCGAGCTGGGCTGCGGTGAGCTCAGCCTCGTAGGTGCGCAGGTATTTCTTTGTCCGCACGTCTCGTTCGGTGCGTCGGCTACTAGTCGACGCCGCCGATGCGGTCGAGGGGCAAAATGATAAAGCGTACTTTGCCGATGATGTTCTCCTCCGGCACCGTGCCCTGGTGTTCATCACCAAGGTGGTAGCGGGAGTCGGCGGAGTTGGTGCGGTTATCACCCATCACGAAGTAGTGGCCCTCAGGCACTTCGATGGGGCCGAAATACGCGCCGCCGCAGGCATCTGAGCCGTTCGCGGTATCCACCGGATAGGTGGGCGGATCAAGCACATAGGAATCATCCACCTTGGCGCCATCAACCATCACTCCAGGATCACCCTCCTGGCAGGAAACCGTCTGGCCGCCCGTGGCAACGATGCGTTTAACCATGTCGTTCTCATCTGGGGCCACCACCCCAATGAAGGCACCGATATTCTGCAGGCCGCGAATCAGCGTGTTGGACGAACGAGTAGATACGAAGTTCTGGTTCCACGACTCTGGGCCCTTGAACACCACCACATCGCCCTGTGAGGGCTCGGTGAAATCATAGGTGAGTTTGTCCACCACAATGCGATCGCCGGTACAGCCGGGGCAGCCGTGCAAGGTGGGCTCCATAGAAGCCGAAGGAATGAGATAGACCCGCCCCACGAAGGTTTGAAGAACAAAGACGATCACCAAGGTCACGGCGATCACCAGCGGGATCTCGATGTACCACGGCTTGCCGGTGTCTTCGTCCTGCTCCTCGTCCTCGCCCGAAACATCCTCGTCGGCGACGGCGGTGGACTCCTGAGCAGCGGGATCCTCAGCATCATCTGGCTGTGGATGCTGCGAACGCTCCGTCTGAGGCTGAGCCGAGCTAGCGGTGTTTGAAGCCGCCTCCTCCTTCGGCGCTGAAGGCGACGTCTGCGAATCGGACGGGGTCGCATCTAGCTCGTGATCGGGGCGCTCAGTCATAGGGATAGATACTAGCAGCCGCCGCCCCAAGTCCCAGTCCGCCAAGGTTCGACCGCCCGCGGTAGCCTTGCCCATCCGATCCGAGATGCTGCACGTAGGGTGCAGGAAAGAAAAACCGGCCCCTCGCCTACCCTTGAGGTGGCGAGGAGCCGGTGCCGGAGACGGCGCGCTAGTACTAGCGGCGCTCCTTGATCTTGGCAGCCTTACCGCGCAGATTGCGCAGGTAGTAGAGCTTCGCACGGCGAACCTTACCGCGGGTGATCACGTCGATGTGATCGATGTTCGGGGAGTGCACCGGGAAGGTACGCTCCACACCGATGCCGAAGGACACCTTGCGGACGGTGAAGGTCTCGCGGATGCCGCCGCCCTGACGACGGATCACAACACCACGGAAGACCTGGACGCGCTGGTTGCCGCCCTCGATGATCTTCACGTGCACGTCCACGGTGTCACCGGGACGGAAGGTGGGGATGTCGTCGCGCAGCGATGCTGCATCTACCTTGTCGAGAATGTTCATGAAACAATCCTTATATTTCTTGTGCTGAATAGAGGAACCTAGCGGCCTTTCCCCACGTGCCGGGGCGCTCGGCTGGTTCGTATCCGAGACAGTGACAGAAGCTGCCAGCTCAGAGGCAGACAACTTTCGAGATTATGCCACGCTTAGTGGGCGAGAACAAATCACCGCTACGCTTCATTCTCCCCGCGCCCGCGGGCACCCTCGCTTCTTTGCTCGCTATCCTTTAGTGGCATGAACCAGCATCTTCCTCGGCGCCCCTTCGTCACTGCCTACCTTGTGCTCCCTTTGGTTGTGCTGTTGCTTTTTGTCGCGTGGGGCCTGCTCGTTCTTCTCCCTGCTCTTCCCTCAACCGTCGCCTCCCATTGGGGCTGGTCGGGCGCTCCCGACGGGTTTAGCTCCCCTAGCTCGCTGATCGTTCAGATGGTTGCCCTACTCGGTGGAATCGCGGTGGTGATGGGCGCGGTGTCTGTTCGGATGCGTCTATCCAGCCTCGGCGCCTCGGCTGTGCTGCTGACTGGATTCACGCTGGCGCTGCTGCTGGACGTCCTGTGGCCCCAGCGCGGGCTGAGCGAACACCAGGTACAAGAGTTTAGATCCGCCTGGCTTCCTGGCCTACTCACCATGATCGTCTTTGTTGCCGCTGCAGCTTTACTAAATCGCTGGGTGCGGCGGGCAACACTGGCGGCACTCGAGGAGGATCATAGGCAGCTCCTTAGTGGCTCGCCTCGGCGCGTCTGGGAGGAACACAGCCGCCGCATCCCCTGGTGGATCCTCGCGCTCGCCGTGCCCGGCGCGGCGGTGGGGTTTCTCTCCCCTGCTGCGGCCATTCTGGTATTGGGGCTGATGTGGCTCAGCATTGAATCTGGAGCTCTGCTGAGCCCCCTGCGCCTTGAGCTTTTCGACGCCGCGCTCGTCCTGCGTTCCCCCGAGCCCATGGTGTATGCCCTTCAGGACATCCACCGTGTCGATGCCCTGAAGCACATCGGTTTCTGGGATGCCGGCGGCTACGGGATTCGGTACACCGGATCAGCGGTGTTCATCATTCCCCACGCCGGTAACGCCATCCGGCTGCACACCGACACGCAGCCGGTGAGCATCGTCGTGCCAGACGGGCAGGCCGCAGAGATTGCCGCGGAGATCAGCGAAATGATCAAACCCGAAGGATCGAGCGCGTAAACTGTGGCCCATGCGCGGGTGCCCCTCGCCGCGTGCGGCGCACAGGGGCTGAGATGAGACCGCTAGAACCTGCTGTGGTTAGCACCGACGAAGGAAGCATGAATATGGGCGTAGCCGTTGATTATCGCTGTTATCTTGTGAGCGCCGCCGACGATCCCACCCGAGTAGTAGACACCGCGGTGCGCTGCGCCCGCGCCGGGGCTGGGGTGGTGCAGGTGCGTTCAAAACCTATTTCTGCCCGTGATCTCTACCAGCTCAGCCGCGCCGTGGCGCTGGCCGTGCACGAGGTGGCACCACACACGCGCACGCTGGTGGATGATCGTCTCGATGTGGCTCTTGCGTTGCGCGACGAGGGGGTCCCGATCGCGGGGGTGCACCTAGGCCAGGATGATATTCCGGTGCGCGCCGCGCGAGCGTTGCTGGGCGATGATGCCATCATTGGGTTGACCACCGGCACGCGCGAGTTGGTGGCCGCAGCTAATGAGGTGGCTGATGTGATCGACTACATCGGCTGCGGACCCTTCCGCCCCAGCCCCACCAAGGATTCTGGGCGCGCGCCCATTGGCCTCGAGGGGTATCCGGACCTCGTTCAGCTCTCTGCGCTACCGGTGGTGGCTATTGGAGATGTCCAACCCAGCGATGCCGAAGCTCTCGCCGCTACGGGCGTTAATGGGGTGGCGCTCGTGCGCGCCTTGCATCACGCTGAGGATCCCGGCGCGGCGGTAGCTCAGGTGCTGCGGGGGTTCAACCGTGGCTAAGGTAACGATCATTGGGGCCGGGATTGTTGGCCTTGCTACAGCGTTCAGTCTCACGCGGCGCGCTCATCAGGTGCGGCTGATCGATCCCTCCCCTGCCTCTGGGGCTACCCACTATGCCGGTGGGATGCTCGCCCCGGTGGCGGAGGTGCAGTATCGCCAGGAGAAGCTGTTTCCGTTGATGAAGGACGCGGCCCGCTATTGGCCTGAGCTGATTGCCCATCTGGCCGAGCACACCGCGCTTCCATTGGGCTTCGATGATTCCGGCACGCTCGTTGTGGCCGCCGATCACGCCGATGGCCAGCACCTTGAGGAGCTCGCGCTGTATCAACACGCTTTCGCTATGCCGGCTGAGCGCATCACCACTCGCCAGGCCCGCACCGAAGAGCCGGCGCTCAGCCCTCGACTCACGGGGGCGGTGAGTATCCCAGGAGACTTTCAGATATATCCCCGCGTGTGCGCCGAGGCACTGCTCGACGCCTGCCGCACGCTGGGGGTTTGCCATATCGCCGAGGCTGTCACTCATCTCAAGGCCGCGGAGCGGGTCACCGCGATCCACACCACTGAGTCGGTCTATGAGGTAGATGAGGACGAGCAGGTGGTTCTGGCCGCAGGCCTCGGCGCGGGTGAGATCACTGGGTGGGATAATCCGCTGCAGCTGCGTCCTGTCTACGGCGATATTCTGCGCGTGCGGGTTCCCGCCGCCCTGCAGCCGCTGTGTACCAAGGTGGTGCGGGCCTTTGTGGAAGATCGTCCCGTCTACATCATTCCGCGTGCGGTGGATCAGACCATCGCGATCGGCGCGAGCACCCGCGAGGATCATCTGCGCGAGCCGAAGGTGGGGGCTGTTTATGATTTGCTTCGCGACGCCATCCGCATCCTGCCCGGCCTCGAGGAATGCGAGCTCATCGAGGCCGCCACCGGTGCTAGGCCCGGATCTCCCGATGATCTTCCCTACCTCGGCCGCGCCAGGGCCAGAAATCTCATTGTCTCCACCGGCTATTTCCGCCACGGTATTTTGCTCAGCTCCTGGGCCGCACGCCGCACCACCGAACTAATTGAAGGCTTAGCCCCGGAGGATCTACAGCACTGCGATCCCTATCGGCACGAACGATCACACACCTTGTGAGGAGTACCCCATCGCTATGTTCACCCTGACGATCAACGACACCCCCGAGAGTTTCGCCTCCCCCACCACCGTGGCGGAGGTGGTGCAGCGCCACACCGGCTCGACCGAGACCGCAGGCATTGCCGTGGCTGTGGATGCCACGGTGGTGCCAGCCGCAGACTGGTCTGACTACACCCTTCAGGCCGATCACACCGTTGATATCCTCACCGCCGCTCAAGGGGGCTAAGAGATCATGCTGCGTATTGGTAAACACGAATTTTCCTCGCACCTGATCATGGGTACCGGCGGCGCCACCTCCCATGAAATCTTGGAGCAGGCGCTGGTGGCCTCTGGCACGCGCGTGACCACGGTGGCAATGCGGCGTCACGCCGGCCGCACCCACTCCAGCGGGGAATCTATCTTCGAGCTTCTCACCCGCCTCAATATCGCCACCTTGCCCAACACGGCCGGCTGCCGCACCGCCCGGGATGCGGTGCTCACCGCCAGGCTTGCCCGCGAGGCCCTCGGTACCGATCTCATCAAGGTAGAGGTGATCGCCGATGAACACACCCTTCTGCCGGATGTGGTGGAAACTCTCGACGCCTGCGAGCAGCTTCTGCTCGAGGACTTCACCGTGATGGCCTACACCTCGGACGATCCGGTAGTCGCCCAGCGCCTCGAGCATATCGGGGTGCATGCCGTGATGCCGCTGGGATCTCCCATCGGCACCGGGCTAGGCATTGTCAACGAGCACAATCTAGAGCTGATCTGCTCCCGCGCGAAGGTTCCGGTGCTTCTCGACGCCGGAGTCGGCACCGCCTCGGACGCAGCCCGCGCCATGGAGCTCGGCTGCGCAGGGGTGCTCCTAGCCTCAGCGGTCAACCGTGCCCAAGATCCCGTGGCCATGGCCACAGCAATGAAGCTCGCGGTGCAGGCCGGAGCCCATGCGCGCGCCGCTGGCCGGATCCCGCTGCGCCGCCACGCCCAGGCATCCTCCTCCTTTGAGGGCTTGGCCAGCTGGGCCGATACGGTGCTCTAGCGCCCTAGAACCCAGCGCGCTTCAGGGCATCGGCCATCGCCCCGCCGCCGGCGTTTTGCTGGGTGGATCCGCCACGGCGCTTCTTATTACCCGTGCCTCGCCGGGCACCGGAACGCCCGCGGGATGCCGAGGAGGCGCCGTTGGTGTCTTTGCCGCGGCGCTCGGTGGGCTGCGAGGTGGCGTCGTCAAGCCGCAGCGTCAACGAGATGCGCTTGCGGGGCACATCGATATCGAGCACCTTCACCTTCACCACCTCGCCGGAGCGCACCACCTCGTGCGGATCGGAAACATAGCGATCGGACATGGCAGAGACGTGAACGAGGCCGTCGTGGTGCACACCCACATCCACGAAGGCGCCAAAGGCGGCAACATTCGTCACGGTGCCCTCAAGGATCATGCCGGCTGAGAGATCACTGATCTTTTCCACCCCTTCCTTGAAGCGGGCGGTGGTGAACTCGGGGCGAGGATCGCGGCCGGGTTTGTCCAGCTCCGCAAGGATGTCCGTGACGGTCGGCACGCCGAAGCGCTCGTCGGCGAAATCCTCCGGGCGCACGGTAGAGAGTACCCGGCTATTGCCGATGAGCTCGCCGATACTCAAACCGGTGGACTCGGCCATGCGCCGCGCCACGGGATAGGCCTCGGGGTGCACAGCGGAAGAATCGAGCGGATCCGCGGCGCCGTGAATCCGCAAAAAGCCAGCAGCCTGTTCGAAGGCCTTGGGGCCTAGCCTCGGCACCTTCTTCAGCTGCGCCCGTGAGCTGAAGCTGCCCTCCTGCTCGCGATAGGCCACAATGTTTTTCGCCACGGTGGACGACACCCCAGCGACGCGCTCCAACAACGGCACCGAAGCGGTGTTCACATCCACACCCACGGCGTTGACCGCGGACTCCACCACCCCGTCCAAGCTGCGGGCCAAGGCCACCTGGTTCACATCGTGTTGGTACTGACCGACGCCGATGGACTTCGGATCGATCTTCACCAACTCCGCCAGGGGATCCTGCAAACGGCGGGCGATGGACACCGCCCCACGCAGAGAGACATCCATGTCCGGAAACTCCTTCGCCGCCAACTCCGAAGCCGAATACACCGAGGCCCCCGACTCGGACACCACCACGGGGGTGGGGCGGCGACCGCCTGCTGCAACGATCATCTCGGCGATCTCGCGGGCGAGGGTGTCCGTCTCGCGGGAGGCGGTGCCATTACCCACCGCGATCAGCTCCACCCCGTGCTCAGCGCAGAGCCCAGCCAGCTCGGCGCGGGCGGCGTCCCAGCGGTTCTGGGGCTGGTGTGGGTAGACGATCGTGGTGGCCAGCACCATCCCAGTCGCCGAGACCACCGCCACTTTCACCCCATTGCGATAGCCCGGATCCAGCCCCATGGTGGCGCGCTGCCCAGCAGGGGCGGCCAGCAGCACATCGCGCAGATTGGTGGAGAACACCTCCAAAGCGCCCTGCTCGGCGGTCTCCTTCAGCTTCATGCGCGCATCCAGCGATGCCGAGACATACAGCTTGGTGCGCCACGCAAAGCGCACCGCCTGGGCCAGCCAGGCGTTCTTCGCCACGGGGATGTCCATGGCGGCGGCCACCATGGCCTCGTAATCCTCGTCCGAACCGGCGTCGATGCTGAGCGTGAGCACTCCTTCCTTCTCCCCGCGCAGCAGGGCAAGGATGCGGTGGCTGGGCAGACGACGCAGCGGCTCGGAAAAATCGAAGTAATCCTTGTATTTCGCCCCGCTGTCCTCGGCGCCGGCGTTCACACTCGCCGTCATCACTCCGGTGCGGAACACGCGCTGGCGAACCTCGCCCACCAGATCGGCGTTGAGGGCGCAGCGATCAATGAGGATCGCGCGGGCGCCATCGAGGATCTCCTTCTCGCCCGGGAAGTCCTCGCTGGTGTAGCCGCTGGTATCCACCGGCGCCTCGGGGTGGGCCAGGATGGTATCGAGAAGCGGCTCGAGCCCAGCTGCCCGCGCCTTGTCCGCTTTGGTGGTGCGGCGTTTCTTATAGGGAAGGTAGAGATCCTCCAGCCGGGCCTTGGTATCTACGGCCTCGATCTGGGCGCGCAGCTCATCGCTGAGCTTGCCCTGTTCCTCGATCGCGGCGAGCACCGTCTCTTTACGCTCGGCGAGCTCGCGCAGATAGTCCAGGCGCTCGGCGAGGACCCGCAGCTGGGAATCGTCCAACCCCCCAGTGACTTCCTTGCGGTAGCGGGCGATGAAGGGCACCGTGTTGCCCTCATCTAGCAGCGCGATGGTGGCCTCAACCTGATCGGGTCTGAGCCGAAGTTCTTCAGCGATAGTGCGAGCAATCATTCGCGCTAGTTTAGCAAGGCCCCCACCGTGCACCCGCCGGCGAGGAGCTTCGCTGCAGGTGTTCGCAGCTCTTACAGTGGGCGGGAAACTAGCCACCCGCCCACCTCCGAGGGCATCATGGACACTATGTACTACGCCGATCTCAATGTTTTTTGCACTCCCGATGTTCTCCACGCCGCCACTGAGCAGGCGCCCGCGCACATCACGGGGCTGAACTCCATCCACACCGAGCATGTCTCGCTATCCTGCGAGCCCGATAACATGCTGCTCAACGAGGCCGGCGGCAGGCCCGGCAACCTCTACCGCGTGGTGGTGCACGCCGCAGAGCCGGTGAGCACAGACACCGTGATGGGCTGCTTTCCCAGCGATACCCTGTGGTACGGCTCCAGCGGCGAAGGCGAGATCGACCCAGGTATTAGCGCTGCCTGCGCCTAGCGCTAACCTCCTCCACACCCTGCCAGCCTGCAGGCGCTAGTGCTGGTCCTCGGCCGGCCACTGGTCCACATAGGAGGCATTATCCGAGTGATCCGACCCACCCGGTAGGTACTGCTGCATGTGGAGGAATTCGAGGTGGCGGTCATACAGATCGAGCAGGTTCGAGATCAGCTGCTGACGGGTATAGCCGTAGACGTCATAGCCGAGCGAGCCGCTGTGTGAAAACACCTCGAGTCGGTAGTAGACCGCGGTGTCTGCATGGGCGAAACTGGGGCTGAGCTCGCGCACCGGATACACCTGATAGCGGAAGGATTTCTCCTCCGCGCCGAAGTCCACCAGCAGGTCCAATTGATCGATGCCTGTGCCATCCACCTCAGCGGTGGTCAACAGCGCATCGATGCCCTTGTCTCGCATCTGGTTAGCCACATCTTCCAAGGCGGGGCGCGCCACCGTATCCACATACTCTTGGGTGTGCTCCTGATCCGGCCAGGTTGAGGCGCGCTGGATGCGGCTGCGCCAATCCTCCTCCGAGTTCCGGCCCGTGCGTGAGGAGATCGCCGAGTGCAGCGCCACCTTGCGGGACTCCTGCTCATACACCTCGAGTCTTAAGGACTTGGTGAGCCCGAACATGAGCAGATACACCACGATGGCGAAGGGAATACCCATCACGATGGTGGCGGACTGCAGCGCGGAGATGCCATTGATCTGCAGCATCGTCACCGTCAACAGCCCGACCACGGCCACCCAGAACACGCGCTGCCACTTGGCGCCGTCCTGCTGGGAGTCGGTCACATGGGACGCGAAGTTGCTCATCACCAGCGCCCCGGAGTCCGCCGAGGTGACAAAGAAGAGCATGCCCACCAGCAGCGAGAGGGCCACCATGACGGAGCCGTACGGGAGAGCGTCGAGAAGCATGAAAAAGCCCTGCTGCGGATTCTCGTTGGTGAGCTCCCCGAAGTCATTATCGCCGCTCATCACCCGGTCGAGGGCGGTGTTGCCGAAGATCGACGCCCACAGGGCGGTGAAGGTGAAGGGCACAACGAGGGTGCCCACGATGAATTGGCGAAGGGTGCGGCCGCGGGAAATGCGCGCCAAAAACAGCCCCACAAACGGCGCCCAAGCCACCCACCATGCCCAGAAAAACAAGGTCCAATTCTGCATCCACTCCCCCGTCTGATCGGGCGTGGTGGAATAGGCGAAGGAGCTAAAGGTCCAGTTGGGCAGCTGGGTGAGATAGTCGCCGATGTTTTGCATCATGGCGTCGAAAAGAAAGGCTGTCTTGCCGGTGACCAAGACGTAGACCATGAGCAGCAGCGCGAGATAGACGTTGATCTCGGAAATGCGTTTAATGCCTTTGTCTACCCCCGCCACAGCAGAAACCGTGGCGGCAAGAATCGCCACGACCACCAAACCGATCTGGGCGGCGTGTCCCTCGGGGATGCCGAACAAAAACTGCAGGCCAAAGTTCAGCTGCACCACACCGATACCTAAGGAGGCGGCCACGCCAAAGACGGTGCCGAGCATGGCGGCGATGTCCACCGCATCGCCCACAGGTCCGTGTACCCGCTTGCCCAGGATGGGATACAGGGCCGAACGGATCGCCAGCGGCATGTTGAGCCGGTAGGCGTAGTAGCCAAACGCCATGCCGAGCAGCGCATACAGCGCCCACCCGGACATGCCATAGTGGAAGAAGGTCCACACCACCGCATCTCGTGCTGCGGCCGCTGTTTCTCCCTCACCCTCTGGCGGGCTGTAGTACTGCATGATCGGCTCGGCCACGGAATAGAACATCAAACCAATGCCAATGCCCGCAGCAAACAGCATGGCGGACCATGAAAAGAGCGAATACTGCGGCCGTGCGTGATCGGGCCCCAACTTGATGGACCCAGCTCGCGAGCAGGCGATAAAGATCATGAACACCAGCGCCGCCGCCACGGTGAGGATGAGAAACCAGCCGAAGTTGGAAGTGATCCAACCGGTGAGGGTGTTCAGGCTGGATTCGGCAGAGTCCTTATTCACCAAACCCCATAAGGATATGAGGATCACTCCGATACCGGAGGTGATAAACACAATCCAATTGGGTTTCGGCGGCTGGCCTGAACTATCAAAGGTTCCAGCCCGGTAGGTGCCCACGATCGCGCGGCGATTCGTTGGCTCCTCGTGCGGCTGGCCGGTTTGCTTATACATTTTCGGGGACGTGCTCGAAGACATCTCGCAACTCTCATCATCGATGGCTGTGATCTCTGTGCACGCACACGTCCACATCAGGCGGTATCGCCCGTGAACTCCCCAGCTATGGACGCCGCCAGCGCCTAGGGGCAAGCACCCGCCTGAGATTCAGCGCGCGTGCTCTCACTGCGAACGTGTGGCGTGTGACAGTGTAGACGCCCAGCCGGACACTCGTAGCACCTATGGCAGCACATCGCCGCAGCATACCCCACGTATTGGGGGTTAGAGTCCGGCAAGGAAGTCCCGATCAGCCTGGGACAGCTCCACCGTTTCGAGCAGCTCGGGGCGGCGCTCGGCGGTGCGGCGCAGGGCCTGCTCGCGGCGCCATCGATCTACCTTGGCGTGATCGCCGGAAAAGAGCACCTCCGGCACATCCAGCCCGCGCCAGCTCCGCGGTTTGGTGTAGCTGGGGCCTTCCAACAGCCCAGTGGAAAAGGAATCATCCTCATGGCTGTTCTTATTGCCCAACACCCCGGGGATGAGCCGCACGATGGCCTCGGCTAACACGAGCACCGCTACTTCCCCGCCGACGAGCACATAATCACCAATGGAGACCTCTTCCACGCGGTAGCGTTCGCGGGCATCCTCCACCACCCGTTGGTCGATGCCCTCGTAGCGGCCGCAGGCACACACAATGTGCTTTTCGCGCGACCAGCGCTCTGCATCGGCTTGCACGAACGGCCGCCCGGCCGGGGTGGGCACGATAAGAAGTGGCTTATCCTCATCCACCGTCTTCTCATAGTTGTGATCCACCGCGGCAGGGCCGCGCACATGCGCCTGGGCAGAGCTCAACAGCTCAACCTCGGCGGCTGGCCCAGTGCCGGCGGCTACGTCATCGAGTGCCGGGCCCCACACCTCCGGCTTCATCACCATGCCAGGTCCGCCGCCATAGGGAGAATCATCCACTGCCTTGTGGTTGCCGCTGGCCCACGCCCGCAGATCGTGCACGCCCACCTGCACTATGTCGTGCTCGATGGCTTTGCCGATGAGTGCATGACGCAGCGGCTCGAGATAACCGGGGAAAATGGTGAGAACATCCAGACGCATTAGAGATCCAGCAACCCTTCCGGCGGGGTGAGGGTGACGGTGCCCTCTTCCACGTTCACCTCGGGCACGATGGCCTCGACGAAGGGCACAAGGGCATCGCCACCGGCGGCAAGACGAATATTCAGCAGGTTGTGGGCCACACCACGCTCCACGGCGCGTACGTTGCCGATCTCTTCGCCGTCGACATAGACCCGCAAGCCTTCAAGCTCGTGGTCATAGAAGCCTTCGTCATCGTCTTCCTCGCGGGGATCGGCCAGAAAACGCATCCCGCGCAGGCTCTCTGCGGCGCTACGATCAGCGATCTCCTCGAACTTCACCAGCAGCCGCCCCTTGTGCACCCGTGCCGCGACAATGGTCAGCTCGAGCGTTTTGCCGGTCTGGTGGCCCTCAACGACCTCGCCTATGGCGAAGCGCTCCTCGGGAACATCGGTGGTGGGATCAACGATCACTTCCCCCTTGATGCCATGGGATTTGATCACGCGCCCAATCTGCAGCTTCTCATCCATGACTGTGTAGTTTAAAGCCCTCTCCGCTGTGGGTGTACACCCGCCCCCAGCCAGCAGGCGCTAGCACGTCCCGCCCCTCTCATGCTGCGCCCTAGCCGGATACATGTGGGCATGAAAAAACCGCACCGGCTTTCCCAGAGTGCCTATGGCGGCGGGAACGTGGTGCGGTTGGCGCGTTATGGGCCGGCAGAGTTTACTCTGCGGACTCCTCAGCCTCAGCCTCGTTGGCGGCCTCTTCCTCGGCCTTCTTCTTAGCCTCGGCCTCAGCGGCGTCCTTTTCTTCCTTGGCCTTACGCTTCTTCTCGGTGATGGCCTCGGCGGTCGGGCCGTTGTTGGCCTCAGAGAGAGCCTCGTTGAACAGGTCCAGCTTGGACTTCTTCTCCGGGGCAACCTTCAGGGTGCCCTCGGCGCCCTCGATGCCCTTGAACTTCTGCCAGTCACCGGTGACCTTCAGCAGAGCGAGAACCGGCTCGGTCGGCTGAGCGCCCACGCTCAACCAGTACTGAGCGCGCTCGGAGTCGATGCGGATGACCGAAGGGTCCTCCTTGGGGTGGTAAATACCGATGTTCTCGATCACCTTGCCATTGCGGCGGGTGCGGGCATCAGCCACGACCACGCGGTACTGCGGGGTGCGGATCTTACCGATACGGGCGAGCTTAATCTTGACAGCCATGTGTGGCTCCTTTTCTTCTTGTCACTTAGGCAGTACAGACGCGCCTACCGTGTAGGTGGTGGGCGCCGGTTCAACCCTTGGATTTACCTGCGGGTGACACCATGGGGTCGCCAGGCGAGACGTACTCGGTGACTGGCAGTTACCGCAGACAACTCGAGGAATACTACCCCATTCTCCAGCGCTGGCACAAACCGATCATGCAGGCTTATCGACGCCACCCTCGCCTCCTCTGCACCGTCCACGGCCACGGCGGCAGCGTTGTTTTCGTCAAACCTCAGCGAGATCGGTAGGCTAAACAGTCGACATCAGCCCACTGCCCACATGTTTAGACCTTGTTAGCCCACATTTTTTCGGTCTGCTGAAGGGGCGGAAAAGATGAGAGTTCAAGGAGTCGAGTTCACCCAGTGTCTGAGAGCAATGCGCTGAAATCGGTCTCATACCGCTATGACCTCGACGGTTTACGCGGCGTCGCTATCGCCTTCGTGGTGATTTTCCACGTCTTCGTCGGCCGGGTCTCCGGCGGCGTCGACGTGTTCCTGCTCCTATCCGGCTACTTCTTCCTCGGCTCGCAATTGCGCTACGCCGACCGGATGCGCGCCTCGCTGAACCCGTGGTGGCCTCTGTGGCGCACCATCCGCCGCCTTGTGCCGGCGCTGGTGGTGGTGCTCGCCTCGGTGAGCGCCCTGGTGTGGTGGGTTGTGCCCTCGTTGAAGGAGGGCGAGCTGGTTAGGCAGCTGCTCGCCAGCTTGCTCTACTACCAAAACTGGGAGCTGGCTAGCCAAGACGCCGACTATAACGTGGCCTCGGACAGCGTGAGCCCACTGCAGCATCTGTGGTCCATGTCGGTTCAGGGGCAGTTTTATGTGGGCGCCATCGCCCTCTCCTTGGGGCTGCTGGCGCTGCTACGCATGCTGAAACTGCGGCGCACTCAGGTGTCCACGGTGGCGGGCCCGATCCTCATTCTCATCACCATCGCTTCCTTCATCTACGCCTGCATCCTGCACAACCAGGACCAAGGGCTGAACTATTACTCCACCTTCTCCCGTGCGTGGGAGCTCACCCTGGGCGCAGTGCTGGCGATCTACGGGCACCGGATTCAGCTGAATGAGAAGCTGCGCTCGGTGCTCGCATGGCTGGGGCTGATCATGGTGCTCAGCACTGGTCTGCTCTTCGACGGAGCCCGGGTATTCCCCGGCCCGTGGACCCTCTACCCCTTGGGTGGTGCGGTGTTCATCATCCTCGGTGCGGGCACGGTCTCTACTCTGTTGAGCCGGCGCAGCATGCGGTGGCTGGGCGATATCGCCTATTCGCTCTACCTCTGGCACTGGCCGCTGTTGATCCTCACCGTGGTCTACTTCGAACTCACCGAGCCCAGCATCCTGCTGGGGCTGGCGGTAATCGCCGTGTCGGTGGGATTGGCGCATCTGACCTACACCTTCGTGGAAAAGCCGCTGCGCCAGCACCGAGCACGACCAAAGAATGACGAATACGTGGCGTGGAATGCCTTCCAGGCCATGCAAACGAACCCCGCAGCCCGGTTGCGCGGGCTGGGCGGCGCCAGCATCGCCACAGTGTTTGTGCTGTTGCTTTCCATGGCGCCGGCCTATAACCAAAAGCTCAGCGACGCCGAGGATCAGGTGCTCGACCCGCACATCTACCCCGGCGCACGTGCCCTCAGTGGCGCCGTGGTTCCGGCAGATGTGGATCCACAGCCCGACCCGGAGCTCATCGGCGATCTCTATCCTCGCATCGGCCTCGACCGCTGCATGGCTTTCGCCTCCCAGCCGCCGGCCTACTTCCCCACCACCGCCTCCAACCCAGATGGTGAGGAGGGACCGTGCGCCTATGGCGAGCTCGAAAACTTCACCAAAACCATCTACCTTGTCGGCGGTAGCCATGCCGAGCAGTACTCCTCGGTGCTTATTGAGATCGCCAAGGAAGAGGGCTGGCGCATCATTCCGCAACTGCGCCAAGGCTGCCCGCTCTTCCTGCAGTACGACGGCGAATACGATGCCGATAATCTTTGCGCTCGCTATAACCACAAGTCCCTCGACTTGCTGCTCGACGCCCAGCCGGATCTCGTGCTGTCCACCTCGACCCGACCGGAGTCTCTCACCGGTGAGGGCCCGGACTACGTGCCGGAGGATTATGAGCGCGTCTGGGAGCTATTGGATGAGGCCGGTATTCCCTTCCTTGGCCTGCGCGATAACCCTTGGGGATGGAATGAAGACGGCTCTCCATTTAACCGCACCCAGTGCATGGCCCAAGGCAATAGCGCCGAGGAGTGCGGCATTGATCGGGATGTGGTGTACTCCGAGGAAGATCCGGCCGAGGAGATTCTCGCCGGCTTCGACAACATGCGCTCGGTGGATACCTCTGACTGGTTCTGCGAGGACGATTTCTGCCCGCCGGTGATCGGCAATGTCTTTGTCTACCGGGATCACAACCACATCTCGGCGGCCTATGCACATTCCCTCAAGGAAAAGCTGCGCGCGGAGTTGAAATCCATGTTCGCCGATATCGACCCCGACAAGCTGGGCGATGAGGATGATAAACCCACCACCACCTTCTTCAACGAAGAAGAGGACGAAGACGACAGCGAAGATTAAGATCCGCGCGGCCGAAGCATAAAAATCCGGCCCCGCTCTCCGAGATATCTCAAGGAGAGCGGGGCCGGATGCGCTGAAAGGGTGGTTATTTCCCCTTGCCGAAGTCGAGGTTGTTCAGGTCGATGTTTTCCATCCCCTTTGGCATCTGTGGCATGCCGGGGAATCCACCGCCCATGCCACCCATCTGCTGCTGCAGCTTCTCCAGTTCTTCCTGGGAGGGCATGCCGCCGCCCATGCCGGGCATTCCGGGCATGCCGGGCATTGCCCCGCGCTTCGGTCCGCGGTTTTTGCCCTTGTTGGTGCGCTTGCCCTTCTTGTTCTTGCGGCCCTTCGGCTTCTTCTTGGTGGCCGAGCGCCCGCCCATGCCGGGCATGCCGAACTGGCCGGCCATCTTGCTCATCATCTTCTTTGCCTCGAAGAAGCGCTCCACCAATTGGTTCACCTCAGAGACTGACACGCCGGAGCCATTGGCGATGCGCTTGCGCCGAGAGGCATTGAGAATCTTCGGGTCCTCGCGCTCGGCGGGCGTCATGCCGCGAATGATGGCCTGGATGCGGTCGAGCTGCTTCTCGTCCACCATGTCCGCCATCTGCGACATCTGCGATCCCCCGGGCAGCATCTTCAAAATGTTGCCGATCGGGCCCATGCGGCGGATCATGAGCATCTGATCGAGGAAGTCCTCCAGAGTGAGCTCGCCGGTGCCCAGCTTGGAGGCGGTCTTCATCGCCTCTTCTTGGTCCAGCTTCTGCTCGGCCTGCTCGATCAGCGAGAGCATATCGCCCATGCCGAGAATCCGGCTGGCCATACGCTCCGGGTGGAAGACATCAAAGTCATCGAGCTTCTCGCCCGAGGAAGCGAACATGATCGGCTTGCCGGTAACCTCACGGATCGACAGCGCCGCACCACCGCGGGCATCGCCATCTAGCTTGGTCAGCACCACACCGGTGAAGTCCACGCCATCGCGGAACGCCTCGGCGGTGTGCACGGCGTCCTGACCGATCATCGCATCGATCACGAAGAGCACTTCGTCCGGGTTGACGGCGTCGCGAATATTGCGCGCCTGCGTCATCAGCGTCTCGTCGATGCCGAGACGGCCGGCGGTATCCACAATCACAATGTCGTGCTGGGCGCGCTTGGCCTCAGCGATACCTTGGCGGGCCACCTCCACGGGATCACCGTGGGAGGTGCCCATCTCGTGTTCGCTGCCCAAAGCGGTGCCGGGATCCGGGGCAAAGGTAGGCACCCCGGCGCGCTCGCCAACGATCTGCAGCTGCTGCACCGCACCGGGGCGCTGCAAATCGCAGGCCACCAGCATCGGGGTGTGGCCCTGATCGGCGAGGTGCTTGGCGAGCTTTCCGGCCAAGGTGGTTTTACCTGCACCCTGTAGGCCGGCGAGCATGATCACGGTGGGCGGATTCTTCGCCAAGTTGAGCCGGCGGGTCTCTCCGCCGAGGATGTCAACGAGCTCCTCATTGACGATCTTGATCACTTGCTGCGCCGGGTTGAGCGCCTTAGAAACCTCCGCGCCGGTGGCGCGGGCCTTAATGCGCTTGATAAAGCCGCGCACCACACTCAGCGAGACGTCCGCCTCCAGCAGGGCGAGCCGGATCTCGCGGGCGGTGGCGTTAATGTCAGCTTCAGTGAGCTTGCCCTTGCCGCGCAGATCCTTGAGCGCCCCTGTGAGCCGGTCTGATAGTGATTCAAACACGAAAAGTTTCTCCCCTATATATACGTCTTGTCTCGCTATACCTTACCTTTATCCTGCTTTATGCTAGCCGTTGAGCAGACAGCGCGTCACGTCACGTTCTATCTGCGCGGAGTCGTACTCACCGGCGAGACAGAACTGGGCGATGCAGGTAGCCCCTGGCCGCCGCAGGCTGAACCATTCCACCTCTGGCAGCACGTTCAGCAGCGTGCCCAAGATGCCGTGCACGTCTGGGGCGCGCACCTCCACTGTGCGGCCGTACCAGTAGGTGGCCACCATGGATGTGTGCACCTGCGGCGGAGTGGTGTGCACCCGAGACTTATAGGATTGCACCACATGGTGGGCGTCGATCTCGGTGCCGAAGCGCGGCCGCGCCGAAAGCATCACATGCTCGCCATTGGCGGCGGCGGTGCGCACCCGCAGCCCGCTGGCGTGAATGGTGGCGAGCAGTGTCATCAGTTGTGCTCGGTTCGGGGTCCGCGCGCGGATGTGATAGTAGTGCCCGTTAGGGAGCACTTCGATGTTGTCGACTTGCTCGATCTGCGGCGGCTGCGGCACCACACAGGTAAGCATTCGCTCCGCGTTACTGACGAGCATGTTCATCCCATAGGCCAGCGTTGAGCTGTACACCCCGGGCCCCGTGCCGCGCGCATCGGCTTTGGTCAATAGCGCCAATAGGTTCAAGGTGAGCTGATCGTAGTGCACCGCATCGAGCAGCTTATCGACGCTATCCTCGCTGCTGACATCCGTGGTGGTGGCTAGTTCCGCGAGGGTGGTGTGCTCGAGCACCAAAGTGCGCAGCACCTCCACATCGGCGGGGTTGAATCCCATTCTTAGGGCCTGTTCCACCACCATTTCTGCCCCAACAATGGCGTGAGGCCTCTCGCAGCGTTTGCCCATGTCATGAAACAGTGCGGCCAAAAGCAGTAGATCGGGCCGCGCCGCAGCGATGGTTTCGCTGGCGCAGTTTTCTACCACCGCGATGGCGTGGCGATCGATGGTGTGAATATGGGTGGGTTCTTTGGGCATAAGCCCGCGCACCCTCTCCCACTCCGGCACCAGCGGACTAAAGAGTCCGAAACGATCCATGGCCCGCACCACCTCGAAGGTGTGCTCGGGGCTAGAGAGCACGGTGAAGAAGTCCTCCACCGAAGCTTTGGGCCAGGGTTCAGGCAGCGGCGGGCAGGTGCGCAGGGAGGACCACACCGCAGTAGATACCCGCAGCCCGTGGCGTGCTGCGGCGGCGGCCACCCTCAGCGGCAGACCCGGATCATCGAAGTTGGTATCCCGCGCTAGCGACACATGATCGCCTTGCGCGAACACGTCGAGATCCACTGGCTGGCGTCGGCTGCGGGTCAGCGGCACCCTAGTGATCACATCGCGGGCACCATCGAGGGCCTTGGTGAGGGCAACGTCCACGTTGTGGGCGGCCTCGGCAATGGCAGTGGAGAGCTCATAGCGATCGGCAAAGCCGAGTTTATCCGCGACATCCACGGCGAACTCGGGGTCGAGGACATCGCGGTGGCGGTGCGCGGCTGTGTGCAGCAGCGTGCGGGCGTCGATAAGCAAGCTGCGTTCGCGGGATAGATCGGGGGCGTCCACGAGATTGCCGAGGGCGAGCGCGCGCAGGAGCTCAATATCGCGGAGGCCACCGTGGCCGTTTTTAAGATCGGGGCGCGTCATGGACACACACGATCCGGAGCGACGCCAGCGTTTGATGGCTTCGTCGGAGATGTGATCAAACTTGCGAGGCAGCACCTGCCGCCAGCGGCGGCGCACCGCCCGAATGGTGGCGGTGGTGAGCTCTTCATCGCCGCTGACATGGCACAGGTCTAATAGCGCCAGGCTGGCGCTGGGCTCGGTGGCGAGCACCGTCAAACAGTCCTCGATGGTGCGCACGCTGTGATCTAGGGAGATGCGAGAATTCCAGATGGGATACCACACCTCGGAGAGATCGCCATCGAAATCCTCGGGGATCAGCAGCACCAGATCAAGGTCTGAATGCGGGGTCATTTCTTCGCGCGCGAACGAGCCGGTAGCGGCGAGCGCACAGCCGGCGGGAACCTCCACCCCGGCGATCGTGTGGTGCACGGACTCGAGGGTGTCGCTGCGTAGATCGGCGGCGGTGTGAGAGAGCTTCATACACATCAGAATAAAAAAGCGCCTCCGGCGCCCAGCACATGCGGGCCCGGAGGCGGAAGAAAGAAGATACGGCGTGAAAGGGATTAGAGGGCGTCGGAGCCGCGCTCGCCGGTGCGCACGCGCACGAGCTGATCGATGGGGCTGACCCAAATCTTGCCGTCGCCGATCTTGCCGGTGCGGGCGGCGCTGGCGATGGTCTCGAGTACCTCGTCCAGCTGGGCATCGTCCACAATGGTTTCGATCTTGATCTTCGGCACGAAGTCAATAGCGTATTCGGCGCCGCGGTAGACCTCAGAGTGGCCCTTCTGCTGGCCATAGCCCTGGGTTTCGGTGACAGTCATGCCCAGCACGCCGATCTGCGACAGTGCTTCCTTGATGTCGTTGAGAGTAAAAGGCTTAACGATGGCGGTTACAAGCTTCATGGGACGGTATCTCCTTGGAGGTAGGGATATGAGATTGGGTGCATTACTGCGGTATTCAACGCTCTTTCACGTCTATTCGCCCAGCACAGCGGCTATGAAAGCTAGCACACTGCCGTGCGAATTAGGTGGTAACTACAAAGTGTAGTAATTTCTCACATTCTGTGTCGGCAGCACCGGGATCGGGGTTGATCTCCGGTGCTACCCCACGTCGCTGGTATTAGAAGCGCATCGAGGAAGTCTCGTAGGCGGTCTCGCCGTGGATGCGGTAGTCGATACCGGATTCCTCGTCTGTTTCTTCAATGCGCCAGCCCATGGTGCCCCGGATAATCAGGGCCACCACGGCGGTAACGATAGCGGAGACGATCATCGCTGCGATTGCCACCACGAACTGCACCACGAGCAGCTTGAAGCCGTCGCCGCCGCCACCGTAGAAGACACCGATGTTGGTATCTAGCAGTGCCAGACCGATGGTGCCCCACAGGCCGGCGACTAGGTGCACGCCCACCACATCGAGGGTGTCATCGAAACCGAAGCGATATTTCCAGCTCACAGCCCACGCTGCCAGGCCACCGCCCACGGCGCCGAGCAGCAGCGAGCCCACTGGATCGAGCGCGCCTGCGGCCGGGGTGATGGCCACCAGACCGGCAACTACACCGGATGCTGCGCCCAAAGAGGTCATGTGCTGATCGCGGATGCGCTCAACCACAAGCCAGCCGATGATACCGGCAGCGGCAGCCGCAGCGGTGTTCATCCAAGCCAGACCGGCGAGGCCGTCGGCGGCAAACGCGGAGCCGGCGTTGAAGCCGCACCAGCCGAACCACAGCAGGCCAGAGCCGAGCATCACCATCGGCAGGTTATGCGGGCGGTGCACATGGCGCGGGAAGCCCTTGCGGTGCCCACAGACCACGGCGAGCACCAGGGCGGCGGTACCGGCCGCAATGTGCACCACGGTTCCACCTGCGAAGTCCACAGGCCCGATAATGGCTTCCTCACCCTCGGAGCCGAACATCCATCCAGCGACGGAGTGGGAAGACTCAGAGAGCAGGCCGCCGCCCCACACCATGTGTGCCAGCGGGAAGTAGGCAAAGGTGACCCACAGGCCGGCGAAGACCAGCCAGGAGGAGAACTTCACACGCTCCGCGATGGCACCGCTGATCAGGGCCACGGAGATCACGGCGAATGTCACCTGGAAGGCGACGTCGATAATCGCCGGGTATCCGGAGTCACCCACAACGTAGGCGCCTGCCCCATCGGTCATCACATTGCGCAGACCGAAGTCAGTAAAAGGATCGGCCACAATGCCGGCGAGGTCGTTTCCGCCATAAGACATGGACCATCCATAGAGGATAAAGATTGGGATGACCACACCCATCGCCCCAAAAGACATCATCATCGTGTTCAGCACGGACTTCTGTCGGGACATTCCGCCGTAGAACATGCTGAGCGCGGGAGTCATGAGCAAAACCAAGGAAGCTGACATGAGCATCCAGCTTGCGTTTCCCTCCATGTTTCCTTCCTTTCTTGCTACGTTGTCTCGTTGTCGTTGGGTGCTTTATCACCAACGGAAGATAACTATAGCCCAATAGAAAAATAAATTCTATTGGGCTATAGAAAGCTGTGTTCCACAACGTAAAAACCGCCCCCTATCTGCACAGATAGGAGGCGGCGAGGCGGTAAAACGCGGGGGTAGCCTAGCCTAGGAGGGCGTCTACAAAGCTCTCAGGTTCGAAGGGGGCGAGATCATCGGCGCCCTCGCCCAAACCGACGAGTTTGACCGGCACGCCAAGCTCTTCCTGAACCTGGAATACGATGCCGCCCTTGGCAGTGCCATCGAGCTTGGTGAGCACCACACCGGAAATATCCACCACATCGCGGAAGGTGCGCGCCTGAATCAGCCCATTTTGGCCCACCGTGGCATCCAGCACCAGCAGCACTTCGTCTACTTCGGCCTTCTTCTCCACTACGCGCTTTACCTTGCCCAGCTGATCCATCAGCCCCTGGGAGGTATGCAAACGACCCGCGGTATCGACAAGCACCACATCGGTGTGCTGATCAATGCCCTGAGCCACGGCATCAAAGGCCACCGATGCCGGATCGGCGCCTTCCTTGCCGCGCACGGTGGTCGCCCCCACCCGGGTGCCCCAGGTCTCGAGCTGATCCGCGGCCGCAGCACGGAAGGTATCGGCAGCCCCGAGCACCACATTGTGCCCCATGGACACCAAGACGCGTGCCAGCTTGCCGGTAGTGGTGGTCTTGCCAGTGCCGTTGACCCCCACCACAAGCACCACCGCAGGCTTGCCCTCGTTCGGCATAGCCTTAATAGAGCGGTCCAGCTCCGGCTGGCAGGCCTCGATGAGCGTCTCGCGCAGCATAGCGCGGGCCTCGTCTTCACTAGAGACGCCACGTGCGGCGATCTTTTCCCGCAGATCGTCCACGATCTTCATCGTGGCGGTGGATCCGAGATCCGCCATAATCAGCGTGTCTTCGATCTCCTCCCACGCATCCTCATCCAGATCACCGGCGGACAAAATTCCGAGCACGGACTGTCCGATCACATTCTGCGAACGCGACAGCCGTCCACGCAGCTTGCCCAATCGCCCCTCAGCTGGGGCGATCTCGTCACGCTCCACCTCGGCCTCGCGTGGCTCCACCACAGCGGTCTCAGCAGATTGCTCAGCGGCAGCGGGCTTATCCGCGCCACCCTGCTGAATATCCTCCTGCTTGGCCAACTCCTCAGCCGCCTGCGGCTCCGGCTGCTCGAAGGTCTCAGACGAGGCCGACTGAGTGACGGGGGTGGCGCCATCAGTGACACTCGGAGCTAGGTCCTCTGCCTCGGCGGGCTCGGCACGCTCGGTGGCAGCGGACTCGGCGGCGTCGTGCTCAACCCGATCAATCTCGCCGTCTTCGACAGAAGTGATCTGCTCCTCGGCGATGCTAGGTTCAACCGTCTCCTCCGGTTCGGCAGCAACCTCGAGATCGGCGGCCGCATCGCCCGCCGCGTCGTGCTCAACCCGATCGACCTCGCCGTCTTCAATAGAGCTAATCTGCTCCTCTGCAGCGCTAGGCTCAAGCGACTGCTCCGGTTCCGGCTTGGCTGCCGGCTCGGGTTCTGCAGCCGGCTCGGGTTCTGCAGCGGGCGTGGCCTCTACCTTCGGATCGGCCGGCCCCACCGGCTCGGCTTTATCAACCGGCTTGGCCGGTTCCGGCTTCGGCGCTGCAGCGGGCGGGGTAGGCGCCGGCGCGGCTGGCGGCGTGGTGCTAGGGGGGTCGGTGTCGAGGCGCTGGCCGTTGAGAAGTTCTGGTTCCTTCTTCTTCGGACCAGATCCGCTACCGCCACCGGGAGCAAAGTTGAAGCCGCCCTGCACCTGATAGTTACCGGATTTCTCCTCGCGGGTGAGCTCCTTGGTCTGCTCTTCGGTTTTCTCGAAAGAGACAGTCTTGGATTGCTTGCGCTTCAAACCGATCACGATGAGTGCGATCAGCAGCAGCAGAACAACAACAACAACAACCGCGGCAATAATATAAGTGGTATTCATACCGTCAATCCTCAATATAGGGTGATGATCGGGTGATCCCCATCC
Organism: Corynebacterium ciconiae DSM 44920; assembly: GCF_030440575.1. NCBI lineage: Bacteria > Bacillati > Actinomycetota > Actinomycetes > Mycobacteriales > Corynebacteriaceae > Corynebacterium > Corynebacterium ciconiae. The sequence goes on from NZ_CP047189.1 coordinate 1,657,218, forward strand.
ACGTTAGTAGCTCTAGCTCGCCAGCGAAGGGTACTTTTCTGCCAGCACCATCGCCTCACTCGAAACCACATCGCCGGTGACCAGATCGGGCACCACGGTGGCCATTTCTGCCCAGCCGGGGCCTACCTCGTCCAGCAGCTTGGATTTACCCAGCATGTCGTGGGCGTGCATCCGTGCCGCCAGGGCGAAGATCATAGACACCACCGGCGCCAGCGCCCACAGATCCTGCGGGTTGTCGGTATCGACTCCGTCCAGCTTGTCGAAACGGATCCGGGCCGAGTTGTAGAGGCGCCGCTGGGCGCCCTTGATGCCGCGCATCAGCGTCAGTGCCGGCTTGATCAACTTGTGCCGCACCAAAATCTCCGACAGCTGCTCGCGATGCTTGAAGGTCTCGAACACCGCCAGCAAGCGGGTGGAATCCGCCATCATCGGCCCAGGCACGATCTCGGCCTGGGAGAAGAACATCTCCAGCAGCATCTCCTGCTGGGCGGGATCCATGTGCGCGATCTGCACCGTGGACCTATCGATGCAGGCGGTGTCCAAGGTGGCATCGCGACCGGTGCTCAAGGTCTCCACGAGACGTTTGCCAGCGGCCTCCTCGAGCTGCTTCATCACCGCGCGCAGCCGCTGCCGCGTTTCGGGAGTGATGGTCTCCTGCTCTAGCTCTGCAGCCAGCTCCGGCAGCCCTGCGAGCACGCTCAGCACACCGATCCAGGCATTGCGGTGAATTTCGGTGTCATCCACCGCGGCTGGGGCTGCGCCCTCTGTGCTGGACATGGGGGTGGCTACCAAACCGGAGGACACCACACATCCAGGCTGCAGCTCGCTCGGCACCAACGAGGACGCGAGCCCCGACAGAGCCTGCTGCGGGTGGGTGTGCACCACCGCGGTGATCGCCCGCCGCATGGGGGTGTCCGCCTTGTCCTCAGAGGCGAGGAAGTCCCAGAGCATCGGCATGATCGCCGGATCATCAGGAGCCGAGTCGGACTCTCCCGCGAGAAACGCCGAAAACTCGGTGAAGCCCGTAGAGCCGCTGCGGTAGTAGCCCGGTTGGGAGATGTTAAACGCCGATTCGGCTGGGGTGCGCGCAGGGCGCTGGATGCTGTAAGGATCCGAGGAGAAAAGCTGCACGGCCACATCTCCAGCGCCACGAAACGCCTCCGGTAGCGGAGTCTCGGCACTGACCTCGGCGATGGTGCGGGCCAAGGCCCACGGCGCGGTCAGTGGCCAGATCCATGCGCCCACTCGGTGATCACTGGGCAGGTCGGAGAAGTGCAGGGTATCGTCGACAAGCTCAACCCCAGAAGTCAAGGGCTCAGGGTTGATATCGGCAAGCCCGACGGAGACCTTGCGGTTGACGGCCTTATCCACCCACTCCAGATCCATGCGGCCGGCGGGCATCGCATTCATGGAACCCACCAGGCGCGACATATCGGCGCCAAAGGTGTAGTCATCGATGCGCGTCATCTTCGCGGTACGCAAAGGGGTGCCGTGGTGATTTCGCACCGAGATACTCGGCTGGCTCACTCCTCCGCCAGCCGGCACACGCAAGCGCACCATGCCACTCGGGTTGAACTCGCCCGGCTGTACGCGCGCACGGGTAGTGCGCCATGACGCCGGCTGGGTGCTCAACGGCAGCTCGAAGAGCAGCCGCGGCGGGGTGAAGCGCAGCGGCAGCTGATCGCCTTCCTCGGTGGTGATGGCGAAGTCCATGCCCGGCGCATCGGGGGCCACCTCCACCCGCTTCGGCACTACCTCGAAGGGCTTCTCGCCGTGCGCGATACGCAGGGCTGCAGGCGATAGCCCGCCCTGAGCTGGGATACGGAAGGTCAGGCTACCGCCAGCCACCTCGGTCTGGGTGTGCAGTCCTTCGACCAACGCGCACTCGTGGCGGAAGGACTCGTTGCGCGGTCCGCGCAGCCGAATGAGGTACTCCCCCACCCACGGCGACTCCCACGCAGAGGGATCGAAAATATCGAATACCCCGCCCTCGGCGGGAACCTCCAGAGGCTCGGCAGGGGCCACCTCCATGCCCTCCTCACCAATACCAGCAAAGGCGGAAACGGTGAGATACCAGGTTTCGGCCTGACCCGAGACCGTGGGCGGGAACTCCGCCAGCAAGGATTCCGAGTGCACGGGCAGCCCACTGGTGGTGCGCACGCAGGCGGCGGCCGGCGAGGGATCTCGGAAGATCACGCGCTGGCGGGCATCCACGCAGCGTACGTTCTGCTCGCCGGCCTCGCCACGATCGATCTTCAAGCTCGCAGCCTCGGAGGTGTCGACGCGCACGCACTGCCATTTATCCCATCCCTCGACAGCGACGGTGTCGATGATTGGCAGCTCGCGCCCGGCGACCACGTCCACTACCTGGGCGTCATTCGGGCACACCACGCACAGCTCCGGGTAGTGCAGCGAGGCCTTGTCGGTGACATTCGCCCCCTTCGGGGTGAAGATCAGGGCCGGATCATCGGAGGCGACCACCGGTACCACCCAGTTCAAGGCGGTGGTGACATCGTGTACGTTGATCTCGCGGGTCTGATGCTCCACCGCAATGTCGAGCGCCTCAGAATAGGGGCGCTGCTCGCCCCAAGGGCGCCCCGTGCGATAGACGGTGGTGGTGCCGTCGACCGACACCCGCCACTGGATTTCCTCGTTGGGCTGGTTCACCACTTTCTGCTCCGGCAGACGCAGACACACCTTGCGGCGGGCGGCGTTCCACACGATGCGCGGCCGCAGCTCCCGGGTGCCCACGCCCACAGCATGCTGGCGATCCTCGGTGCCCACGGGGCGCTCTCGAAGTTCTGCGATCACATGCTCTGCCACCGGCTGCGGCATTGCCGGGTGGGGCCACTCCTCGCTGCGCACCCGCCAGGTCGCCCCTTGAGAGGCGGTGAACTGGCGGAAAGCCTCGACCGATGCGAGCACGTCGCTGAGCAGCTCGGGTGCCGCCTGGGCCACCGCGGCGGTCACGTCCAGCTCCTCGGACTCCGCCAGTGCAGCTACATCCACTGCGCCATCGTGGGCGTCAAGGAGCTCTAGCAATCCAGGGATCTCGGCGGCGGTGACACCCACATGCGCAGCCAGCACCAGCACCGGGGTGTCGGCCATGCCCTCGGGCACGGCCGTGTCGGTGGCGGCAATCACCCGGCGCGCCGCGGCATCGGCTGCACTGACCATCTCTGCGGTCGTGGGCAATGCCATGCCGGAGAGATATTCGATGAAGAAGCTCTCTACATCGATCATCTTGGAGGCGCGGTTGAGCAGGGTGGCCAGCGCCAGGTTCGGGGAGGAGACCATCAGCTCCTCTAGCTGGGCACCATCTGCTAGCTGACGAGAGAGAAACGCCCCGTAGAAACGCTCGATGCGCTCCAGAGAATCCGAGCTCAAAGCCCGGATGGGAAAGGTGGGGGTGTGTTCGAACTCCTGCTTCATTTCCAGCTCGGTGCGGAATGCCCACCCGAGTAGAAATTCCGTGGAGGAGGAATCGGCGGCTGTGTTGGTCCTGCTACCGGCGCCGGTGCTCATGAGTTGGTGTGGTCCCCTTCTACTGCTGTGTTCATATACTGTGCGGTATTTACACGCAGCGCGTGGCATTGTCCGCGCTAAGAGTCTTAGCGTAGTCCACCGCCGTGGGCGCTTCAGCACGGCTCCCGCTTGCCCGTGTGGCAGGCTCGCTCACCGCGGCTACTCGGTGGGTTGGGCGACCGCGGGGTCAACGCTGCGTGGCTCGCTGTGCGGGCTCATGCGCTGCGACAGCACCTGGGTGACACCATCGCCGCGCATGGTCACGCCATAGAGCACGTTGGCGATATCCATGGTGGGTTTTTGGTGGGTGATCACGATCAGCTGCGAGGTTTCACGCAAGTCTTCGAACAGCGCGATGAGGCGCCGGAGGTTGACGTCGTCAAGCGCAGCCTCGACCTCGTCCATGACATAGAAGGGCGAGGGGCGGGCTTTGAAGATCGCCACGAGCAGTGCCACCGCGGTGAGTGATTTCTCGCCGCCGGAGAGCAGCGAGAGTCGCTTGACGCGTTTGCCCGGCGGGCGGGCCTCCACATCGATGCCCGTGCCCAGCATGTCGGCGGGGTTGGTCAGCAGCAGCCGCCCCTCACCACCGGGAAAGAGGGTGGCAAATACCTTGGGAAACTCCGCCTCCACGTCTTTCCACGCCTCGGTGAACAGGGTGAGGATCTGATCATCCACCGAGTCGATCACATCTTCCAGATCGGTGCGGGCCTGCTCCACATCGTCCAGCTGCGAGCTGAGGTAATCGTAGCGCTCCTCCAAGGCCTTGTATTCCTCCAGCGCCAAGGGGTTGACCTTACCCAGCGCGGCCAGCTGTTTTTCGGCCTGCTTGAGCTCCCTAGTGGTGGCTGCACGATCGAAACTAGGCTCTGGGGCGTACTCGCTGCGCAGTATCTCAGCATCGAGCCCAGTTTGTTCGCTGAGCTTGGCGACGCTTTCCTCCAGCCGCACCCGCGCCGTGGACAAAGCCATCTCGGCCTCATGCCGAGCATCGCCGAGGCGAGTGGCATTCTGGGTGGCTGCCGATAGCTGATCGCGCACCCGGCGGGCGCTGCTTACCACGGACGCTTTGCGCTGTTCTAGTTCCTCACGCTGGGCGGCCACAGATTCCCGAGCCGCAGCTACCCGAGTGCTCATGCGCTCACTGAGCTGCGCCACAGCGGCGGCCACCCGAGTGTCGTGCTGACGCTTTTTCACTCGCGCCTCGTGCTGGGTGCGCTGCTGCTCAGCCTGCATGGCCTGGGACTTCAACGCCGCTGCCCGCCCGAGCGCAGCATTTTCCCGCTGCTCGAGTTGAGCAAGGCGCAGCCGAGCCTCGGTGTCCATAGAACGCAGCTGTTCCACGTGCGCAGCCAAGCTGTCCGTGTCGGAGGTGGAGATTTCTGCTGGGCTGTCTTCATCCTCAGCGGAGGCGAGAAGCTCCGAGACGGTGCGGTACTCCTCGCGTGCCTGCTCCACCTCAGTGGCGGCCCGATCCAGCTGCTCGAGGAGCCGTTGATGCTCCCGCTGCTGGTTGTCGGTAGCCTTAATCAACCGGTCCACCTCGGCCGCCTTGGTTTTATCCACGGCGTCGAACTCGCGCAGCGCAGCGGTGGTGGCGGCCACATTGACTCGGGCATCCTCCGCTGCCTTCTTGGTGCCGGATAGGGTGCCGGCCATGTCATCGCGGCGGCGCACAAGGCTGGCCAGACGAGCCTCGGTGTCACTGATTTGTTGGGCGATCTCCACACTGCTCGTGCCGATCGCTTCCCCATCACCGTGGCCACTTTCGGTGATGATCCAGCCATGCCCCATGACCGCCCCAGCGGGGGTGACTGCACGCAGCCGCGGATCGGCTTCCACCACGGCGCGCCCGGCGGCGCTATCTGGCACAATCACCACATCCACCAGCATCCGCGTCAGCGCCGAGGACACCTCCGGCGCAAGCTCTAGCTCATCGAGAAGCCAAGGATGCCCGCCGGTATCGGCATCAAGACGCCACGGCTCGGAGGTACCGGTAGCAATAAAGGCCGTCGCTTCCGTGTTGTCCTCGGCCAACCGAGACTGCAGCTGGGCATCGGGCAGCGCGCCCACCCAAGCCTCAGCGTGGGTGCCGAGGGCTGCCGCCAGCGCCGGGGCATAGGCGGTATCGACTCGCACGTGCTCAGCAAGCTGGCTGTAATCGGCGGCAACATCCTTGGCCAGTGAGGCCCGCGGACGCTGCTGGCGCAGCACCTCCACCTTGGATTCAAGCCGAGAGATCGCTACATCCAGCTCGCGGTGCTCGGCGCTGACCTCCTCAAGGCGCTGCTCCGCCGCTTCGGCTTCGCTGCGGGCGTGGCGGGCATCATCAACCAGCGGGGCGCGCTGCGCGGTGGTGCTTTGCAGCGTCTTTTTCGCCTGCGCCAGTTGCCCTTCAAGTTCGTGCAGGCTGGCACCGGCCTGGCGCACCTGCTCCTGCCGTTCGGCTACGCGCCGTTCGGCGGCAGCAATGGTCTTTTCCGCGCTATCGACGCGCTCTCCCAGCCGGGCCACCCCAGCCTGGTGATCAGCGATCGCTGCGATGCGCCGGCGATGTTCACGCTCTGCCCGCTCGTAGTTCTCCCGCGCCGTGTCCAGCTCAGCGGAGACCTCCTCCAACTGGGCTGCAGCCATCTCCTTTTCTTCCGAGAGCTCATACGCCTCTTCCTCTGCCAGCTCGGCCTTCTCCCGCAGCTGGGCCGCATCAGGGCCCTGATAGGCCTCCTCCGCCGCGCGGCTGGTGCGTTCCCGCGCGATACGAAGGGTGGCATCCACCCGCTCGGCGAGGGAGGACAGCTCGAACCACAGATTGTGCGCCTGCTCCAGCTGCGGGGTGACCTCCTCCACTGCGGCCTCCCAATCGGCGGCGCTGGCCTGCAGCTCGTCGAGCTCCGCGCGGGCGCGGGCATGCGCATCGATGGCTCGGCGATGCTGCAGCTCGGCATCAGCGCAGGCGCCGTCACGACGGGTAAGGGTATCGCCGGCCAGCAGGAGACGATTGTGGCGCACGCGGGCCTGCACGGAGGCGGCCTTTTGTGCTGCCTCCGCTTGACGGGCCAAGGGAGTGAGTTGCTTACCCAGTTCGTCTGTGAGGTCACGCAAACGATCTAGGTTTGCTTGCATCCCTACGAGCTTGCGCTGCGCTTTTTCTTTGCGTCGGCGGTGCTTGAGCACGCCAGCGGCTTCTTCAATATAGGAACGCCGCTCCTCAGGCCGAGATTCCAAGATTTCAGCGAGCTTGCCTTGGCCGACAATGATGTGCATTTCCTTGCCAATGCCGGAATCGCTGAGCAGCTCTTGGATATCCATCAACCGGGCGCGAGAGCCGTTGATTTCGTATTCGGAGGCGCCGTCGCGAAACATGCGGCGGGTGATGGAGACTTCGGTGTAGTCGATCGAAATCGCCCCATCGGAGTTATCGATCGTGAGCGTTACCTCGGCGCGGCCCAGTGGTTTACGCCCACCCGCCCCAGCGAAGATGACATCATCCATCTTTCCGCCGCGCAGGCTTTTGGCGCCCTGCTCACCCATCACCCAGGCCAAAGCATCAACCACATTGGACTTGCCGGAGCCATTCGGGCCCACGACAGCACAAATGCCGGGCTCGAATTTCATGGTGGTAGCGCTGGCGAAGGACTTAAACCCCTTCATAGTCAGCGACTTCAAATACACCTTGAATTCCTCCCGGCATGGCCCACCCCACGCAGGCGCGGGCTGGGTCTATGTGCGTTGATCACCGCACAGATTTTAGCTGGTGTGAAAACCACTCGCCCCGCGCGGGTCGGTGTACTGCGGGATCACCGTCTCCACCGAGCCTGGCCGAGTGTGGGTGCTCGGTTGCTCGCTGAGCCGCTGCAGTAACTCGGCCACGGCCTGCCGGGAACCTTCAGCCACCACACACACTCGACCATCCACCATGTTCTTCGCATACCCGGCGATGTCGAGTTCTTTGGCTTGTTGCAGTGTCCACCAGCGAAATCCCACGCCTTGAACGTGTCCATGCACCCAGGCGGTCATCCTGACCTGCCCCGTGTCCGCCATGTTTTCAGGCGAAGGTTCGGGCTGATTCCTCTGTTGTGCAGGCTCTGAAGTGCGGCCGCTCATGTCTTAGAAATCCTTTGCTTTTCTTCCCGCCACGTCAGCGGATCGGAGCCATCCCAGCACTCCATGCCATCCCAGCCGCGCAGCCCAGGAACATCATCGCGGTGGAACACCGGATTGTGCCCCTTGGCCCGCTGTTCGGAAAAGTTCTTCAGCACAGCCACAGCCACCCCGCCGAGCGGGATGATCACGATCAAGTTGATCGTGGCCATGATGCCAGAGAACACATCGGCCAGCGACCACACCAGCGGCACCGTGCCCAGAGCACCGCCGAATACGCACAGGCCCACCAGCACTCGGTAGATGGTTAGCGCGCTGCGCGAGCGAGTGAGGAACTCGATATTGGACTGGCCATAGTAGTAGTTACCGATCACCGAGGAGAACGCCAAGAAGATAATGACCACGGTGAGGAAGTGAATGCCCCACGCGCCGACGGTGGAGGCCAGCGCGGTTTGGGTGAGCTCGATACCGCCATCGCTGGAGACATAATCGCCGTGGGCGAGCAGAATGATGAAGGCGGTGATGGTGCACACCACGAGGGTGTCAAAGTAAACGCCCAGGGTCTGGATCAGACCCTGCTTGGCTGGGTGCGAGACGCTGGCGGTGGCGGCGGCGTTGGGCACCGAACCCATACCGGCCTCGTTAGAAAACAGCCCGCGCTGTACACCCTTCATGATCACCGCACCCAAGGTGGCGCCGGCGAACTCGCGGATGCCGAAAGCATTGAGCACAATGTCTTCCAGCATGCGCGGCACCTCGGTGATGTTGAGAGCCACCACGATGAAACCGATGAGAATGTAGGCCACGGCGATAATCGGCACAACCACCTGGGTGAAACCGCCGATGCGGCGAATACCGCCAAAGATCACCACATAGGTGGCCACGGCCATCAGGGCACCAATGATCATCTTGGTGGTCGTGGTGTCCATATCAAAGGACAGGCTCACGGCAGCCGCAATGGAATTGGACTGCACCGCGTTGAACACGAACCCGTACGTGGCCACAATGGCAAACACGTACACCAGCGCTAGCCAGCGGGCGTTGAAGGCCTTCGTGATGTAGTAGGCCGGACCACCGCGGTAGGAATCCTCATCGCGCACCTTATATACCTGCGCCAAGGTGGACTCTACGAAGGCGGTGGCTCCACCGAGCAGCGCAAACAGCCACATCCAAAACACCGCGCCCGGCCCGCCGGTGGCGATCGCGATGGCCACGCCCACCACATTGCCGGTGCCTACGCGCGAGGCTGCGGAAATGGTGAAGGCCTTAAAGGCCGATACACCCTGTTTTCCCTCCGAGATATCAGAGGGCTTCTCGGTGATGGACTTGAACATCTCCGGCACGTAGCGAAGCTGCACCACTGCGGTGCGGACACCGAAGTACACGCCGGCGAACACGAGAAGGGCGATGACGAGGTACCAGAAGTACTCATTAAAAGCGTCAATCGCAGCAGTTAAGGATTCCATGAGGAAAAATATACCGCCGTACACGGACACGACCTAAAGTAACGCGGCTCACTCACGTGATCAGTGCTGGCAGCGGGCACAAAAATAGGTAGAGCGCCCCACCACGGTCCGCCGCTGTATCGGGGTACCGCAGCGCGCGCAGGGCCGTCCGGCCTGACCATAGGCATTGAGCGAACGCGAGAAATAGCCCGAGCTGCCATTGACGTTCACGTAGAGATCATCGAAGCTGGTTCCACCCTGGGCTAGGGCGCGGGTCATCACCTGCTGCCCTTCCTCTAACAGGGTGAGCAGCCGCGCCGCGCTGATGCGTGCCGCCGCACGGGTGGCTGATATTCGCGCCGCCCAGAGCATCTCATCGGCATAGATATTGCCTATGCCCGAAACGATATTTTGCTCCAACAACAGCGCCTTGATCGGCCGCGAGCGCTGCTTCCACGCCTGCGCCACCTCCGGCAGGCAGGCGAGCGGATCGAGCAGATCACGGGCGATATGGCTTATCGACGCCGGGATCTGCTGGCCCATCTCCCCCACCGGAATGAGATCATCACGGCGCCAATAGCCGAATGTGCGCTGGTCAATAAACCACACGCTTAGGCCATCATCCAGCAGCAATCGGGCGCGAAGATGCGGATGGGACTCGTGGGCGTGCGGATCAGTACTCAACAGCATCTGCCCAGACATGCCGAGGTGGATGACCACGGCCTCAGCCTCATCGAGACGCAACCACATAAACTTGCCGCGCCGCGATACCGCCTGAATCTGACGGTGTCGCAACCGGGCGGCAAAGGAATCCAGCGAATCCTCATTGTGACGGATGGCGCGCGGATGCAGAATGCGGGCGTCAACGATGCAGCGCTGTTCTAAGCGCGGGGCCAGACCGGCGCGCACCACCTCTACCTCAGGTAGTTCTGGCATCGTTATGGCTGCTGCACGACCGCAGGGTCGAAGAGCGGCAAGTTTTCCCACTGCCGCTCGAGAGCGGGCACGCCCTCGCGGGCCGCCTGTTGTTCAGCAGACTTCTTATTCGGCCCCTCACCGGTGCCTACCAGGCGGTCGTCGATCACGGCATAGGCGGTGAAGTGGCGCTGGTGATCGGGGCCGACGGCAGTGCAGTGATACACCGGTGCCGGGCGTTTGTTCTCGGCTGCGCGCTCTTGCAGTGCTGTCTTGTAATCCACGTGCAGCCCCGTGCTGCGGGCGGTTTCGATTTTGTGGCCGAACAGGGTAAGCACCACCTGTTCGGCCACGGCGAAACCGTGCTCGATATAGATCGCACCCAGCAGGGCCTCGGTGGTATCGGCCAGAATGGAATCCTTATTGGCGCCATCGGTCATCAGCTCGCCCTTGCCCAGCAGAATGTGCGGGCCGAGGTTGATTTCGCGGGCGATGTCCGCCAAGCCATAGCGCGAGACAATCGAGGCCCGCATCTTCGAGATATCGGACTCGGGACTGTGCGGATAGTTGTGATACAGCCTGGTGGCCACGGACAGCCCGAGCACGGCGTCGCCAAGAAACTCTAGGCGCTCGTTATTGGGCAGGTGCTCGTGCTCATTGGCAAAAGACCGGTGCGTGAGTGCGAGCTTCAGCCCCTCATCGGAGAGCTCCACGCCCAGCGCCTGCAGAAGCGGTGCGTGATCCACCTCGTGGAAGCGCTGCTCCCACGCCTTTTCGCGGGGAATGCGTTGTTTGCGTCGACTCACTGAAACTTCTCCAATCCTGCCCACCGGGGATCAATACGCTCGTCATCCTCCTCACCCGAGACCCCATCCGGGGCGGGCACCGTATCGTAGACGCACTCATCGCCGTAGTCCTCACAGGTGGGGCTAAACGGCAACTCGAGCCCCACCGTGGTGGTGAGGGCATCAAGCAGATCGACGCGACCTTGGTTGATACGGCCGATTGCATCCTGCAGCTCATCGGCTGCGTCCTCGTCATCCTCAGCGGCGTCATCGGTGATGAAGTCGGTGGACTCGGAGTACACCTGAGAGATACGGAAATCGCGCTGCACCCGCAGCGGCTCGAGACACCGCGCGCACTGCCCGCTCAACGTGGCGTGCACGGTGGCATCGACCATCACGGCATCACCAAGCGGGGCGAGCGTGGCGTCCACGCCGAGCTCGGAGCCCTGATCAATAGCAATAAGTTCGAGCCCGATGCGCTCAGGCGCGGGGCCGCTAGTGGAGCGGTAGTCCGTATTCGCCGAGGGCGAAAGCAGATGTGCTACATCGAATATCAGCGGTGATGTCATGCACTCTAGACTACGTTGCTTGCCCCGCGCGGGCGAAAGCACCTCCGCTGTAGAGGCGGATAAGACTTAGAGATCCTCGCCGTAGTCGTAGCGCTGGCCTTCGCTGGAACGGCCGCTTCCGACCGCACCGGCGCCGCGTCGCAAAGCGGTGCGATCCCGGGACACTACCCGCAGGGTTGCATTGAGACTGTCTTCGAACTCAGCCAGCTTGGCATCCACATAGTCATCGCACTCGGCGCGCAGACGATTAGAGTCCGCGTGAGCCGTATCCACCACACGGTGAGCTTCCTCGTTGGCGCGGCGCACCACCTCAGACTCAGACACCAGGCGCTGCTGCTCGGCCAGACCTTCAGACACAGAGCGGTCATAGGAATCATTACCCTGGGCCACCAACCGCTCAGCCTCAGCTTCAGCGCGGTCGATACGATCATCCGCCTCGCGGCGAGCATCATCGGTCACCCGCTTGGCCTCATCCTCGGCCTCCGCCACCAGCCGGTGCGCCCGATCCTGCGCATTCGAGACCATCGCCTCGGAATCGCGATGAGCAGTATCCATAATCTCGTTGGCATCGGCCTGCGCCTCGCCCACGATGCTATCTGCCTTCGCGTTGGCGTCATGCAGAATCTCGTCACGCTTGTCCAGCACATCCTGGGCATCGTCGATTTCTACTGGTAGGGCGTTGCGGAGCTCGTCGAGAAGCATGAGCATATCGTTGCGCGGCACCATGCAGTTGGGGGTCATGGGCACGCCATAGGCCTGCTCCACTGTTTGGACCATTTCATCAAGGGTTTCAAAGACGCGATACATGGCCCACACTCTACCGCGCCGCAGCGGCCGCGGGGTGGAATGACATGGGCGTATAGGCCTGAAGAAAACAGCCCTACGCTCACCTTCTCTTCCACACAAGACGCAAAAGAACACCCTCCCTTAAGGCCACGAGGGCCAGATAGGGAGGGTGTTCGAATGGAAGTCGGAGTTTAGCCGAAAGCGCGAAGGACTAGATCACGCCCTGGGCCAGCATGGCGTCGGCAACCTTCTTGAAGCCGGCAATGTTGGCGCCGATGACGTAGTCGCCCTCGTGGCCGTACTCGGCGGCGGTGCGCTCGCAGGCACGGAAGATGTTGCGCATGATCACGTGCAGGCGCTCGTCGGTGTACTCGAAGGACCAAGAGTCGCGGGAAGCGTTCTGCTGCATCTCCAGAGCGGAGGTGGCAACACCACCGGCGTTGGCAGCCTTACCGGGACCGAAGGCGATCTTGTTCTTGCGGAAGACCTCGACAGCCTCAGCGGTGGAGGGCATGTTTGCACCCTCAGCAACATACTTGCAGCCGGTGTCGACGAGCTTCTGGGCGTGCTCGCCGTCCAGCTCGTTCTGGGTGGCGCACGGCAGGGCCACATCGCACTCGAGATCCCAGATGGAACCCTCGGAGTGGTAGGTAGCGCCCTCGACCTCGTCGGCATAAGCCGAGATGCGGTCGCGGCGGACCTCCTTGATCTCCTTCAGCTTCTCCAAGTCGATGCCGTCCGGGGTGTGGATCCAACCCTGGGAGTCGGAGCAGCCGATCACCACGGCGCCGAACTCTTGAGCCTTCTCGATGGCGTAGATGGCCACGTTACCGGAACCGGACACGATCACCTTGGCGCCGTTGAGGGACTTGCCGTCGGCAGCCATCATTTCCTTGGTGAAGTACACCAGGCCGTAACCGGTGGCCTCGGTACGCACCAGGGAGCCGCCCCACTCGAGGCCCTTACCGGTAAGGGTGCCGGACTCGTGCTGGTTGGCCAGACGACGGTACTGACCGAAAAGGTAGCCGATCTCGCGGCCGCCGACTCCGATGTCACCGGCGGGGACGTCGCGGTACTCACCGATGTGGCGGTGCAGCTCCGTCATGAAGGACTGGCAGAAGCGCATGATCTCGGCGTCAGACTTGCCCTTGGGGTCGAAGTCGGAGCCACCCTTGCCGCCGCCGATGGGCAGGCCGGTGAGCGAGTTCTTGAAGATCTGCTCGAAGCCGAGGAACTTGATGATGCCCAGGTTCACGCTGGGGTGGAAGCGCAGGCCACCCTTGTAGGGGCCGAGTGCGGAGTTGAACTGCACACGGAAGCCACGGTTGACCTGAACCTCGCCCTGGTCGTCGACCCACGGCACACGGAAGATCAGCTGACGCTCCGGCTCACAGAGGCGCTGAATGAGGCCGTAGTCGGCGTAGTGCGGGTCGTTTTCGAGGACGATCTTGAGGGATTCCAGAACCTCAAGCACGGCCTGGTGGAACTCGGGTTCGCCGGCGTTACGCTGACACAGGCGGTTGTAGTACTCCGAGATCTGTGCGTCGACAGACTGCACTTCATCATTCTTAGTGGCGATATCCGTCATGGTTCTCCAATCCAATGTCCCTCGTGAACTCGAGGGATGAATTTCTATCGTCTTACCGATATCTAGTCTCTTGGTCGGGGGTGGCGAGACGCAAATCAGCTTCGTGTTACGTACGTCACAGGCCGATCGTGTGGCGCATCACCCCGCATTTTCCGCAGGTTGTCCACCACAATAAGTTCTGGCATGTCGAAGCCCAGTGGAACCGGACGGCACGTAACGTCCCCCCAATCACCCCCGTCTTGCCAATTGTCCAATAGGTTTAACACCGCGCTCATGACGGTCGGATTGTAGGGAGAATACATATGGCCGCCCAGATTATGTGGACATACATCTTGCACCACGAGGTTCTGCGCCATGGGCCCATGAATTGATTGCACATCCACATCCCAGATCATCTCGTCCACCCGCGTGGCGATGGTGGTGTAGCGCGGACCTGGCACCGTCTCTGCCGGGGTATTCTGCGCTTCAATGGCCCGCGATCCCCGCAACAGCTGCTGCAGGCTCGGCTGCAGCAGGCGATCAATGCCCGCACTCAGCCCCTCGGCCACTGTTGCGCGCATCTCCACGGAACCAGACTGCGATGTAGCCTGTTCGGCCGCGCGGTCCTTCAGATGATCCACCACGGAGCCAAGATGCGCCGGCCCGCCGCCGCGGGTGGGCGAGGCGATACCGATCCAGCTGCGGGTGAGTTTTCCGCGATCGATCGCATTGACCCACATGCGCCCCACCGAGGCGCCCTGGGAAAAACCAATCACGTGCACCCCCGTGGCCCCAGAGGTAGCCACCGCCGCACGTACCAGCTCGTCCACCTGTGCTGCGGAATCCTCGAGCGGGAGGTAGCCAAAGCCTTTCTCCGGATCCGCGCCCTGGCCGTAGTCCAAGCCAAACACACACCATCCAGCATCAACGAGCCGAGGCGCAAGCTCCGCGTAATCGCCATAGAAGGTGGAATCGGTGCCGTGCAGCATAATCACCGCCTCGCTGCGCTCAGGGCTCACCCGGCAGGTGGGATCATTGGTCCCCGCCGGCTTCAGTGGCGCATCTTGGGCGTGGGCCATTACCCTTTTCGCTTCCGAGGCTCGGGCCACTCGCGGGCCATCTACGCCCGTCGCCTCGATCTCCGGTGCAACTGAAGGCTCCGGCGCCTCCGAGAAGGCCTGCGCCGCAAGCGATGGCGACGCGGCGGGAATCTGCGCGCGTGCCATTGGCGGTGCTCCCAGCGCCGCACCATAAAAGACAAGCGCCGCCGCCGCTGCACCAGCGCCGAGCGTGCGCCACAAAAGATGTCTGCCCCTTCGGCCCTGACACGCATCACTTTCGTGCAGTCGTCGCCTCATGGCGGGGTGGTAGCGTCTACTGCCCTGCTGTGTTCTCACACGCACTCCTTGCTTGAAATAAAACCTCACTCGGTGCCGCCACCCGCACGACTGGCATGATCGGCGGCCCTGCTGAGCTCAGTTTATCGGCGCCGCAGCTGGCCCAGCACTCGATTGTGCGAGAAAAAAGCCTGCGGCTGCGAGTTATAGACTGAGTAGCTATGACTGTTCGCCCGATGACGTTCGTTCTCGCCCCCGATTCCTTTAAAGGCACCGCCACCGCACACCAGGCATGCGAGTTCCTCAGTGCCGGCATCTGCGAGGTGCTGCCCGATGCCACCATCATTGATGCCCCCATGGCCGACGGCGGCGAAGGCACCTCCAGCCTCTTTGCCGGCAGCAGCGTCACCCTGCCCACCACTTCCGCCGATGGCATGCTTATCGACGCCACCTACACCTTCATTCCCGCCCACGATAAGGAGCCGGCCACCGCGGTGATCGACGTGGCCGCGGCCTCGGGACTGCCGGGAGTGGGCGATAAGCACAGCCCCTTGACCTCGGACACATTCGGCACCGGTGTGCTCATCGCCGATGCGGTGGAACGCGGGGCACAGCGGATCGTGCTGGGCCTGGGTGGTAGCGCCACCGTTGATGGCGGCACGGGCATCCTCGTTGCGCTCGGAGCCACGCCCATGGATCACCGCGGCTATATGCTGCGTCAAGGCGGCGGGGAGCTGCGCAATCTCGATTTCATTGATACCGCCCAGCTCAATGTGAAGGCCGCCGCAGTGGAGTGGGTGCTGCTGGCTGATGTCACCAACCCCGCCACCGGTCCGAAGGGTGCCGCAGCTGTGTTCGGACCGCAAAAAGGAGCCAGCGCCGAGGACGTAGACATCCTCGATGCCGGTATTTCTCGGCTCTGTACTGTCTGCGACATCAACCCCACCACCGCCGGATTCGGGGCGGCTGGGGCAATTCCCGTGGGACTGAGCTGGCTATCACGTCTCATCCATGGCACAGATAGCCAGATCCAGCTTCAGCCCGGCGCGCCGTTTCTTGCCGCGCAGCATCGTTTGGCTGAGTCCATTGCGGCTGCCGATGTGGTGGTCACTGGCGAGGGGCGGGTGGATGAGACCTCCTTCGGCGGCAAAGTGGTCGGGTGTGTCACCGAGCTGGCCGCAACGGCCGATACCACCGCGGTGGTGGTATGCGGCAGCTATGAGGCCACTCAGCACCCCACGGAAGTCTATGAGCTCGCACCAGATATGGAGGTCGCTGAGCAGATGCGTGCGGCTGGGCGTGAGCTAGCGCGCACATATATGCAGGGCTAGCTGGGCGGGGCGGGAGTTAGTTCTGTCCAGCTTGGTCGAGTAACTCCTGAAAGTTCTTTTCCCACTCTTCAAGGAATTGCTCGTCGATGTCCCCTATCCCTTCAAGCCCCTCAAGAGCAGCGCTGTCATCCAGCATGGCACTGGAGCGATCCCGCTCCTCCGTGTAGGCGTCACTAGCCTCCTGCAGGTCAACATAGGGATCACACAGCTGCCACGAGCCGTCGATCTTCTCGAAAACGGTTGGGAACTCGTCATCCTCAAAGCGGATACGGTCATGATCGCCGTTGATGAAGTGAAGTTTGTCTACGGAAACTTCCTCATAATCGCGAACCTCCCACAGCCCTGAGGCGTACCTGTCGATCTCGGCCAACACCTCGGGATCGCCCTTGCGTTCTGCACAGACGAGCTCGTTGACGTCACTAAACGAGGCTGCCCCCGCCACGGCAGTGGCGGCTTCTTCTATCCCCTCCACCTCTGCAGCGAGTTCCTTCTTATCGTTATTTCCCGTCATCCAGGACGCAGCGCCCACGATGAGCGCTACCACGAGGCCAATTCCGAGCCCGAGAAGAAAAGGTTTCGCGGCCATCCCGTTGCCGGAACCACCGGCCAGTGCAGCACCACTGGGGCCACCGGGGCCACCGGGGCCACCCTGCCCTGGGGCGGGAGTGGCGGGCGAAGCCCACTGCTGCCCTTGCGGTGGAACTGGCTGCCCAGGGTTTCCTGCCGGCTGATACCCGTCGTTACCTTGGGGTCCTTGGCTACCTGGATGGCCAGGTTGGCCCTGCGGTACTTGTTGGCCCTGCGGTACTTGTTGGCCCTGCGGTGCTTGCTGGCTATACGGGCCTGGCTGGCCCTGTCGCGCGTTATGGGGCCCGTCGTCTGGACCGTTCCACGGATTCTGGGGAGGCATGGACTCTCCTTAGTGTTCTTCGGATGGTCGTGTCAGCACGCTGTGCCGGTGGCACCAACAGCCATACGGCGGTGCGTACTCTGTGCGGCGGCGAGACTAGGGATAGTTTCAGCCACTAAAGCGCAGTGTAGCGCCCGTCACAGATCATCGCAGGGGATATGCCTGCCGATACTTCACGGCTGAGCGCGCGCCGCCGCGCCACTACAAAAGGAAGAAGTGTCTTCAGAGAAGATCCCAGAAGTTGAGAAATGGTGAAGGGTTAGGGGCGCACCTGCACGGTCCACGGGTAGCGCGCCGGTACTTCGAAGGCCCGCTCGTTTTCGAGAGCGGCGGGATCGCGCGGCAGGGCGGCCGCGGGAGTGAACAGCCGTGACAGCGCCATGACAAGACCATTTAAGGAATGGGCGGGCCGTTCGATCTCGAGGATCATGCGGATCACTTCGGCGTCGGCAAGCTCGATGCCGTCGTGCTGTTCGGCATAGGTATCTCGCAGGGTCTGCTCCACCCCCTCAACGAGGGCGGGGGCGTGCTCCACAGCGCGCAGCTGCGCTTCGCCTACCTTATTGTGCTCGACGAGCCGGGAAAGAAGCAGTTCACAGCGTTGGGTGAGCTCGGGGATCTCTGCTGTGGGAACGAGACAATCGAAGATGACCTGTGCCATGCCAGCATGCTAGCCGATGGCGCAGCTAATACGCTAGAGTTCATGAGCTCTCCTATGTATTCCCGCCCCGCCCCGCTGCAGACCATGGCGGACGGCACGATCAAGCAGATCAATCCGTTCTCCGGCACGGAGGTGTGGACGGTGCCGGGCCGTGGCAATCGACCGCTGTCGGTGCCCACGGTTGATCCCGCCCCGCTGCGTCCGGAGGATCGGGATTCCTCGTGCGCCTTTGGGGCGGCGCGCCAGCTGGACACCCCGCCAGAGAAGTCCCGCATTGTGCGCACGGCTCAGGGGTGGGAGATCAAGCGCGGGCTGCTACCGAGTGAGCTGGATGATGATTATGCGTTTCGCCGCGTGCCGAATCTCTTCGAGATTTTGTCCTTTGATTATTGGCAGGCCAATTATGACCTCGCTATTGATGAGGACATCTCGCAGCGCATGCACACCTATCTCGCCGATCCAGCCGGGCGCGAGCATGTGCTCAACATCGTGCGCACTCGGCTGCGCGCCTCCGGCATTCCGGAAGCGGAGGTTATGGCCACCACCGAGGAGGACCTGCTGGCTAAAGCACCCGGCTATTTTGCTGGTGGGCACGATGTGATCATTGGCCGCCGCCACTTCACCGAGGATGCCACTGACACCTCGCAGTTGGCCTCGTCTGGCACTCTCAGCGTGGACGAGCACCGCGCTTTCATTCGTTTCACCGTGGACTCGATGGAGGATCTCTACCGGCATAATCGCTACGCCCCCTATGTGGCGGTGTTCCAGAACTGGTTGAAGCCGGCGGGAGCCTCCTTCGATCACCTGCATAAGCAGCTGGTAGCCATCGATGATCGCGGCGTACAGGCCGAGAGTGAGATTCAGCGGCTGCGCTCGAATCCCAATATGTATAACGAATGGGCCGTCGATTATGCCCACCGCCACAACTTGGTGATTGCAGAGAATGATCACGCTGTGTGCTTCGCCGGGTTTGGCCACCGCTACCCCACTTTGGAGATCTTTTCTAAGTCCGCGAGGTCTGAGCCGTGGAATCACACCGAGGATGAGCGCGATGGCATGAGTGATCTCATCCACGCCTGTCACGCTGCCACCGGCGCGGACGTGCCCTGCAATGAGGAATGGCACCACAAGCCGATCAATCTGGACCTACCGATGCCGTGGCGCGTGATGATCAAGTGGCGCGTATCCACCCTTGCTGGCTTTGAGGGCGGCACCAAGATTTATCTCAACACCATGTCCCCCTATACAGTGCGGGACCGGGTGGTCTCCCAGCTGTATAAGCTGCGCGCTGATTCCAAGGTGGCGTCCACGCTACGCATTGCCACCGAGGTGAATCTGCGGCCGAACGCACTGCGCTACACCCCCTCCCTGCCCTAGGGGTAGCTCCCAGCGGGCCGTGCCGCCTTAGGCGTGTTCACGCCGTCCTGTCCCAGGCAAGTCGATGTTATCGTCGCGCTGGCACAGAAGCACGTGGGCTCCGATCGCTGCATCATCGCCGTAGCGAGCGCTACACACCCGTAGCTTTAGACGTTGAACTTAAACTCCACCACATCGCCATCGGCCATGATGTAGTCCTTGCCCTCCTGCCGGACCTTGCCCTTGGCGCGCGCCTCGGCCATGGAGCCGGCAGCGGCTAGATCGTCGAAGGAAACGATCTCTGCCTTGATAAAGCCCTTCTCGAAGTCGGTGTGAATGACTCCCGCAGCTTGGGGCGCGGTATCGCCCTTGTGGATAGTCCACGCGCGGGCTTCTTTCGGCCCAGCGGTGAGGTAGGTCTGCAGCCCAAGGGTCTCAAAGCCGGCGCGGGCCAAAGAGGCAAGCCCTGGCTCGTCCTGGCCCACACTTTCGAGCAACTCTGCTGCCTCTTCCTCGTCGAGCTCCAACAGCTCGGCCTCGGTCTTGGCATCGAGGAATACACAGTCCGCGGGAGCAACGAGATCGCGCAACTCCTGCTTGCGGGCATCGTCGCTCAGCACGTCCTCGTCGGCGTTAAACACGTAAAGGAAGGGCTTGGAAGTAAGGAAGTGCAGCTCGCGGAGCAGAGCAAGGTCCACTTCCCCAGCCACCGAGGCTGCGAAGAGGGTGCGGTCATCTTCGAGGATCTCTTGTGCCTTCTTCACCTCGGCCACCATCGGCGCCTTGTCTTTATCCTTCTTGGCTTCCTTCTCCAGCCGCGGCAAGGCCTTCTCGATGGTCTGCAGATCAGCCAAGATCAGCTCGGTTTCAATCACCGAAATGTCCGAGCGAGGATCGATAGTGCCATCCACATGGATCACGTTCTCATCGGAGAAGGCGCGCACCACCTGGCAGATGGCGTCGGCTTCGCGGATATTGGCGAGGAACTTATTGCCCAAGCCCTCGCCCTCGGAAGCGCCTTTGACGATGCCGGCGATGTCCACGAAGGACACCGTAGCGGGAAGGATGCGCTCGGAGTGAAAGATCTCAGCGAGGGTCTTCAGACGGGCATCAGGCAGCTCCACCAAGCCCACATTGGGCTCGATGGTGGCGAAGGGGTAGTTCGCAGCTAGCACGTCGTTGCGGGTCAGGGCATTAAACAGCGTGGACTTGCCCACATTGGGCAGGCCGACGATTCCAAGTGTAAGGCTCACGAGGCCTAATCCTAACAGCCGCCCAGCTCGGCTTCGGTGAGGTGTGCGGGGATAAAGAATGCCCTGAGATGAACTCAGGTCTCATGGTTTCGCCCGAGAGGTTTTTTGGGCAAGATAAAGAATGTGAGCACATCCACTAATGACGGCAGCGATTCCGCCCACCCACACGATGAATCGGCTACGAGCCGCGCGGATAACCCCACGCCCCTCGACGATGACGCATCGAGCACCTTCGAGGAGCTGGAGTCCGATCCCACTGATCGCTCCGACGTGATCTCGGAATTGATCAAAGATTTCGCCTGGTGGTGCGTACGCATCCTCATCATCTTCGCCACCGCGCTAGGTGCCGGCTGGCTTGTGACTCAATTCTGGCAGGGACTGCTCCCCCTCATCCTCGCTCTGCTCGTAGCCTCGGTGCTGGTTGGCCCAACCAAGAAGCTACGTGCCCTCGGAGTACCGGCGGGGTTGGCGGCCATTGTGGTTTTGCTGTGTGCTGTGGCGATTCTCGCGGCGATCATTTCCTTCATCGCCCCGTCGATGATTCGACAGTCGCAAACCCTCTATCTTCAAACCCTCGAAGCGGTGCAACGTTTTCAGTTGTGGCTCCAGGGCCCGCCGTTAAACCTGCGGGAGCAAGATCTCACCGAGGCCTTCCAGTCCGGCACGAAGTGGTTGCAAGAACAATCCGGCAATATCGCCGGTGAACTTTTCGCTGGGCTTGGTGCTGCGGCATCCGTCATGCTCACCTTGGTGGTCGTCTTGGTGCTGACCTTCTTCTTCCTCAAAGATGGCGACCGTTTCTTGCCCTGGATGCGCAGTTTCACCGGGCGGCGCATGGGCTGGCACCTCACCGAGCTGCTTACCCGCATTTGGGTCACGCTCTCTGGCTACATCCGCGTGCAGGCGGTGGTCTCGTTTATCGATGCCTTCTTCATCGGCCTAGGACTAGTGGTGGTGGGCGTTCCGCTCGCCCTCGCGCTAGCTGTTTTGACATTCCTGGCGGGCTTTATCCCCATCGTGGGCGCCTTTGTTGCCGGTGCGCTTGCCGTGGTGGTTGCCTTGGTCTCGCTCGGTATCAAGCAGGCGATCATCATCCTGCTCATCGTGCTCGCAGTCCAGCAGCTCGAGGGCAATGTGTTGCAGCCGATGCTGCAGTCAAAGGCAATGAACCTTCACCCTGTGATCGTGCTGGTGTCTGTCACCATCGGCGGCAGCTTGTTCAGCATCATCGGTGCTTTCCTTGCCGTCCCCTTCGCCGCCACCGTGGCTGTGATCCTGCGCTATATCTCGGACGTGGTGGCCCTACGCTCTGGGGAGAAACGCGCCGAGGACATCACGTTTATGACCCAGCAGGGCTCGATCTCGGGTAAACACACCGAGGAAGAGGCCCGCGAACGGCGCACCCGCTTGCTCACACTTCCCCTGCGTTTCACCACCGACACCAGGCGCGAGGGCACCGAGCAGCGCAGCGGTAGCGCAGTCTCGTTTAAAGAAACACCCAATCTCATCGCACACTTATTCGATAATCGCCGTAAGAAGTAACAAAAAGGGGTCCGGCTCAGTCTCTACAGTGGTGAGCCATGAATAGCTTCGCCGCGCTCCTGCTTGCTCTCATTGCCTTGGTTGTTGGCCTCGTCTTGGGCTGGATAGCCCGCGGAGCCCTCAGTGCAGAGACTCTCAGCGGCGAAAACCCAGCCCATTCCGCTGGTAGCCGCGAGCTCGAGTCTGCGGATGCACACCAGCCTGGGCTTAGCCCTGCCCCCGCCTCCCTCGAGCCTCAGCTCGCCCCCATTCACGCCACCATGTCTGCGTTGAGTGAGCATGTGAGTCAGATGGAGCGTCGACAAGCGCAAGCCCATGCTGAATTCAACAGCCACCTGCACACAATGCTGCGCACCTCGGCGAGACTGTCGGACCACACCTCCAAACTGGTCACCGCACTGCAGAATCCCACGGTGAGGGGACGATGGGGAGAGGTGCAATTGGAGCGGGTGGTAGAGCTAGCCGGGATGGTCAAACACGTGGATTTTGATACTCAAACCACCACCAGCGCTAACGGCAGCCGAGTCCGCCCGGACATGGTTATCCACCTTTCCGGTGGCCGGCACATCGTGGTCGATGCCAAGGCGCCCTACAGCGCCTATCTCGATGCCCTCGAAACCACAGATCCGGAAGAACACGCCGGCTACCTAAGGCGCCATGCCCACCTTCTCCGGAGCCACGTCACGGCCCTGTCGAGCAAGGAGTATCAGTCGGCGTTTCAGCCCACACCCGAGTTTGTGGTGCTCTTTGTCCCGGCGGATCCTTTCCTCGATGCCGCCCTCGGTGCCGATCCAGAGCTTTTGGAGTACGCCTTCTCCCGTGACATCGTGCTTGCCACCCCTTCTACTTTGATGGCGTTGCTACGCACCGTGGCTTTGGGATGGCAGCACTACGAGGTTTCTGAACAAGCGGCTGCGATCCAACAGGTGGGCGATGAGCTATACCGGCGCTTAGGCACCATGACGGAGCATTTCGCCCGAATGGGCGCCAGCCTAGAGAAATCGGTGGACACCTACAACGCCGCCATGGCTTCTCTCGACTCCCGAGTGCTCGTGAGCGCTCGCAAACTTAAGGAGACCTATGGCCTCGGCGGATCATCGCGGGCGGTCTCTGCCCCACACGAGATCCGCACCTCCCCCGCCCCGCCACGGCATGCAGCTCAACAGGATTATCCTCGTGCGCAGGGGTTGCGTGGAACAAACAGCGGCTTGACAGACTAAAACTGGTGACTCAGAGAAGCCTGAGCGCAACGGGGTGGCGGTGTCTCTCGTGGATTAACACGTGGTGAATGGGTAAGATATCGGTTCGTGCCAACCCAGCCACGACATAATCCCTCAGCCCACCGCCACTCTTCACCGCGCGGTGGTTTTTCGGGTTTGCCCACGTGGTCATCCACATCGATCCTGCTTGCGTCCATCGTGACTGGGCTCGTGATCAGCCTCAACCAGCACACATTGGGCACGCTCTACCTCATGGCTTTCGCCATCGGCGCCCTTGTCACTGTGCTGCTCGTGGAACCTCGTGGCCTGACCCTCACCGTGGCGCAAATTCCGGTGATCTTCGGTATTGCGACTCCATTCGCCGCGCTCATGCTGAACAAATCCAATTCGCTCAGCGGTGGCGACGGGCGTTTGTCCAAGACAGAGCTCTTGACTCTGATCTACCCCTTGGCGCAGTTCTTCCCCACCCTCATCGTGGTGACACTCAGCGTCATCGCCGTAGCGGTGCTGCGCTATCTGCATCATCGTCGAAACAACATAAAACTCGAGCGCAAGCTCAGCGCCCAGCGCAAACGAGCTAGCGACTCCGATCGCCGTAATCTCACCACCACCGCACGCGCCCGCGAGGCGGCGAACCGATCTCGCCGCTACCGCGGCGAGTCCGGCAGCTCGGAAGTGACGGTAGAGGATCTGCTCAAACGCAGCCGTTCGGATCTAATGGAGCCCGAGGAGCGGATCGCCCCTCGCGAGCCTCATCCGCCGCGGGAACAGCGGGAAGCCCACTCGCCGCGGGAACAGCGCGAGCCCCGCCACCCGGAGCCGCCGCGCCGCGGACATGATGCCGAGGAGATCCGCTCTCCGCGCGTGCCCCGCCCCCACGCTCCGAGCCCTCAGCACCCGACTGGCTATAACGTCAGCGATCTTGACGAGGCCGCTACTCACGGTTCGCACCGTGCCCACTCGGAGCCGCGCCCAGCCCCCTCGCGCCGGCCCCACCCTGGAGAGCGCAAGGACAGCCCAGCCCGCGGGGATGCGCAGCTGCATCGTACCCGCCGCGTCCGCCGCCCGGACCACGAGAATCGCTTCCGTCGCCTCGAGCGCGAAGAACGCGGCCGCAGCGACTCTGCCCGCTCTTCCCGAATCAGCCGGGAACCCCGCGCCTCCCGCGACTTCAGCACGACCCGGCAGGATGAGCTGCGCCCTAGGCCGCATTCTGAGGGCTACCGCTCCGAACAGCGGGGGGTCCACAATGCGCAGCGACACCCGCGCGTTCAGCGCGACCCTCAAGGCCCGCGCGAACCACGCAACCCCCGTGCCTCCCGTAGCCCTCGGGGCGCGCGCCGCGAGGTGCGCCGTGATTCCTTTACTGTTCGGCCTGAGGACGCGGATTCCTATGGCTTTCGCACTCACCCGCCGAGGGAGCGCTAGGCGGATCTCACTAGCGCTAGCTCGTCCCCTATTCACCACAGTGCCCGCACCACCGACCCGTGTGCGGGAGGGGCGCAGTGCCGACAGGCACGACAATGGGCGCCGCCCGTTCGCTACTCAAGCGGAGGCGGCGCCCGTTGTGGTCTACTCAAGCCTTAGCGCTTCTGGGTGCGATCGCTGGGGCGCAGTACCCGCGGCAGGGAGAAAACGATCTTTTCCTGCGCGGTGGTGACTTCTTCGGCATCTCCAAAACCGAACTGGGCGAGGTGCTCTACAACGTGCTGAACCAGGATCTCCGGCACGGAGGCACCGGAGGTGATACCGACGGTGTTCACACCCTCCAGCCAGGCCGGGTCGATCTGGTGGGCATAGTCCACCAGGTAGGAGTGTGCGGCGCCGGCATCGAGTGCTACTTCCACGAGCCGCTTGGAGTTGGAGGAGTTCTGGGAGCCAACAACGATGATGAGCTCAGCCTGCTCCGCTACCTTTTTCACCGCCACTTGGCGATTCTGGGTGGCATAGCAGATGTCATCACTCGGCGGATTCTCTAGGTTGTCATACACCTCGTGGAGCTTGTCCACGATCTCCATGGTCTCATCGACTGAAAGGGTGGTTTGGGACAACCAGATGAGTTTTTCTTCGTGCAAGAACTCGGGCAGGGTGTTGATGCCTTCGAGCCCATCGACAAGGTGCACCACATCGGGAGCCTCCCCCGCGGTGCCTTCCACTTCCTCGTGCCCCTCGTGGCCAATGAGGATAATGTGATAGCCCGATTTGGCGAAGCGCTTGACCTCGTTGTGCACCTTAGTCACCAACGGGCAGGTGGCATCGATGGTGTCGTGATTGCGTTCCGCGGCCGCGGCGTGCACCGCCGGGGACACACCATGGGCGGAGAACACCAGATGCGCATTCGGCGGAACCTCATCGGTGTCGTCGACAAAGATCGCACCTGCTTTAGCCAGGGTGTCGACCACGTATTTGTTGTGCACAATCTCTTTGCGCACATACACCGGGGCGCCGTATTTTTCGAGGGCGCGCTCGACGGTTTCTACTGCCCGATCCACGCCTGCGCAATAACCGCGCGGCGAGGCCAGCAGGATTTTCTTCGTGCCAGTAGCGTCAGTGGTCGTCGCAGTGGAGATAGCAGGTGTGCTCATGCGCTCAACAGTACTTGCCTACCGCACATCCACACCACACAGCCCATCCTTGCCCGCTACACTGGTTGTTTGTTCTTTCCCTCGCCGCAGCATCCCGTTGTCGTTGATGTGGCCCCAGATAGGGCTGTCCACGAGGTGGATGTGCGGAGAGGTGACGTCGATAAGCGTGTATGCAAAGAGGACTATGAATCAACAAGCGGCAAGCTCGGCGGAGAGCCCATGGTCCGTGAGTCTGTTGAACTCCAAGGTCAAAGGCTGGATTCAACGGCTGGGACATGTGTGGGTGGAGGGCGAGCTCGCGCAGATGAGCACCAAACCGAGCTGGAAACTGTCCTATCTCACCCTCCGAGATGTGGAAAAGGAAACCTCGGTGCAGCTGACGGTACCTACCCAGATGGTGCTCGGGCACGAGCCGCCTCTAAGCACCGGAGATCGGGTGGTGTGCTACGCCCGTCCTGCGTTTTATGAAGGGCGCGGCTCGTTTTCGCTGTGGGTCACGGAGATTCGTCACGTGGGTATCGGCGAGCTTCTGGCGCGTGTCGCTCAGCTGCGAGAAAGCCTGCAGCGCGAGGGCCTTTTCGCCCCGGAGCGCAAGCAGGTGCTGCCCTTCCTGCCCAATCGGATCGGGTTGATTACCGGCCGCGGCTCAGCAGCAGAGCGTGATGTGCTGGCGGTGTCGAAGGACCGCTGGCCGGAGGTGGATTACCGGGTGATCAACACCGCGGTGCAGGGCTCGCGTGCGGTCCCGGAAATCATTGATGCGCTGCAGGTTCTCGACGCGGATGAGAGCGTGGACGTGATCATCATTGCCCGTGGTGGAGGGTCGGTAGAGGATCTTCTGCCTTTTTCCGAGGAGGCTTTGCAGCGAGCGGTGGCCGCCGCGCACACTCCGGTGGTGTCCGCGATCGGGCACGAACCGGACACCCCGATCCTCGATAACGTAGCTGACCTGCGTGCCGCCACCCCCACCGATGCCGCGAAGCGGGTGGTGCCCGATGTGGTGGCTGAGCGCGAGCTGCTGTCTGAGGCGACCACCCGCTTGGCGCAGGCGCTACGCGGCTGGGTGGCCCGCCAGGAGGAGGCGTTGCAGGCGCTGCGCAGCCGGCCCGCCTTGGCCGATCCCTATCTGCCCATCACTCAGCGTTCTGAGCAGATCAGCCAAGCCCGTGATCGGATTCGTCGCACCATAGAGCATGGCCTTGCCCGCGCCGAGACTCAGACCGCCAGCCTTCGCGCCCAGGTGGCGGCACTCGGCCCGGCAGCTACCTTGGCGCGCGGCTACGCGGTGGTGCAGGCGCTGCCTCGGGATGGCTCGGATCCAGAGGTAATTACCTCCATTGCGCAGGCTGGTCCCGCCACCAACATGCGCATCCGGGTGGCCGATGGCTCGATCGCCGCGGTGTCCATGCAGACTTTCGCCAAAGACTAACAACTCAAGGAGTACCCCATGTCCAACCCCAACACCTACGGCCACGGCACCCCGAATGAAGACAGCTTCACTCCCATTGAGGAGCTCAATTATGAGGCCGCCCGCGATGAGCTCATCGAGATCGTGCGCATCCTCGAGCTGGGTCAGATGTCGCTCGATGAGTCACTGACCTATTGGGAACGCGGAGAGGCCCTCGCCAAACGCTGCGAACAGCAATTGGCGGGGGCCCGCAAGAAAGTAGAAGACGCGCTCTCTGAATAGCGCCGCACTAGGGCTTGTCGACGTCCACCTCAATCGGCTTGGCCTCAGCAAAAGCCTGGGCGAGTTCAGCAAAGTCATCTGCATCCGCGCTCCCGGCGAGAACGATGCGCACATCACCCAGGTCAGCACCCCAAAGATCGCGTGAATGGCGATCCTCCTTGGTGTAAGTGGTGAAGTCCATGCCGGCCACGCTGGTCGGCTCACCTTTAGTCTTCAGCCCAGAGTCATTGGCCCGCAGGGCGTCATCGAGGGGCTGATCAGTTTGCATGAGCTGCAGATAGGCGCCCTCTTTAGTCACCCAGCCTTGGATTACTGCCGGCTGGCCATTGACGCTGCCTCGGCGCGCCGAATTGGTGATCCACCCCTCGGGATCGGCGGGCTGACGCAGCGGAAAGTCCACCGCCCTGGCTTCCATGTGCAGCACCGTCGACGCGTCGACTTCTTGCACTGGGCCGTTCTCGGGAGTGCCGGTGTTAAACGTGCACAGTCCAGTAAACGCCACCGATATAGCCGCGATACCCATGATCACCAGAAGGGTCATGCCGATATCTCGGCTGTCTTGGAACAACTTGGGTTTTTCGCTCGCCACGGGCTCAAGTATGGCAGAGAGCTCACGCCCACTCCCAATTAGCTCACTGGCCGCATGTCCGGTTGGGCATGACAGGCGCCACATAGCCCCTTTTCGGGTGCATAAATCGCCGCGCGGAGCGGATAAGAGTGCAAGAATAGACCTTGTGGGTTGCGCCGGTATGTCCAACCTCGCTGATCGGGCGCGGACTGCTGCTTCCCACGCTCACCTAACCGGTATCTCACATGAAGATGTGAGCGAAGCGCTACTTGCCTGCAGGAGGCTATACACCTATGTCTAACCACTCTTTGGAGATCCCCGATCGTAACCTAGCGTTGGAACTCGTTCGCGTGACTGAGGCGGCCGCGCTGGCGTCGGGCCGCTGGGTGGGTCGCGGCCAGAAGAAGAAGGGCGACGGCGCCGCCGTGGACGCCATGCGCAAGCTCATCAACTCCGTGCAGATGCGCGGCGTGGTGATTATCGGTGAGGGTGAGAAGGACGAAGCCCCCATGCTCTTCAATGGGGAAAAGGTGGGCACCGGCGAGGGACCTGAGGTGGATATCGCCGTGGATCCGGTGGATGGCACCACGCTGATGGCTGAGGGCCGCCCCAACGCGATCGCTGTGCTTGCCGCCGCCGAAAGCGGCACCATGTACGATCCTTCCGCGGTGTTCTACATGAAGAAGATCGCCGTGGGCCCGGAGGCTGCTGGCACCATCGACATCGAGGCACCGGCCAAGCACAATATTCACGCCGTAGCCAAGGCCAAGGGGATTGATCCCACCAACGTCACCGTGGTGGTGCTGGACCGCCCGCGCCACGCCGATCTGATCAAGGAGATCCGCGAGGCCGGTGCCAAGGTGCGGCTGATCCGCGACGGCGATGTGGCCGGTGCTGTGGCCGCCGCCCAAGACACCAACTCCGTGGACATCATGATGGGCACCGGCGGCACCCCCGAGGGCATCATCACCGCCTGCGCCATGAAGTGCATGGGTGGCGAAATCCAGGGCATCCTGGCCCCCACCGATGACGCCGAGGTACAAAAAGCCAAGGATGCTGGCTTGGATCTAGACACCGTGCTGACCACCAATGATCTCGTCTCCTCGGACAACTGCTTCTTTGTGGCCACCGGCGTGACCAATGGCGACATGCTGCGCGGTGTGAGCTACCGCCGCAACGGCGCCACCACCCGTTCGCTCGTGATGCGCTCGAAGTCCGGTACCATCCGTTTCATCGAGTCCACTCACCAGCTGGCCAAGCTGCAGGAGTACTCCGTGGTGGATTACACCAAGCTGGACTAACAGCTTCTTCTCCTGGCCCCGTCCCCTCGTTGTGTGGGGCCGGGGCCAAAGCCTTTGCTCGGACAGAACCTTCTGAGACGTTGCATGCTGCCTGCGCTGCCGAGGCATCGGCGTGGCAGCGGCCTGCCAGCAGCGTGGCGTCCGCGTGGCATCGGCTCGGCCCAGCACATAACAACCGCCACCGCCTAGCCCTGTTGTGGGCAGACGGTGGCTGTTGGGTTTCTACCGCGACTGTCTTTTCGCCGCGAACGGCTATGTGCCTACTGGGCGAACCAGTTGGTCACAGCCGGGGCGATGTTGTGGTAGACGTGCTTCTTCTCCTGGTACTCCTCCAGGCCGGTCGGGCCGAGCTCACGGCCAATGCCGGACTGCTTCATTCCGCCCCACTCGGCTTGCGGCAGGTAGGGGTGGAAATCGTTGATCCAGATCGTGCCGTGGCGCATGCCGCGGGCCACCCGCTCGGCGCGGCCAGCGTTGCTGGTCCATACCGCGCCCGCGAGACCATAGGTGGTGTCGTTCGCGATGCGGATGGCTTCCTCCTCGGTGGAGAAGGTTTCGATCGTGGCCACTGGGCCGAAGCCCTCGTCGTGCACGCAGTCCATGCTCTGGTCGCAGCCGCTGATGATGGTCGGCAGATAGAAGTAGCCCTCGGCCAGGTTGGTCTCACCGGTGCCGTTGCCGGCGGAGGAATCCTCCGCGGTGGCGCGGCGACCGCCGCAGGCGATGGTTGCGCCCTGCTCCTTGGCGCGATCAACATAGGCGGCCACCTTGTTCAGGTGGTCTTCCGAGATGAGCGCACCGGTCTCTGCCGCCTCGTCGCGGGGGCCGCCTAGCTTGATGGCGCAGGCGCGCGAGACGAGCGCCTCGATGAAGCGCTCGGCGATGGACTCTTCCACAATGATGCGGGCACCAGCGGAGCACACCTGGCCCGAGTGCACGAATGCACCGTTGAGGGCATTGTCCACGGCGGCGTCAAAGTCAGCATCCGCGAAGATCACGTTCGGGTTCTTGCCACCAAGCTCAAGGGCAATGTTCTTGATGGTTTCCGCGGCGTTGCGGGCGATGAGCTTACCGGTCTGGAGACCGCCGGTGAACGACACCATATCCACATCAGGGCTCTGGGAGAGCGGATTGCCGCAGGTGGCGCCAGCGCCGGTGACGAGGTTGGCCACACCGTCGGGAAGCCCCTGCTCACGCAGGACTGCCATGAGCAGCATCGCGGTGTGCGGGGTGAGCTCTGCGGGCTTGAGCACGAAGCTGTTGCCGGCGGCCAGCGCAGGGGCCACCTTCCAAGCCACCTGCAGCAGCGGGTAGTTCCACGGGGTGATCAAACCGCACACACCGATGGGCTCCACATCCACCCGCGAGCGAACATTCTCATCGCCCGGATCCACCACGCGGCCCGCGTCGTGCTGTGCCAGGGTGCCGAAGTATTCGAAGCTGGAGATGATGTCATCCATATCCGCCTCGGCCTCGCTCACGCGCTTGCCGGTGTCGGCTGCCTCGGCGCGAGCGAAGGTGTCTTTATTGTCGGAAATCGCGGCGGCGACGCGCAGCAAGAGCTTTCCGCGTTCCACGGCGGGCACTTGGCTCCACACCTGTGCGTCAAAGCTGGCGCGGGCGGCGGCAATGGCGCGCTCGGTGTCTTCGTCAGAAGCCTCCGAGACGGTGCCTACTACGCAGCCGTCCGCGGGGCAGCTGATTGTGCGGGTCTGCCCATCGGCTGCGGGTTGCCACTGGCCGCCGATAAACAGCGATGCCGGCCCCTCAGCACCGTGCACACCGTCGAGCAAGGTGCAGGTGGTGGGGTCAAATACGGGCTCGGACGAGCGTGTAGCCACGTCGAACACTCTCCTTCTTTCAACAACAAGACAATGGTTAGCTAGTGATTTTTTGCCAACAGTCCACGTTACCCGTTTCACAGTGAATGCGGGACGACGCCCACCGCTGGCCCTTTTTTTGTGCAGCACACAGGCCACACCGCGCGGTGCTTAGTTCTCTTCCCACACTCGGGAAGGAGCCGCCCCATCAGAGACATCGGTGTTTCCGCGGTTGCCGGCCTGCATGTGCAAGAACTCCAGGTGTCGTTCAAACAGATCCAACACACTGTTGAGCAGCTGCTCCTCGCTGTAGCCATAGACGTCATAGCCGAGCGAGCCCTGCAGGTCATGCACTTCCAGGCGGTAGTATTCCTGATCCTCGGCGGTGGCCTTGCCCGCATAGGAGGGCACCTCGCTCACCACCGGATAGATCTGGAAACGGAAGTCCTTCTCATCGCCGAAGCCGACCGTGAGATCCAGCTGGCTCACCTCGCAATCGGGCACCTCGGAGTACAAAAGCAGGGTGTCGAAGCCTAGGTGGCGGATTTCTTGGGCCACCTTCTCCATTGCGGGCTTGGCCACATCCAGCATGTAGCTTTGGGCGTCGTCCGCGGAGGGCCAGTTGATGGCGCGCTCGAGGCGTCCCTGCCAGCCGCCGCGGCTACGCAGGCGCCCCGACATCGCCGAGTGAATAGCCACCATGCGCGCCTCAGACTTATAGGCCTCAATGCGCAGGGACTTCCACAGGCTGTACATGATCAAATAGATCACCACGGTAAAGGGCAGGCCCATCACGATGGTGGCGTTTTGCACTGTCACCACGCCATCGATAGCCAGCAGAACGAGGGTGAGCACACCGACGATCACCGACCACACGATGCGCGACCACGTGGGGCCGTCTTGGCGGCTGTTTTCGATCTTGGAGGTGAAGTTAGACAGCACCAACGCACCCGAGTCCGCCGAGGTGATGTAGAGCAGCAGGCCCACTGCGGTGACCAGCACCACCAGGATCATGCCTGCAGGATAGGACTGAATGAGGTCATAGAATCCGCGTTGTGGTTCTTCCATGGCCACGGCACCGAATTCATCATCCCCGCCTATGATGCGGTCGAGCGCGGAGTTGCCGAAGAAGCTCATCCACATCACGATGAACAAGAACGGGATGGTGAGTGTACCGAAGACGAACTGGCGAATGGTGCGTCCGCGGGAGATGCGGGCAAGGAACAAGCCCACGAAGGGAGCCCACGCCACCCACCAGGCCCAGAAGAACAGGGTCCAGGAGGCGAGCCAATCGCGGGTGGCCTGCGGGGTTTCCGAGAAGGAATACGTATCGAGGGTCCAGTCCACGAAGTTGGCGGCGTAGTCGCCCACATTCATCACAAGGGAATCAAAGAGGAAGGCCGTGCGGCCGGTGAAGACCACAAAGAACATGAGCACCAGGGCGATGATCACGTTCAACTCGCTCAAACGCTTGATGCCACGGTCCACGCCGGAGACCGCGGAGATCGTGGCCACAGACACGGCCACCACCACGAGGATGATCTGGGCGGTAGGCCCTTCCTCGATGCCGAAGACCATCTTCAATCCGTAGTTGAGCTGCACCACACCGATACCGAGGGAGGCCGCGATACCAAAGACAGTGCCCAAGGTGGCTGCAATGTCCACAGAGTGCCCGATGGGCCCGTGAATCCGCTTGCCGATCAGCGGATAGAGCGCACTGCGCAAGGCCAGGGGCATATTGAGGCGGTAGGCGAAATAGCCGAAGGCCATGCCCATGAGCGCGTACAGCGCCCAGCCGCTGATGCCGTAGTGGAAGAGCGCAAACACCACAGCGTCTTCGGCTGCCTGGCGAGTTTCGGCGTCCCCCACCGGCGGGTTGTAGTACATGGTCACCGGTTCGGCAACGGCGAAGAAGATCAGGTCCACGCCGATGCCGGCGGCGAAGAGCATCGCCGACCAAGAGAAGAGACCGAACTGTGGCCGCGAATGATCGGGGCCGAGACGCACGGTGCCGGTGCGCGCGAGCGCGATCACCAACACGAACACCACGGCCGCGGTAGCGGTGAGGATATAGAACCAGCCCAGATTCACGGAGATCCACGAGGTGATGCTGCCCAAGGCAGCGTTCGCCGAGTTAGGCGTGAGGGCCGCCCAGAGGACCATGGCGAACACGCCGATCACGGAGATGGCGAACACCGGTTTATTCACTTGAGGCTTCTCTGCTGCGACGCGATCGCCGGAGGTATTCACAGCGGCGGGCGCGTCTTGAGTTTCAGCGTGTGGCTGCTCGTCACTTCTTTCTTTGTTTGTTGAGGTGGGCTCGAAGCTCACGCTCTCACATCCTTAAATTTGTGTTTGTCGACGCACATATATAAGGAAGGGTGCCGTGCGTGAGCACCCTTCGCCAACTTTCGAGGGTGCATTAAAGGCTGCGAGAAAACAACTAGCCAAACCCCCTGATTGAGGTGGGTACACATCCCATGCGTGCGGTTTTTGAACCTCGTTACCGCAGCGTAGGGTCGGGGAATAGGAAATCAATGATTGCTCGGTGGCTTAAGCCTCCCGGGGGTCATTACGATTGTTTCGGTATCTTTTGTGCAATTGTCACAAGTTTGTCATGAGGAGGATCTATAACCTTGGGTTTTACCGACAGCCTTAAGAGCGGTGTAAAGAAGCGGCTCGGGCTCGCTGAGGACAGCGTGGAGTTCGTGCAGGAAAAGCGGCGCGACGTGATCGTGGTGGGCGGCGGCTCCGCCGGCTCCGTGGTGGCGGCACGCCTCAGCGAGGACGCCGAGACCGATGTGTTGGTTCTGGAAGCGGGCCGTATGGACTCGCTGTGGGACCTCTACGTGCACATGCCGGCTGCGTTTTCCTTCCCGATCGGAAACAAGCACTATGACTGGCAGTACGAGTCCGATCCTGAGCCGGAGATGAACGACCGGCGCATCTACCACGCCCGCGGCAAGGTCGTGGGTGGCTCCAGCTCGATCAACGGCATGATCTTCCAGCGCGGTAACCCGCTGGATTACGAGAAGTGGGCCGACTCCGAAGGTATGCAGGACTGGGACTACGCCCACTGCCTGCCCTACTTCAACCGCATGGAAACCGCCTTGGCTGCCGACGACGATGATCCTCGCCGTGGCCACAATGGTCCGCTGAAGCTCACCCGCGGCCCGGCCCAGTCGCCGCTGTTCCAGGCTTTCTTCCGTTCTGTGAAGGAAGCCGGCTACACGCTGACCAATGACGTCAACGGCTACCGCCAGGAGGGCTTTGCCCCCTTCGACCGCAACATTGTGGGCGGCACTCGCCAGTCGGCGGCCCGCGCCTACCTACACCCCGCCCTCAAGCGCGAGAACCTCGAGCTGCGCACCCGCGCCTTCACCCGCCGCGTGCTCTTCGAGGGCACCAAGGCTGTGGGTGTGGAGTACGAGTGGAAGGGCCAGACTCGCCGCGTCTACGCCGACAAGGTGATCTTGAGCGGCGGTGCCATCAACACCCCGCAGCTGCTGCAGCTCTCCGGTGTGGGCCCGTCCGATCTTCTTAAGGAGCACGGCATCGATGTGGTCTCTGCGCTTCCTGGCGTAGGCGCTAACCTGCAGGATCACCTCGAGGTGTATGTGCAGTACAACGTGACCAAGCCGGTGTCGATCATGCCGGCGTTGAAGATGTGGAAGCGCCCCTTCATTGGTGCGCAGTGGCTGTTTGCCAAGAAGGGACCGGTGTCCTCTTCTCACTTCGAGGCTGGTGGCTTCGCCCGATCGAACGACAACGAGGCCTACCCCAACCTCATGTTCCACTTCTTGCCGGCGGCAATCCGTTACGACGGCACCACCTCCGGTGCCGCCCACGGTTTCCAGTTCCACGTGGGCCCGATGTACTCGGATGCCCGCGGCCATGTGCGCATCACCAGCACCGATCCGCACGCCAAGCCCAGCATGCTGTTCAACTATCTGAGCACCGAGCAGGACAAGCGCGAGTGGGTTGAGGCCATCCGCGTAGCCCGCGAGCTGCTGGACACCGATGCCATGCGCGAATACACCGATGGCGAGATCTCCCCCGGCCCGTCGGTACAGACCGACGAGGAGATCCTGGAATGGGTCCGCAACGATGGCGAGACCGCCCTGCACCCCTCCTGCACTGCCAAGCTGGGCCCGTCCTCCGACGAGATGGCTGTGGTGGATCCGAAGTCCATGCAGGTGCACGGCACCGAGGGGCTGTATGTGGTGGATGCTTCGGTGATGCCTGGCATCACCAATGGCAACATCTACGCCCCGACCATCATGATCGCGGAGAAGGCCTCCGATCTGATCGCTGGTCGCCAGCCGCTGGCCCCCAATAACGCTCCGTTCTACCGGGCTAACTCGGACATGCCGCTCTATGCGGAGGGCGAGGAAGCCAAGGACCACACGGAAGCTCCCCGCGGCGGGATCTAATAGCCGCGAGATGGCGTCGATAAGCATGCACACGCTTATCGACGCTTTTTTCGTGCCGCAACGCCTAGGAATCCACGCACCAGCGGCTCACGTCGACCACGTGGTCTGCCCGCTGGAGCACCAGGGGATCGTGAGTGACCGCAAGCACCGTTGTCCCCTTCTCCACGACTGCCGAAAGCAGATCGACAACCTCGGCGGTATGCCGGGTGTCGAGACCAGTGGTGGGCTCATCCACCACCAGAATGGGCCGGCCGGCGGCGAGAGCACGGGCAATGCTGGCGCGCTGGCGCTGCCCGCCCGAGCATGCGGCTGGCTTGTGATCCTCCACCGCGCTCAGCCGCACCGAGGCAAGCAGCTCGTCCGCATATGCCTGCGGAAGCGGGTGCCCGCCACAGACCGCGGCGCGCCGGATCTGGTGGCGCAAGCTAAACATGGGATGCAAGGCTTGAGAGGCATCTTGGGCAGCATAGGCGCACTCCTCGCGAATCGGGCCGGGACCGAGAAGCCCCAAGATATAACGGATGAGCGTGGTTTTCCCGCAGCCGCTCGGGCCGCTCAGCACGGCGAAGCTGCCGGCGGGCAC
Organism: Corynebacterium ciconiae DSM 44920; assembly: GCF_030440575.1. Classification (NCBI taxonomy): domain Bacteria; kingdom Bacillati; phylum Actinomycetota; class Actinomycetes; order Mycobacteriales; family Corynebacteriaceae; genus Corynebacterium; species Corynebacterium ciconiae. The sequence continues at coordinate 1,693,501 of NZ_CP047189.1, forward strand.
ACGGAAGTGGACGTCGTGGAGAAGCAGCTCTCCCTTCGCCGTGTACACCTCCATGCCCTGCACGCTCAGGCCACCATGATCCTGGAACACAGTGCCCTGCCCCGCATCCCGGCGCGGCGACACCTCAGCGGAACCGCTGCTCGCATGCGGTGGGTGTTCTTCCTGCTCTGCGGTGTCTTCGCAGGGCAGTTCAGCCACGGTTGAGGGCCTGATGATGGTGCGTGTGTCCTGTTCTTCCACCACCACAACCTGATCGCACACTCGCCGCAGGAAGTCGGGGTCGTGGCTACTGAGAACAATGGCGGCCCCGCGGGCTGCCGCATCCTCGAGCACGCGCGCCACCGCATCCACGGCGGCAGCATCAAGACCAGTAGTGGGCTCGTCCAAGACGAGAATCTCTGGCGCATGGGCCAGGGCACGCACTAATGCCAAGCGAGTGCACTGCCCGCCGGACATGCGCGCCAAGGAGTCAAACTTCTCCGGATCGAGGCGCACGCTCTGGGCAACGGCATTCACCGCTTCCCTATCGATCGCCCGCCGAGGACGGCCGTCTCGAATAATCGACCATTGGGAACGAGCCGTATCCACGGTGGTGACCGCGTCTTGCTCGACGAGACCGCAATGCTCGCGGCGCCAGCGTCGCCACCACCTATCGCTGTGCTCGCTTGCGTGCGTATCAGTGGGAAAGCGCCTACCGCCCAGCCACACCTGCCCCGTAACCTGCAGGGCGGGTGCGGGACAGGCCGCGAGCAGCGAGAGCAGCGTGGATTTTCCACTGCCAGAAGCACCGCTGATCCCTAGGATCTCGCCCGGTTGGACGCACAAGGACTGCACCTCGATGGGCGTGGAGCCCGGATATGCCATGCGTAGCTGCTCCACCGCGATGCGCGCACCGAGCGCGGTCGGGTGTGCTGCCGCAGGCCCGTGTTCTGGCGCCGCGGTGGCGGCGGTGGCCGCGGTGTTGGTTCCACGACGCTGCGAGGTGTGCCCAGAGCGCAGCGTCGGCGGCTGCACGGCATTGACCAGCACATCGAAAAACAAGACGACGACGAGTAGCAGCGCAACGATAGCGCAGGTCGGGGCAATAACCGCTGCTGGATTCAGTATGACCCCGGAGAGGTTTTCTCGGATCATGAGCGCCCAGTCCGCCGTGGGGGCCGTGGGCCCCAGCCCGAGGATATGAACGCTCACCATCAACTGCATCGCAGCCAGACACCGTACTGCGGCATCGGCGCCGATGAGCGGAAATAACGCCGGCACCATCTCCCGGAGAGCGATAGCGACGGTGCTTTCACCGCGCACCCGGGCCGATTCGATGAAGCCGGCGGTCGTCAGCGGCGCCGCCGCCGCGCTGAGCTGGCGCATGCCCTGCGGCACTCCCAGCAACAACATGGCCGCTGACACCGCGATCCACGCCGGAAAGATACTCGCCGCCGCAAGCACCACCACCATTGCCGGGATCGCTAACAGGGATGTGGACAGACGGTTGGCCACCCTTCTCCACCGCGGGCGTTGCACGGCGAGAAGGGACAGCACAGTGATGCAGAGGGTGGTCACAGCACCAATCGGCAGCGCCACCAAAAGCCGAGCACCGCCTGCCAATAATCGCTGTCCCACGTCACGGCCCAAGGCGTCGGCGCCCAGCAGTCCCACCTCTTGGTCATAGGGAAACGACACTGGGTGCACCGTATCGCCGGCCCGCACTGGGCCGTAGAGCACCAGCGCGCACACCAGCGCCATCAGCAGGCTGACTACTACAGCTGCGATCTGCGTTCCAGGCCACAGCCTGCTGCGGCGGGACTCGGTGCCAACCACGTTGGTGCGTGGCTGCTGCCGCATTCGTATCCGGCTCATCGCTTCACCCGCCTCTCCAGGGCAACGCTGAGCACATCAGCGCTGGTGTAGACCACGACGGCGATGCAGGACAGCACCAGGGCGATTCCCTGCACCACCGGCATGTCGCGTGCCCCGAGGGCGCTGGCGAGCAGCCCGCCCACACCGGGATAATTCAGTAGTGCTTCCACCACCACACCAGCTCCCAGCAGTCCGACGGCACCAATCGCCGCGGTGTGCAGCACCACGGGTGCCATCCGGATCGCCACACAACGCCACAGCCGCTGCAGCAACGGCATGCCGCGACGCTGGGCCGAGACATACAGTGGCAAAGCGAGCAGCTCCTCTGCGGGGCCGCGCAGGATCCGCGCCACCCAGGCAGCCACGGGGATGGCCAGCCCGAGCACCGGGAGTACGAGCTGCTCGGGCGATCCCCACGGTGATTCCCCGAGGGGGATCATGGTCACAGCCGGAAGAAGCCGCCACTTCACCGCGAAAAGCAGGACAAGTAGCACGACCACAATGGCCTCCGGGATCGCAGCGCAGGCCGCGACGAAGGCGCTAAGCACAAAAGCGCTCGGGCGACCGCGCAGCACAGCCTGAATCAATGCCCCACCGATGCCGAAAGTCATCGCCAAGATCCACGCGGGCAGCACGATGGCAGATGAGGCCCCCAATCGATGAGTGACAGTACTGAACACATCGGTGCCCCCGATCCAACTCGTTCCCAAATCGAGCTGCAGGGCGCTCCACCACCAGCTAGCCAGCCGGTACAGCACCGGCTGGTCGAGGTCATAGTGGGTGCGCAGGCGCTCCGCGGCATCTTGGTTCGCCCCAGCGAGCTGGGAGGCGAAGTCTCCAGGAAGCCACGCAGTAATCAAGAACACGACGCTCACAACGACCAGCAAGGTCACAAGTGCAGAGCCCATATTGCTCAGCACACGGCTCATCACCGCTGCACCTTTCGGCGCCCTGCTATCGGCGGTGGGTGGGGCTTTTTTCATCGCGGCTCCTGATTAGCTGACTAGCTGATTAGCGTGGTTCGGAATTAGGCGGTTTCGACCCCGTCGAGGGTGTAGCGGGCAGAGCCATCCCGCCAGCCGCTGACTCCTTCTGCCATGCAGTCCAAGCCGCTGCCGAAGCCCCACACGACCCAGCCGCCTTCTTCTGCCATACGGTGGTGCAGCTTGCCGAGGGCCTCGTTACGCTCCTTTTCATCCTGGATGCTCATAGCGTCAGCGAAGTCCTTGTCGAACTGCGGGTTTTTGAAGCCCGTCTCAGAGAAAGGAGAGGAGGAGAGCACCGTCTGGCGCACGGTCACCGCAAAAGGAGTGTTGGTGTACATGCCCACAGTGAAGGGCTCCACCGTGTAAGCGGTGGACCAATAGGTATCAGGGGCGTGCTCCTCGATCGTGACGCGAATGCCCGCCTCTTCCAGTTGCGCCGCGGCAACCGTGGCAGTGGTCATCATCCCCGGATAGGACTGCGTGCTGTGCAGAGTCAGATCCAGGCCGTCCGGGTGTCCCGCCTCGGCAAGCAACTTCTTGGCCTTCTCCACATCGCGCTTGATGGGGGTGACATCCTTCGGCACCGAGGGATCATTGTGCTTGATCATGTCATAGCCCACGGACCCATAGCCGAGGAAGACTTGCTCGACGAGCTTCTCACGGTCAAGAGCAAGCTTGATAGCATCTCGCACTTCTTTCTTGTCGAAGGGCGCGGTATCAACACGCAGCAGCAGCGGATAAGTCTCGTAGCCAGGCCGCTGGCGGATGGTGTAGCCGGACTGCTGCTCGAGCGACTTCGCGGCGGCAGGGGCGAGCGAGGAAGCAACCATCACCGCACCGGTGGATACGGCATTGGCCATCGCTTGAGGATCGCTGAAGCCGTTAATCTCTACTCGCTGGGCACGGGTATCACTTCCCCACCAGTGCTCATTGGGGCTCAGCACAGCATTGGTGCCCTCCAAGGCATCCTGAACGAACGGTCCCGATGCTATGGGCGAATCGAATTCGGCAGTCCCGTCCTTCACCACGAGGATGAAACCGGCAAGCATTCGCGGCAGCTCCGCATCCGGCTCGAACGTCGCAAGCTCAATAGTGAAATCGTCCACGATGCGAGAGGACTGAATGTCCACGGTGCCCAAGCGCACACCGTTTTGTTCCTTCATCTCGTCGATCCGTTTGAGGCTGTAGAACACATCCTGAGCGGTGAGCGGAGAGCCGTCTGCGAAGTGAGCGTCATCGCGAAGATCGAACACCCAGCGGGTGGAATCCTCATTCGGGGTCCACTTTGTGGCAAGACGCGGTACCAGGTTTTCATCGTCGCTGAGCAGCAGCTGATCGTACACGCAGCTGAGGCGGAACCAATCGGACTCGGAGAACAGCGAGCCATGGGGGTCAATGGAGGCTTGGCTGCCTGCAGCAACGGAGGCGAAAGTCAGGGTCGCGTCAGCGGAATCGGCGGCACCGGAGGACGAGGACTGTGCACTGCTGCTGTCGCCGTTATTAGAGCCACAGGCTGCTAGTACGGCCCCAGCGATGGTTAAGCCGGTGACAGAGAGGAATCGGCGGCGGTTCATTGCCATGTCAGTCTCCTATGAGAGTGGGCTTTCGCGCTCGGGCGAAAGGATGGGTGATGAGAGGGATGGAATGTGCTAGGCACGATCAGCACCCCATCAGGGAGGCTTATCGCCTTCTTCAGCTGCGGCGGCGCGCGAGCACCGCGAGCGTCCCGTGGTGTGGATTCCCGTGGTGTGGTTACGCAACGCCTGCGAGAGCAGCGTGGCCACTCGGACCACCTGTGGTTGTCGAAGAATCGAATAGTGGTGTGCTGGCACGCCATGTACCTCGAAGGGGCCATCGATCCAAGAATCCCACCCGAGATGCTCCTCCGTGCAGTCGTCGACCCCCATACCCTCCCCGCTGTTTCGGGGGGAGCGCTGATCCGCCCGCACCAGAAGAACAGCTACTTCTTGGTCCAACGGGTGCGCATGATGATCATAAAGCGCGTGAATATGGCGAGAAAATATGTCGTTTCGCACTTGTAGCGCCTTCGGGGACACGTCTACACCGTGCGCTTCGAGTTTTTCGCACAACGTGTCTACATCGGAGTCGGGGCCGCTATCACCGTCGAGACCAAGATAGGCTTCGATAGAACGCAGCTGCCGCAACATCATGCGATTGTCGCTACACTCCTGGCGCTCTTCTTCGCTCAGAGACAGCGCTTCGCCTTGTTTGAGAATATCGATAATTCTTTCTGGAGAATTAGAATCCAACATCCACACAAGATCAACCGAATCCCCTTGCTTGCGAAGAGCACACGCGATTTCGTGAGCCAATGTTCCTCCCATTGACCAACCGCCAATCGTGTAGGGACCATCCGGTGATATTTCTTTTATTAAACTATAGTAAAGATCAACCATCTCGTCGATACTCGCGCCGAGAACGTCGTGTCCGGCAATCTCCGGATCCATAATCGCAACGCATGGACGATCCGTTTCTAGGCGCCTCGCTAATTCTAGATAGCACAATGCATCGCCGCCAGAGGGGTGAATGAAAAATATTGGCCTTCCCTCGCCGCGGGTGAGATGCAGACAACAGTCTCGAACCACACTCGCGATATCAATCTCTTTTACCCGAGCCGACTCTGTAGACGCTTTGTGTGAATCTGCGGCGCTTTCATCGCCGTCGGAGGTTCCTCCTTCCCCCTGCACAGCAGCAGATATATACGCCTGCGCCAGTCCTTCCCGAGTGGGGTGCGCAAAAAACTCTGGGGCTACTTCTGCCATTGATAGCCGGCGGCTATCCACGCACTCCAGCCCTGTGGAACACAACCTTTGTATAAGTTGCACGGCCAGCAAGGAATCGCCTCCGCCCCTAAAGAAGTGTTCTTCGCTTGCAATAGGAACGAGCTCGTTCCACAGCCTTTCAATGCACCTCTCTAGCTCAGCGGAGATCTCACGCACGTGCTTCTGCGGTGAGTTATGAGAATTCTCATTCTCCCCTGCCGTGAGATAATCGCTCAGAGCCATGCGCTCTTGAGGGATCTCGACAGTTTTGTGCCATGCGGACTCGCTGCCTAGCTCCAATAAGAGCTCGTATACTTGATCGAGAATCAACGATGGCACATCCCCAAACCGCTCCGGGAGAGCGGCCATGGACAACACACATTCCCCGTAGAGCTCGAAACAACGCAGTTCAAGCTCCACCTGAGGCGTGCGAACCTGCTGGAAGTACTCCGAGATATCTATCGTTCCCAAAGGGCCAGCATTGGTGCTCAAGTCACCGCCCAACGCTGCGTCCATTCCGAGTGTGGACTGGAATACAATCGGCGCCACGGATCGCGCTCGGCCCATGTCCTTCAACAGCATTCGGCTGATGTCCACTGCGCTTATGAGGTTGTGGGACAAGCACTCACCAGATTGAGCAGCAATTGACCGTGCCACTTCTCGTATCGTCGGCTGCGCGCCAGAGGAATCATTCCTCCCAAGTTCGAGGGACACTAAAGCTGTGCGCGAGAAGGGTCCCATCAGGTCCATCACATCCGGGTGTATGCCGTGTCGATTGTGCTGCAGCGTATTAAGTAGCATCGCACCACGGTGAGTGCACTCTGCTAAAGCAAGCGCGAAAGCCGTCATTGCTGCTGTGGTAGCAGTAACACCTTCTCTGCGTGCCCGTTGGCAGATGCGTGACCACGTCTCTGCAGAAATCCTGCGTTCTAGCATGAGCATCGACCCAGCGCTGTTAGTCACAGTGGCAGGAGCATCTGCGGGGTTAAGCACTGGAGGCGCAGGAAGAGTGGGAAGCCGTTCGCTCCACCATTGCCGGTCCGTATCCACGGCATCTTGTTCATACTCCTGCACAGAAAGCGCGTAATCCGCAAAAGTAATGTCGAGTTCAGGTAGCGGCTCTTCACTACACAGTGCCTTCAGGAGAGCCCGGTCAAATAGTGACGCAGACCAGCCGTCGAGAACGAGGAGGCTGGAGGAGACGAGGAAGCGACCATGACCGCCAGGCAGAAGTAGTGCCCCTACTATCGCTGTAGCTCCACCGTTTACTGGATTTGGCCCTTGGTGAGTCATAGTGTGGCGGTGCCGCTGCAGGGCCGCCTCGAGTTCTTCCGGCGCAGTCAGCCCACGCATATCGACAACACGCACCTCCACGCATGAATCGATAACGTCCGCCGACGTTGGCCGGAAATATTGGAGTGAGTCTTCATCAATACTCACACGCAGCATTGGGTGCGCCACAGCCACACGGCGACAGGCAGAACGCAGGATTCTCGTCACCTCCGCTGGGTCGTTGATCTGCATATTCCACAGCGGAACGTCGGTATAGACGTGCGCGGTCGGATACGACACGTCGAGCGCCTGCGTCTGCCCCACAAAATATGCCTGTTGGAGAGACATCAGCGGGAAGCGCTGCTGAGGATCGGCACGCTTGAGCTCGATGCTGGCTTGGCCCTCGGGGTGCTCTGCTGGGGACGGTGCGAGCAGCTGTGCGAGCTTGTCCACGACCTCGTTAACGGTGACATCCGCCCTCATCAGGGGCGCCGGAAGGGTGCACCCCAACTGGGATTTCAGCGTGTTCGCGATACGAACGGCCAAAAGTGAGTCTCCACCGATATCGAGGAGGGTGGAGTCTCGTTGAATGGACTCGGCAGGCACGCCTACAAGGTCGGCCCAAGCCTGACGCACGACCGCTACAAGATCCGTGGCATCGCCGCTGAGCTGTTCCTCCTCCGCAACCGAGGATGTCGGCTCATCCGCCGCGGTGTTCTTAGACGAGGAGGATTCGAGCCGGTCCTGATTATGCTGCTGGCCATCCTGAGCTTGCTGCGCTGTGATGTCGGTGGTGCCGCCGAGGATCCGAAGATACTTCTCGAAGAAGATTTCCGCTTCATCGATGTCCACGACGTCAGCAACATCCCATTGCAGTACAAGCTCACCGCGATGGAAGAATGCCTGATGATCCAGCCACACCTGCGGAGTTTGGGAGATACCGGTGACATACTCGCCCAGCCAACTGTGGTCGTGGTCTTGTTCGAAGTCGACCATGCTGGTGAATACCACCGGAACACTGACGACGTGTCCCCGCGCACGAGACAGCGCATGAAGCACTTCCACTCCGGACATTGCGCGATGATCCAAGGCATCAAAAAGTTCTCGGTTGATCGCTCTCAGTCGATCGTCCTGCAACGCTTCTCCAGCATCAGCGTGACTACGCAGGAGCAGCATGGAGGAGAATTCCCCGACCACGGAGTCGACCTGCTCTGCCCATTCGGCTGGAAGCGCACTTCGGCGATCAAAATGGGTCACCGAGACAGCAATATCTTCTTGCCCTGCATAATCGTGAAGTACGTAGGCATAAGCACTGAGTAGCAGGCTGGTGAGCGACACTCCCGCTTGCTGAGCACGCTGACGCAGCTCTGCCAGAGCGTGGCCCTGAACACGGCCACTCAATCGCGTGAAGCGAGGCGCACCATGAGCGGGATGGCGCGCAATAGCAGGTGCGTCAGGGAATCCGTCGAGCTGAGAGTCCCAATATTCGCGGGCACGCCGACGCTGTGCCGTCTCACCCGGTTGGCTGGCGTGGAAACGCTGAATGTCCTCAAATGTCAAAGGCAGCGGCTCCAGAGCTACCTCGGGGTGCTCGTAGTAGTGCTGCACACAGGAGTCGACGATGAGCCATGATGCGGAATCAACCATGAGCACATCGACCGCGATCATTACATGATCGCCGGCATCGGTGCGCACAATTTCCACCAACACTGGGAAGTCCACGGCGGGATCAGACACCCGGCGCGAAACGCGCTCTCGGGTGCGTTCCACGAGCCTACGCTGCGTCTCAGCCGAGGTGGCTCGTGCATCATGCACGTCGATCGTGGGGGCTCGGCGATCACGAATGCACTGCTCTCCGCTTTCCACGATGACAGCGCGCAGCATGGGATGGTGTGCCACTGTGGCATCCCATGCCGCCTGATACCGAGCGATATCGAGCTCCTGCACACGGTACTCGAGGTAGAACTGGCACGCCACCCCACCAAGTTCATAGCCATCACCTCGGCCCACCCAGTAGGCATGCTGAATACGCGTCAACGGAAATGGTTCGTGAGCAGTGCCAAGGGTGTAAGCCACAGCTTCCGTGGGGGCCGGCTCCGGAGCATGAGCGTCGCGCTTATCGACGCTATGTTCCCCGTGGTCGAGGTGGTCTGCGAAGGTCCGTACCGTTGGATAATCGAGAAGATCGCGCAGCCGGGCGTGTATTCCGTGCCGCTGTTGCAACAATGAGAGCACTCGGGTCGCGAGGAGCGAGTGCCCGCCCGCGGCGAAGAAATCGGTGTCTAGATTGAGGTCACGTGCACCTAGAACCTCCGCCCACACTTCTGCTACTGCGCGTTGCTGAGTTGTCCATAATGCAGCTTCTTCTTGCTGCTCCACGCACGCTGGTGTAGTAGATCGACGCGTGACCAACGTACGGGAGCGAGCGTTGAGCTCACCAGCAGATAGCGCGAAGTGTAATCCGGTATCAGACCTACTTTCTTCCCGCATAACCTTGTCAATGACATTCAAAGCATCATCGATATCGATAGCGTGACGCAAAGAGACTTCCGAGGCGGCGTTGTTTTCCTCTTCACTTCCCAGCCGGAAACGATCGAAGTCGATCACTGTCCACCCTCGGGCGGAAGCACAGGTATCAATGAAGGCACTGGCGGCAACGTATCCACCGAGCCCGAAACCACCGATAGTTACTGCTGCGGAGGACATCACGAGGACACGTGGGCTACTGCCGCTGTCTTGAATGGCTGTGGCCAGGCATTCAAGACCTGCAATCTTGGCCGACATGACGCGGCTGAGCCCGTCCTCATCCATCTCTTCAAAGGTGAGCAGATCAATCTCCGCCGGAGCGAAAATGCACACGTCGTAATCCTCGTGAGCCAATATCTCCTGCACCCTGGATTCATCGGTGACATCTGCGGCTTCCCACCGCAACTCCCCGGCAGCGATCGCCGCGGCCAGCCGGCCTTGATGTCCCTGTGCGGCCGGCGCCGTACGCGAGCACACCGTTACCTCGTGGCCGTGGCTAACTAGGTGCAGACACACGTTGCTACCGACACGGCCTGTGCCACCAAGCACTAATACCTGCAGCGCTGGAGCCGGCGTTGCAGCGCCGTCGGTGTGCGTGTCCTGGTGCAGCACAGCATCCAACGCTGGATTATCTTCGGCACTAACCCAGCTTCGTTGGAGCAGCACGCCACCGCGCAGCGCATAGTGGAATCCACCGCTCGCACTGCGGTTGAGCATCCTCGCGAGAAGATGTGGGTGTGCCTGGGTTCCCAGCGGTTCCTCGAGATCCACGGTGGCCCAAGCAATCCCGCCATGCTCCTGAGCGAATACTCGAGCGGCCGCTATCGTGGCCGCACGATGGGCTTCGGGGCTGTCTGCGGAAGTTACCGCGGCGCTGGCGTGCGAGACAACGAGCAGCGCTGGCCCACCCTTCTGAGACTCTGATGGCTGGCTCCATAGATTGTGCAGTTCAACGTAGGCCATGAGCTCCTCTCGCACCCGATCGAGTGCGGGCGCAGTGTTCTGCGTGGACAGCAGCGTTGGGAAGAACACCACACCATCGAGGTCGGCCCACGATGCGTGGTCCTGTGCGCCATAGTCCACCCACTGCACACTCGGATCGAGTGTGGCAGCCTGGTGGCGAGCCTCAGGGGGCCAATAAGCGAACACGTACGAGCGTTCGGTGTCCTCAGCCTCGGGCGTATCGACCAAGCAGTACTTGGGGATGTGGGCCTGAACCGTGCGTGATCGGCGACTGGTCTGGGTGCTGCTGTGGCTCGGTTTCACCGTCGGGGTGCGTCGATAAGAAAACCCCATCTCTGCCACTAATTGGGGAGCAAAGCCCTCGTCTGTGACGAGTTCGGAGGCTGCAGAGTCGCGGCCGGCCGCCCACACATGTCCGCGCACCAGCTGGTGTGGAGTAACACCTGGGTTCTGCTGTGCTGGGGCAAGACTGAGACTCGCCTTGCAGATGGGCCTCCGAGCGACCATTTTCGCAAGCCCCAAACCGGGCCCAATATGGCAGGCGAGCACACCGTCATATCCTTGGCACTCGAGTGCGTCGATGGCTGTGTCCACCGCCGCATCGAAACGCACAGGCTGGCGCAAATGCTGCACCCAATACTCGGGCTCAATCTTCTCCCCAGCACCGTGGACCTGCGTGTCGAGACAGCTCACCATGGTTACTTGCCCAATAGGTGATCCAACAGTGGTGGCTACCTCGCGAAACGCCGCCAGTTCTCCTTCGATGAGCCGGGAATGGCTGGCTGCTGCAATACCGACATTTCGGGTCGTTGCGCCCGCTTCTTCCACAGCGTGTCGAAGCACAGCGATGTCCCGACGCGGTCCACTCAGCACCACGGCATTGGGCGCATTTATTGCAGCGATATCGCAGGCCTGAAACGCTGCGCTAACAGAAGCGTCGGTGGCGGAGTCACGACAGAGTTCCTCTAGGGCTGTCGCGCTTAGCCCCACGCTGAGCATCTCTCCTTCTGGTGCGTTCTCCATCGCTCGTGCACGGGCGCACACCAGAGAGACGGCGTCATCAACCGAGAGCGTGCCTGCGATCGTTGCCGCAGCATACTCGCCGGCACTATGACCAAGCATCACGTCCGGCATGATCCCTTCCGCCTGTGCGGCACGGGCAAGCGAGACGCTGTATGCGTAGAGAGAAGCCAAGAGGAGAAGGGGCGCAACAGGCTCATGCTGGGCCTGCTCGGCAGCAATATCCTCAGTCAAAAATGCGAGACAATCTGTGCCGGTTTTCTCGTGAAAGCGCTGGCACAAGTCATGCAGGTGCGTCCAGAATTCTTGCTCACCGGCTTGCCCTAGCTCGGCACGGTGTAGCCCCACTGCAGCTCCCCGCAGTGGCACACCAGCACCGGGGAATACCCACAGTAGGGCGGGGTTATTCCCACTATCCACAATGGTGGGCTCGGCGATGGCATCGTCGTGGGTATCGGATGCACGTGCACGCAACTGGGAAAGGGAATAGACCGCCCGATAGCGTCGCTGCAGTCGATGCACGGCCAGCATCCCAGCGAGTTGAGGGCCGCAATCAGGATGCGCAGCGAGAGTGATTCCCACACATCGCGCCATGTCTCGCACGCTGTCTGCGGTATGCGAACTGAGCAAAAATAGAGGATCTTCCTGCGGTTTCAAAGAAACGTTGTCCCGCTCCGCCGCAAAGTTTTGCACCGGCGTGCAGCGCTCATCATATCCGGCGATAACGTGGCAATTCACGCCTCCGATGCCCAGTGCACTTACTCCTGCCCACCGTTGCGCTGCATCCCACGTACGCGGGGAAGAAAGGAGCTTTAGGTTCTTTGTGCGCGCAAGCGATGGGTGCGGAGAATTCGCGGTGTGCGCAGGCGGCTGAATACCAGTAGCCGCGGCCTGAATCGAAGCAATGAGGCTAGCGATGCCCGCTGCACTATCAGTGTGACCGATGTGGGCTTTGATCGAACATAGAGGGAGGTCATCGTCGTGACGTTGCCCGTATGCTTGAGAAAAGGCCGCAATCTCTACGTCGTCGCCTAACACCGTAGCTGTGCCGTGACCGTGCAACAGCCCAATATCTTGTGTTTCAAGACCGGAGACTGCCAAAGCTTCTTCAATGGCGGCGACGTGCCCTTCTACTGATGGGGCGCTAAAACTGGCTCGGCCATACCTACCATCATTAGTTACAGCGGAGCCTGCGATCATTCCCAGCACGGGCTGGTTCGCACGCAGCGCGTCTGTCGTTCGCCGCAATACAATAACGCCCGCGCCCTGGGTGAACACGGTTCCATCGGCGTCACTGCCATAGGAGTGGGTAAAGCCAGACGGCGAGTATGGCCCATCAGGAACAGCGACATAGCCGCTCAGATGCGCCCCCACGTCTTTCAGGCTCACGCCAACGACGATGGCGGTATCACACTCATGCACGTGCAAGCTATTGAAAGCTTGATGAACAGCAACCAAAGACGATGCACATGTTGCGCCGATACTCATCGTTGGACCAGTGAGGTTGTACCGGTACGCAATGCGTAGAGGCAGATAATCCGCAACGTTGCGGGAGTGCAGTTCGAGGCTGCGGACAGGATCCGTGCCGCCCCTCGGATCGAAATCATTAGAAAGGTTGTCGTGGAGATATACCGATTCTGCGCAGGAAGAAAAAACACCGGTAACTCCCCACTCTTCTTCCCCTGTGAAACCGGCAAGATCAAGCGCTTCACCAACCAATTCCATCGCCAGCAACATTTGCGGGTCGGTGGACTGCGCGGCGCTCTCACTCAATCCGAGTGCCTCAACATCGAATGCGTCCATGTGGCTGAGATCGCCGACGACGGGAACAAAATGCGGATGGCGATGTAGTGCGGAGGCAGCTGCGTCCCGCGACGGTGTGCGGCGACCATAGCCGAATTCACCGTCTAATTGGAGGCCAAGGAGTTGCGCTGGGGTGTCGGCACCGGGGTACCTGCACGTCATAGATACGACGGCGATAGCGGAGTTAGCCCGAGTCACGAGACTGATTCCTCCTTGATGAGCTCTAGGCTGAATTGGTCCAGCCATTCTAGGGGGTGGTGTTTTTCTGGGTACCGGCTTTTAACGGTGAGACCCGCTGCAGTGGCTGCCTCTACCCATTCCTCACGGTTGAGAAAAATGCGTCCGCTGCTTCCGCGGGCATCCTGAAATTCTTGGCGCGGCCCACTCGGATCTGGCGCCATAAGAAACCTCATCGAGATCTGCAGGGGAAGATGTTCTGTTCCTGTCTCGATGAGATACATGCTCCCGTTCGGCCGCAGATGTTCGGATAGCTCCGAGAGCAGTTGCACAGGCCTTAGTGCGTTATGTGCAACGTTTCCACAGGCGATTACATCGAACCCCGAGCCTGTATGGAGAGAATCCAAAGCCTCACCAGGGGCATCATTGATATCGACGATACCGAAGTTCATACTGGGCCGTCCTGCGTAGCGTAGCTTTGCACGGTGCAGAAACCACCGCGAGACATCGCTAAAGGTGTAGTCCACGTGTGCGTTCCGGAGTGCATCAAGAACTGGGTCAGTGAGTGCGCCTGTACCCGCACCTATCTCTGCCACGGCGAGCCTGGATGGGCAGCGCGCTGCGCGGGCAGCGAGCTCGGACGCCACGTTGGTATTGATGGCACTACTAATTGGGTTGTTCTGATACATAGCCGAGGCGGCACTGAGTGCATCGTTGTCAAAAAGTATCTGTCGCACGGTGTTTTCTCCCACAATGAGCGACTCGAGTTCGGCATCACAGGTAGAGAAAAATGCGTCAAGATTCTTTTGATTGTCGATGGTGCTCTCGTCCCACCCAGCTTCGGAAAGTAGCTCCTCGCCACGCACGCGGACTTCGGACCAGGAACATGACTGGGGCACATCACCGGCGTCCTGTGCAAGCAATTCCCTCCATCGTTTCTGCTGGACGTCGGGGTTCGAGGTGATGCTTTCCCAGCGGCGCAGAATCGGTGTGAGGTGCGCCGGTACGTGAGCGTAATCGACTTTCCTCAGCGCTCGAGATATCGAGCCATATGCGGCCTGCTCGCGGTAGACATGGTGCACTTTTAACGCGTAGACGCGCCCAGCTGTGAGATCAGGGGAGACTGTATCCATGCTAGTCATGACCGGCTATCCTCTCCCCGCTCCGCAGAAGACGAGTGCATCGCTTGGAATGTGGAACAGCGCGACAGCAGTTCGCTGTAGGTGCCGGCATCGACGATGCGTCCAGAATCCATGACGACGATGCAGTCGGCTGACACGACTGTGCTCAACCGGTGTGCCGCCATCACAACGGTGGAATCTTGCCGCAGCTTCTCGATGGCCTGCATGATGATCCGCTGCTGGAAAGCATCGAGCGCGGAGGTGACCTCATCAAGCAACACCACGGGTGCTTGTTTGAGTAGAGCGCGGGCGATGGCCACACGCTGTCTTTCTCCACCCGAGAGCCGCTCGCCGCCTTCGCCCACTACGGTGTCAACGCCATCCTCAAGATACCGCGCGAGATCCTCTACCCCGCAGATGTCCATGACGTGCTCGATCTCTGTAGCGCTAGCGCTGGGTCGAGCAAGGGCAATGTTGTCACGAATACTGGTATTGAGCAGGTAGGTGTCCTGAAAAACCACGCTGACGTGGGTGGAAATATCCTCGATGCTCATCCCGCGTACATCCCGCCCCATAAGGTGCACTGTTCCGGAATCAACATCCCCGAAGCGCACCAGCAGGGAGAGCAGGGTGGTTTTCCCGGATCCGGAAGCGCCGACAACCGCAACTAGACCCGGCCCATCGAAGTCCAAGGAGAGGTCATCGACTCCAGAGGTGGAGTTCGGGTAGTGCATGCTCGCGTGTTCCAGCGAGAACGCCGCGGGCTTTCCCGTCTCGGGGTTGAGCTTGGGTGGCTGAGCAGCACGCTCAGGGTCCTGCTGTAGTTGTGGGGTAGCGAAGAAATCCAGCAGCCGCTGCACTGCGTTCCGGGCCATGCGCAACGCTGCTGCGAGTTCAGCAACACCGCGTAAAGGTTCGATACACCTCAACAGCAGCAGAATATTCAGCACAATTGCTATACCGCTTTGCTCGCTGCGTACCCCGTGCACAACCGCCACCACCAGGCTCAGCGCAATGGTGAGCTGCACCATGAAGGCGAATACAGTCACGCCTGGCAGGACCAAGCGGATCATGCGTGCGGTGTCGTCGCGAACGCGATCGAGTGCGGTATCGATGCGCTGCCGGCCGAAGCTTTGGGCAGAAGCCAAGCGCAGAGTCGGTTGCAGCCGAGCAAACTCGATCACCGCGCTAGCGGCTAGTTCTTGGGCTTCATGCAAACGACCGTCGCTGGCGGCCACCATAGCGCGCCCCCATACTGCCGCACCCCAACAGAAAAGCAAGAGCACCCAGAGGATCCCTCCTAGGAGGAGGTCACGCGATGTCAGCAGCACTGCCAAGGAACACGGCACGATCACCGCTGGAATGAGGCGCGGGAGAAGATGCGCTGGAATCGACATAGCCTGCATCACGTCCCCCGTGGTCAGGGTCGCGAGATCGCCCCTGCGGTCCGTGCAGAACCAGCCATAAGGAAGCGAGATAAGAGTGCGACGCACCCGCTCTAATAGTCCTTCGGCCAAGGAATATCCTGCGCCCCTACTCGCCATGACGCCCAGGCTGGAGACGATCACCCAGGCTGCGGCTAGCAGAAACGCCGGCCACAGCGGAGCGTCCTCGGTCAGTGCCACGGTGGCCATGAATATTGCCGCGACCTCCAACAGGCTGGCAGCGGCTACCACGCCGATCGATATCCCGACGCGGCGGCGATCACGAGCGTCAAGAGAGAGCACCAGCCCGCGAAATGTGGACCGTCCTGCGGCACTCGAATGTGTGCTGTGAGTACTCATCGCGGACCTACAACCCCACACAGAGCTGGCTGAATACCGAGTCGCGCTGGGCGCATAAGTCCGCCGGACTACCGTGTTCGACGATGCTGCCGCGGTCCATCACCCACACCTGTTGCGCTTGTGTGGCAAAGGTGAGTCGGTGGTCAATCCTGATAATGGTGACTCCTTGTTGGTGGTGTTCTTCCAACCCCTGATCGATGCGTCGCTCGCCGAGCACATCAACTGCAGCGGTAGGTTCGTCGAGAATGAGCACGGGCTTTCGCTGGTAGAGAGCACGGGCAAGAGTGAGCCTTTGCCGTTCGCCGCCACTAAAAGAGGCTTCCCGGCCAAGAATGGTGTTCGTGCTCTCCGGCAGGGCGTGTACCCGCTCATCGAGTTGCGCCTGCTGCAGACAGGAATCGATGCGGGTGCTGACTGCGTCGCGCCCCATGGTGACGTTGTCTGCGATGCTCGCCTGCAAAATTCCTGGGTGTTGACCCACGAAGGCGACATACGTACCGATTGCCCCCAGCGGTAGTTGCGTCATCCTCACCGCTCCCGAGGGCGCATGGATGATGATGTCGCCCTCATCGATGGAATACAGCCCCGCGAGGACCTGGGCGAGTGTTGATTTTCCGCCTCCTGAGGGGCCAACTAGGGCCACGCTTTCCCCGCGATGGATGACCCCACTTACTCCGTTGAGGACGCGATGTCCCTGCCGCGAACAACTCACCTCGCGCAGTTCGATGGACTCCCAGTCTTCCGGCCACTGGCTGTGTGCGCTGTGAGTCTCATCGCGGGGGCGGTCCGTTGCGCGTTCTCCCATCACCGCGTCTAAGCGTTGCGCTGCGGCTAGCCCGGCGCTGATATGTTGTGCGGCATAGGCCAGCGGCAAAATGGGAGCTCCCACCATCGGCGCGAGCAAGGCGGCATAGGCGATCGCCGCGGTGCCGACGTCGAACAGCAGCCCAGCTCCAATTGCGATCACAAAAGCGGGCACGGGGCTCAGGAGGATCTCCGCCGCCGTCATTTTGCGTCCCACATCCATCGCCCACGCGTGGACGAAACGGCTATAGCGCGTCGCGGCCTTCCGGAATTGATCGGCAGATGCCGTCTCATCGTCAACAGTGAAAAAGACTTTCGAGACTGCGACACCTTCCACGGCAGCGACACTTGCACTGTCGAGGGCGGACACATGTGCGAAATACTCGTCCATCTTTGCCATCGCAGTGCGCCCGTGATGGAGCTGAATGCCGGCGCCCATCAGAGCCGGAACACAGGCAATAAGTCCCGCCTGTGGGGAAAAAACCGCCAGGGCGATCAGGGCGAGTACTGGCGTGAGAATCGAGGCGACGGCGTCGATAAGCGCATGCGCAACGACGTTGTGTAGGGCCCCAACATCATCTGTGAGCATTCGTTTCACTGCCGCTGAGTCTTTTTCAGCGAACTCGTCCATGGGCTGGATTTGCAGATAATCGGCGATATCCCCGCGCAGCTCACGCTGGAGAAAAGTGTCGGCCAGGTGGCTCACCGTGGTCGCCGCGCCCAAAAAGATCGCTTGGCCGAGGAATCCGAGGATGGCGCCTATCAACAGCGGCCACGGAAGGAACCCCGTTCCGAGGTCAGTGACCAGCCATCCAGCCACTGCTGCGGTGCAGAGCATTCCCGCCACAGCACTGAACGAGGACAGCGCCTGCAAGACCGAAGCGAACAGCAAACGGCGACGGATTGGGGCCACGATGCGCATAAAAACTCCATATTCTAAGCGCTCTTCTGGGCTGCTCATCGTGAATCTTTTTCCCTCCATCACGCTTCATCGCACACAACGCTGTACGAAGCCTAGGCAACCTTCAATCTTTGAGGTAAAAATCTAACTATGAATTCCCCAATTGGCAACGTTACCCATTACGGGTTGCGGTCTCTGCTCGCTGTCCTCGACAGTGCGCACCTCACTGAGGACGTTGGCACACTGCCCAATCCCGAACTTGTGACATTGCGTGATTGCGGAGTCACATCGTTTCAGGCCCTTAAAATACAACAAACCTTGCGCGAGGACTTAGGAATACAGGTCCCACTCAGCGAACTTCTGGGCACACTCACCTTGGGCGAAATTGCACGCCGCTACCACCCCCAAATGGGAGCAGGCTCCAGCGCTCAGGGGCAGGCCGAAGATTCCTCAACCTTTTCTCGCTCTGCGGACGCTGCCGAAGAGATGCCACTCACCGCCCTTCAGACTGCGTATTGGGTTGGGCGCTCCCACGAGTTTGAACTTGGTGGGGTGGGGTCCCATTGGTTCAACGAGTACATCCTCGATATCGATGCCATCACCCGCAGTCCCGCAGCCCGATATCTCTTAGATGATGCGCCAGATACAACCCCAGCTGAACTCGCAATTGAGGTCCTTGACGTTGCCTTTCGTAGAGTGCTCGCCGCAGAAATCACTCTGCGTAGTGCGGTCACAGCCGAGGGGCGCCTGCGGGAGGCAGTGATCGACTGCCGCGATTATCGGATTGAACGCGTCGACCTCCGTGCGAGCGATCAGCACACTGCGCAGGAGCGCATGACGATGCTGCGTCACAGCCATTCGCACCTTGTCTTCGACCCGATGCGCTGGCCGATGTTCGCGATCACAGCGGTCCTCTTGCCTGACCACAGCGTGCATCTTTTACTCAGCACGGATGCAGTTCTTCTCGACTATGCGTCTTTTACCGCCCTACTCACACGCTGGAAGGAGGCAGTGTATATGCCGTTTTCCGAAATGAGCGCTCACGATACATTTCGCCAGCCCTCTCCCCTGCCGGAGTCGCACGATGCCCAGGCATGGTGGGAGAAACAAAAACTTAATCCCCCACCCACCTTGGCTGTCGCTCCACAGGACGCCGCAGACACCACTACTCGATACCAGCGCCGCATTGATGGGAAGACGTGGGCGCAGATTGTGGAGCAGTGTGAACGTCACCACGTCTCTCCCACGGGATTGCTCTTGACGGTATACGCAGTGATCTTAGATAGATTCCGAGTAAACGATGAGGATTTCTCCATTAACCTCACCGTCTATGACCGCCCTCCGGGACAATCGGATGTCATTGGCGACTTCAGCAGCAATGCCATCTGTGATGTTCCTACGTTGAACTACACGGCTCCTGCAGAGCGCACGATTAAAAACATCACCGATCGGCTGTGGGAGTGCGTTGATCACCGCGCCTACCCTGCCAGCGCCGAACGCAAGCGTCGGAAGCTGCACGAACAGGCTTCGCCTTTTAGTGCAACTGATCCCATCGTGTTCACCTCTACTCTCGGCGTAGGAACAACTGATGCCGAGGAGTGGCTTGGGAACAAGCAGCTCGGATTGTCTCAAACTCCGCAGGTTTTGGTCGATCATCTCGTATTCACCGCAAGTGATGACCTCGTGCTCGTATGGGATGTGCGCGACGGAGAATGGCCAGAGGACATGTGGACGAGCTTCGCAGATTCTTCTCTCCGAGCACTTTCCCAATTCGCCACGAGCGATACATGGGAGCGGCCGAGTCTAGGGTGGATGCCCTTCCACATCGAGATGGATGCCCCGGCAAATGCCGGTGTCCCCGAGGACGACGGTCTGCTCCATACTCCTTGGATGCGAGCCGCCAAGCGCTATCCAGAGCGTCCCGCAATCATCACTACTAGCGCTACCGTGACGCATAGAGAGCTAGAAGAGCGCGTCTCCGCACTGCGCACGACCCTTGACACCCAGGTCACTGCTGGTGATCGTGTCATCATCGCTATGCCAAAGTCAGCCGCTCAAGTAGTCTCGGCGCTGGCGGTATGCGCCAGCGGCGCGGCCTATGTGCCCGTAGACCCCGCGTGGCCAGCAGCTCGAATCGAGGCAGTCGTGAAGCGGGCGACACCATCGACGCTCCTCACTCTGTCCGATGAATCCGAAGCTCTCCGCGCCCTGGCAGAGACCTATTCGCTGAGCCAGATCACGCTCCGCCACGACGGGACGCTGGACACCAGCTGCGGCCCTGTCCTAAAGGAAGAACACCCCCTAGCACCAGCGCCGCGCCACACCAGCCCCGACGATCTGGCCTACATCATCTTTACCTCGGGTTCCACCGGAGAGCCCAAAGGTGTCGCAATCGAGCACCGTCAAGCCCGGGTAACTATTGATGACGTTAACGACCGATTCACTATCACCGCAGAGGACAGCGTCTTGGGGGTGTCGTCTCTCAGCTTCGATCTTTCTGTATACGACGTGTTTGGGATGCTCGGTGTAGGAGGATGCGTGATCCTTCCAGATCCCCACCAAGCCATTGACCCCACCTACTTGGCCACGCTCATAGAGAAGCACGGGAGCACAGTGTGGAATTCCGCTCCTGCCACATTCGAGCTCGTCATCGATGCACTAGAGACCACCCCTCAGCCACCGTCTATTCGCAGCCTGCGGCATGTACTTCTCTCTGGTGACTGGCTTCCCATCACGCTGCCCACGCGCATGTGGTCCCTCAGTCCCGACACCTATATTCATAGCCTTGGTGGCGCGACCGAAGCGGCTATCTGGTCCATTACCTATCCCATTACAGCGGTGCACGAGTCGTGGACGAGTATTCCCTATGGCCGTGCCCTCCGTGGCCAAGAGTTCTTGGTGCTTGATGAAAACGGCCTGCCCTGCCGGGTGGACCAACCCGGAGAGCTACACATTGGTGGGCACGGAGTGGCCCGCGGCTACCTAGCGGATGAAGAAAAAACGAACGACCGCTTCATCATTCATCCCGTGCTGCAACGACGTTTCTACCGCACAGGCGATATCGGTAAATGGCGGAGTGATTCCACCATCGAATTCTTAGGTCGAAATGATCGCCAAGTGAAAATTAATGGTTTCCGTATCGAACTTGGCGACGTCGAAGCAGCACTGCAACGCATGCCCAATGTTCGCGGTGCTGTCGTCACCGCAGTCCGCGGACCAGACAATCGGCAAAGGCTGATCGCCTATGTTGCGCAACATGACAACTCAGCGGCCTCTGACTATTACCAGCAGCTCAAGGACTCGCTGCCCAACTACATGGTGCCGCACCGCATCGTCACACTAGACGCCCTGCCGTTGACCGACAATGGAAAGGTTGATTTCTCCGCGCTACCCGATCCCTTCAGCACCTCCCGAAAGAAAAATACGGCGCCAACTCAGCGCTCCTCCACAGGAGAGGCGGCCACGGGGAGCGAAAAGGAATCGCCTGCCCCCGCAGAGAGCAACCTCAGCACGGCGACCGCGGTGGATAGCGCAGCCCACCACGCCCCACGACCTATCAGTACGGCGGAAGAGACAGAAGAACAGAGCGAAAGCCCAGCTTTCGCCGATGCAGTGCATGCATTCATTTCTGCCCGTACTGACCAAGAGCACTGGAAGAACCTGCCTTTACTCGCTCTGGGTTTTGACAGCATCAGCCTCGTCCAGCTGGCGTTGCTCATTGAGGAGCACACCGGAACACGCCCCTCGCTCACGACGTTGACGAAGGCTGAAACGACAGGAGCTCTCTTAGACTCTCTCAGAAGTACTTCCTCTGAGACTGACAGGACGACTCCAGAGGATGCACCACTCCCTCGCCATTCGCCCGACAGCCCCTCACAACAACCATCAATGGTGGACTCATACCCAGAGCTCAGTGGCCTTTACTCGCATTCCTCGAACAGCGAGCAGGTGGAGGAAGGGACGCAACGCGGCCAGACGAGGGCACCACTGTCGGTACGTATGCACCGTATTGCTGATGCTTTAGCACGCATCGAAGAGTGTGTTTCTGCTGTCGATCAGCTAGAGCAACTCCTTGGTCTCAAGAGCGCGGAGAATCCGCAGACATCTTATCGGACTGCGTGTACCCCCGCGCCGCAGAGCACGATGACGGAGTTGGTAAATGTGGACGACGCCGCGCTCGACGCTAACGGTGGAACAACTCTTCCCAGTACGGCGCCTGTAGACGATCATGACGCTGACGACTGTGATGTGCCGTTTAACGAGATGCAACTTGCTTATTTCATCGGCCGTCAAACTCCGTTTTATGGTGCCAAAACAGCAGCTCACTACTACACAGAAATTCACTGTTCGGAGCTAGACCCGCAACGGCTCCAAGCGGCGTGCACACGCACGGTAGACGTCTTCGATTGCCTTAAGCTGTACGCAACGGCCAACGCAACGGCCCGCCGCGACCCTGATGCTGAAATCGATGTCGCTACCCTTGATCTCAGCGATTTCTCCGAAAGCGAACAACAGCACCGACTCTCGGAGATTCGCGACGAGCGTGCGACTCGGGTTCTTGACTCTGGGCACGCGCCTTTGATTGAGGTTCTTGCCGTCCACACCGGTCACAGACAGTGGCGAGTGATTGTCGATGTGGATCTCTTGTTCTTCGATGCGCCCACTGCCCTACGCATCACCCGTGTCATCGAGCAGGAGTATCTGCAGCCTGGGTGCACACGGGAATGGGATCGTGTCCCCCTCCCAGCCGCTGCTGCTCCCATTCGGCAGGCGGAACCGGGAGCACCCATTGCGCCCTCACCGGCCCTGCCACTCACCGCTGTCGGTGCCGCTTCCGACCCAGCAGACCCACACCACCCTGCGGGAAGCCGCCACTGTTGGCACAGGCTACGCCATGTTGTACCGGCCCATCTGGCCTCCACATTGGAGGAGGACGCGATGCACCACTCTGCCTCAATGACCCAGTACATCATCTGGTGCGTCGCCCAGACCCTTTCCCCCGATGAGGACTGCAGTCTCATTGTGACGACAAATCCTGCAGCTATCACGGATCCTGATGGCCCAGCAGGAGAGCTCACCCATACCGCAGTACTGACGGTGCCGTGTAGCCAAGGCGAAGCGGCAGCGAAGTCGGGATTGCATACGCAGTATTGGGAGAGCATGGATGCGAGAATCAACTCGCCACACGGCAAGGCGCATGGCAATAATCAACTGCGCGCTGCCAGAAACGCCGGCGTGGCTATGCCCGTCGTTGCAGTATCGAGCGCGTTAGGCAGCGCCCCTGGTGACGCCTCGCAGCTGCTCAGCGTGCTCGGCGAGACCGTCTATGCGATCTCTCAAACCCCTGGGATATTGCTCGATGTTCAAGCATTCCGTACAGAGGAAAACGGAAATCTAGTTATTAACTGGGATTTTGATTCCACTGTCGTCGACGCATCTGACTTAAGTCGTCTCTTCAATAAATTCCTCTCGCTGCTGAATCGCTCAAACACCAAGATAAAGTCCAATCACAGCCAGTTTGGTACTCAACGGTATCCTGACTCTGCAGCTGTAAGGAAGCTTGTTCACTCCACACTCAGCGACATCGCAAATCTCGACGATCTTGATCCACAACGTCCCTTTTTCGAGCAATCCATCACATCGCTGGACCTGGTTGCAGCGCAGCAAAGATTGCACGCACTGGGTATGAACGTCACAGTGGTAGACCTACTCACCAACCCCACAGTCGATGCGCTTGTATCGAAGATTGTCGAGTCTTCTGCGGAATCCGAATCCTACCCACCAACTGATGCTCAGCTCGCCGATGCAGAAACTGCGAACAATCACACGGTCACTACCGAAAGCCCTAGTCGAACAAAGCACGAAATTCAGCAGACGCCCCTACCTGGGAGCCCCTCGCGTAGGGCCCGCGGGCACCGGCGTGCCGCTATCCTTGCGAGCTATCACGATGCATAAACTCCAACCACTCATAGGCGAGGACGAAGCTCGTATGCCTACGATGAACACCGCACTCACGCCATGGAGGTAAAAACGATGACCAACCCCACTTCCCTGCCTTTAGTTGATGCCGAGGTGATCGTAGTAGGAGGTGGCGGCGCTGGAGCGACGGCCGCGTTGCTTTTGGGTCGGCAGCGGCGAATGACCATCCACATCGATAAGGGCGACTATCGCAATGCCCCCTCCCCTGCCATTAATATGCTCGCCGCCAGCAATGGCATCTCCCCCTCTGACTACATGGCGAATGCCCGGGCGGCTCTTCGCGAGCTCGACACTGTTGTTGCTGTTCGCGAGCAGGTTCGTTCCGCCCGCACTCTTACCGCCCGAACAGACGACGGCCAAGACGTAGAGGCAGTCGAGGTCACCCTCGCTGGCGGCCGTGTGATCGTCGCCCAGCGCCTCATTCTCGCCACCGGCCAGCATGATCACCCCAATGTGCTGCCCGGCGCCGCCGAGTTATGGGGCACTGGGGTGCTGCATTGTCCCTACTGCCACGGCTACGAGGCTAAGGATTCAGCCATCGCGGTCGTTCACATCCAGCGACCCGGTGCCCCGATGGCTGGGCTACTTGCCTGCTATCAGGCGCTCTATCTGCGCCAACGTCTTAGCGATCGCGTCACCCTTATCACCGAGGAACTCCCACCCGCAGAGCATCGCAGCGCTCTCGAGTCACTAGGAGTGCGAATAATTCACGCCCGCACCCAGCGCATACACGCAGGAGAGAGCTCTGGGTGTGTGTTGCGTACCGAGCCCCTCAGCCCATCCTCGGAGGATCAGGCAACCGAGGAATATCACCTCGATCATGTCTTCTTCCACGCCCCTACCAGCGCCAGCCTTGATCTCAGCGCTGATCTCGAACTGGAGACCCAGGGCCCCTTTGTGCTGGTCGACGCCCAGCAGCGCACCAGCAATCCCTTGGTCTTCGCCGCGGGAGACACCGCGGTCCTGCGCGGCACTGCCCAGCCATTGACTTTTGTGGCGCAAGCCCAGGCCCAAGGTCAGGCTGCCGCGCTGTGGGCGGATCAGGATTTGTTTTTCGCCCACCCGCACACGCCGGCGTTTCCTAGCAGTTAAGGCGCAGCTGGTTTAGCTGGCCACTGCATAAAGCCGGAGAGTGATCTCCCATTCGGCGGGCCCGAGCTGCACAAAGTCGAGGATGCTGTGGCCATTCTCCGCTGCCCACGAGGGGATGGCATCGGTGGCCTGGGTGCAGTCGAAGACAATGCTGATCACATCACCAGGTTCTAAGGTGGCGACTGCGTTTTTCAGCTTGAGCAGCGGGAAGGGGCAGACATCGCCGCGGCTGTCGAGGCTGTAGCGCCCCTCGCCGAGTGCACGCACCTCGCGGCTAGGCGCCGTGGTCTCGAGGCCGAGATCGATTGCTTGGAAGCTGGGCGCGGGCCGGGTAGCAAGTGCGGTGGTGCCGCGGTTGGCGTCGACAAGCGATGCAGACGGCAGCTGGTCGGTGCTGTCATTGAGGGTGGGCTGATCCTGTGCGGGGGCCGAGCCGCGTGTCGACGGGGCTAGGTAGAACTTGGCTGCCAGCCACACCCCGAGCGTGGTGAAGGCCAGTGCGATCCAACCTTGGTAGCTAAATAGGCTCGTCTGCACCATGCCGTTTCCGACGGTGCAACCGCCGGCCCAGCTGGCGCCGATTCCCATGAACACGCCGCCGATGAGGGAGGCCACTGCGGTGCGACTATCGGGAACGCGGACGCGGAATTCGCCGGTGCTCAGCGCCGCGACAAGCGAGCCGGCGAGAATTCCCAGCACCAGTAGCGCACCCCAATCGAGGAAGCTGCTCTCACCGGTGACGAGGTAGTTCACCACATTCTTTGATGGGGTGGTAATACCCAGGCCGTCATTGCGCCCGGCTGCCGCAGACAGCGGCCATGCCACCACGCCAATCACACCGACCAACACCGCTGCACGGTAGAGCGGAATGGGCGCCGCGAAGCGAGAGCCCACTGCCGTTGCAGTCTGCTGAGGGCGCGGTTGCGGCTGGTTCTGGGCGGATGCTGTGTAGCGCCAGGCCAGCACAGCTGTTCCCAGGCTAAGGCCGAGGATAAAAACCCAGGTATTGATTCCGGTGTCGGCGGCAATGGAGACGTGCTCTGTCTGGATGCTTCGACCCCAGTCGTTCAGCCCGGTGAGGGCGCCGGTTTTCATGGCCGCAGCACTGAGCGCATAGGCGATAAGCGCAATCCACGAGCCCACAAGCCCTTCCCCGGCGCGATACCACGTACCCGAGGCGCAGCCGCCAGCAAGGACGATGCCGATGCCGAAGAGCAAGCTGCCGCCGATCACCGCCAGCGGGGCGAAGGGGTCGAACTCGGGCTGGATGATGCCCAAGCTGGTGAGGAGCTGCACTCCGATCGCTTGGATGCTGATCACGATGAGCAGGGCGGTGAAGGGGCGCATGGTGCGCCGAAGATAAATGTCGCGCAGAAAGCCGGTGACGCAGAAGCGCCCGCGCTGGAGAACAGCGCCAAGAACCGTGCCCAGTGCGAGGCCGGTGATAATCATGCGAAATCCCCTGTGTCTTTCACTCGTGTGCGGTGTGGGCCGCACGGCGGATGTGGTGGCTGGTGCCCCTGCCGGATGCCCAAAGGATTCGGCGAGGAACACCACCCACAATAGACAGTCCTGTCTGCAATAACTAAACCGCTCTGTCTTTAAGTGAATAAGCTCACATTAGCTCGGGGGATTCTTGGCAGCCACAGCCCTACCCGCGACTGAAAAATCAGTCATACTTAAAAGCAGTGCCTACCCCGCTTCGTGCACCGCAGAACAACGCTGCGGCCTTCGGCGGTGGGCAATGTGCACGACTGACACACTGTCACCAACTTTTTAAGGTGGTTTATATGACCGAGTACCGCATCGAACACGACACCATGGGCGAAGTGAAGGTGCCCGTTGACGCTCTGTG
Source organism: Corynebacterium ciconiae DSM 44920 (assembly GCF_030440575.1). Taxonomy (NCBI): domain Bacteria; kingdom Bacillati; phylum Actinomycetota; class Actinomycetes; order Mycobacteriales; family Corynebacteriaceae; genus Corynebacterium; species Corynebacterium ciconiae. The sequence goes on from NZ_CP047189.1 coordinate 1,720,421, forward strand.
GCGCGCACAGACTCAGCGCGCTGTGCAGAACTTCCCGATCTCTGGCCGTGGTCTCGAGTCCGCGCAGATCCGCGCTATGGGCCTGCTGAAGGCAGCCTGCGCCCAGGTGAATAAGGATTCTGGGGCGCTCGACGCCGAAAAGGCCGAAGCGATCATCGCCGCGGCAAAGGAGATCGCCGCGGGCAAGCACGACGCCGAGTTCCCCATCGATGTGTTCCAGACTGGTTCCGGTACCTCCTCGAACATGAACACCAACGAGGTCATTGCCTCCATCGCTAAGAACAACGGCGTCGAGGTGCACCCCAATGACCACGTGAACATGGGCCAGTCCTCGAACGATACCTTCCCCACCGCCACCCACGTGGCCTCCACCGAGGCAGCCGTGAAGGACCTCATTCCGGGCCTGAAGGTGCTGCAGGATTCCCTGGAGAAGAAGGCACAGGAGTGGGAAGAGGTAGTCAAGTCCGGCCGCACCCACCTCATGGATGCCGTTCCGGTCACCCTGGGCCAAGAGTTTTCTGGTTATGCCCGTCAGATCGCTGCCGGCATCGAGCGTATCGAGGCCACCCTACCCCGCTTGGGTGAGCTGCCGATTGGCGGCACCGCCGTGGGCACCGGCCTGAACACCCCTGCCGATTTCGGCGAGAAGGTCACCGCCGAGCTGGTGAAGCTCACCGGCGTCGAGGAGCTGCGCGAGTGCGTGAATCACTTCGAGGCTCAGGCCAACCGCGATGGCCTGGTGGAGTTCTCCGGGGCGATGCGCACCATCGCCGTGTCCTTCACCAAGATCGCCAACGATATCCGCTGGATGGGTTCCGGTCCGCTCACCGGGCTGGCTGAGATTCACCTGCCAGATCTGCAGCCGGGCTCGTCGATCATGCCGGGCAAGGTCAACCCGGTGCTGTGCGAAACCGCCACCCAGGTGGCCGCCCAGGTGATCGGCAATGACGCCGCGGTTGCTTTCGGCGGCGCCCAGGGCGCCTTCGAGCTCAACGTGTTCATCCCGATGATGGCCCGCAACGTCCTCGAATCCGCCCGCCTGCTGGCGAACACCGCTCGGGTGTTCGCGGAGAAGCTGGTGGATGGCATCGAGCCGAATGTGGAGCGGATGCAGACTCTGGCCGAATCCTCGCCGTCCATCGTCACCCCGCTGAACTCCGCTATCGGCTACGAGGCTGCCGCTAAGGTGGCCAAGACCGCGTTGAAGCAGGGCACCACGATCCGCCAGACCGTGATTGATCTCGGCTATGTTGATGGCGAGAACCTCACCGAGGAGGAGCTGGACCGTCGCCTGAACGTGCTGGATATGTGCAACACTGATCGCGACTAATCCCAACACACCTTAAGTTATCTAGGTGACCACGGCACAGGCGCGCCTCGCAATGGGCGCGCCTTCGTGCATTTGTGCCCAGCTGCACCTCACCCCATGGCGAAAGAAATGAGGCTGACGCATGCACCACTGCCCCACGATCGATCTCAATGCAGACCTAGGAGAAAGCTTCGGGCACTACCAGGTGGGCGATGATTCCGCGCTGCTCGAGATTATTAGCAGCGCCAATGTGGCCTGCGGGGTGCACGCCGGCGATCCGGAGGTGCTGCTGCATACTCTTCGCTTAGCCGCGGACAAGAAGGTGCGCGTGGGAGCGCATCCTGGCTACCGCGACCTCCAGGGGTTTGGCCGGCGCGCCATGGCCTATACCCCCGAGCAGCTCTATGCCGAACTGGTGTATCAGATCGGCGCAGTGCAGGCCGCAGCAACCGCCGTGGGCATCGAGGTGGAGTATGTGAAACCTCATGGCGCGATGTATAACACTATCGCTATCGACAAGCCGCTCGCTGATGCTGTGTGTGCGGCTGTGCGGGACGTGGATTCTTCCTTGGCCTTGATGTGTTTGGCCGGCGCGCCGATCACCCAATGGGCCATGGATGCCGGGCTGAGCGTGATACGTGAAGCCTTCGCTGATCGACGCTACACCCCCGATGCTCGCCTTGCCCCGCGCGGAACTGCAGGTGCGGTTATTACTGATCCTGCCGCCGCCAGCGCGCAGGCGACAGCAATAGCCGCAGGCCAGCCGATCCGCGCTATCGACGGTAGCGAGATCCACATCGAGGCAGATTCCCTCTGCGTGCACGGCGATAGCCCGGCAGCCGTTGCCCTGGCCCGCTGCATTCGCCGCAGCATTGAGGATGCCGGTATGCAGGTGCGAGCGTGAATATTCTTCCGTGCGGCGACAGCGCCATCCTTCTTGATGTCAGTGACTCCGCCACGCCCCGCGAGACGGTCGCCGCTGCCCACCACAGCCTGAAAGCTCTCGATCACCCCGGCATCATCGATGTGGTGCCCGCGGCCACCACCGTGCTTCTTCATCTTGACCCCCGGCTATTCAGCGTCTCCGAGGCCACCGCGCTGTGCCACCAGCTCCCACTGGCGTCCACTGCCCCCATCGCCACCGGATCTGAGATCATAATCCCCGTGCGCTATGACGGCCCGGACATCGCAGAGGTCGCAGCCCAGCTGGGCATACAGCCCGCCGATGTGGCCATTTGGCATAGTTCGAGGCCGTGGCATGCAGCCTTTGGCGGCTTCGCGCCTGGGTTTTGTTATCTCGTCAATGATGAGCAGGACGCACACGACATAGCCCGAAAGTCCACACCACGCCCGCGAATACCAGCCGGTTCCGTGGCGGTGGCGGGTGGTTTTTCTGCGGTCTATCCCGCTGAGTCGCCAGGAGGATGGCAGCTTATAGGCAGCACAACGGCCACGATGTGGTGCACCGATCGCAGCCAACCGGCGCTTGTCATGCCCGGCGATAGGGTGCGCTTTGTCCCTACGGAGAAGCAATGAGCTGCACCTTTGATCTCTGCTCCCCTGGGGCGCTGGCGCTGATTGAAGATTGCGGGAGATTCGGCTACGCCAGCGTGGGGGTGAGCCAGTCCGGGGTGTTTGACCGCCGTGCTGCAGCGCAGGCCAATCACGCTGTGGGTAATCATCGATCAGCCGCGGTAATCGAGCTGCTTGGCGGCGGCTTCAGCATGCGCGCTCGGGACGCGGCGATGGTGGTGCTCACCGGCACGATCGCGGATGTGCTCATCCATACCTCCCGCGGCATGCGCACCCACAGCACCTATGAGGTACTTGACCTTTCGGCTGGTGACATCCTCGAGGTGGCCACGCCCCGAGCGGGCCTGCGATCTTATGTTGCTGTGCGGGGCGGCTGGGATGTGGCGCACACGCTGGGCTCAGCCAGCCACGATGTGCTATCCGGGATGGGCCCCGCTCCCCTAGCAGAGGCGGATGTGCTCACCGTTGGCCACGCCTATGAGGATCCAGCTTGGTGGCCACGGCTGCGGCGGCTGCCCGTCTCGAGCCCTACTAGCGAGATCGCAGCACTGACTCTCACCCCTGGACCCCGCGATGACTGGTTCGATACCGCCACTATGGGCCTGCTGCTGAGCCAGCGCTACACCGTTACCGCCGAGTCCAACCGAGTGGGTGTGCGCCTGTGTGGCGATACTGCCCTGCAGCGCTGCCGCACTGGGGAGTTACCCAGCGAGGGGATGGTGCGCGGCAGCATTCAAATCCCGCCGAATGGCCAGCCGGTGATCTTCGGTCCCGACCATCCCGTCACCGGCGGCTATCCCGTGATCGCGGTACTCACACGCGCCAGCACCGACCGGCTAGCTCAGCTCGCCCCGGGCGATTCCGTGCACTTCGCCCTGTGCTGACAGCACAGACGCTGCGATCATTCTCACCATCAGGGGATCAGGTGTGCGCAGCTCACACCCGCGATTGTCCAGCACATACGGGTCGAGCTGGGCGAATAGCAGGATGGAGCCCGGGTGGGCGTCGATAAGCATGCAAGCCATCCCACCTCGCCAGCAAAATGCGCGCAGTGCAAGTTTGCACCCAGTGCACTTTCGGCGTTAGATTGCTGGCGTGACTCACGAAAACCTCAGAGACAAAAAGCGCCGCGAAACCCAGGCGGCCATTTATTGCTGCGCAGCCCGACTGGTAGCTGCGCGCGGCTTCGACGCAGTGACGGTGGATGAGATCTGCACCCAGGTCGGGATCTCAAAACGCACCTTTTTTAACTACTGCGACTCCAAGGAACAGGCGGTGATCGGCCCCGGACCACGGCCGCTGTCCGAGGAGGAACGGGCGGCGTTTCTTGCCACCCCGCACCCAGAGCTGCTGGCAGACCTCCTCACCTTGCACCTGACCATCGTGATCGATGGGATGGGCGCAGACGAGGATGCATTGCGCCGGCACCGCAAGGAAATTATGCACCGCAACCACGCTCTCGCCGCCCAGCGCAGCGCCCAAATGATGGCTGCGCTCGGCTCACTCACCGAGCTCACTCGGGAGCTGCTGGACTGCGAAGAGGAACAAGCAGAGGCCATCACCGCCCTGGTATCGACCTCGATGTATCTCGGGCATCACCGCTGGCTGCAGCGCCCACACGCGAATTACACCGCACTGCGGGAGGAATGCGCCCGCGCTTTAGAGCACCTCGCCACCACCATGAAGGAGTTCGCCTAATCATGAGAAAAACAAAGAAGCAGCCCCGCCCCTCCGCGCTGTCTCCCGAGGAGCAGAAGCGCGTCTGGTGGGTGTTATCTGCGCTAATGGTGGCCATGCTGTTGGCCAGCCTCGATCAGATGATCTTCGCCACCGCCCTGCCCACCATCGTCGGTGAGCTCGGCGGCGTGGACCACATGATGTGGGTGATTACCGCCTATCTGCTCGCGGAGACCGTGATGCTGCCCATCTACGGCAAGCTGGGCGATCTCATTGGCCGCAAGCAGCTGTTTATCGCGGCCCTCGTAATCTTTCTTCTCGGCTCTGTCATGGGCGGCTTGGCCAGCGGCATGGTGCTGCTTATCGCTGGGCGCGCGGTGCAGGGTATCGGCGCCGGCGGGTTGATGATCCTCTCCCAAGCCATCATCGCCGATGTCGTGCCGCCGCGTGAACGCGGACGCTACATGGGCGTGATGGGCGGAGTGTTTGGCCTCTCGGCCGTGCTCGGGCCGCTACTCGGTGGCTGGTTTACCGAAGGACCGGGCTGGCGCTGGGCCTTTTGGATGAACCTGCCCCTCGGTGTGATCGCCATTATCGTCGCGGCCGTGGTCTTAAAGATCCCCGCACGCTCGACGACGCTACGCTGGGACTATCTCGGCACGCTGTTCATGGTCAGCGCCGCCACCACCCTGATCCTGTTCACCACCTGGGGCGGCTCCCGCTACGAGTGGTCCGACCCAGTGATCATCGGCCTGATCTTTGGCTTTGTGCTCTCTGCAATCGCGCTCATCGCCGCCGAACGCCGCGCCACCAACCCCGTGGTGCCGCTGGAGTTCTTCGCCAACCGTAACTTTGCTCTCACCACCACCGTGGGACTCGTCTTGGGCATCACCATGTTTGGCGTGCTCGGCTATCTGCCCACCTATATGCAGATGGTGCACGGATTCAACGCCACCCAGGCCGGCTTCATGATGATTCCCATGCTCGTCTCCATGCTGAGCACCAGCATCTGGACCGGCCTGCGTATCACTCGCACCGGCCACTACCGCATCTACCCGATCGTCGGCATGGTGATCGTTTTTGCCACCCTCGTGCTTTTCCACTCCATGCAACCCTCCACCCCGGTGTGGCAGATCGCTGTCTATCTCTTCCTGCTCGGCCTCGGGCTCGGCCTGTCCATGCAGGTGCTCGTACTCATCGTCCAAAACACGCTACCGGCCGCCGTGGTGGGCACCGCCACCGCGGTGAACAACTTCTTCCGCCAGATCGGCTCCTCGCTCGGCTCCGCGCTGGTCGGCGGTGTGTTCGTGGGCAATCTCTCCACCCTGCTCGCCGAACGAATCCCCGCCGCCACCCGCCAGTTGCCGCCCGAGCAGCAGGCCGCGATGGCGCAACACGGCGGGCTCGACACCAACGCCATCACCCCAGGGTTGGTGGAGCAGATGCCCACACCTGTGCGGGAGGCCTTCATTGCCAGCTACAACGACGCGCTGACCCCGGTGTTTGTGTACGTGATGCCGATGGTGGTGGTGTCGTTCATCTTGCTGTTGTGCATCAAACACGAGAAGTTGCGTGAGACGGTCGGAACAGACAGCGATGCTGGGGCTGCACCCACGACTTCGGAGGAGGATGCCCCACGCACTCGGATCGTGGAGCATTCCGAGCCTGCCGGTTATGAGGAGCATCCCTCGCGCACACCCGCAGCCCGCTAGCCCCACCGAGGCGCCGAGCTCATCCATCAAGGAAGACCACAGGCGTCCACCGGCGCCTTTTCGTGGCCGCCGGTGGGCGCCTGTGTTGCGAGTAGCTATCTCTTAGGTCTCGGGCGCGTAGTCCTCGTGATCAAGCCGGTCCAGGGTTTCGTGGGTGTGATTGTCTGGGTCATAATCCTCAGGCTTGTCCAGCAGCCGCTCGTACAAATCCACGTTGCGCCACTGGCCTTTGAGCTCCCCGTAGGTCATGCGTCCCATGTGATGCATGGTGCCCACCCGCTCGAAACCGCGGGATTCGTGCAACCGCTTTGAACCTTCGTTCTCGGGGAAGATCCACGCGTGCAGCGACCAATAGTCCAAGCTATTGCACACCTCGATGAGCTTATCCATCAACGCCCCAGCAATACCTCGCCCGACAGCGTCTTTGCCCACGTAGATCGAGTTTTCCACCACGCCGTAGTACACAGAGCGCGAGGAGGCCGGCGCCCCAGAAACCCAACCGAGCACCTTCTCATCGTTGTCTTTTTCGACCGCGACAAAGCAGGTTTTCAGCAGCTTCTTCTGCGCGAATTCCTCCCAAGTAGGACCGCTGGTCTCGAAGGAGGCGTGACCGCTGTCGAGCCCGTGCTCATAGATTGCACGGGCCTGCGGATAGTCGGCCTTCGTCATCGGCCGGATACGGAAATCTCGCTGTGCCATGCGGACTATCTTCTCTCATTGCAGATTTACCCTGCAACATATGCCCATGAGCACGCAGTTCCCCTAGGCTTATCGACGCCGCCTCGCACGCCGTCCACCCTTAGTCTTGCCCGCGGCCGCCGTGCGTTGTCCCCGCCGCTGCTGTTTGGCGAGTGTTTTCTCCCGCGCTGAACGCTTGTTGCGTGTCTCCCCTGCCGGCTCGGTGCGGGTGCTACGCGGGGTGCGCCCACGGGTAATGCCCACAAACTCTTGGATCTCTTCGCAATCGCTGTCTTTCCTCCACACGACAGCGATCGTGGTGGGCCTGCCGTCGCGATAGTCGCGGTGGGCACAGGATTTCACATTGAACGAGCGCAAAAGTGGCCGCGGGGCGATAGCCACGCCCACATTGGCGCCGACCACATCGAGCGCCTGCTTGACCGCGGCCACATCCACCACGCCCTGCTCGTCGGGGGCGTTGATGGTGATTATCTCCTCGGCGATATCCTCAGCTGAGATCTCCTCGAGCAGTGTGAGCTCAGAATCCACCGGCACCGCAACCCCAGGCTGCTCCTGGTAGAGGGTGACCACGTGGTAGGAGTCGAGATGGTCGAGGGAGGTGGCGTCGACAAGCCGCGCGAGCGCTACCGTGGCCTCGCCGGAATCGATGTCCGCGAGCGCATCATAAGTTTCGAAGGAACGGAACGTAATGTCGGTGCGGTCCCGCATCCGAGCAAACCATTTGCCAGGCGCAGTGCCCTTGACGTACGAGATCACGAGTTCCATGGGCATAAATGCTACCGTGAAGCCTGTGAACGAAGAATCTGCACGCACCCCCATCGAGCCCTCCGGCACCGCTATGAAGCCGGAGACCGCCGCCAAGAAATTGGGAATCTACTTCCCCGCCTGCCCAGAGGAGTTCCGCACCACCGCGATCACGCACGCGGAGCTGAAGGCCCTGCGCACCAACCCGCCCGAGTGGCTCACTGAGCTGCGCGCTCACGGCCCCCACCCGCGTCCCGTGGTGGCCGACAAACTCGGTATCACCATCGCCGCCCTCAAACGCAACGAGATGGATGTGCCCATGACCACTGCCGCCATCGACGAGCTCATCTCCGCCATGCCTTCCTGGCTGGCCGAAGAGCGCGAGAAGTTCCAAGAAAACAAGAACTCCTAAAACACCCAACCACCATCGTCTCCGCAGCTGAATGCCGAGCCGATGGTGGTTGTTTGTGTGCGCCTAGGCGAGCTTCCACTCCTCGAGGCCGTCGTAGAGCGGGTACTGCGCAGCGAGGGCATCGACACGCTTACGCAGCGCCGCAACATCGGCGTTCTTAGCAGCAGCGAGAGCGGTGGCGATAATGTCTGCCACCTCGGTGAAGGCAGCGGCGTCGAAACCGCGGGTCGCCAGCGCCGGGGTGCCGATACGCAGACCCGAGGTGACCATCGGCGGGCGCGGATCAAAGGGCACAGCATTACGGTTGACGGTGATGCCCACCTCGTGCAGGAGATCCTCGGCCTCTTGGCCGTTGAGTTCGGAGTTACGCAGATCCACCAACACCAGGTGCACATCGGTGCCGCCGGTGAGCACATCCACACCTGCCGCGGCGCAATCCTCGCTCATCAGACGCTCAGCTAGGATCTTCGCCCCCTCGATGGTGCGGGCCTGGCGATCCTTGAACTCCTCAGTTTGGGCCACCTTGAAGGTCACTGCCTTCGCGGCGATAGCGTGCATCAGCGGCCCGCCCTGCTGTCCCGGGAAGACAGCGCTGTTGAGTTTCTTGGCGTAGTCCTGCTTGGCCAAGATCACCCCAGAGCGCGGCCCGCCCAAGGTCTTGTGCACCGTCGAGGACACCACGTCAGCGTGCGGCACCGGGCTCGGGTGCAGCCCAGCCGCCACCAAGCCCGCGAAGTGGGCCATATCCACCCACAGCTTCGCCCCCACCTCATCAGCAATCTCGCGGAAGGCCTTAAAGTCCTGGTGGCGCGGGTAGGCGGACCAGCCACCAATGATCACATCCGGACGCTCCGCCAGCGCCTGCTCGCGCACCTTATCCATATCCACGCGGAAGGTCTGAGGATCCACCTCATAGGCGGCCACCTCGTAGAGCTTGCCGGAGAAATTCAGCTTCATCCCGTGGGTGAGGTGACCACCGTGGGCCAAAGACAGGCCCATGATTTTATCGCCCGGATTGGCCAGGGCCATGAGCACCGCGGCATTCGCCTGCGCCCCCGAGTGCGGCTGCACATTCGCGAACTCAGCACCAAAAAGCTTCTTCACCCGCTCGCGGGCAAGATCCTCGATGACATCCACGTGCTCGCAGCCGCCATAGTAACGACGCCCCGGGTAGCCCTCCGCGTACTTATTAGTCAGCACCGAGCCTTGGGCCTGCAGCACCGCGCGAGGCACGAAATTCTCCGAGGCAATCATTTCCAAGGTGTCGCGCTGTCGACCCAGCTCGCCGCCGATCGCGGCAGCCACATCGGGATCGAGCTCGGCAAGCGACTGGTAGCGGATATCCGAGGTGTTCTCGCTCATGAAGGTCCTTCCCTATCACGGTGGTAGAGCGGCAGCGAGGAGGCGTCGACAAGCAAGCCCTGCCGCGAACGTACTGTAACCGTAGCTAACTCTCGGGGCGAGACTAAAGCCACATACACCTTGTACCCTACCCCCGATCACACCAACAGACAGCGGGGTTAAAGTTTTAGCCTCGCAAGCCCAGAAGGCACAATAGAGGCTATGGTCCGCGCCAACGACTCCAGCCCCTACCTCGACTTCGACCGCAACTCATGGCGCACGCTGCGTAAATCCATGCCGCAGGTGTTGACGGAAAAAGAAGTCATTCAGCTGCGCGGCATCGGAGAATCCATCAACCTGGACGAAGTCGCCGAAGTCTACCTCCCGCTCTCGCGACTGATCCACCTGCAAGTCGCCGCTAGACAGCGCCTCCACCAAGCCACCGCGGAGTTCGTCGACGCGCCCTTTACCCCCGTGCCCTACATCATCGGCGTCGCTGGATCCGTCGCCGTCGGCAAATCCACCACCGCACGTCTGCTCCAAGTACTCCTCTCCCGCTGGGACAGCCACCCCAGAGTGGACCTTGTGACCACCGACGGCTTCCTCTACCCCAGCGCCGAACTCCACCGCCGTGGCCTCATGAGCCGCAAAGGATTCCCCGAGTCCTACGACCGACGCGCCCTGCTACGCTTCGTCACCGACGTCAAAGCCGGCAAACCCCTTGTCCAAGCACCCGTCTACTCCCACACCCTGTACGACCGCGTGCCCGGTGAGACCATCAACATCGAACGCCCCGACATCGTCATCCTCGAAGGGCTCAACGTCCTTCAAACCTCCCCCACCCTCATGGTCAGCGACCTCTTCGACTTCTCCGTCTACGTCGACGCCGCCACCGAACACATCGAAAGCTGGTACATCGAGCGCTTTCTCAAACTGCGCCACTCAGCCTTCCAACAACCCAACGCCCACTTCTCCCACTACGCCAACCTCGACGACAACTCCGCCCGCGACGTCGCCCGCGAAATCTGGCAATCCGTGAACCTGCCCAACCTCGTCGAAAACATCCTGCCCACCCGGGTGCGGGCGTCGCTGGTGCTGCGGAAAAACATCGATCATTCCATCCAGCGGGTGCGGATGCGCAAACTATGACAGCGATGCCGATATGAACAATGTTCACCTGGCGGCGGTTGAGGCACGCTGCAGCCAGGCTTCGATCGGATCCAACTCCGCGAAATCGATACGCGAGATGTCCTTGCCATAGCCATCAAGAAGCTCCTGCTCCGCCACACTCAACGAGGTCTTGGCGCGCAGCACCTTCGTGAGCGTCCACAAAGCCGCCCGGTGCACCCGAGAAATCTCCGAATAGGCCAGACGGCCCGGCAAATAGAAACGCTCAATACTCGCACACTCCAGCACCCCCAACAGCTGGTCCTTCGCTCGGGCCTGCGACAGCGGGGTCATACCCACCGCAGCGAAAGCAACAGGCACGCCCTGGTGCGCCACTGAGCGGGCAAGATCGACGCCACGAAACTGCCCCGCATAGTTCGGCGACACGATCACCACTGGGCCGCGATGAGGGGGCTGGGAGGTGGCGTCGTCAAGCGTGATGCACGAGGCACCAACCCGGGCGGCGAGCTCGCGGGCGTAGCGCTCCGTGGAACCATACGTGGACGAAAAGACGATCGCTGTCATGCGCTACTTACCGAAACGACGCGAGCGCGAAGAATACTCACGCAGCGCCCGCAAAAAATCAATACGGCGAAAAGCCGGCCAATACGTATCAGTGAACCAAATCTCCGAATAGGCGGCCTGCCACAACAAAAAGCCCGACAGGCGCTGCTCGCCAGAAGTACGAATCACCAAATCCGGATCCGGCTGGCCCTTCGTATACAGATGAGTAGAAATCGCATCCACAGTGACAGCATCCGCAAGAGATTCCGCCGGGGTATCTTGCGCCAATTCATCACGAATCAACGCCTGGACAGCATCCACAATCTCCTGGCGGCCCCCATAGCCAACCGCAACATTGACTACCACGCCCGAATGCTCCGAGGTGCACGACTCAGCCTCCCCCAAAGCCTCAGACAGCGAATCAGGCAACAACTCCGTATGGCCGACCAACCGCACCCGACAATTAATATCCGGATCCGACAACTCGCGCGCCACATCCGCCAAAATCTCAAACAGCTGCTCCAACTCCGCCGAAGACCGAGCCAAATTCTCAGTACTCAGCAGATACACCGTCACCAAGGTGATCCCCAGCTCGTCCGCCCACTGCACCATCTCGGCGATCTTCTGGGCCCCCACCCGATGGCCATGGCTTACATCCGAAAAACCCGCCTCACGGGCCCAACGACGATTACCATCCGCCATCACCGCGATGTGCTTCGGCAGACGGGCCCCACGCAGCTCCTTCGTGATGCGCCGAACATCCCGCTCTAGGCGCTTCTCGTAGAGCGGGTACAAAACCTTCGGCAGAATCCTCACAAACCATTAGCTTATCCCCACTAGACAGCGATCGCGATTTTCCGCGCCCGCTGTCTAGTGAAAAACCCGCTGCGGTGGGCAGCGGGTGGCGTCGATAAGCGACAGACAGCTAAAACCAAGTGCGCTTCGCCTGGTCGTAGAGGCCGGCCTCCTTCAGGGCCTTATCGACGGCTTCCGTGTCGAACACATCGAGGCCATTGTCCTCCGCGAAACGCTGACGGCGGTTCAGCCGGGCGATACGACGCGACAGACGCCAGCCAATGAACAACACCGCCACCAGCGCCACAACCACCACGAACAGGCCAATCGGCGACGCCTTACCAAAATCAGGGCCAAGCGGGCCCTCCAGCTGGTCGGCCTGCGCGAGAATCTCATACAGCACGTCAGTTAATCCTTATCGATCCCAGCGAACAAATCGTCCTCTGGTAGTTCAGTCTTCACCCTCGTACGGGCCAATTCAAATTCCTCCGTCGGCCACAACTCGCGCTGCAACTCCACCGGAGTAGCGAAAAACGTGCCCGCCGGATCAATCTGCGTCGCATGAGCCCGCAACGCATCATCGCGCTGCTCAAAATACTCCGCGGCATGCACCTGAGTGGTCACACGCGCCAACGTATCGCCCTGATCAGAACGCAAACGATCCAAAAAGCCACCATACGGCGAGGGGCGGCCCTCCGCGACCAGACGATCATGGAACATCTGCAAACGCTGGCGAATAAATCCGTGCGTGTAATACAGCTTCAGTGGCGTCCAGGGCTCGCCCACCTCCGGATAGAAGCTCTCATCACTAGACAGCGCCCACGCTTTCATCGACACTTCATGGACCTTTAGATGATCCGGGTGCGGATAACCACCGTTCTCGTCATAAGTAATAATCACGTGCGGCTTGAAATCACGCACCACCCGCACCACCTCACGGGTAACCTCATCGCTGTCAGCGAGGGCGAAGCACCCCTCGGGCAGCGGCGGCAAAGGATCGCCCTCCGGCAAACCCGAATCCTCATAGCCCAACCACACGTGCGAGGTACCCAAAGCACGCATCGCCGACGCCATCTCCTCGCGACGCACCTCAGCCATGTTCTCCAACACGCCTGGGCGATCCATGTTCGGGTTCAAAATGCTGCCCCGCTCACCACCGGTGCACGTCAACACCAGCACCTCAGCGCCCTCATCGACATAACGGGCCATCGTGGCCGCACCCTTACTCGACTCATCATCCGGGTGGGCATGGATAGCCAAAAGACGCAAACCCGCCTTCGTACCAGACCGGCCCGCCGAGCTAGCACCACCACGAGCCTGCTCGAGTGCGGAGTCCGAATACATAGTCACGTGACAGTCACTCCCATAAACGTTGACAGACATTACATTCATTCGCCTGCGCACAAGCGCGGGCATCCCACCATCGTAATAGCTGAAGCCAGCAAGCTAGAATGACAGCGATCAACGTTTTCACACAAAGGTCTCCCCACACCCCAGAAAGCACGCCATGCCCACCCCCACGTCGCAACCGCGCAACCGCAGCACCGAGCCCACCGCAACCTATGACAGCGATCGCGGAACGATCTCCGGAAAGCTCATCGCTGTCGGCGCTGTCATCTTCGCGATCGTGGCCGTGGTGGTGATCGTGCAGTACTTCAACAAGCTGCAGGCGGGAAGTGTCGATGGGCAGGTCACCAAGTATGAGCGGGTCGAGGACAACCTGATAACGGCGACGGTGGATATCACGCGAGATGACGTCGATAAGCCTGCATACTGCATAGTGACAGCGATGAACTACGACGCCGTGGAAGTCGGGCGGCGCGAAATCTACATCCCCGCTGGCGGAGAACGCACCACCCGGCACGACACCAGCATCACCACCCGCGACATCCCCGTCGTCGCCGATCTCTACGGATGCTCCAACACCATCCCTGACTACCTGAAAGGCGACAGCTAGGGCGTCTGATACTATGGCGACCTAGAATTTCTCGCTGACAGCGATGCACCCCCACCCACCACCCAACGACGGGAAGGTATAAAGGCTAACTATGTCTGACGCCCGAAAGCAGTACATCACCCCGGAAACCAAGGCGAAGCTCGAAGCCGAACTCAACGAGCTCATCGCGCACCGCCCCGTCGTCGCCGCCGAAATCAACGAGCGACGCGAAGAAGGCGACCTCAAAGAAAACGCCGGCTACGACGCCGCCCGCGAGATGCAGGACCAAGAAGAAGCCCGCATCAAGCAGATCTCCGAAATCCTCGCCAACGCCACCACCGAGCGCTCCGCAGTCGAAGAAGGCGTCGCCAACGTCGGCTCCGTCGTGCACGTCTACTACAACGGCGACGAAAACGACAAAGAAACCTTCCTCATCGGCACCCGCGCCGCCGCCAGCGAAAACCCCGACCTCGAAACCTACTCCGAGCAGTCCCCCCTCGGCGCCGCAGTCCTCGGCGCATCCGAAGGCGAAACCCGCGAATACACCGCACCCTCAGGGGCAAGCATCAGCGTCACCGTGATCTCCGCCGAGCCGTACAACTCCGAAAAGTACGCCACCCTGCGCAACCAACGCTGACAGCGATCCACTTTTCCCATGCGCTCAACGATCCTCGCGATCGCAGCACTCAGCTCTGCGATCGCGCTTTCGGCGTGCACGCCGAGCCTGGAACAGGACTCTCCACGTAAAATCACCACCCCAGACAGCGATGCGATTCCCGCGAACCTTCCGCGATACATCGACTGCGTTTCTTCCCCGGAGGTTAGGCCCGAACGGATTTCGCTCAATTGCGCTACAGACAGCGATTACGTTGACGAAATCACGTGGGATGAATGGCTCATAGACAGCGCTTCCGGAACAGCGACACTGCACACCGCGTCGCTGTCTAATCAGACGAAGAAGCGTTCTGGTTCCAATAAGGCGAAGGACACGAAGACTGACTCCACCAAGACAGCGAAGCGCGTCGCTGTCACTCTGGGGGATCCAGTGCGTACGCCGTTTGGTGTGGCTTTCACATCGCTGTCTATTGATGGCGAAGAACAATCTCCTTAGCTTGCTCCCCTACCACGACCCCTAGCCTGGGCACCTTAACGGCGGCCAGGCATTTGTGTTGTGGGCGTGGGGTTTTGTTTTTAGGGGTCGTCGTCGGGTGGGGCCGCACTGTCGGGCCAGGGTTGGCGGCGGATTTTGGCGGCGGCTGATTGCTGGGAGAAGGTGCTGTGGTTGAAGCGCTTCTCTGGGTTGGGATTATCGGGTGTTGCGGCCTTGGTGTGGTAAACGATGCCGCTGTTGGGGTCTCGTTCGGCGTGATATCTGTGCGGATGGATGCCGCTGTCGTCGGTGTCGGAATGGTGTTGCGGGCACATCAGTGTGAGGTTGTCGAGGTCTGTTGGACCGCCGCGGGAGAAAGGATCAATGTGGTGGACGTGGCACGCTGTCACCGGTTGGTTGCAGCCGGGGTGGGAGCAGACCAGCTCGGTGGCGAACAGGGCGATGCGTTGGGCGACGTCGGCGAAGCGTTTGTCGGTGCGGAGGGACTTGATGCGGCCGGAGGTGGCGTCGTGAAGCGCGACATGCCCCGAGGTATCAATGCCGAGGAAGGCGAGATCGACGGCAGAGAGTTGGATGCCGCAGGTGGTGTGGAAGAGGGCGTTGGCGCCGGCGCGCGGTGGGAGCTCTAGGTCTTTCGCCGACAGCGATACGACAACGTGCGTGAGTGGGTGTGTGGGTTCGTGTGCTGTGGGCTGGCGGCCGAGGATGGTGAAGAGGGCGTCGGCGAGGCGCTGGCGTTTGGTGCGGTGGCAGGTGCTGTCGGCGCGTAGCGGACGCGCGGTGGATTGGGCGACGTCGAGTTGGGTTTTGAGCAGCGCCAGGGCGTAGGGCGGGATATAGCCGCCGATGCGGGCACCGCCATCGCTGTCTTGAGGGCCGATGAAGAATCCGCGGTTGCGGTGGGCGCGCAGGGTGTCGCGGGGCAGCTCGTCGTTGCGTTGGTTGACCTGGCTGATGACGAAGGCCTTGAGGTCCTCGACGCTGCAGTGGGCGGCGCGTTCGACAGCGCGAAGACGAATTGTCTCGCGCGGGATCGCGGACTTGGAGCGGAGGCATTTAAGGCCGCGCTCGATGGTGAGGCGCTGCTCGGCGGTGAGGCCATGGCGGTTGGCAAGGGTACGGGCAGTGGCGCGGATGCGCTCAGCTTCTTCCCGCCGCCTAGTGACAGCGACGCTGCTTTCGCCTTCGGTGGCGGGATCATCGACGACGCTGTCATACCAGCCGCGGCCTTGGGCGCGGAGATCCTTCGCCTTAGCTTTGGACCAGCCGTAGGACTCGGTGAGATACAGCGTGGACTTGTTAGAACCGCATAGCTCGGTAGTGCTACACGTATCTGCGGCTCGAGCTAGCTCGAGTTCGAATCGGGCCAGGGCGGTGAGAACCGACTTGATACGGTCGCGATTTTCGTGAACCGTGGCGAGAGCTATGTCGCCGGATTCGAGTCCGGCCGAGTGCTCTTCTAGCCATAGCGCCGCGCTGTCTAGCACGTGCGTATCCCCCGAGTACATTGGCTTGTTCCCCCGAATAAGTCAGTACTGCGTTGCGTTTACCTGACCAACCCTAACCTCCTTCCTACTCGCCACGCTCGCTAACTGTGCACGTCTCGGTGGGCATCGCTGCCCAGCATAGAGCGTCGGAATGAGCTATGGCCGGGGCGCAGGTGAGCTATGGTGAAAGTGCGCCGCTTGCCTCGCGCCGCGTGCCGCCCACCGCGTGCCGCCCGCAGTGCGCCGCGCGCAGCAGTGCCTCACGCAGTGCCGTGCACGGTGCCGCAGAGCGCAGCGCCTACGCACTAAACGAACTAAAACTCGGCGCAGCGCCCCAGCGCCCAACCACACAGCAACGCAGCCAGGCCAGTAACACCCCAACCCAACCGCCCCGGCACGACCCACTGCTGGGCAAAGAAAAACCCACAACCGACATCGCTGTCTGTTGTGGGTTGTCCTACCCCAATCTCAGATTGAGACCCTAGTTCCGGAAGTAGGACAGCAGGCGCAGAATCTCGGTGTAGAGCCACACGAGGGTGACGGCCAGTCCGAGGGCAACGCCCCAGGCCATTTTCGCGGGGGCGCCTTGGCGCACGAGCTGGTCGGCCATGTTGAAGTCGTTGAGGAAGGAGAATGCGGCGAGGCCGATGCACACGAGGGAGAACACGATGGCGAGCGGGCCGCCGTCGGTGAGCGGGTTGCTGCCGGTGAACATGTAGAGCAGCAGGTTGCCGATGGACAGCACGACTACGCCGATGATGGCGCCGGTCATGACGCGCTGGAATTTGGGCGTGACTTTGACGGCCCCAGTTTTGTACACGTAGAGCATGCCGATGAAGACGCCGACGGTGCCGAGGACGGCTTGGCCGATCATGACGGCGGCGTTGGTATCGGCGACCACCATGTTGGCGAACATGAAGGAGATGCCGCCGACGAAGAGGCCTTCGAAGGCCGCGTAGGTGAGGGTGATAGGCGCCGAGCCGTATTTCTTACCGAAGGCGCCGACCAGAACGGTGATTAGACCACCGATGGCGCCGATGCCTGCGAGCATCATTGCGATGCCGGGGTTGGAGACGCCGATGGCGTAAGTGATGATGGCGCCGACGATGATCACGCCGAGCGTCATGCCGGTTTTGGCGATCACGTCGTCTACGGTCATCGGCCGCTCACCGCTTTGGGCGGTGGCGTTGCTGAGGCTGGGATCTTGGTAGTAGCCCTGCATGGCGGCTTGCTGTGCCGTCTGCTGGCCGCGGTAGCCCTGGCCATAGGGGTCTTGGTTGCTGGGGCCGTGGCCGCCGCGCTGCCCAGATTGGGTGAGGGAGCTAAATACTGGATTGCTGCTACGCACTTGTTTCCTCGTGTCCTTTCGTAGCGTTGTTTATCTGCGATTGGATAGTGTCCAATCGCGCTTACGTCATATTCAACGTTTCCGCCGCCGTTTTAGTTCCCTCACCGTCGCACTATTCTCCCACCCTGCCGGTGCGGGAGATTCGCCCGCCATGCGCGCAATGTTTTACACTGAGTCGAGCGCGCTCGGCGCGTGATCCCCCTATAGCCCAATTGGCAGAGGCGGTGGACTTAAAATCCATTCAGTGTCGGTTCGAGTCCGACTGGGGGGACTTTATCTTTGTGTGGGCATCGCTTTCTCGCTTGTCGACGCCACCTCCCTGCCCTACCCGCTTTCTTAGTCGAGTTCGCCGCGCTGTCTAGCGAGCTGCTCGATGATTCCGTCGAGGATGTCCTTTTCGGAGATCATGATCTCGTGGACGTCGGTTTCTTCTTCGATCATGGTGGTGATGCCATCGACGACTACCGCCCCGCCGGAAATGACGTCTGCTCGGCCTTCGTGGATCACGGGGTGGGCGGCCCGTTGGGTGGAGGTTTTGGCGAGCAGGTCGTCGCAGAGCACGCGGAGGGCGTCGAAACGCAGTGTGCTGCCGTGGATCGCGGTGGCTTCGTAGGCTTCGAGGCCTTGGGCCAGGGCGGAGAGTGTGGTGAAGGTGCCGGCGCAGCCGACGAAGGTGGTGGCGCTGCTGATGGGCACGATGGCGCGCACTTCGGAGAGGCGTTCGCGCACGTAGTCGCCGGCGATTTCGATCTCTGTGCTGGTGGGCGGGTCGGAGCGCATGATCCGTTCGGTCAGGCGTACGCATCCCATTTGGCTGGAATGGGCGCCGAGGATCTCGCCGTCGCGGGTGCCTACAACGAATTCGGTGGAACCGCCGCCGAGGTCGATCACGCAGTAGGGGCCGGGCAGTTCCTTAAGGTCGCTGACGGCGCCGGCGAAGGAGAGCTGTGCTTCTTCCTCGCCGCTGATCACCTCGGCGCCGCGGCTGGGGGCCACTTGGTTGAGCAGGCGGCTGGTCATGGCGAAGAATTCTTCGCGGTTGCCGGCGTCACGGGTAGCGGAGGTGGCCACCATGCGCACGGCTTCGACGCGTTCGATTTTCATGATGCCCACATAGCGCTCGAGTACGGCGCGGGTGCGTTCGAGTGCTTCGGGGTCGAATTCTCCGGTGGCGTCGACTCCTTGGCCGAGCCGGACAATCTCCATGCCGCGATAGATGTCCCGGACGTGGCCATCCCGGACTTCGGAGATGAGTAGGCGCAGCGAGTTGGTTCCGCAGTCGACGGCGGCGAGGCGGGTCATGCTATTTCACCTCGGCGTTGGAGAAGTCGAAGTCGGCGAGATCAATGCCGAGCTCGGCACAGGTGGGCCAATCGGCAGGGATCGCCGTGCCGCGCAACTTGCCGTGTTCGGCGGCCATTGCCACGGCCTCGGTGCCAAGCCGCACGTGCTGCGGCCCTTCAGACAGCGCATAGGCGATCAGGACGTGCAGGCACTTCACCCGGTCCGGCATGCCGCCGCCGGAGAAGTCTGTGCCGAGATCCTCGATCGCGTTGCGCTTGTTCAGGTAAAACTCGTGGGCGCGGCGATAATCCTCGGCCAAATCCGCATCGCTGTCTAGTCGCGCGGTCATCCACTTCATCACGTGCGCCACCTCGAGCCGGGAAGCCTCCGCGGTCAGCCGCGGGTCGGTGAGGTAATACAGCGTGGGAAAGGGGGTGCCGTCTTCCAGCCGCGGGGCGGTTTCGATGGCCCCGGGTGCTCCGTCGGGGCAGCGGTAGGAGATGGCGCGCACGCCGCGGGGGCGGCGGCCCAGCTGGGTCTGGATTTCGTCTAGATCTGCATCGCGAACGCTCATGCGCTCTAGTGTCTCACGATCCTTCCCGCGGGGTTAATTCTGCGCCGGCGCTGCTGGCTCCTCCTCAGCGGGCTGGGGCTGCTGCTGCGGTTCGAGGGGCTCGAGCGGCAGGTTGGAGATATTGGGCTCTCCCCCACGATCGCTGTCTGGATTGTGGTTGAGTTCGACCAGCGGGGCGTGCGGGTCGGTGATCGTGTGCCAGAGATCGGAGTACCAGGTGTGGTTCGAGGCATCCTCGTCGGAGCTTGTCGACGTCACCCCGTCGGTGGGGGTGATGGAAGGGTCGAGGATACGAAACGGTGTTTCACCCTCGGCGATGGCGCCGAGCCGGCGGCGGATCTGCTCGTCCTGGTAGGCCGGCGAGTTGTTTTTCTCAAGCTCATCGAGCAGGCGTTGTTTTTCGGCCTGCTTGGCGGCGATCGAGGAGTTCAGATCGGAGATGTCCGAACGCTGGTCAAAGTAGGTGCGCAGGGGAAAAACGATGAGCCACAGGGCAAGCAAAAGGGCCACGACTAGCACAACGATGCCGACGGGGCTGATTCCACGGGTCACTGATGCTCGGGGGAAGCTAGCGCTGCGCGTGGGGGCGGCGAACTGCGCCTTGTTATTCACCGGTACCGAACGCGGGGTGTCTCCTGAGGCCATAATGCGTTTTAGTCTAGCCCCACACGCACCACCGCGCCCCACGCGACACCCTGTGCGGGTGTTCGTTCGTGGGGCGCGGTGTTCGCCGGGGGCCTAGGTGCCTCTTAGGCGTTGAAACGCGGGAAAGCGTCGGCGCCAGCGTAGACAGCGGCATCGCCCAGGATCTGCTCGATGCGCAGCAGCTGGTTGTACTTAGCTACGCGCTCGGAACGGGCCGGGGCGCCGGTCTTGATCTGGCCACAGTTCAGGGCCACTGCCAGATCGGCGATGGTGACGTCCTCGGTCTCGCCGGAGCGGTGGGACATCATGCAACGGTAGCCGTTGCGGTGGGCCAGCTCGACGGCGTCGAAGGTCTCGGTCAGGGTACCGATCTGGTTCACCTTCACCAGCAGGGCGTTGGCGGCCTTCTTCTCGATGCCCTCCTTGAGGCGCTGCGGGTTGGTGACGAAGAAGTCGTCGCCCACAATCTGGACCTTCTCGCCGATGGTGGCGGTGAGGGTGGTGTAGCCCTCCCAGTCGTCTTCCTGCAGCGGGTCCTCGATGGAGACGATCGGGTACTGCTCGATGAGCTCCTCGTAGACCTTGGCCATCTCCTCGGCGGTGTGCTCGCCGCCCTCGAAGTGGTACTTGCCGTCCTTGAAGAACTCGGAGGAAGCCACGTCCAGGGCCAAGGCAACGTCCTTGCCCGGGGTGAAGCCGGCCTTCTCGATGGCCTCAACGATGAGGTCGAGGGCAGCCTTGGTGGACTCTACGGAGGGAGCGAAGCCGCCCTCATCGCCCAGGCCGGTGGACAGGCCCTTGTCCTTAATAACCTTCTTCAGGGTGTGATACACCTCTGCACCGGTGCGCAGAGCCTCGGAGAAGCTCTCAGCACCGATCGGGGCGATCATGAACTCCTGGACATCCACACCGGAGTCAGCGTGGGCGCCACCGTTCAGGATGTTCATCATCGGCACGGGCAGAACGTGAGCGTTCGGGCCGCCGACGTAGCGGAACAGCTCCAGCAGAGAGGAGTCAGCGGCAGCCTTGGCCACAGCCATGGACACGCCCAAGATGGCGTTGGCGCCCAGGCGGGACTTGTTGTCGGTGCCGTCGAGCTCGATGAGGGTCTGGTCAATCAGGCGCTGGTCATCAGCCTCGAGACCGGCGAGGGCGTCAGCGATTTCCTCGTTGACATTCTCCACTGCCTTCTGCACACCCTTGCCCAGGTAGCGGTCGCCACCATCGCGCAGCTCGTGTGCCTCGTGCACACCGGTGGATGCACCCGAGGGAACATCGGCGCGACCGTGCGAGCCATCATCCAAGATGACCTCGCACTCAATGGTGGGGTTACCGCGGGAATCAAGGATCTCGCGTGCAAATACGTGCATAATCTCAGCCACTATGGCCTCCTAAGCCGTTAGACAGATGTGGGGTGTGGAAATGCGTGTGCAATCTTTCCACCAACATGCCCGATTCTAGCGCATTCCTGTGGGATACGGACCTAAAACCACATGGACTGTGTCCGATACCCAACAATTCTGCTGGATAGGCTTCGAGATGGTTGCGAAAGTCACGCTTCACCGCTCAATTGTGGCACGAATTGCCTGACTCTGCCGTCCCAGAAGCGGTTGTGGGAACAAACTCACATCGCAGATCTACAAGGCCGGCTGCCCCAGCGCATAGGAGGCGGCGGCATCGCGCACCCGCACCAGATAGTCATTGGACATGTTGTAGGAGCGAATCGCCTCGGCCCAGCCCTCCGGGGTGGACAGGTCGCGGTCATTGGCGCACAGCAAGGTAGCGGAACCGAGCGCAGCGTCGTCAATCTGATGCGGGTCTGCTACCTCATCGCCGTTGGCGTCGCGACCAAAGCGCTCCCAGGATTCGGGGATAAACTGCATCGGCCCCACGGCGCGGTCCCAATCGGGATCGCCGTCGAGTTCGCCATTGTCGGTATCGGGGATCTCCGCAAACCCGGGCGAGCCATCCAGCGGCACGCCGATGATCGGTGGCGAGACCACACCGTTGTCATCGATACTGGCGCCGCCGAAGACCTTGCCGGTGTAGGTGCCGTGGCGGGTTTCTACAAAGCCAATCCCGGCGAGGGTGTTCCAATGCAGGTGGCAATTGGGCCACGAGTCGGCGGCGATCAGCTCCGCATTGGCATAGGCGCGCAGCGCGGGGGCGGGAATGGACATCTCCGCGGCGAGCGGATCGGCCCAGTAGCCGAGTTTGTCCGAGGTGCGCCCAGAATCGTGCACATCAATAGCCGGCACCTCGGCGCCAGCGGCCGGGGGCACATTGTCCGGCACGGGCTGGAGCTGCCTAATAGGGCTTGAGCCCTCCAGCAACGACAGCGCCCAGCCTACGACGGCGATCACCATAATGATCGCCAAAACCGTGCTGCAGCCGCAGCCGAGCGCGCGTCGTCCTCCAGTAGCCATGGACGTTTAATATACAGAATCGCTGTTAGCTCGCTGAGTGCTCGGCCCGCTTAGCTTCCTGCCACAGTCGATCCTGCTCGGCCTCGTCGACGATCTCGCTGGTGCCGTCGAAGAGATAGGGGGCGCGGGCCTGGAGTTTGCTCACGAACGCCTGGGCTACCTCGGCCATCGAAAAATCGCCTCGGCGGCGGGCGATTTCCGCGTGGAAGAGCACCTGCAGGTACACATCGGCTAGTTCTTTTCTTAGCTCCTCCGCGCTGGCGTCGCCGCGCTCCCAGGCGGCGACGGCGGCGATGAACTCCTCTGTTTCTTCCCGTAGATAAGGCACCAGGGAGCTATGGGTTTGGCGGCGCTCCCACTGCCCGATTTCGAGGGCGCGCTCCATTACCGCTACCGCGCCGGCTTGGGGACCGGCAGTGATGCACACCGAGGCGTCGGGGCTGTGTACTGCTCCGAGGGCGCGCAGCTGGGATTGGACGGAGGTGGGCAGGGTGGCGTCGATAAGCACGGGCCCACGAAGGCTGGGGATGGCGTCGAGCGGGAGGGCGTAGTTGTTATCGGCGTCGAGAACAATGGTGCGCATGGGCCTAGCGTAGCGCCCTACCCCCACACGGTTGTGCGAGGCTTATTACTTTTTGTGCAGCGTGTTTTAGGGTATGGGCGTGACCAATACACTTCAGCCCGTAATCTCGGGCGCTGACTCTCATCGGCCGACCGTGCGCGTATGGACGCTCGTGTCGCTCATTATCGGTTCAACAATCGGAACAGGAATTTTCGCTCTTCCGCAAAATGCGGGTTCCGTGGCCGGCCCAGGCGCCATGCTCATTGGGTGGGCTATTGCGGGCGTGGGCATGCTCTCCATTGCGTTTGTATTCCAGATTTTGGCGGTGCGGAAACCGCATTTGGATTCGGGCGTGTATTCCTATGTGCGTGCCGGATTGGGCGATTTTGTTGGCTTCGCCTCGGCGTGGGGGTATTGGCTCGGTTCTGTCATCGCCCAGGTGGGATACGCCACCCTGTTTTTCTCCACGATCGGCCACTATGTGCCGATCTTTGATGAGCAGCACCGCTGGATTCAGGCCGTGGCTGTGTCGGTGATGACATGGGCCATTTATTTCGCCCTTACCCGCGGTATCCGCCAGGCGGCGGCGCTCAATATGGTGACCACCGTGGCAAAACTGCTGCCCATTGCCGCCTTTATTGTTTTGGTGGCCTTCATCGGCTTTAGCTGGGATACCTTCACTCTAGATTTCTGGGCGCGCGAGGGCTCGGTGGGCTCGACGATGGACCAGATCAAGGGCATCATGCTCTTCACGGTATGGGCGTTCATCGGCGTGGAGGGCGCCAGCGTGTACTCCAAGCAGGCCCGCACCCGCGCCGATGTGGGTAAAGCCACGGTGTTTGGTTTCTTCACGGTGCTCGCGCTGCTGGTGACGGTGGCCACGCTCTCCTATGGTGTGCTCACTCAAGAGGAATTGGCGGCACTGCCGGATAACTCGATGGCTAGTGTGTTAGAGGCCGTGGTCGGCCCGTGGGGCGCGGCGCTGATTTCGCTGGGTCTGTGCCTCTCTGTGCTCGGCGCCTATGTCTCGTGGCAAATGCTGTGCGCCGAGCCGATTGCGCTCATGGCAGTTGATGGGTTATTGCCGCGGAAATTGGGGGCGGTGAATGATCAGGGCGCGGCCGTATGGGCACAGCTGGTTTCTACCGTGGTGATTCAGATTTCGGTGATCATTTTCTTTGTTAATGAAACCACCTATGTCTCCATGGTGCAGCTGGCCACCATGATGTACATGCTTCCCTACGTGTTCTCCTCGATCTATTTGCTACTGCTCACCACTCGCGGTCGGGGCGTGGCACATCCGCAGGCTGGTATTCGTTTCGACGATTCCGGGCCGGTAATCTCGGCGAAGAATAACGCCACCCACCGCCTCGTGGCTGTGATTGCCACCGTGTATTCGCTGTGGCTGTTTTATGCCGCCGATGTGACCTATGTTCTGTTCGGCGCGCTGCTCGTGATTCCCGGGCTTGTGCCCTATGTGTGGACGCGAGTAAAAACGGGCGATCGAGTGTTTAACCCAGTGGAATGGGTCATTGTGCTGCTCGTGCTTCTTGGCGGCGCAATCGCCATCTACGGCCTCTCCACCGGCAGCCTCTCGCTATAACCGACTACCCGCTAGTAGCCACTTCGCGCGTTCACCCGCTGATCGCGTTTATCGACGCCTCCCCGCCGCAGCATCACCTATCTGCGTATCGGGGAGGCGCCGTGGTAGTGACCGTTGCGTGCTCCAGCTGCTAACGCAGCCGGTATTTCCGCCGCCTCGCCTCGCGCTTGTCCTCGAGGTCCATGGCTTCATCGATCTCGGCGGCGCTGCGCTGCGCCCGCCTACCGCGGCCTTCACGCGCGCGGGTACTGCTTCCTGCCCCAGCACCGGTGCCACCGCCACCAACGCTACCGCTGCTGACCACGGGGGCCACGGTGTCGAGAGCGGATTCCACCCCGGTGGTCACATTGACTCGGTCGAGCTGGAACAAGGTGGAGACAAAGTCTGCCACCCATTGCACCAGCTCGACATCGCGCAGCTGCGGATCGGTGATGTTGCGCCCCGCCTTGGGCAGCGGAACCATCACCGCTTTAGCGGCGGCGCGGTAGGTTGCGCCACTGAACAGGCGCTTGAGCCGAACCTGTTGAGAGTCTTTGAGCTCCACCGGGTGGATCTTGATGCGATTGCCCTGCACCACGATGTCCGCCACAGAGGCTCGTGCCGCCACCCGCCGCAGCCGGGCCATGGTGAGCAGCCGCTGCACTTCCACCGGCAGTGCACCGAAGCGGTCGGCCATATCTTCCACGGCGCGGCCGAGTTCTTCTTCGGTATTAGCGGCGGCGATGGTGCGATACATATCCAGCCGCAGGCGTTCGGAGTTGATATAGCTATCCGGAATGTGGGCGTCCACCGGCAGATCGATGCGGATCTCGGTGGATTCCTTCTCGGTGGCATCCAGCGGCTGACCGGAGGCGAGGGCGCGGAACGTCTCCACAGCCTCTCCGACTAGGCGCATGTAGAGGTCAAAACCCACCCCAGCGATGTGCCCGGATTGTTCGGCGCCAAGTACGTTGCCGGCGCCGCGCATCTCGAGGTCCTTCATGGCCACGGCCATGCCGGCCCCGAGATCATTGTTTTGGGCGATCGTGGACAGCCGGTCGTAGGAGGTTTCGGTGAGCGTGGATCCCTTGGGGTAGAGGAAATAGGCGTAACCGCGCTCGCGGGAGCGCCCCACCCGGCCGCGCAGCTGGTGGAGCTGCGATAGGCCCATGTGGTGGGCGTTTTCCACAATCAGGGTGTTGGCATTAGCGATATCGAGGCCTGTTTCCACGATGGTGGTGCACACCAGCACGTCATAGTCCCGATTCCAGAAGCCCTGCACGGTTTGTTCCAGCAGTTGCTCGCTCATCTGGCCGTGGGCCACCACGATGCGCGCCTCGGGCACAAGTTCGCGCAGCTCGCGGGCACGTTTATCGATGTCCTTGACCTTGTTGTGCACGAAAAACACTTGGCCGTCGCGCAGGATTTCGCGGCGAATAGCGGCAGCGATCTGTTTATCCTCCGCAGCCCCCACGTAGGTGAGCACGGGGTGGCGATCTTCCGGCGGGGTGAGAATGGTGGACATCTCGCGAATGCCCGCCATGGACATCTCCAGGGTGCGCGGGATCGGGGTGGCAGACATGGTGAGCACGTCCACGTGGGTGCGCAGGCCCTTGATGTGTTCCTTGTGCTCCACGCCGAAGCGCTGCTCCTCGTCCACGATCACAAGGCCGAGGTTCTTCCACGTCACACCCGTCTGCAGCAGGCGGTGGGTGCCAATCACTACATCCACCTCGCCGCTGGCCAGGCCGGTGATGATCTCCTTAGCCTCCGCGGTGGAGGTAAAACGTGAGAGGCCACGGATCGTCACGGGGAAACCGGCCATCCGTTCTTCGAACGTGGATAGGTGCTGCTGCGCCAGCAAGGTGGTGGGCACGAGTAGCGCCACCTGCTTGCCGTCTTGCACGGCTTTGAACGCGGCGCGCACCGCCACCTCGGTTTTGCCGTAGCCCACATCACCGACGACCACTCGGTCCATCGGCACGGGCTTTTCCATGTCCTCTTTCACGGCCTCGATGGCGAGCATCTGGTCTTCGGTTTCGACGAAGGGGAAGTTATCCTCCATCTCTTTTTGCCACGGCGAATCCGGGGCAAAGCCGTAGCCGGGCGCTGCCTGGCGCTTGGCGTAGAGCTCGATGAGTTCACCGGCAATTTCACGCACCGCGGCGCGCGCTTTGCGCTTGGTGTTCTTCCAGTCCGAGCCGCCCATCTTCGACAGCGTTGGGGTTTCGCCACCCACATATTTGCTCAGAAGATCGATCGAATCCATGGGCACATACAGTTTGTCGGCCGGCGCGCCGCGCTTTGAGGAGGCGTATTCCAGCACTACGTATTCGCGCCGCGAGGTGCCATCACCTGTAGTGATGGTGCGCTCAGTCATCTCAATGAATCGGCCGATACCGTGGGTGTCGTGCACCACATAGTCGCCCTTTTTCAGGGCCAACGGGTCTACCCTATTGCGCTTTTTCGCTGGACGACGCTTCGCCCCGGCAATATCTCCCACCCGGTTACCGGTGAGGTCGGTTTCGGTGATCACCACCAAATCGGGATCGTCAAAGATCAAACCATTGTGGGCGAAAGCCTGGTAGAGGGTCACCTCGCCGTCGCTGGGCCGCCAGCCCGGGGTGGCCACCTTGGTGCGGATACCCTGTTCCTTGAAGCGCTCCTGCATGCGGTTGATCGCCCCCTTTGCCGGGGCGATGAACGCCGCCTTGCCGCCCGCCACTGTATGGGCCAGTAGCTGGGTCATCATCGCTTGGATCTCCGCCAGATCGCCTCGCGGCTGCGGAGGCAAAGAAAACTCCAGCGGCAAGGTGAGGTCCTCGCTGGCTTCCATGATGCCTGGCTCAGCGGCAGTCCAGTGCGGCTGGGACTGGGCGAGCATGGCGTCGTGAAGCGCATCGATGCCCACATAGGAGCCACTCGATAGGTCCAGATCAGCGGTGGCCACTGGTGCCGCCCCGCCCATCGCGGCTACTTCCCACCCCGCGGCGAGAAACTCCTCATCGGTGGCGATGAGATCGCTGATGCGGGTGATGATTTTTTGCGGCGCCAGCTCCAGCACGTGCCAACCGCTACCCAGCAGCTGCGGCAAGGGCACCAGTGCATGCGGGCTGAGCACCGGCAGCAGTGCCTCCATCCCCTCGGCATAGGTGCGGGTAGAGATCTTATCCAACAGCTCACTCAAGGCGGGGTGATGTGCATATACCCGGGCCAGCTCGCGGGCACGGTCAGCTACATCATCATCAATCAGCAGCGTGCGAGCCGGATAGATCGACAGCTCACTGAGGGTGCGATTCGCGATGGCACGCTGATCGGCCACCGCGAACTCGCGCAGCTCGCTCACCTCATCGCCCCAGAACTCAATACGCACCGCTTGGTCCGCGGTGGTGGGAAAAATATCGATAATGCCGCCGCGGGTGGCGAACTCGCCGCGCCGGGAGACCATATCTACATGCGCATAGCCGAAAAACACCAAGCGTGTGCGCAACTGCTCAAAATCGCACTCCTCATCCACCCGCAGATGGATCGACTGCTGCGGGGCATCGAGCACTGGCTGGCAATAGCTCCGCGCGGGTGTGACTACCACCCGATAGTCCTGCAGGCGATCGAGGGTCTGCGCCCGCCGCCCCACAATGTCCATTCCAGGGCTGAGCCGCTCGTGTGGCAGGGTCTCCCAAGAGGGCAAAAAGGCAACCTTCTCCCCCACCATCGCCTTAAGCTCCGCAGTGAGATCCTCGGCCTCGCGGCCATTGGCAGTAACCACCAATAGCTGTGTGCGCTGCGAGAGCGCGGCGATGGCCCAGCTGCGGGCTTGATCGTGCAGCGATAGGTGCAGGCGTGGATCGCCCACGTGGGTGAGCAAACCAGCGAACTTCTTGTCCTCAGCGGCGGTACGAGCCAGCCCGCTGAGCATGGGAGTGGATGATCGGGACGCCTCGACAGTCACGACTTCGGCGATGCCTTCCTGACACGATGGGAAACGAACAAAATTCTGACAATTGCTGTGATGAAACCCTAGGGCGGCGATATCTCACGCGCACCGGCACATCAGTTGCCGTGGCGGGCTTCATGCGACAGCACTACCGCGCGATACTACTCGCCGCCCCAGACACGCCCCTCACCACGGCACATGGCCGCTCTCACCACGAGCTCCAGCGCGCTGCAGTCCACAGCCGCGCTACCGCCTCCACCACCCCTGTTTTCCCCACAGAGAGGTGTTCTGCAGGGGGCGCGCTAGGGGGTCTCGGGGGATGCAGAATCTGTAGGAGCGGCAACTGTGGAGTCGTTGCCCTGCTGGAGTTGACGGTTGTGCTCGCGCTGGAGAGCTTCGGGGGCTTCGGTGGGCTGATAATACTTGGCATTCTCGCCTACGGTCTTAAGTTCTGGATCCCGCAGGCTGGGATCTGCCACCATGCCGGCTAGGCCATTCCAGCACAGATTAACAATGTGTGCGGCCACCACTTCCTTGCTGGGCTCGCGCACATCCAGCCACCACTGCGCCGTGGAGGAGGCCATACCCACCAGCGCCTGGCCATAAAGCACTGCCACATCGGGGTTGAGCCCGGATTTCTCGAAAGCGCCGGCCAAGATATAGGACACATTTCCTACGGTGTCATTGAGCAGCGTGGAGTAGGTGTTTTGCTGCTCGGGATCCACATCGCGGGTGAGGATGGTGAACTCATCGGTGTGGTCTTCTACAAAAGAAAGGAAGGCCATAACGGCGGATTCCACGCGGCGGCGATAGCCAGAGCAGTTCAGCGCATTTTCAATGACTGAGCGCATCAGCTGCGTATCGCGGTCCACAACCTCGGCATAGAGCCCCTCTTTGCCCCCAAAGTGCTCATAGACTACCGGCTTAGACACCCCGGCGCGGGAGGCGATCTCTTCCACACTCGTGCCCTTGAGCCCGCGCTCAGCAAAGACTGTGCGCCCCACTTCAATCAGTTGCTCGCGGCGCTGCTTGCCGGTCATCCTCCGCTTCACCATGCAGTAAAGCCTATACGCTTACGCATCTCTCAGCTGCATCCCTCTCCCCTCACACCTCCCCCACGGGCGATTGGCACCCCCTCGACGCTATGTTGTAGGATTTCTAGCGCACCGCCTACGCGCGAGTGCGTTTCCCCATGGTGTAATTGGCAACACTACGGTTTTTGGTACCGTCATTCTAGGTTCGAGTCCTGGTGGGGAAGCTTTTTTTATTGCCTCACCCCCTCCTCCGCGCATCCTGAGGCCGAGGCGTGTCGACGCCCCCTCCCTACCCCCTCATTGTGTGTGCCGAAGATATTCCGGCCGGCCAGCGCATGCGGACAAAGTTTTGCACCCCTACATACTATGGCTGTAACGTGTGTGACAAAAGTTAAGTCTCGTTTAGGTAACACCTGATAGACTCCCATGCGATATACATCAATGATGCCGCTGACGTGCGGCGCTGATGTTTCCTGTGACCCGATTGGAAAGAACTTCATGAAGTCTGCATCCCGGACCCGTACGAAGGTGCTGTCTCTAGTGACCGCCGCAGCCGCCGCTATGGGAATCACCGCGGCGCTTCCCACCACCGCAGAGGCCGCGCCCGGCAATGTTGTGGTGGTCGGCGATTCTATGCCTGCCAACCCCAGCATTGAGGACTACGTGGGCAGCAAGCTGCCCGAGCAGGCTCGCGGTCTCACTCCGAACGCCAAGGTCAACCATGTGGGCTGCGGCTCTGACGGGCTGTTCACCGGCACTTACGCCCGCGTCTCCGGCAAGGCTGTAGATGATTTCACCTGCCCCGGCGCGAGCTTCATGACCGGTGGCATGCGGGTGGACTTCGCCCTCGACACCGCGGCACAGCGCGGCAAGCTCAACGGCGCTACCTCTGAGGTTGTTATCTTCGCCGGCGCCAATGACACCTACTCGCGGATGCGTAACCAGTCCTTGCCCGACATTGAGCGCGAGCTCTATGGCGCCATCCGTGGCTCTATCGCCAAGGCTAAGCACTACGCCCCGAATGCCCGCGTGAAGGTTGTGGGTATGCCCCACGTGGCCAATGCCAATGGCGGCGTGTGCCTGATTAACGTGATCCCGAATATTCCGCTAGGCATTCCTGCCGGAGTGGTTAACGATGTCGAGTTCCACCTGCAGTGGGCTCAGGTACATGCCTCCCATGATGGTGGCGCCACCTTTGTTGACACCAAGCCGATC
Source organism: Corynebacterium ciconiae DSM 44920 (assembly GCF_030440575.1). Taxonomy (NCBI): domain Bacteria; kingdom Bacillati; phylum Actinomycetota; class Actinomycetes; order Mycobacteriales; family Corynebacteriaceae; genus Corynebacterium; species Corynebacterium ciconiae. The sequence continues at coordinate 1,751,452 of NZ_CP047189.1, forward strand.
TCCGATGGGCACGAGATGTGCTCCAATGACCGCTGGATCACCGGCATCATTGACACCACCGCCCGCAGCCCGCACAATCTCATGTTCCACATGACTGATGCCGGCCTGACCTCCGTGGCCACCCACACCGCCCGCTCCTAAGCGCGGTGCCTGCGCGGCAGTTCTGCCAGCTGCGTTTTACACGTCGCCAACACCCGGCTCTCAGTCTCTTCGCTAGTCGAGGGACCAGGGACCGGGTGTTCGCATGTCACGCCGGCGAGCGTCCACACGCTCTGGCGAGAGCCCAACCTAGAGCTCAGGCTTGTCCTCGACAGCGGCGATTGCCTCGGTAACCAGCTGCCAGAACCGCCCGTGGTCGAGGGTGGTGGCCACCTGGGTGGAGCACTCGGGCCCAGCGGGGCTACGGAAGTCCACCACGGTCATGCCGGTGGTGAGACTTCCCCGCAGTTCCACGTCGATGGGGGCTCGGCGGGTGGCCACACATTCGGGATCGATCAGGTAGGCGATGGTGCAGGGATCGTGCACCGGCGGGTCATCGAAACCTTGGTTCTCGCGGTAGGCCTCGCGGAAGAATCCGCACAGGTCCACCACGAGCTGGGAGCAGTCGGTGCCGAGCTCAGCGATGCTGCGCTCCACTTCACGGGTAGCAAGTGCTTGGTGGGTGAGGTCGAGGCCCACCATGGTCACCGGCCAGCCGGCGTTGAACACGATGTGGGCGGCTTCTGGGTCCACATACACGTTGAATTCTGCCCAGGCGGTGCGGTTGCCGGTGTGGTAGCCGCCTCCCATGAGCACGACTTCTCGGACCTTCTCCACGATGCGCGGCTCCTTGCGCACCGCGAGGGCGATATTGGTTAGCGGGCCGGTGGGCACCAGGGTGATCTCACCGGCGTCGCTGGCCATGATGGTGTCGATGATGAAGTCTACGCCGTGCTTCTGCCCCAGTGGCACGCGCGGCTCGGGCAGGCTGGCCCCATCGAGCCCGGTCTCGCCGTGCACATCGGCAGCCACAGTCAGCGGCCGGACCAGTGGGCGGTCACAGCCGGGGTAGACCACCGTGTCGAGCCGAGCTACGGTGGCCACCGCGCGGGCGTTATGGGTTACCTTCTCGAGGGTTTGGTTTCCGCCGATGGTGGTGATGCCCAGCAGCTCAATGGCGGGATTGCCGCCGGCGAGGATGATGGCCACCGCATCGTCGTGGCCGGGATCGCAGTCCAGAATGATTTTTCGAGGAGTGTGTGCGCTCATAGTTCTTCAGTCTAAAGAGTCACACCACTGGGCGCTGGGACTGTGCCGTAGCCCTGCGCTAGTGCTGGGCGGGAAGCACAGCCCCGTGGTAATTGTTGCGGATAAATTCCGCTACCTCAGGCGACTGTAGTGCCGTGGCGAGGGCTTTCACCTGCGGCGAGTCGGCCACATCCTGCCAAGCCACGAGAATATTGACATAGGGGTTGTTATCTGGATCCTCGCCGGCCAGGCTGTCCTCCTCATAGTTCAGTCCGGCCTCGAGCGCGAAGTTGCCGTTAATCACCGAGACGGCCACATCTTTGTCTTCGAGGGTCTGGGGCAAAAGGCGAGCGTCGACAAGCGTGATTGTGAGATCGCGGGGGTTGGCGGTGATGTCTTCTACCGCGGTCTCGGCGCTGCGCTCGTCGATCTCGATGAGGTTGTTCTCCGCCAGTAGCGATAGTGCGCGCGCACGGTTGACGGGATCGTTCGGGATGGTCACTGTGGCGCCGGCGGGCAGCTGCTCGAGGGAATCGACGCTGGTGGAAAACACCGTGAGCGGCTCAAGGTGCACAGCTGCGACGGAACGCAGACTGTGATCATCGTTTTCCTCGCTCCACTCCTGCAGATAGGGATCGTGCTGGAAGAAGTTGGCGTCCGCATCACCATTGGCGGTCACGTGGTTGGGATCAATGCCTCCCTGGATCACCTTCACATCCAGCTCGACGCCCTCGGCAAGGCCTTCATCGGCAATGTAGTTCAGGATGCGGGCGTGCGGCTCGGGCGAGGCGACGAGGGTGAGCGTGTTCTCCTTGTGTTCGGAGCTACAAGCACTCAGGGCTAGGACACACACTACGGCGGCGGCTAGTCGTTTGAACATGATCTCAGGCTGCTTTCTTGTGCTTATCGACGATCACCGCGAAGTTGTCTGCGATGTGCTGGTGGTATTTCTGCGTCACATCAGGGTGAGCACGCAGGCGCGACTTCAAGGCATTCAACCCGTTGGTGCAGTAGATCTCCTCGCCGTCAAGATCCACCCCTATCTCCTCGGTGCCGGTCTTAAGCTCTGGCGGCAGGGTGATGCGGGGGATTTCGGCGTCGAGCGCTGGGCTGTAGAAGAAAGGAAGCGAAAACCGCTCGGTTCCTGGCAAAGAGGGCAGCACTCGGTGCGGGGTGGCCTTTAAATAACCACCGGTGGCCACGCTCATCAGCTCGCCGATGTTGACGATGAGATAGTCCTCCACTGCTGGCACATTCACCCAGCTGCCGTCTACCAGCACCTGCAAGCCACGCGAATCCTCCTCCACGGTGAGCAGGGTGATGAAACCAGCGTCGTGGTGGGCACCCACCCCCTGGCGAGTGGCGGAGAGATCATGGGCGGGATAGTGCACGATCTTCAGCAGTGAATGCGGGGCCGCGAACGCCTCGGCGAAAGTGTCCTCGCCATGGCCGAGCGCCACCGCCCAAGCGCGCAGCAGCTGCTCTCCTATCTGCTCCAGCTAGGCAAACCAGGCGAGGGCGCGGGTTTTGAGTTCGGGCTGATCCTGCGGCCACTGATTGGGCCCCTGCAGGATCTTCCACGGCTCGGCGGGCACCTTCTCTAATTCAGCGGGCAGCTCTGGACCGATGTCTAGTTGCTCGCGCCAGTCGCGCAAACCTTGGGTGCGCTCCGCGCCGGTGGCGGTGTAGCCGCGATAGTGCGGGGAATGCACCTGAGCGATGCGGCGTTTTGTGGCTGCGGATTGGGAGAAAAAGGCGCGGGCCTCAGCTAAGAGCGCGTCGCGTTCGGCGGGGTCGATGCCGTGGCGGGCCAAATAGAAAAAACCCACCTCGTGGGCGGCCTGTCGCAGCGCATCTAGCTCATCCGCATAACCAGGCGCCGAAGGGCTGCGCAGGCGGGAGAAATCGATGACGGGAATATTCAGAGAAGCCATGCCGCCATCATAGACCCCTCTGTCTATCCAGTCCGCACTATACCCCCACCCTGGCCGCAACTACACCCGCAAGTAGCGCCGCTAGCTGGCCTTTTAATGCAGACCGCTCAGTACGCTCACAGGTGCTGTTCGCACGCTCCTCTCCCAAACGGGTTTAGAGGGCACGGACGAGCTCAGCGAGGGGGTCATCACCGCGATCGCGCAGGCGCCGCACGGTCGTTCGCCGCGGACAGTCGGCGTCTAGCCCAATGGCCAGATTGAGCGCGCCGATCACCGCCGTGGGCTCCACTCCTTCTGCTAGGGCACCCTCGGCGTCGAGAAATTGCTCATCGGCCCCCATGCGGTTGATAAGTTTCACGAGCCCTTCGGCATCCTCCCGCAGCGCTGGCGCCCGAGTGATATCGAAGTTGCTGCCAAAGTGCAGCCAGGCTCGATCGCCTTCTTCTAGTTCGAGATCACGGATGAAACGGGAGATCGTGCCCAGCGCGGCGTTGGTCTTTCCCCACGTGAGGCGCTGCTCGCCGAGGCGGCTGGGAATCAGCACGGATTCGCCATAGGCCACATCATAAAGGGCAAGCACCCCACGATCGACGGCCGTACCGGACCCGCGCACATGATCGTGGTGAATGCTCAGCAGCAGCTGCCATTCGCCATCGCGCAGATACAGCCCGCGAGTCTGCTCCGGCTGGGCATCATTAACCACCGCTTCCTCGCTGCTGCGGTAGCGCACCTGACCATTGTCCAGCACGAAGTCGCCGGTGTCGGCGTAGACGCGCACGGAATTGGGCGAGACCCCATAGCCGGTGGCTTCCTCGATGAGCTCCTGCAGCGCCACCCCGCGGCTGCGCTCGGGATCTTCGGCATTGGCCTGTGCTAGGCGGTTGGCGATGAAATCAGCGATGGTGGTCCACTCCTGCTTGCCCCATTCCCGCAGCGCCCAGGTGCGCCGCCCGCACCGCTGCACCACCTCGGCTGCTGCGAGGGCATTATCAATAGAGTTCATGCTGCGATCAGGCAGCACGGCGTGCAGCTGCTCGGAGGTCATCGGCTCGCCTTCCACCTGCAGCACACCACAGGCCCGGGCCACCACCGATTCGGTGCGGCTCAGCACGTGCTCCTTATAGATCACATAGGGGGTGAGCACCTCGACCCACTCGCGCATCAGTTCCACCTCGGCGCCCGCTGCCTCAGCGAGGGTTTCGAGTGCGATCACCCCGTAGGCATCAGCGGCGCTAGCGATGGCCTCATCCACCGCGTCGATAAATCCTGCACGGCTAAACCACAGGTAATCGGCGGTGTGCTCGCAGTCGGTGAATTCCACGCACTCCACACCCCACGCACCTGGCTCGCCCACCAGCGGCAGAATCCGCAGCAGGTCGGTCTCTATCCCCTCGGGCGCTAGCTCCAGCGCCGGCAGTTCGCGGTAGAGCTCCGTGGCGCGCCGAGCAGCCCCCACCCTCCCGCGCAGCGCGGCTTGAACCAGAGCGCAGGCAGGGCCGATGGCGGCGAGAGAGGCACACAGGTCTCGTTCGAGTTGGCGGACCCTTTCGCGACTGACATCAAAGCGGTCCCCGAGTTCCTGCAGCGTGGCCTCGCCAACGAGACGCTCATCCAGGATCACCCCGAGGCGTTCATCGCTAGCGAGCACCTCGGCGATCTCTGCGCAGGCTGCGCGCACCACCTGTTCTGCACGTTTCGGCAGATCCGCAATCTCCGCGGCAACACTCTCAGGCAGCGCCTCAGTCTGCGTTGTCACCAGCGTTGCAGTGCCGCTGAGCGCCAGCCAGTCCAGTAACGCGGACTGCGAACGCTCCTCTGTGTCAGGCGCTGCGAGTGTCTCGGGGCGCGGCGTGGCGGCCTCGATCCCGGCCGCATCGGCTGTGCCCCCTGCCTCGTATTCATCAAGGGCCAACAGCACGACCTCGCTGATAAGTTTCTGCAGCCGCACCCGCCCAATGCCGGGCAGATCCGCCAGCTGCTGCGCGCTCACCTGCGTCACACCGCTGTCCGGTGGGGTGTTCAGCAGCGACCGGGCGCGGGCCCACATCCGCCCCTCCGGCACCATTGTCGTGCGCAGATAAGGCGAAAGCTCACCTAGGGGCGTGGTGCTGTCGCGCGCGAGCCACGCCTGGACGATACTCAGAGTGTCGCAGCCGCTAAGTGCACCCAGATCCAGCCACGGAAAAACCTCCCCCAGGCTGTGTTTTTGCCGTTCTGCCTCGGAATCTTTTTCCGTTGAGCTTATCGACGCCATCATGGCCGCCAACGCCCGGGCAAAACCCACCTCGTCGATGATCTGCACCCCGAGCTCGCGGGCCTTGGTGGCCTTGCGGGACATGGTGTGCACATCCGCGGCCACCACCAGCCGAGAGGCCCGAATCACCCCGCCTACGCTCAGCCCCGCCTCGCGGGCACGGGCCTCCCAGGTGTCTCTGGGTGTCACCAGCGCGCCGGTGAAGCTCACCCGATCACCCGGCGCGAGAGCGCACACCTCAGCATGCTCGCCGTCGGCTCCGGCGGCGTAGGTGTCCTCGGCGGGCTGGGCGAGCAGCTGATGGAATCGTTCCGTGTCGATCGAGAGCTGCTCGGCGATGCGCTCGAGCCAGCACCGCTCCCGCTCGGCCACCACCCCGTCAGCCCAGGCCTCTACCACCAATTGCGTGAGATAGTGCTCGTGCAGCTCGCTGATGTCCTCGGCTGCCAGCCCTTGGGCTGTGGCCACCCGGTTCAGCTGCTCAAGCTCCTGCGTGCTCAGCCGGCCATCCACCATCGCTTGGGCCAGGGCCGCGCAGTAGCGATCGGAGGCTGCATCCCCGGTGGCTGGCATGGCCGTGATGAGCCGGAAGAGCCAAGCGGACTCGGCCGAGGAGGAGGCGTCGATAAGCGCCTCGCTCCACGCCTGCAGCGGGCCAGAGGCAGCCGACCCGCACAGCCCGTCTTGCCGCGCTAAGCATGCAACCTCGGAGTCAGCCAGTGCGGCCAGCTGCTCGGTGGGGCACATCAAGGGCTCTGCGGTGCTGCGCAGCCGGGGATGCCGGCGCAGCAGCTCAGCCCACAGCTGGGCGGTGGCCACAGCATCGGCAAGCGCGGTGTGGGCAGCACTATTGTTCACCCCAATCGCCGCGATGCACTCGGACAAGGAACGCGGCGCCCCTGGCAGAAGCCGGCGCGAGAGAGCTTGAGTGTCCAACAACCACGTGCCCTGCGGCAGCTCTAGCCCAGCGCGGGCGAACTCGTGCTCGAGGAAACGGCGCTCGAAGGGGGCGTTGTGGGCCACCAGAATCCGCCCCTGTAGCACCTGTGCTAGCCGCTGGGCGATCTGTGCAAAGGTGGGGGCCTTCACCAGATCCGTGGCGGTGATGTGATGAATGTGGGAATTATTAAAGCCACACTCCGGTTGCACCAATGTGCGCCAAAAGCCTTCGGGATGCGCCTGCGCATCGAGTAACACGATGCCGATTTCAAGGATTCTGCTGCTTCTGCTGAATCCGGTGGTCTCGAGGTCGATCACGGCGAAACCCGGCTCAGTGCGGCCGCAGATGTGCTCAAAGGCGGCATGCGTGTTCAGTTCTTTCTGTGTGGATAACAGCAATCATTTTCTCTAGCCCACTTAGTGTAGCGATGCCTGTGTATTTTGTACCGCCTTTTCAGCCTTCTTTCCCACCCCCTACCCTCGCGCCGAAAACCTCGTCGACCAGCGGCGACAGCACACACCACTTAGTACAGCCGCACTTTAAGCAGTGCGGCCTTAATGCCACCGCCTTCTAGGCGCAGGCATAGCATCAAAGAGCTCACCTGCCCAGAGCACAGCTTTATCCAGCCCCAGTGCCGTTTCTATCAGCCCCTTAACGCAGGCCCTCTCGCCTCGTTTCGCTTTCAGGAGTATCACCATGTCCACCCAGCGTCCAGGGTCAATCTCTGGTTCGACTCAGGAAAAGGCCAACGCCCGCCGCCTGATTGCCGCCAATAGCCTGCAAAACGTGGGTGATCAGTTTGTGGCGGCCAAAACGGTGCTGCCGTGGCTGCTCGCCCACGCCGGCACGCCTGGTTTTTTCATCGCCCTTTTGGTGCCGATCCGCGAGTCCGGTTCCATGCTGCCCCAGGCGGCACTCACCCCGTGGGTGATGCGCCATGATCGCCGAGCCGGAATCTGGGTGGCTGGCGCCCTCGGCCAGGCGATCACCGCGGCCATCATCGGACTTGGTGCACTCGTGCTTGAGGGTTGGTGGCTCGGCGTGTGCGTGGTGCTAGCCCTAGCTGGGTTCGCGCTGGCTCGCTCTTTGTGCTCGATTGCTTCGAAGGATGTTCAGGGACGCACCGTGGCCAAGGGGCGACGCGGCCGCATCAACGGCACCTCCACCATGATCGGCGGACTAGTGGCCATCGGTGTAGGCGGCGCTGTGCGGCTGATGCGCGAGCACGCCCCCGATTGGCTGCTGGCGGGTCTGATCTTGCTTGCTGCTGGCCTGTGGCTCATCGGTGCGCTGGTATTTCACCGCATCGAGGAACCGGCCCATGCCGCCGATGACAGCCAACGCCCCACAGGCGGCTGGGTGAAGGACATGCGCACCCTGCTGGGTGGGGATACAGACTTCCGGAACTTTGTGATTCTGCGTTCGCTGCTGCTGGTTTCCTCGCTCTCGCCGGCCTTTATTGTGGCGCTCTCCCAAGAAGCCACCGCCCTGCTCGCGGGATTGGGCTCCTTTCTTGTGGCCTCCGGACTGGCTGCGGTGCTCGGCGGCAGGATCTCGGGAATCTGGTCGGATCGCTCCTCTAAGTCGGTGATGACCATCGGTGCCGCGGTTGCCTCAACGACATTGCTGGCCGTAGTGGCCTGTTATTGGTGGGCCCCCACCGGCTGGCAGCCTTGGCTCTATCCCCTGCTGTTCTTTGTGGTCAGCCTGGCCCACACCGCGATCCGGGTGGCCCGCAAGACCTACATCGTGGACATGGCCGAGGGTGATGTGCGCACCCGCTATGTGGCGGTAGCCAATACCGCCATGGGCTTCATCCTGCTCTTCACCGGCGTGATCTCCGGACTCTTCGCCCACTTCGGCGCCCAGTGGGCACTGGTATTTCTCGCCGCCTTAGGGTTTATCGGCGTGGTCTTCTCCCGCGGTATCGCGGATGTCTCCGCCACCTCCTAAAACACGCCACACCCACCCCACGGGTTCCCACGGGGGCGGCGCCCGAGCCGGCGCTACAGCCTGTGAGTCGCCCCAGTACCGAGGGCGGCTAATGGTAGTTTTAGACCCGTACACGAAACGCGATCGATAAAGAGTCACCTACCTTTATGTCAGATACTTCCCATAATTCCGCCGCCACCGCAGTGATCATGCTCGCTGCAGGGGCCGGCACCCGAATGAAGTCCGCCACCCCGAAGATGCTGCACCCCGTAGCCGGCCGCTCCATGCTGGCCCACGGCCTGCACGCCGCGGCGGGCATTAACCCCAGCCATCTCATCGCAGTCGTCGGCCATGGCCGCGAGCAGGTGGTGCCCGCCATCGAGGCCGAGGCGCCGAGTCTGCCACACTCCCCTGCCGTGCGCACCGCGGTACAGGAGGAGCAAAACGGCACCGGCCACGCCGTAGGCATCGGCCTCGAGGCCCTGCCCGCTGACTTCACCGGCACCGTGGTGGTCACCACATCCGATATCCCGGCGCTTAATGCCGAGACTCTGCAGCAGCTGGTGCTCACGCACACCAGCGCCCCGCAAGCCGCGGTCACCGTGCTCACCACCGCGGTGGATAACCCTCACGGCTACGGCCGCATCATCCGCGACGAGGATGGCCGCGTGACCGAGATCGTGGAGGAAAAAGACGCCACCGATGCCCAGCGGGCTGTCACTGAGGTCAACTCCGCCGTCTACGCCTTCGACGCCGCCCTGTTGCGCGAGGCCCTGACCCAGCTGGATACCAACAACGCCCAGGGCGAGCTGTATCTGACCGACGTGATCAAGATTGCCCGCACCTCGGGCAAGCTGGTGCGCGCCCACAAGCTCGCGGATTCCTACTATGTTTCGGGTGTCAACGACCGAGTGCAGCTGGCCGCGATGAGCAAGGAATTCAACCGCCGCCTCTGCGAAGAGGCCATGCGCGGCGGCGCCACCATCGAGGATCCGGCCACCACCTTCATCGACTGCACCGTGCGCATCGGCCAGGATGTGACCATCCACCCCGGTACCCAGCTCAAGGGCACCACCACCATCGCCGATGGCGCGGAGATCGGCCCAGACACCACGCTCACCAACGTGGAGGTCGGCGAGGGTGCTCAGGTGGTGCGCACCCACGGCTTCGACTCCCGTATCGGTGCCGGCGCCTCGGTGGGACCGTTTACCTACCTACGCCCAGGCACTGATTTGGGCGAGAAGGGCAAGCTCGGCGGTTTCGTGGAGTCTAAGAACGCCACGATCGGCCGCGGCTCGAAGATCCCGCACCTGACCTATATCGGCGACGCTGAAGTGGGCGAAGAGTCCAATATCGGCTGCTCCTCGGTGTTTGTGAACTATGACGGCGTGAGCAAGCACCGCTCCGTGGTGGGCAGCCATGTTCGACTCGGTTCCGACACCATGATTGTGGCCCCAGTGACCATTGGTGACGGCGTGTACTCCGGTGCAGGTACAGTAATTAAAGATGATGTACCTGCAGGTTCGCTCGTAGTCTCAGGCGGCAAGCAGCGCAACATCGAAGGGTGGGTAGAGCGCAAGCGACCGAACACCCCGGCTGCCGACGCCGCAGCTGCCGCCCGAAAGCCCAAGCAAGCATAAGGAAAGGTAAGGCATCGAGAAACGATGACTGGCCAGTGGACAGATAACCAAAAGAACCTCATGGTGTTTTCCGGTCGGGGCAACTCGACCCTCGGCGAGCAGGTGGCGCACGAGCTCGGAACTGAGCTCACCCCTACCACCGCCCGCGACTTCGCCAACGGCGAGATCTTTGTGCGGTTCGAGGAATCCGTGCGCGGCTGCGACGCCTTCGTGATCCAGTCCCACGCCCAGCCGCTGAACAAGCTGCTGATGGAACAGCTGATCATGATCGACGCGCTCAAGCGAGGCTCCGCCAAGCGCATCACCGCGATCCTGCCCTTCTACCCCTACGCGCGCCAGGACAAGAAGCACCGTGGCCGCGAGCCGATCTCCGCCCGCCTGGTGGCCGATCTGCTCAAGACCGCCGGCGCCGACCGCATCGTGTCCGTGGATCTGCACACCGACCAGATCCAGGGTTTCTTCGACGGCCCCGTCGATCACATGCACGCCATGCCGATCCTCACCGACCACATCAAGAGCAACTACGAGCTCGAGAACATCTGCGTGGTCTCCCCCGATGCCGGCCGCGTGAAGACCGCCGAGAAGTGGGCCAACACCCTAGGCGATGCCCCCATGGCTTTCATCCACAAGACCCGCTCCGTGGACGAGGCAAACAAGGTGACCGCCAACCGCGTGGTCGGTGACGTACAGGGCCGCACCTGCGTGCTGCTCGACGACATGATCGATACCGGCGGCACCATCGCCGGCGCAGTGAAGGTGCTTAAGGAGGCAGGTGCCGGCGATGTGATCATCGGCTGCACCCACGGTGTGTTCTCCGACCCGGCCCGCGAGCGCCTCTCCAAGTGCGGCGCCAAGGAAGTCATCACCACCGACACCCTCCCGCAGAACCCCGAGGGCTGGGACAACCTCACCGTGCTGCCCATCGCCCCGCTGCTGGCCAAGACGATCCACGAGATCTTCGAAAACGGTTCGGTGACCACCCTCTTCGAGGGCGAGGCCTAACCGCTTAGGACTCCTTCACCGCCGGCCGCCGTCTCCCCTCTCTGCGAGGCGGCGGCCGCTTCTGCGCTTATCGACGCTAGGAGCGGGTGGTGAACACGAAAAGCCCGCCCTGCGCAGAAGCGCAGAGCGAGCAATCAGAGCTAGAGACGCTCAGAAAGCCATTGCTTAATTACGCGGTTGAACTCATCAGCGCGCTCCACCTGGGACCAGTGACCGCACTGGGAGAAGATATGCACGTCGGCATGAGGGACCACATTCAGCAAATCCCAGGTTCGCGACACCGGAATCACTTTGTCCTGGGTGCCATGAATTAGCAGGACCGGAATATCGAGTTCCGCCAACTTGTCGAAATCGAGGGGTAGCTCATTGCGGTCTCGGTCACGAGCCGCAACAACTTCCTTGAGTCGGTCACTTGCCGTGTCGTTGAGAGCGGAGTTGTAGCGCAAATCCACGAGCTCCTCGGTGATAAGGGTCTTGTCCACCACGAAAAGCTCGAGCGTATCTCGGATACCCTCCCTGGTCAGAGTCGGATTCGAGTGCCCCTTCAATGCACCGGTGAGCTTAGCCCCTCCAGTACCCATGGAGATGATTCCAGCAAGGCGCTCTGGGTGATCGATCGCGAACTGGAAAGCAAGCCACCCACCCAGGGAATTACCGACGATCCAGGTCTTTTCGATACCGAGTGCATCTAGCACGCGAATCGCATGATCGACCCACTGGCGGATTCCATACTCGGTTCCCTCTGCCACCACTGTCTGGCCGTACCCGATGGAATCGATGGCAATGCAACGGCCAAACTCCGCGATCTGGGGCAAGTTGAGCCACCAGTTGGCCGCGGCGGTGACTCCGGTTCCCGATCCGTGCAGGAACAGGATGGGCGTTCCCTCACCCAGTTCGTGGTAGTGCGTGATCTCGCCCGGAGCAGTTTCAAGCCACTTGTCCTCCAGGCCAAAGAAAGGGTCAGTCTTGAAGTCGGGGATGTGTGTCTCAGTCATAGCGCCTACTGTATCCTCCATCACATTTTCAGTTCAGTTACTTGTTCCATTGTGCGGGACGTGGCCCCGTTCCGGATCACTCCCGCGGTCGCGGCACGGAATAGGTGGTAATGAATTTTCCGAGCAGTGTTCCACTGTCACTGGAGTGCACCTCTGTATCTGTCACGATGATTGACTTTCCTGCCCGCACGATTCGGGCAGTAGCAATCGCGTCGCCTGTCTTCGCGTTAGCCACCACGTTAACGGTGGAGGACACAGCCAGCGGAAATACTCCCTCATCCACGTTGTACATCACCAACCATGTGGCAGTGATGTCTGCCAGGCCAAACAGCGCCGGTGCGGCAAACATCCCAGCGGGCTGTGATACCTCTGCCCTCAGAGGCATTCCCACCTTCACGCACTCAGCCGAACCCTCGATTGGGTAAAGACCGAGAGTGATGGCGATGTCATTTACTCGCGAGTAGAACGCGTTCCACTTGTCTTCAAAAGTCATGTCAGCTCCAATGAATCGATATCCGTTGAGTGTTTCTTCACCCGATCAGGCTCAGCAACCATAAGATTCAGTTCCGCCCCGTCTCGCGTTTCGACATCCACCACAAAGTGCATTCCCGCCGATTCGCAGGCGCGCACTCCTTCAAGGTCATCGACATCCACGCCAACAATTACCCGGCGACAGCGTGGATACTCCCTAAACACTCGCTCGATGCAAGCACTCATGCGTTCCGTGGTGCTCAGAGACATCTCGAGGTCGTCGGCACCATAGGGGTAGGTGTGCTTCAATGGAGAACGATCAATGGGGGTGAGGCTAGGCATGAGTATCCTTTCGAATCTCTGCTTCCTCATGAGCGCGTTCGATGGCGAGAACTTCGCGCACATGCTCCCGAATGGCAATCTTGTTCACCTTGCCTGCCGAATTACGATCAATCGTGTCTACCAGCACCAGCTTCTTGGGCAGTTTGTACCGAGCAAGGTGGTGCTCGCAGTGCTCACGCAAGTGCTCAATGGTGAGAGTGGCCCCCTCGTCCAGCTGAACAACCGCCACCACGATTTCCCCCCACTCCGGATCGGGATGGCCGACTACCGTATTTCCTAGTACGCCTTCGGCACCAGCGACTACCCGTTCTACCTCGGCTGGGTAGACATTTTCTCCGCCGGTGATGATGAGGTCTTTGAGCCGATCGACCACATAATAGAAACCATCCTCATCCCGGATACCAATGTCTCCGGAATGAAACCAGCCTGCCGTGTAGGCGGAATTAGTGACCTCGGGGTTGTTCCAGTACCCCGTGGCCACATTCGGACCACGCACCCACATTTCTCCCGAGACACCAGGCTCTTTAACTTCTTCGCCGGTATCAGGGTTCATGAGCTTCACCTCGGTGTAGGGCATTGGAATGCCACAGGAACCAATCTTGGTAGCCGTCATCTCGGGAGGAAGGTAGGTAGCGAAAGGCGACGTCTCCGTGAGCCCCCAGGCCTGTTGGATATTGATTCCTTTCTCCATGTAGCGATGAATCAAAACCGGCGGTACGGGAGCTCCCGCGCAAATGGTGGCGCGCATCGAGCGGAGATTTGAGGAGGCAAAGTTAGGGTGCTTATACATAGCCTCCAGTTGAGCAGGCACAAGAAATGCGGTGGCAACAGAGTATTTCTCGATCTCTTCCAGAACACCCCCCGGGTTGAAATGGCGGTGAATAAGCACAGTATTGCCACGAACGAGAGATCGGATAGAAAAGGAATTCAGCGCACCTACGTGGAACAGCGGAGCGGTAGCGAGAGTGACGTCCCCAGGACGCACATCCACCATCGTGTCAACATTGATCTGATTCCACCACAAATTGCCAAAAGTCAGCTGAGCTCCCTTAGGCAGTCCGGTAGTTCCAGAGGTGAAAAGCAGGAGAGCCAGATCCTTCATGCCCATAGGCCGCACCTTGGGCGCTGGATTCGACTCGCCGGGATCAGGAAAAGTAGACGTCGAATGCCAATAGACAGGGATAGTTTTATCCGGAGGGCTGAGAGAGTCGTCGTCAACAGCCACAACGTGCTGTCTCTCGATTCCATAAACCGTCATGGCTTTGCCCACGTACTCGCCTTCAACTACCACGGTGTGCGGGGTTCCCTGCATCAACAGCTTGGAAACCTCGGGGGCAGATAGGCGGAAGTTGAACGGCATAAAGGTAGCACCCAACCACCAACTTGCGAGCATCGTGTAAAAGAAGCTCACCGAGTTCACACCTATGTAGGCCACGCGATCGCCCTGGCGAACACCTGCCTCATCGAGGTGGAGTACCCACCGCTGCAGAGTGTTATGGAGCTCGCCGTAGGTGATAGTGCGGTTTTCGTAGACTAGCGCCACCGCTTCTGGCTTGTACTGGGCATGTCGCGCAATTTGCGTGACGGGGTTGATGTCTAAAGAGTCCGGATTGTGGACTACTCCATTGATCATCACAAGCAATCGCCTCCTGCGGCTGTGTGGAAGCCGCGCGCGGCAATGCCTCCATCGATCTGGATGACTGAGCCAGTCATGTTAGCTCCGTCAGCAGGATCCGCAAGCATCACGTAAGGCCCCGTGAAGCTACGTGGATCTGTCGAAATGTCATGCAAAGGAATGTAGGGATTTCCGCCTTCTGGGCGGCGATCCATGGTGTCTTTGAAACTACGGCTATCGAGACCAGCAGCCGCGGGACCTCTGAGATCAGTCCGCATGCCGCCAACAGCGACGCCATTCACTCGAACTTTGGGGGCGAGCTCGTGCGCAAATTGAAGCATCAGCCCTCGATCTGCGAATTTTGCCGCGGTGTAGACGGGGCCACCGCCCGCGGGATAGTACGACGCATTCGAGAGGGTCATGATGATAGAGCCTTCCGACTTCACCAGCTCTCTCCACGTCGCTTCAACAGTAAGGAGATAGCCTTTGACGTTGATGCCGAAAACCTCATCGCACACAGATGCAAGCTCGTCACCGTTAAGCCGTGTGACCGAACGGTTGTAATCCCAGATACCCGCGTTGGGAATAACAGTGTCGATCCCTCCAAACATCCGGCAGGTCTCATCGACTGCAGCGTGAAGCTCGTGAGGCGAGCGCACATCGGCACTACAGGCAAGTGCCCGGGATGTCCCAAGCTCTGTCGTCACTGCGTGCGCTCGTTCGAGCGATACGTCCACGACGGAGACATTGGCACCTTCTGCGTGAAATCTTCGTGCTAGGGCCGCCCCTAACCCCGAGCCTGCACCGGTGATGAACAACGTATGACCTTGAAAACGCTGCTGCGTCATAGCGATTCTCTTCCTGTCTTTGAGGGAGCCGACCAGCTAGAAGAAGGTAGATATGTTTTTCGACGTCAAGACATTGATGTCCAACAGAATGCGGCGATCAAAAATCTTGAAGCCTTCACCTGTGGTACGAAGCAGATCTGTGCGAGTTCCAGCGAAGGTGTCCTGTTCTGTTTCCAGTCGAGTGCGCCACACGAGGAAGTTACTTCGTGCTTCGATGACCGGCTCACCGGCAAGATCTGCATGCCGGAAAACAAGGTTGCTAATAAGATGCCTGGTTCGAGACGGTGGGTCTTCGGCCCACGCCATTCCCGAGTCAAACCGGCGGATACGCCACGCTAACGATTCCTTGGTTTCGTCGTAGAATGCCGCTTCGCCATAGGAGGCGACGGATAGTGCTTGTTGCCGACGAAGCCTATTGGACCTGGTGGGCGCCCAGTACAGGAGATCCTCATCGAATCGGTCCAGCCAGTCGGTGTAGCGGCCATCATCTAGAAGGTCCGCCTCGCTGTAGTAAAAACTCTGCAACTCGTAGGCGCGCTCCATACTCACCAGTTCACCGACGACTGCGTCGTCCCTGCGTAGGTAATCAGTCACTGCTCTCTCCTCCCGTTAGTCTTGGGGGCTTTCAGCGCGAAAGCTTCTTAAGGTTCTGGCTGGGGTCTGCAAGCTTGTCCGGATCAGGGCTAATACCGCGGTCAATCATCCGGCGAGCGGCGCGAACTGCCATTGAATCGTCGATCGCTGCGGCTCCCACCACTTGTCCTTGCGCGTTCAATCGGAAAGCCACCGCAGGATGACCATCTCGGTCCTCGCGGACAACCGTGTTTCCTGGGAGGCTCATATCACCCACTCCCTCGACATGTACGCCATAACGATCAGACCAGAACCAGCCGGCACTGTGTTGAGGCAGATCCTTCCCCGTAATCGTGGCCGCCGCGGTCTGCGCGGTGTGCACTGCATTTTCCCAATGCTCATGACGCCGTTCGAGCGCACCGTCACTGCGTCGTGTGCGGGCACAATCACCGATCGCCCAGATCCCTGGCACGCTAGCTCTCTGTTCTTCATCGACGACAATGCCGTTGTCGAAATCCAGCTCTGCCGACCGTGCAAGGGCTTCTTCAGCAGTGATACCTACCGCAACGACAACCACGTCTGCTGCCAATGATGCGTGTCCCTTGATGTTCACCGTGAAGCGATGGTCGCCCTCCTCGTGATATTCAATTGATTCCGTAAGACCATTGATGTAGGCAACCCCATTATCCTCATGCATAGTGTGAAGGCGGGTAGCGATGTCCTCACCCACTGCCGGCACCAGTGCAACCGGAGCCGGATCAATGAGTGTGACCTGAGCTCCCAACTCCAAGGCAGAACCCGCCAATTCAGCTCCGATAAGCCCAGCTCCAACGATGGCCAAATCAATCCCCGGGCCGAGCTTTTCTTTAAGCAGTTCTGCATCCTTCATGGTCCTCAACGAAAAAATCTCAGGATGGTTGAACCCGGGAAGCGGTAGCACACGCGGCACACCACCCGTAGCGATGACAAGGTTGTCGTAGCCCAGGGTGTTCGAGTCCTTAAGCGTGACTTTCTTGTTGGCGCTATCGATGGCGATAGCCTCCGCCTGGATCACCTCCACCCGGTTTTCCTCATACCATTCGGTTGGGGCGAGCAGAAGGTCATCATGGCCCTTCGTGCCCTGCATGATCTCTTTCGACAAGGGCGGTCGATCATAGGGAAGTCCCTCTGGATCAACGATGGTGATCTCACCTTCCCAATCATGTTTGCGTAGTGACTGGGCGAGAGTGAACCCTCCGATTCCGCCTCCGATAATGAGTGTGTGTGCCACGTTTTCAGCTCCTTGATGTGTGGGGCAACGATTCTGTGGATCGGCTTATGATCTCTACTCAGCCGTGGCGGGGGTGCCGGGGTAGATCCAGATCTCTTCCCCGCGCAGCTCAAGCTTGTGGCTGGCTACGTCCTCCGTTGCGGGCATGCACTGCACTGCACCTGTCTTGAGACAAAACTTGGCTGTGTGAATCGGACACTCCACCTCACAGCCCTCGATCCAGCCGTCAGCAAGCGAGGCGTCCTCGTGAGAGCACGTGTCATTGAGCGCGTAGAATTCATCATCCTCGGTACGGAAAACAGCAATGGGCTCCGAGAACCCGGTGACGTCGGTATCTACAACGATGGCCTCTTCCGGCTCGATATCGTCCTTAACTGCGACCTTGACTGCTTCAGACATCGGTGAACCTTTCCGCGTGGTGTAGTTGGTAGTTGTTGTGGAGATCGGGCTTAGTTTTCGTGCCAGGCCGGGGTGTTCATGAGCTCTTTCCAGCGCCGATAGAAACCCCGTCCGGCTGCGTCGGAGTAGAGCTCAGAGGTTGTGCCAGGGAAACCTGCGTTGTGCTTTTCAGTCCCCATACCCATCTGGTAATTCAGTGCGGTTCCCTGAATCATGAAGGCGTGAGCGTTGGCTTGAACCTCGGACCAGTTTTCTCCATCGTCTTGCTCGAAAATCCCGGATGGGCCAAAAGTACGAAGGTTATACAGCCGCTGGGCTTTCTTGACGTCTTCCGGCATGGATTTATCCAGAACTGTCCACGCCCAGACCTCAATCTTGTTAGGACCTTTCGGGTGCCAGACCCTGATCGAACCATTAACCGGAAGATATGAGAAGTTGGGAAAGACATTTCCGTGTCCGTTGGTCATCGGACCTGTGACCTGCTCTGGAGACAATCGGTCTCGCAGAAACTCATAGTCGTAATACTCGTGCACCGGCTGGGCATCGAAGCGATTTTTCGGATGCACGGGGAACCCGGCCCCGTGGCCAGAGTCACTCGTGAATTGCTTGCCAGTTCGCTCAGCAATCGCCTTTTTGGGCCCCTTGCCGGATGGCGACATCACCATCAACGCTGATGCGTGGGACATGTTGACGTGGTACCAGTCTGTGGCGAACTGCTCCGCTGCGAGTTTCCAGTTGCCTTCGAGCACCCACTTGGTCACACCGCCAACAACACAGGTTCCCTCCGGATCACGATCGAGGAACGCGTCGAGGTACCAGGTGAGGTCACCGAGAGCATCCTCGAGTGGTTCCGCGTTTTCGTCCCAATTGGCAAAAATAAGTCCCTTGTAGGACTCCACCCTCGGCGCGGTGACCAGACCCCAGTCGGAGGGATTAAAGGAGGGGTCATAGTCGTCTTTACCAGGAAGATTAACGAGTTCTCCGTCGAGATCGTATGTCCATCCGTGATACGTACACGTGAAGTTTTTTGTGCGGCCGTGGTCTGCACGACATACACGTGCCCCTCGATGCCGACAATTATTGAGCAGAACGCGAATCTCGCGCTTCTTATTCATCGACGCAATGACTGGATCTTCGCCCATGTAGGTCTGGAAGAAATCACCGGGTTTCTGGAACTGATCCTCATGGGCGATAAACAGCCATGAGCGTGCAAAAATGCGTCGCATCTCTTGGCGGTAGATCTCCTCGTCACTGAAGATTCGGCGATCTATCAGTCCATTGTCAGGATCCGCCATTCCGCCAATGTCGGTATTAGTGTCGAGGCCCTGAGGGCGTGTCAGCCCGGCGAGGGGCCTCGGATTCTGCGGAGTTGCCATGTATCCTCCGTCCCTACTTTCCTTGTCCTGTCGTGCCACAGAGCTACAGCCGTGTCTGGAGCGACTTTTACCGGGGGAATAGCACCCCCTCAAAGACCACACTCGAGTTCAAGCTGCTGCCTACTGTGCCGAATCAGCTCGACTCCTCTGTCGCGGCCCCTGCATCAACGCTAGGCGGGGTGGCCAACTACCGCGATCTGGTGCCCTTGTGAGCTGATTCATATATTGTGTGCTCAATTATGTGACTGGAGTCAAAATTTTCTAAAGAGCCCGTTCCACCCTCCGGAACGCCGCCAGGCATGTATGGTCGCACCTGGGAACTATTGCTTTTCACACCACTTCACACAGCACCCCCTTAACGTGGGCATGTGAAGAACAAAATGGCACAAAAACTGAAACTGGAGATGAGGGTTGTGCGGAGCTTCCGGTTGCCCGCATCTCCCACACCATTCACACCACATCGTGCGTGCTCTACGCACCCGCAGCAGGAAGGTCGATCACCCAATGACAGGAGAACAGCCCGCCAAGAACACACGCGGAGCAGTGGACAAAGCGATGAGCCTCCTGCGTTGCTTCAGCACGCATGACGCAATGGGAATCGGCCTGAGTGAACTTGCCCGACGCGCTGACCTATCTAAGACAACGACGCACCGCATTCTCGGAACTCTGGTTGATAATGGGGCACTCGAGCGCTCAGGCGACGTGTATCGGCTTGGGCCGTTGTTCTTTGAGCTCATGACCGAACGGGGCAGCAAACATTCCGAGCTTGTGAGCGAACAGCTCACTCCATATCTCGCCGCCCTTTTCGAGCACACCCGGCATACCGTGCATTTGGCCTATCTCGACAGCACAGAGGTGGTGTATGTGAACAAGCTGTTTTCTGCTCGGCGGGTCGATGCCCCTTCCCGCATCGGAGGTCGTGCCCCGGCACACTGCACCGGTGTAGGAAAAGCAATGTTGGCTTTTGATGAAGGCGCAACTGAGACCGTTATAGCCTCAGGCCTGCGCGGATGGACTCCGTTCACAATCACTGATCAAGCCCAGTTGCGGCGTGAACTTTCCACCATTCGCGATACCGGAATAGCTCACGATCGCCAGGAGATAACCCTGGGACTGAGCTGCGTAGCGGCGCCGATCTTCGGGATTCACAACGTGCCTCAAGCCGCGATGAGCGTCTCGGGACCTTCGGAGACCTTCAATCCAAACCGGGTGCTCCCACCCCTGAAAAAGATCTGCTTATCAGCTTCCCGCGTAGTTCAGCAGTGGCAAAGGAAAAACCGCCCGGAGATTTTCGAAGATTAATTCCTAGAACTAGAACGCACAGGCAAGGGGCTAGAGGCCTGCACAGGCGCAGCGTGAAGTGGCTGACATAAAGAATGCGGCTTCCACCTCGCAAACCTCGGCACGTGCACGTTGCGTTCTGAAGGAAGCCGCATCTAACGGAGTTGCTCTTTGACCCCGGTTTAGCTGGCGCGTTTCAAATCCACAGCCACATCGATGATCATATCCTCCTGGCCGCCTACATAACCACGACGACCAACCTCCGCCAAAATGTCCTGGGTAGGTACGCCGTAGCGCTGAGACGCCCGCTCAGCATGGAGCAGGAAGGAGTTGTACACGCCCATTTGGCCCTGCACGATTGAACCGCGATCCATGCTAGGAAGACGATCCACCAGTGGTTTCAATACGTCTTCGGCAGCGTGCAAGATCTCTTTGGTTTTCACGCCAGTCTCAATACCTAGCCGATCGAAGGCCACAGCAAGTACTTCTGTGGGGGAGTTTCCCGCTCCCGCTCCGAGGCCAGCGAGCGATCCATCAATCTGGCTGGCCCCTGCCCGAACCGCTAGAACAGAGTTAGTGACGCCAAAGGACATATTTTGGTGCCCATGGAAGCCCACCTGGGCATCAGAGCCTATCTCCTCTACAAGAGCACGTACCCGCTCCTCTGCTTCTTCCATGATCATCGCGCCGGCTGAATCCACTACGAAAACGCACTGGCAACCCGCGTCCACCATGATTCGTGCTTGTTCAGCAAGCGCCCGAGGCTCCGAACGGTGAGACAACATGAGAAAGCCGCTCGTTTCCAACCCGAGTGCGCGTGCTTCTTGAAAGTGAGAGATCGATACATCAGCCTCAGTGCAGTGAGTTGCCACACGGATGACATCGACGCCACATCGCTGCGCCTCCTTGATGTCATCTACTCGTCCAACCCCAGGCAGCACGAGTGCGCCGATTTTGGCTTTCTTCGCCTCATCCCTTGCCGCCGCGATGAGGTCAAGCTCGTTGACTTTGGAGAAGCCATAATTGAAGGATGAACCGCCCAGGCCATCGCCGTGGGTTACTTCGATCATGTCCACGTGGGCGTCGTCGAGCGCCCGCACGACCGCGCGTACCTGCTCCTCTGTGTACTGGTGACGTACAGAGTGTGAACCGTCACGCAGCGTGGTGTCATTAATCCGAATGCTCATTGGGTGTCGTGTCCTCTCCTAGATCAGGCTCGCCAGTCGTTCACCGGTAGCCACTGCAGCTGCTGTGATGATGTCCAAGTTGCCCGCGTACTCCGGCAAGTAGTCACCGGCTCCGGTTACTTCCAGCAGCACAGTCACTCGCCCCCATCCATTCCATTCCGGGCGCGCCTCATCGAACTGCGGGGTTGCAGTCACGTGGTAGCCCGGAACGTAGGAGCTGACCCGCTCAACCATGCTCTCAATGGAATCGAGAACCTTCTTCTGCAGTTCCCCCTCCACTGCGGCTTCGGCCGGTAGCGAGCAATAGACGGTGTTGCGCATGTTCATCGGAGGATCAACTGGGTTCAGCACGATGATGGCCTTTCCCCGCCGCGCTCCACCTACCTTCTCCAGTGCGGTGGCAGTGGTCTCCACAAACTCGTCAATATTGGCCCGGGTGCCTGGGCCAGCGGATCGTGATGAAATCGACGCAACGATTTCTGCATATTCCACGTCGACCACACTCGATACTGCGGAAACGATGGGCACTGTCGCCTGACCACCGCACGTAATCATGTTGACATTATCTAGGTCTTTGAGGTCATCTAGGTTCACGCTGGGGGAGAAATAGGGCCCCACAGCCGCCGGCGTGAGATCGATCGCCCGAATACCAGCGTCACGGTAGAGCGGCGCGTTTGCGAGGTGAGCGCTCGCGGAGGTGGCTTCGAAGACAATATCCGGTTTTGGTTCCTGCCGAACTAGCCATTCAACGCCTTCAGCCGAAGTGATAAGACCCTTGTCTTTAGCCTTCCTCAAACCTTCTGATTGCGGATCTACTCCAACCATGTACATCGGCTCGATTACCTTAGATTTCAGGAGCTTGTACATGAGGTCAGTGCCGATATTGCCTGGGCCGACGATAGCCGCTGTGATCTTATTGCTCATTTACTTGTGTCCTTTACTAAAAGTGGCCGTCAACGTTCCGTATGTTCCGTAGTCCACATACACGTTTTCTCCGGCGCGCACTGCCGCGGCGCCGCAGAAGCTTCCTGTGAGGATGATTTCCCCTGCTTTCAGTGGAGTGCCCTGCTCTGCAAGCACCCCGGCTAGCCACACCAGCGGCGTCAAAGGGTGTCCCATCACAGCAGCACCCGTACCGACATGTGGTTCGCCATCCCCGACCGTCATCACAGCTTCGACCTCTGGTAGTTGGTCCACAGCAACATCGATAGGCTGAGAGCTGAGAATGACTGCGGCACACGAGGCGTTATCCGCCACCGTATCGACCAGACGGATGTCCCAATCCCGGACACGTGAGTCGATAATTTCGACTGCGAGATATACCTCGTCAACGGCCTCCACCACATCGTCGAAGGTGGTATCCGCTCCCAGATCACGGTTGATTATGAAGGCCAGCTCAGGCTCCACCTTGGGGGCGATGAACCGAGACACGTCGATGTGGTCCCCATCTCGGTACAGCTGTTGATCACTAAAGAATCCAAAATCCGGACTATCCACGCCAAGTTGTTGCTGCATAGCGACCGACGTAAGCCCAATTTTGCGACCGATGATGCTCCGTCCTGCGTCTTTGAGTGCTTTTTCTTGCCACTGCTGAATGGCATAGGCACCTTCTAGATCCAGACCAGCGATCGTGTTTCGCGGCGGCTCAATAGGCACTTTGGTGTCGTAGGCGCGAAGTAAATCAGCCGCTACCCTGTGCTTCTCATCATTCATTTTCGTGCCTATCCTTTCGCCATGATCCCGAAGCCGGCAATGAACTCTTTGATCGGCCTGTAGTACTGGTAGCGAACTTCTGCATCGGGATGTGCTGCTGCAAGTGCCGAAAATGCCGCCACCCAAGTGCGCACTTCATGCGAGGAGTGTCCAGCCTGCTGGTCCATCTCATCCGCGGTGTAGCTGTCAAAGCCTGCTGGATCGTTGGAAGCACAGACTTCCATGAAAGCCGCATCCCACTCCG
This sequence comes from Corynebacterium ciconiae DSM 44920, assembly GCF_030440575.1. Taxonomy (NCBI): domain Bacteria; kingdom Bacillati; phylum Actinomycetota; class Actinomycetes; order Mycobacteriales; family Corynebacteriaceae; genus Corynebacterium; species Corynebacterium ciconiae. Next base: position 1,774,695 of record NZ_CP047189.1, read on the forward strand.
GGTTGAGGTCCTGAATCGGGGCTTCTCCTTTTGCAAAAGCGACGGCATTGTTGATGACATTTTGCTCGCGAGCCTGCCGAGCCTCTTCTGTCGGATGACGGCCGTTAAGCAGCAACGCCTTTTGCTCCTCTGTAGCCGTGGCCCACTGCGGTACCGGCGGGTCGTGAGACAGCCCGCCCGACGCCATGAACAGCACGCGCTCGTCACGCTGAGCGAAGAAGCGACCCACTGCCTCCCCCATAGCTCGCACACGCTTCATGGAAACGAAGGGGCGTGCCACTCCATTAACGAAAATCGGGATAACGGGAGTGCCTTCGATGTCTCCGTATATGACTTCGAGCGGCTGCACTCCCCCGTGATCGATCTCCATGCGACGAGAGATAGCCACATCAATGTCCTGAGAAATGATGAACTGAGCTAGTTCCTCTGCTAGTTCGGTAGGCACGTTGAGCTGCCCGACCTGGCCTCCCCAGTCTCCCACGCTGACGCACTCGTAGCCCACGCAGTAGGGCGGCATCAGATCATAGAAAAATCCGTTGTAATGATCGGGCCAGAAAAGCACGACCAGATCTGGGTTGTAGGACTTCACGAACTCTCTAGCATGATCGAAAGCGCCGTGGAGCTCGTCGAGCACGTTCCTGGGCGGCTCGAGAACGTTGAGCAATGGACTGTGCGACATCGCAAGTAACTGAGCAGGCATGCTTCTTGCACTCCCCTTTCCTATTAACGTCCTTACGTTTCTGACCACAATATGGTTCAGATCACTAGAGGAGACAGTGCTCGTTCCGATTGGTGGAACAGCCCAACACGGCACGAAAACCAGGGCCGGCCAGCAGAGCCGTTGCTACAATTGCACCATTATCCAGCCCTAACCCCACAACGCGAGGCGAGATGAAGAAGACGATTCGAGTGACCGGCGCAGTGCTCCAACGAGACGGAAAGATCCTTGCTGCCCAGCGTGGTCAAGACAAGAGCCTCGGCGGATTCTGGGAGTTTCCGGGCGGGAAGATCGAAGAGGGAGAAACCCCTGAGCAGTCGCTAGCCCGCGAGCTAAAAGAAGAGCTTCTCATCGACGCCTCCATCGAGGAGCACATCACAACTACTCGTTATGAGTACGATTTCGCAATCATCGAGTTGTCGACGTACGTCTGCAAGCTGCAATCCGGCGAGCCCACCCTGACCGAGCATGAGCAGGTCCGCTGGGTCGGCCCCGAGGGCCTAAAAGAGTTAGAATGGGCTCCCGCCGATATCCCCACCGTCGAGATCCTCGCGACTGCCTAGATGAGCACAAATTCCACATCGCCGCTGTTGGCTGATCTTCAGCACGGCTTCATTGATAAGCACCATCCTGCGCAGGGCGACTGCACCCCTCACCTGATCGATAACCGAGATCCAAACACGATGCTCGCCGCGATCACGCGCGAGATGGAGCGCTGTAACTCTTTTACTTTCTCAGTCGCGTTCATCACCCCGGATGCGCTCGCCCTTCTCAAGCCCTATTTGTTGCGCTTTGAGGGACGAGCAATAATCATTACGTCCACATACCTGGACTTCAATAACCCTGATATGTTTGAGGAGCTATTGCAGCTACCAAACATCGAAGTACGCGTAGTAGATGACCATACCCAGGGGTTCCACGCGAAAGGCTATATCTTCTCTACCGACTTCGGTGTCACCGCCATTGTGGGTAGCGCCAACATGACCCGCCATGCCCTGATGAAGAATCAGGAGTGGAACGTCAAGTTCAGCGCAATGAAGCACGGCGACATCACCTACCAGATCCAGGACGCCGCAAACTACCAGTATTCGATTTCTGTACCTCTCACGGCGGAATGGATTAAGAAATATCGTGCGCACCGCCGGCCTCCCTCTTATCCACGGCATGATCCTCAGCTGCCGTCCCATGAGCGCATTACTCCGAACGCGATGCAGCTTCACGCCCTCGAAGAACTCTCTAAGTTGCATAGCACGGGCGCCAAGAAGGCGCTCATAATCTCTGCCACAGGTACTGGCAAAACGATACTGGCTGCGCTGGCCGTACGTGCAGCGCAGCCACGCCGCTTGCTCTTCTTGGCGCACCGAGAACAAATCGTTCGTAAAGCACAGCAGGAATTTCGCCGGGTTATAGAGGCCGATAATAAGGATTTCTCCGTGTTTCTCGGCGCGAATCGCGATGCTTCGGCCCGTTTCGTCTTCTCTACTGTTCAGACTATGTCTCAGCCGTCGAGCCTCGGTAGTCTCGATCCTGATCACTTCGATTACATCATTATCGACGAGGCTCATCGCTCTGCAGCTTCGTCTTATGAAAAAATCACAAAGCATTTCACGCCGGATTTCCTCCTTGGCCTCACCGCCACACCGGAACGCACAGACGAGAAAAGCGTATATGAGTTTTTCGACTACAACGTGGCATTCGAGATCAGGCTCAGCGACGCCCTCGAGAACAACATGCTGACTCCTTTCGACTACTACGGTGTCGCGGACTATGTCACCGAAAGCGGCGAGACAGTGGATGATTCCACCGAGCTGAAGTACCTCGTTGCCGAGGAACGCGTCGAGCATTTGCTCGAAAAGCTGCGGATCTACGGCCGGGTCCGTAATGTCTGCGGGCTCATCTTCTGCAGCCGGGCTGAGGAAGCACGGGAGCTGTCCCAAAGGCTGAATGAAGCAGAATTGTTTGGACGACGGCTTCGGACCGTAGCGCTCACCTCGGACGATCACCAGAAAGAACGCGAGCGCGCGATTGAACGACTAGAGTCTGGCGAGCTCGACTACATCATCACAGTGGATCTGTTCAACGAGGGCATCGATATCCCTAAGGTCAACCAGATCGTCATGCTCCGTCCAACCCAGTCCGTCATCGTCTTCACCCAGCAACTCGGCCGCGGACTACGTAAATACCCTGAAAAGGACAACCTGCGCGTCATCGACTTCATCGGTAACTACAAAAACAACTTCCTGGTTCCGATGGCTCTACACGGCACAACGCGCCGACGGGACGTTCTCCGGGATGGTACGCGTGGCGCCAAAGCAGTATCTGGGCTAAGCCATATCTCCTTTGACAAGGTTGCCCAGCAGCGAATTCTTGCGGCCATCAACTCTGCGAGCATGGACCATCTCCGCATACTCAAAGAAGACATCGCCGAACTTCACAGCCGCCTCAACGCGGTGCCCACGCTCTATGACTTCGCTCGATTCGATCGAGCGGAGCCAGAAGTTCTTGCGTTGAAGATGAAGAACTATTGGTCGCTGCTCAATTCCACCAAGTTTTGCGATGTCGCGCCCACCGAGGTCCAGGCGGGCATGCTGAACCTGCTCTCCCTGCGAATTCTCAACGGCAAACGACCGCATGAGTCCCTCCTACTTCGGCGACTTATCGACGGTCCTGCAACAAACGAAGAGATAGCCACGCTGTTTGTCGACTACGGCACGACGTCGCACCAAGCCGTCATCGATAGCGCTGTGCGAGTGCTCACGGGCGAATTTGATAGTTGGAAAAAGGATCCACAATTTCCGATAATCGCCCGTGACGCCCACACTCTACGGCTCTCCCAGAACTTCGAAGCCAATTACCGTTCGTCCGCGCTGTTTAAGAAGCATGTGGACGACATCATCACCACAAGCCTCTTCCTCAACAGGGAAAAACACTCTATCGAGGGAAAGATGATCGTGGGCAAGTTGTACAACCGCGAAGACTTTTGCCGTCTCTTTAACTGGAAGCGTAACGAACGCGGCGTAATCAATGGCTACAAGATCGATAAGGACACCAACACCTGCCCGATCTACATCACCCACCACAAGGGTGATGGATTCTCTGAGAGCACGCGTTATGAGGACTACCTCGACTCGGCTGAGTCAATGACCTGGTACACCCGCGGTAACCGCACCTTGAAGAGTAAGGAACTCATTCCGATCATCAACAACTCTGTCGAGCTTCACATGTTTGCGAAACGTGATGACCGGGAGGGCACCGATTTCTTCTACCTTGGTCCGGTGACATCGCGGGACGCCGTTAATGAACGAATGCCCGTCGAAGACCGAAGCATCGATATCGTGCGCATGAAGCTCGATTTCGAAGTTCCTGTCGATCCTGCAGACCTAAGCTACCTGCGCGGCGCCGAGACCTAGGCCCTCACTGCTCTACCAGCACCCACACGTGCCCGTCAGTGACGCGGACGGGATAGGTGCGTACGGCTTCGCTGGCTGGCGGGGTGAGCGCTGCGCCTGTGCGTAGGCAAAAGGCTGCCAGGTGCACGGGGCATTCGACTGTGCAGTCTTCGAGCCAGCCGGCCGCGAGGGAGGCATCTTCATGGGTGCAGGTGTCATCGATGCAGTAGAACTCGCCGTCTGCGGTGTGGAAAAGGGCAATGGGGTCATCAAGGCCGGTGGCATCGGAGTCGAGCACGACCGCGGAGTCGGACTCGATAGCGCTGGCGGGGCCGGCATCCACCCAGCGCCCGGCAGTTGCCTCGTGGTGAGCGCTGCTGGGGTCCTCGTGATTGTCCGTGGCCTCGCTTATCGGTGCGCGTCGGGTTATCCTTCCCCACCACCGCATAGTGGACCCTCCTCTACTGGGGATCGAAGGTGTGCTCTGTGCATCGTTGTTGCCTGTCCCCAACTCTAAACATTGGTGGTTCTCGGCTCGTGTTGCCCCACCCTTCGCTGCCACCCGCACTGCACGGGCGCCTGTAGCCAAGTAGCCTCGGTGCACATGAAGCTTGCTACGTTCCGCTCCCCGCTCACTGCCAACCATACTCGGGTTGGTCGTGTGGATGATGACCATTCGGCTACGCTCATCGGTGATTTCGCCGATGTTGGCGAGCTGCTGCGCCAGCCTCGTTGGCGCGAACTGGCCGAGCAGGCCTCGGAGTTGACGGTGGAGTTTCAGCAGCACACCCTCGCTCCGCCGATTCCCCGCCCAGGCAAGATCATCTGCGTGGGCTTGAACTACGCCGCCCATATTGAAGAGATGGGCCACGATCGTCCCGATGTTCCCACCTTGTTCATCAAATACCCCGAGGCGCTGATTGGGCCCTTCGATGATGCGCAGGTTCCCCCGATCGCGCAGGCTTCTGCGGACTACGAGGGTGAGCTGGCGGTGATCGTCGCTAAGCGCACGCGCAATGCCACACCTGATCAGGCCGCGGATTCTATCGCTGGGTTTTCGGTGATCAATGATTTTACGGCCCGTGAGCTGCAGTATCGCACCAAGCAGTGGCATCAGGGAAAGTCCTTGGAGCACACGAGTGGTTTTGGCCCGTGGCTGGTGACTCCGGATGACATGCCGGATCAGGCGCGTCTGCGCACCGTGGTCAATGGCGAGCAGCGCCAGGATGCGCCATTGTCGGATCTGGTGTTTACCCCGGCGGATTTGGTGTCGTTCTGTTCGCAGCTCTACACGCTGAACCCGGGTGATGTGATCGCCACCGGCACCCCAGCGGGTGTGGGCCATGGATTGGGAACCTATCTTTCGCACAATGACGTGGTCGAGATCTCGGTCGATGGGATCGGGCGGATCCGTAACCGAGTGGTCTTTGGTGCATAAACAGCGGGTTGTGCTAGACTTCCGTTCGTCTCGGCGAGGGGGCTTGCTAGCCCAAGCCCCGTTATCGACGCGATCGAAAGAGCTCAGCCCCATCTAATCTGGGGCCTAATGCCTGCGGCGATGCGAGATGCCACGCACTGCTAGCGGGCTTTTTTGATGTCTATGGCCTCTGATGATGGCCCGGATAGTCACAGCCCGTGTGTGGTGTGTTGACCACCAACTAGAAACTTTTAAGGAGATAGCAATGGCTACTAAGGCAATTGATATCAAGGCTAGCGCTCGCACTGAGTTCGGTAAGGGCGCTGCCCGCCGTGCCCGCCGCGACGGCCTGATCCCGCTCGTGGTGTACTCCAATGACCTGGAGGCCCCGGTGCACGCCACCGTTGACCGTATCGAGTTCACCGCCATCGTGCGTCACCACGGTGTGAACGCGATTGTGAATCTCAACGTGGATGGCGAGGAGCACCTCACCATGATCAAGCACGTTGATCAGAACCCGCTCACCTTCGACATCGACCACATCGACCTCTACGCCATTTCCCGCGGCGAGAAGGTTGAGGTTGAGGTGCCGATCACCTACGCCGGCGATCCGGCTCCGGGCACCCTCGTCTACCAGGATGCAGACACCCTGCTCTTGGAGGCCGACGTGCTTTCCATTCCGGAAGAGATCGAGATCGACGTCGAGGGGCTCGAGGTTGGCACCCAGATCCTGGCCAAGGACGTTGCTATGCCTGGCAACTGCACCCTGGCTGCCGACGAGGAGCTGCTGGTTCTCACCGTCGTCTACCCGGAGACCGAGAATGTCGAGCCGGGCGAGGCCGAGAACGAGGACCCAGAGGACGTGCCCACCGTGGACGAGGACGAATCCACCACCGAAGAGGGCTCCGCTTCCGAGGACGAGGAGTAAATCCTGCCTCTGTGGCGCGATGTTTTGATACACGCCACCTTCTTTCACCACCACCCTAGGCGCCCACTGTGCGTGCCTAGGGTGGTGGTGTATCTGGGCGCGCTACGATGAGATGACTCTCGGTGCTGATCTAGAAAGCTTCTCGCCCCATGAACGTAGCCAAGACCACTGCCCTGGCGGCCGCCTGTGCCCTCTCGCTGGTGCTCACCTCGTGTTCAGCTGACTCTGACGCCGCCGACGCCACCCACGCTCGGGTAGGCGTGGCCTTTTCCCCCGTGGCGAACTTCGCGCCCTTTAGCGCCGATGCCCCCATCGCCACCAAGTTGGGCTCCTCGGAGACCTTGGTGCGTATCGATCCTGATGGCACCCCGAGCGGCTGGCTCGCCTCCTCGTGGACGCAGCCCACCAGCAGCAGCGTGGTGTTTGAGCTACGGCCTAAGGTGCGTTTTCACGATGGCTCCACCATGGATGCCGAGGCGGTAGCCCATAGCCTCAACGAGGCTTTTTCCTCTCCTTTTCGACCCCGTGGGTTGGGCTCGGCGGCGCTGAAGGCCACCGCCACCGATGATCTTGAAGTGAAGGTCACCTCGGATCGACCTGATCCGATTCTGCCGCAGCGCTTCGCTGATCCGGGCACCATGATCTTGTCTAAGAAGGCCTACACCACCGAAGACGACCGCCCAGTGATCAACGCCATCGGTTATGGCACCGGCCCCTTCACGTGGATCTCTGCGTCTAACACGCACGCCCACCTAGAGGCCAATGAGGACTATTGGGGCGAGCAGCCTGGGATCCGCAGCGTCTATGTCACCTTCTCCGCCGACCCGCAGGAACTCGCTGAGGACATCGATAGCTCCCGAGTGGATGTGGCAGCCGGTATTCCCGCCAGCAGTGTGCCCACCGTGCAGGAACACGCCGAGGTGGCGACCATATCAACGCCGCGCACCAGCCTGCTGTATTTCAATACCGCCAAGGGGCTCTTTACCCGAGCCGATGTGCGTAGCGCGGCGATCGATGCCCTCGATGTGGACGCGCTTGTAGACGAGGTCTATCCCTCCGGCACCGACACCCTGGACGGCACGCTCTTTCGTACCGCCGAACGCGGCGACGCTTCCGTCTCCCCCGTGGAATTGAACACCGCCCCCACGGGCAGCATCAAGAATGGCCCGCGGCATATCACCATGGTGACCTACACCGATATTCCCGAGCTTCCCCAGCTCGCCGAGGCAGTGGCCGAGCAGCTGCGACAAGCCGGCTTTGACGTAGAGATCACCCTCGATAGCTACGGCAATCTAGAAAACCGCATCCTCGATGGCCGATTCGATCTGGTACTGGGCTCGCGTAACTACATGAGCGGCACCGCCGATACCCTCAGCTACCTAGCCTCCGATGTGACCTGCGGCAAACGCTATAACATTGCCCGCTACTGCAACGACTCGCTCGATGCGGAGATCACCAGCGCACTGAGCACCAGCGACGCCACCGACCGAGAAGATGAAGCCGTGGACATCGCCAGCGAGGTGCTGGCGGCTGGAGCCATCGTGCCGATCGCCGTGGAACACGTCTATCTCGGCTCTCGGGGTGTCACCGGGCTCGTGGATGATCCCTTCGAGGTGCGCCTGCTCACCTCCGACTTCCGGCCGGACTCTGCCTCCTAGACCGCTGCCTAGCGCCTACCCTGCGCCGCCCCAAGGGAGAACGGCAGCGCTGAGCTGCGCTGAGCCCGCCGCCTAGGTAACAATCACCTGCGTGCTACGTGTTTCTATCTTCCACTTCTCGGCTGAACAGACCGTGGACTGGTGCTGCGCTGTACCCGAGCGCAGTGAACCGCGGTGGACATGAACACAGGCACACCCCATTAAATCACCCCTATAGGTGGGTGTGATTGCCGTACTTGTCGGAGCTATCTTTATTTCATCTAGGCTATGCCGATCGACAGGAAGAGTAGTAACATGACTGATGAGAGCGCTACCATTTCGAGTTTCATAGCCTCTAGCTGCACATATCGCCAGTCATCACATAGACACGACAGTGATAGACACCCACGGCTTCTACTCGCAGACCTAATCGCCAGGAGGACACCATGCTTCTTTCAGAAGAGAGAACACTTATCGCCGACTATTGCCAGCACTTCGCATCCGACGGACTGGTCGTAGGAACGGCCGGAAATATCTCTATTCGCGCAGGTGAGCTCGTAGCTATCACCCCCACCGGACTGCCCTACGTCGGGATCACCCCAGAAGACATCTGCGTGGTCAATTTTGACACCGGAGAGCAGGTTGAAGGTCAGTATCGCCCCACCAGCGAGATACATCTCCACCTCCAAGCACTGCAGACGACCGGTCTCGATTCGATCGTGCACACGCACTCCGCTTATGCCACCACTGTAGCCAGCCTTGAAGGCGTGACTGAGCTGCCCAATATCCACTACATCACCGCCACCATGGGCGGAGCGATCCCCGTCACGGAGTACGCCCGCTATGGCAGCCAATTGCTCGCCGACAATGTCGAGGCTGCACTGCAGAGCAAAACCGCATGTTTGCTCGGCAATCACGGCTCCGTAGCCGCAGGCAAAGACCTTGCCGAGGCCTACACCAAGGCACAGTCCATTGAATGGCTATCCAAGGTCTACCTCAATGCCCTAGCTGCGGGAACCCCGCGCATCCTCACGTCCGAGCAGATGGAAGAGGCCAGCGCCGCCATCGCCACCTACGGCCAGCCACACAAGCGCTAAGCCACACAACTAACAGCCCCACCATCGCCGTGGTGGGGCTGTTTTTCCTTGCCGCGTGGGAACGTTATCATTTCGCCCCACCTACCCCATACCGCCGCACAATTACCCCCATTAGGTGGCGCCCCCCCCCACCATCCTTTCCGCGCCCACAAGCTAGTGTGGCGACCGTCAAATCCGGTTTTAAGCTCGATAAATGTCATAAAACCCATCCCGCACGTTTAGAGCCAGCGGGAAAGGTTCCGAAAGCCCTTCCCTATCTACATGGCCGATGTTAGACTTTTGATAGCGCTAACATAAGGGCTTGAGACAGTGCCCACAGGCCGATTGCTAGACCCATTCACCCCCACCGGCCACGGCGCTCCAGATCCCCCATACTGGGGTGACATTACCTCCCGAAGGAGAACTACCCATGGTTCATCACCCGAAGATTGGCATCCGGCCCACCATTGACGGCCGTCGTCGCGGAGTCCGCGAATCACTCGAAGATAAAACGATGTGGATGGCCCACGCTGCCGCCGATCTCATCACTAAGAATCTCCGTTACCTCGACGGCGAGCCCGTCGAGGTCGTCATCGCCGAAACCACCATCGGCCGCCCCGGCGAAGCAGCTGCCTGCGACGATCTTTTCGCTAACCAGAACGTGATCGCCGAACTCACCGTGACTCCCGCCTGGTGCTACGTCACGGAAACCATGGATATGGATCCCAACCGTTTCCACGCCATCTGGGGATATAACGGCACCGAGCGCCCCGGCGCCGTGACGCTGGCCGCAAATCTCGCCGCCTACGCCCAGTACGGCATTCCCGCATTCAGCATCTATGGTCACGACGTTCAAGATGCCGATGACACCGACATCCCCGTAGAGGTCTCTGACAAGATCCTGACCTTCTCCCGTGCAGCCGTTGCTGCGGGCCAGATGCGAGGTAAGGGCTATCTGCAGATGGGCTCGACCTGCATGGGCATCGCTGGTTCCTCCAGCGATCGCCACTTTTTCCAAGACTATCTCGGCATGCGCGTGGAGTCCGTGGACATGACCGAGTTCATCCGCCGCATCAACGAAGGCATCTTCGATCCCGAAGAGTATGAGAAGGCACGCGCATGGGTGCGTGAGAATGTTCAGATTGGCAAGGACTTCAACCCCGAGCCGCGCGACGACGCCGAAGAGCAGTGGGACTTCATCACCAAGATGGCTCTCATCGGGCGCGACATGATGGAAGGCAACCCCAAGCTTGCCGAGCTGGGCTTCGAGGAGGAAGCATGCGGCTTTAACGCCATTGCCTCCGGCTTCCAGGGTCAACGTCAGTGGACCGACACCTACCCCAATGGTGACTTCATGGAGACCATGCTGAACACCACCTTCGACTGGAACGGCGCGCGCCGCCCGGTGGTATTGGCCACGGAGAATGACACCCTCAATGGTGCCAGCATGCTCCTCAACTACCTGCTCACCAACCGCACGCAGATGTTCTCCGATGTACGCACCTATTGGTCTCCCGAGGCCATTGAGCGCGTCACTGGCGAAAAGCCCACCGGCGGGGCCACGAATGGCTTCCTAGACCTGCGCAATTCCGGCGCCACGACTCTTGACGCCACTGGCGTGATGAAGGACGCCGACGGCAATCCGTGCACCAAGCCTTTCTGGGAAGTCACCGAAGAGGACCAGAAGGCTGTCATGGAGGCCACCACCTTCCATGCGGCAACCCACGAGTATTTCCGTGGGGGTGGATTCTCGACCCACTTCCGCACCGCTCCGAACATGCCTGTCACCATGATTCGTCTGAATTTGATCAAGGGCGTCGGCCCGGTGTTGCAGATCGCCGAGGGTGAGACCGTCACGCTGAGCGAAGAGGCCACCACCAAGATCGAGAACCGCACGGACCGCACTTGGCCCACCACGTTCTTCGCCCCGCGTCTGACGGGCAAGGGCGCATTCACCTCGGTGTATGACGTGATGGACAATTGGGGAGCGAACCACGGCGCCATCGGCTTCGGCCACTTCGGCAAGGAGCTGATCACTCTCGCCGCCATGCTCCGTATCCCAGTGAACATGCACAACGTGGACGATGCAAAGATCTTCCGTCCGCGCGCATGGGGTCTCCATGGAACCGCAGACAAGGAAAGCGCCGACTTCCGCGCCTGCAAAAACTATGGTCCATTCTTTGCCTAATTGCGCAGTGCACTGAGCGACAAGAGATAAGGATCACATAATGTCACGGGTCATCAGGACTTTGGCAATCGACATGGGCTCGTCCTCCGTTCGTGGAATTGTTGGTGCATGGGACACAGATTCCAAGAAACTGACAAGGTCGGAAGTGTTTCGTGCAGAACACCACGTCGGCACCGATGAGCAGGGAAACCTGCACTGGGACCTGGAGGCGCTTAAAGACGCAGCCGGCCAGGCACTCCAAGCGGCCGGAGATATTGACTCAGTTGCTGTCGATGGATGGGGAGTCGATTTCGTCGTCGTCGACGAGAACAACAATCCTCTGTCACAGGCACTCTCCTATCGAGATAGTGCCGGCGCCCGAGGCCGAAGCCTGATGGCATCACGAATGCCGGAGGCGGAGCAGTACCACGCCTCCGGCATTCTCCCCCAAGACATTAACTCTGTATATCGCCTCGCACTGCAACCGCCCAACACCGGCACGGTGATGTTCCTCCCGGACTTCATCGCCCGCTGCGTGCTTGATCAGCCCACCCAGGCGTGGGCGTCGCGTGGAATCGCCTCTACCTCGGGGCTTCTCGCGGCAAGTCATGAGGATTGGTCCGAGGAGATACTCGCCGCAGCGGGCATCGACCGGCAACGACTCCCCTCTATCACCAGCGAGCGGCGCGTGATCGGCACCCGTTCTGATGGCGTCCGCGTCATCGCCGCTGGCTCTCATGACACTGCGTGTGCATTGTCATCGTTGTCTCGGGAATGTGGCTATCCCGAAGATGCCATGTTTATTTCCTGCGGATCATGGTCCGTTGTTGGCGCGCAAACCTCAGAAGCGGTGGTAACAGAGGATGCCTACTCCCGAGGAGTCACCAATGAAGCCACCGCACGGGGCGATAACAGAGCTGAGCTCAACCTCACTGGGCTCTGGGTCGCTCAAGAGTGTCGACGCACCTGGGGAAATCCAAGCTACGAAGAACTCAACCGGCTGCTAGCGGACGCCTCAAATCCAGGCGCCATTATCGATGTGTGCGACCCACGCTTCAGTGCCCCTGGAGACATGCCGGATCGCGTCGTGCAGGCAGCACGTGAACACAACGTCACCCTTTCGACACGTGGCGAAATCCTGCGCGTCGTGTTTGATTCCATCGCCCGAGCTCAAGCAGATGCGATCCACTCGCTTCGCACTCTGACCGGATCCACGGGGGAAACCTATGTCATGGGAGGCGGGGTAAAGAACCTCTTCCTCATGCAAAGGACAGCCGCCGCCCTCGGCGAAAGCATTCGCGTGACGGATCCTGAGGCCACGGCCCTAGGAAACATCATCAACCAGCTCCTCACCCTGAACGTTCCCCCTACAGACCTAGCGGAATGGGTTCGCAACGCTGGGGTGATCACCACCGTCTGCCCGACGGACGACTGAAAGAAAAAATCATGACTGACACTTCCGTTAGCAGTCCACAATCAGCACCCCCGAAGAAGGAACGTAAAAAGTACCTGAACGATGGAATGCTCGTTCCTTTCATCCTTCTGGTGTCCTGCTTTGCAGCCTGGGGTATGTCCACCGACATGACCGCTCCTCTCGTCAAGGTATTTGGTTCGGTCTTTTCGATGTCGACCTTCCAATCCTCGCTCGTGCAGTTCTCCTACTACGGGGCCTACTTTCTGCTCGCTATTCCGGCGGCCTACATTAACTCCAAGTTGGGCTACAAGGGTGGCGTTTGTATCGGCCTCTTCCTCGCTGCTGCCGGCGCCTTTGCGTTCTACCCTGCGAGCCTGAGCATGACCTTCGTGGCCTTCATTGGGGCCCTGTTCTCCCTCGCGGCAGGCCTGTCCATCCTCGAGACCTCCGCTAACCCGTTTGTTATCGCCATGGGCCCGGAAGAGACCTCGACGCGGCGTCTGAACTTCGCTCAATCCTTCAACCCCATCGGTTCTAACTTGGGTGTGCTGGTTGCTGCCATCATGATCCTGCCCAATATCCACGAGCACACGGCAGAAGAACGAGCCTCGCTGCCTCAAGAGGAACTCACCTCTATGGTCTCGGGCGAACTCAAGGCCGTGATGATTCCTTTCGTCGGCCTCGCCATCCTGTACTTGGTGCTCGGCATTGCCATCGCATTGGTCAAAATTCCTGACCGCTCTCGCAGTGCTGGAGACAGCACAGTCGCTCTTTCAGTACCGAGCTCGGGCCGCCTGGGCCGGTTGATCAGAAATCGCCGCTACTCCTTCGGTGTGGTTGCCCAGTTCTTCAACATTGGCGCCCAAACCTGTATCTGGACCTACGTCATCCACTACTCCACCAATGTCGTTGGCAAGACCAACGCCGAGTCGGGAATATGGCTCCAGGTCTCCCTGATCTGCTTCCTCGTTGCCCGCTTCGTCATGACCGCCTTGATGGGCATCATCGACGCCCGCCGACTCTTAATCATCATGTGCTCCTTGGGGGGCGTCCTCACCTTGGTCGGCATTCTCGCCGGGAACATCATCGGTTTGATCGCTATCGCTTCTCTCTCCGCCTGTATCTCCTTGCTATTCCCCACTATCTATGGACAGGCACTCACCGGACTCGGAGAAGACACTAAATTCGGTTCGGCTGGGCTTGTTATGGCCATCGTCGGTGGCGCTATTCTTCCCCCGGTACAAGGCCTGCTCGTCGATACTATCGGCACCGCTCACTCGTTCATTGTTGTTCTCGTCTGCTTCATTGTGGTGCTGTCCTACGGTGTGTTTACGCTCCGCTTCAAGAACCCTGGCGAAACCGCACCGACTGCCGCATAGGAGGTTCAATACATAATCTCTCTCACGCCCCTCATCGTCACCTCTTTTCACGCTAAGGAGAACACATGCTCCGCAATATCCCGGAGAAGATTTCACCGGAACTCCTCTACACTCTGGCCCGCATGGGACATGGCGATCGCATCGTCATCGGAGATGGAAATTTCCCAGGCTACACCTACAATTCCACGGTCATCCACGCTGATGGTCACACCGTCGCTGGCATGATGGACGCAATCCTCAAGCTGATGCCCTTGGACTCCTATAATCCGTGGCAGATCGGTCTCATGGAAACTGTGGGAGACGATCCAGAGCCTCCTGTATGGAGCGAATTCGCCGAGATCGCCGAACGCAGCTATCCGAGCCATACCGTGAAACACTTTGAGCGATTCGAGTTCTATGAGCAAGCAAAGAAGTGTTTCGCAGTTGTTGTGACCACGGACACCGCTCTCTACGGAAATATTATCCTCACGAAGGGAGTTGTCATTCCAGAATAGATTCACGCATTTCGACAGACTGTATGGCGCCTAGGCCACCCGCATTCTTGGGTGCCCTGGGCGTCATGTACACTTACCGGCGTGCGTAAAAAGTCGGTTATGCAGGATGTGGCACAGTTAGCGGGGGTATCCACGCAAACTGTGTCTCGAGTAGTAAATAACCATTCTTCCGTGCGACCAGCCACCCGCGAACGCGTCTATGCCGCTATGCGCGAGCTCGACTACCGGCCCAACGCAGCGGCCCAAATGCTTGCTTCCGGCTCCTCCCGCTCCATTGGTGTCCTTTCTGTGGGCACGATGTCTCACGGCTTGATCACCCTCTTTGCCGAGCTGCAGGCCCACGCCAAACACCGGGGATGGCATGTGCTCACCTCCTCATCAGCCAATGCCGACTTCGCGGAGACGCAATCCGCCCTTGACTATTTGCACTCCCGACAAGTGTTGGCGACGGTCATCCTCTTCCAACATCGCAGCCTTCTGCCACTCTTCGAGCATTGGACAGGTGCTCCTGGGGTGATGATCAGCTCCGTCGACCACGGCATTGAGGACATGTCCACCATCGGCATCGATCAAGTATCCGGTCTACACTCCGCCTTGGACCATTTGTGGGACCAAGGAGTAACCGATACGGCCATGATTACCGGTGACCGGGAATATATCGACGCTCGGGAACGAATGGTCATCTACCAGCGCTATAGCCGTTTGAAGAAGCAATCCTTCTCGCTTTTTGGCGGCAAGGGTTGGGGCGCCTGCGATGGCTACGCTGCCGCGCAGGAGATCCTCAACGTTGGCCTCCCCGAAGCCGTCATCGGCGGCAATGATAAAATCGCGGTCGGCTGCGCCCGCGCCTTCGCCGAGCACGGCTTCACTGCGGGGAAAGATTATAAGCTTATCGGGATTGACGATGATGAAGTCAGCTCCTACCTGACCCCTCCCCTCTCCTCTATTCGCCAAGACTTCGCCGAACTCGCTGGTGTTGTCATTGATGAACTCGCCGGGTTGATGGAGGGCAAGCCCCACCGCAAGCTCCTGCTGCCTTCCCATTTCATTCCCCGCGCGTCTTCGCTGCCTGAGGATGCGCCCGAGCTCGGTTAGAACACACAGCAGCTGATCCTAGGCTCGGAAACTGCGGCGGTATCGCTGCTACTAGGGTTAGTGGGCATGGAAACTTTCATCGTGGTTGGGCTGGGCAACTCGGGTAGGCAATACGCCGAGACCCGCCACAACATCGGATATCTTGTGGCCGATGAGATGGCGGGCCGCGAGGTGGCGTCGTCACGCTTTAGTGTGCATAAAAAATCCGGCACCCAATTAGTGGAAGTGCGGCACGGCCAGCGGAAAGTGATTGTGGCGAAGCCGCTGTGTTTGATGAATGTTAGCGGCCGGCCGGTGCAGGCGCTGGCGCGCTTCTACTCGGTGAACCCGAGCAATATCGTGGTGGTTCACGACGATATGGAACTGGACTTTGGGCAGGTGGCGCACAAGATCGGTGGTGGGCTGGCCGGGCACAATGGGCTGCGTTCGATCGCCCAGAGCCTCGGGACGAAGGAGTTTCAACGCATCCGAGTGGGCATTGGACGCCCACCGGGATCCCAACCACCAGCAAGCTTCGTGCTCAAGCCCTTTAGTACCCGCGAACGCCCCGAACTGCCCTTCGTATGCAGTGACGCGGTGGATGTGATCGAACGCGAGGTGTTGGGTTAGTAGCTGCCGGCTGTGCCCCGCCGTCTGCGCCGCGCCACACCCCGCTCATCGCGGCTAATCGCTACGCCGCACCCGCCTCGCCCCGGCAAGCACCATGGAGCGCACCGGCAGGGTCACACTCAGTGCCAAGGCCATCACCACTACCCCGCCGAGAACAATGGACAGCCACGAGGCTGGGTTCTCGAAGATCGTGGGAATATGGGTGCCGAACTCCTCGTACTCGGCGAAGGGGCGGAATAGGATGCGGCCGAAAATGAAGGCCACTACGCTCGCTCCCACCATGGGGCCGATCATCTCTAGCCATGAGACGGCCAGACCAACGCGGCTGGGCACGCCGATTTTGTTGAGCGCGAGTGTTTGATCAGCGCGCTCAAACTCGGCGGAGCACTGGTTAATCATCGCGGAGATGCCGGCCAGGATAAACGCGAAGACGATCGTGGAGATCACCCCGGTGGTGATGTCGGAATACACCCCAGAGATCAGTCTCGTCTGTGCTTCGGCCTGGCCCGGATCGCTAGGATCACGGAATGGCGCCGAGGCGAGCGCTGCGATGATCAGGGAAATCGCGGCAATGCCAGAGACACGCCGCCAGGCTTTCACCGGTTCCATCACCACGCGGCGGGCAGTCCAGCTCACAGTGAGCCACGGTGCCCGTGCGAGCAACCGAGATGCAAGCTGCAGGAGCAGCGGCATCACGAGGTCCACGGCAAGCAGAAATACCGCGACAATCAGCACGGTGCCGAGATAGCGCCACGGACCATCGCTCATACCGGGTGCGGGCATGAGCACCAAAGCACCAATGGCGACGATGAGCACGATTAGCCGCCAGAAGCGCAGCGCCTTCGGGGTTGATCTACGAGATACCCCGAGCGGAGAGATGTTCACCCGCAGCAGCCCGAACCACGCCGAGATGCAGACGCATCCGAGCAGCAACAGATCCAGCGAGAGATACAGCCAGAACGGAGCAAGGATCTCCTCATAGCGCACGCTGTCTCCTTGGAAGGACAACCGCTGGAAGAAGGGCAATAGAAGAAGCGCAATGCCGGTGCCGAGGATGATGCCCACCACGGCCTGTACAAGGGTTTCGAAGGTGCCCATGCGGTTGATCTCCGAGCGCGACAGCCCGAGCAAGCGGAATGAGGCCAGCCTCCGCTCCCGCATCCGGGCACCTAGCACCGCCGCCGCGCTGGTCAGCGTGAGCACGGGGAAGATCAGCAACGCGCAGGCAAAGCCGGCAAGGAAAACGTAGAAACCAAGCATCGCTTCCATGCCTGGGTCCGCGGCAATAGCCTGGGCTGCGAGCTCGCGCGGATGTTGCTGACGATAGACAAACATCCAGGTGCCGGAGGCCACGATCATCACGATTGCGCTGATCACACTAAAAGCCACGATCGCCAACAGCGTTAACAACCCCGAACCATCGCGGCGGCGCATCCGCGCAGCAAACACGTGGTAAGTAATCGAGCGCAGGTTCGCGGCCCCGCGGTAGACCCGCTGTGGCCGAATGCTGTCGCGTGTGGTGGAGGAGGTTTGCGTGGGAGTGCTCATCGCTGCCCCTCCTCCCAAGCGCGTCCAGCTGCCTGGCTGGTCGCGGCCGCGGTGGCGGTGCGGGTGCGGGAGCCGTCGATGGCCCGATCGGCGTGCACTCGCCCATCGCGGATCTCGATCAGCCGGTCGCACCACTGGGCCACATTGCTGTCGTGGGTCACGATCACCAGCGTGGCGCCGCTGCGCTGCACTAGGGCAGTGAGCAGCTGCATCACCTCATGGCCGGTGGCTTGGTCAAGTGCGCCGGTGGGCTCGTCGGCGAAGATGATCTTCGGCTCACCGGCGATAGCCCGTGCCACCGCCACTCGCTGGGCTTGGCCGCCGGAAACATCACCGGGTAGCTTGGCGCCGTGCCCAGCCATGCCGAGCATCTCCAGCAGCTCATCGGCGCGAGCGTGCGCCGCCCGGCGCGACTGGCCACGCAGTTGCAAGGGCATGGCCACGTTTTCACGGTTGCTCAACTCGGGAATGAGTTGGCCGTCTTGGAACACAAAACCGAAATCGTGCAGGCGAATGCGGGAGCGCTGGGTGTCATTGATGGTGGTGATATCGCGCCCGTTGTAGATCACCGCGCCACTGTCGGGCACCAACACTCCTGCAAGGCAGTTGAGCAGGGTGGACTTACCGGAACCGGAAGGGCCCATCACGGCCACTGCCTGTCCGGCGCCGATCTCAAGGGAGACATCATGGAGGACATTTTCTGTGCCAAAGCTCTTGGAGAGGTTCTGCGCGCTGAGTAGTGATTGCGTTGTCATAGCTTCAATTCAAGGCTGTACGCTGGCAATTTCCAATAATCTAGAGACTAGTTTTCTTAGTAGTGCTAGCACTACCCCCACCGTGGCTGCCTCGGCAGGATTTGTCGGAGAGCCCTTTTAGAATGAGTGCCATGGCAGGTTTGTTTCGCCGCGTTCGTAGCGCGGGCTCCCAGCGTGATCACGATGCGGAGATCCGTCATCTCATCGATTCGCGCCGCACGATTGTCAACGCCTACGAGGTGGAGCGCCGCCGCATCGAGCGGGATTTGCACGATGGCGCTCAGCAGTCCTTTGTGGCTGCGGCGATGGCACTCGGCGAGGCGGAGCTGGACCCGGCGGTGGAGGCCAACCCGCAGCTCAAAGCGTTGCTTGCGCAGGCACACCGCACTCTCGATGAGGGTTTAGAGGCGCTGCGGGCGACGGTGCGGGGGATCCATCCGCACACGCTCAGCGATTCTGGGTTGGTTGCCGCGGTGGAGGAGCTGCTGCATTCCATGCCGTTGCGCTCTTCTCTCACCTGCCCGCATCCGCTTCCCACCCTGCCGGAGGGGGTGTTGGCCTGTGGTTATTTCTTTGTCTCTGAAGCGCTGAGCAATATTGGCAAATATGTGCCCGAGGCGCGGGTGGATGTGTTGATCACGGTTGAGTCCAATCTGCGGATCTCGGTGCTGGACACCGGTTCCGGCGGGGCGCGCATTGTGCCAGGCGGCGGTCTGCACGGCATTAAGGAGCGGCTCGCCGCGTTCGGCGGCACGATGGAGCTGAACTCCCCGCCGGGCGGGCCCACCCAGGTTGTGGCTAATGTGCCCTTGTTGTTGCATCGCGGGGAAAGCGGCATTGTGCTCAGCGCCGTCGAATCCGCCGCCAGCCCCACAGACGTAGGAGAGGATCGCTAATGAACATCATTTTGGCCGATGATTCGGGCCTGCTTCGCGAGTCTTTAGCGGCCATGCTGGAACGACAGGGCTTCACGGTGCTCGCGCAATGTTCCTCGGCCGAGGAGATCATGCCGCTTATCGACGCCCACTCCTCGGCCGTCGACCTCCTAGTCACAGATGTCCGCATGCCACCATCGATGAGCGATGACGGCCTGCACGCAGCCGTGAATGTACGGCACCACTACCCTTCGGTGGGCATCGTGGTGTGCTCGCAGTATGTTGCGCCGGCTTATGCTCGCACCGTGTTGGAGATGGCAGGGGGTGTGGCCGGTACCGGCTATGTGCTCAAAGACTCGGTGGGGCATGTGGCCGATTTCATCCGCACTCTGCGCACGGTGGCCGCCGGCGGCATGGTGATTGATCCGCAGGTAGCCCAAGCCATGGTGCGTTCTCAGCAGGGAATGAACGATCTCACCGCGCGGGAGAGCGAGGTGCTTGCTCTCATGGCGCAGGGGCTTTCTAACCCCGACATCGCCGAGCGCCTTGTGGTCTCGGGTGCTGCGGTAGCCAAGCACATCGCCTCGATCTTTCAGAAGCTGGGCCTTTCTCCGGGGGAGGACAATCGACGAGTCAAAGCGGTGCTGCGTTATCTCTCGGACGTCGGCGCATGAGCTATTTCAGGTACAAAGGAGGGCATGACTTTACGTACTGCTTTCCAAGGAAACCCGGTCACCGTCTCCGGCGAACTGCCCGAGGCAGGCTCGCGCTTGGGCGAGTTCTCGCTGACTAATGACTCGCTTGAGACTGTCACCAACTCCGATTACTCCGGTCGCCGAGTGGTGCTCAACATTTTCCCCTCTGTGGACACTGGCGTGTGTGCCGCATCGGTGCGCCAGTTCAATGAGCTCGCCGCCGGACTAGATAACACCGTGGTGGTCAACGTCTCCCGCGATCTGCCTTTCGCCTTGGCCCGCTTCTGCGGCGCCGAGGGCCTAGAGAACGTGGAGGTGGCTTCGGACTTCCGCCGCGGATTCGGCGATAATCTCGGCCTGGTGCAAAGCGATGGCCCGCTGGCTCAGCTGCTTGCCCGCGCCGTGATCGTCTGTGATGAAGATGGCACCGTCCTGCACTCCCAGCTGGTTGATGAGATCACCACCGAGCCGGACTACGAGGCCGCCCTTTCCGCACTGCGCTAATCGCACTGTCGTCCTATATTGCCCGCTTCTGCCCGCCTTCTCCTCTGCTGACGCGCGAGTAGGAGGCGGGCTGTACTTGTGGCCTAGATGAGGCTGCTGTGACCGCGACGACCACACGCTTTTCTGCTGCTCATAACCGGCGAGGAACTGGCCGACGATCCTTGCCATGCCCACTGAGTGAAGCTCACTGCTTTATTTCTAACAATGGAATTGTGGCCATCACCTGATCAGCCCACCTACGTTCTTCATCTATCCACTGGATGAACAGCCTCTATTGCCCTGCCATCAACGCGGCCCCGTCTACCCCTTCAGGCCACAGATATCGCTCAGCCGATATCCCTTACATTCTTGTGCTCACCTCAGCTTTTCTATCCATTCCGCACAGCACACGCTAAGGTATCCCCTAACTGTGTTGTTTGTGCGGTGCGCCACATGTGCACCCCGGATGTAGAAAAGGAGGTGTCCGCATACTATGACACCCAATTCCGTTGGTTTTGCACTCGTGGTTCTCATGGTTGTGCTCTTCGTGGGCAAGATCGTGCGCATGCGTGTGAAATGGACACAAAACCTGTTTTTGCCCAGTTCCATCATCGCCGGTACCCTCGCCCTGCTGCTCGGGCCTGAGGTGCTCGGCACCATCGCGGGCTGGTTCGGAGAGAACTCCACCACCGAGTATCTCCAAAGTGGTGGCCTCTTCGGCGAGCAGATGCTCAGCGTATGGAAAACCCTGCCCGGCCTGTTGATCTCGGTGGTGTTCGCCACCCTGTTCTTAGGCCAGAAGCTACCCAAGCCCAAAGAGGTGTATCACCTCGCCGGCCCGCAGCTGTCGGTGGGCGTGGCCTTCGCCTCCGGCCAGTACGTGGTGGGCATGCTGCTCGCCGTGGCAGTGCTGGCGCCACTGTTTGGTATGTCGCCCATGGCGGGTGCCCTGATCGAGATCGGATTCGAGGGTGGGCACGGTACCGCTGCCGGCATGATTGATGTGTTCCACGAGGTGGGCTTCCCCGAGGGCGGCGATCTCGCCGTGGCTGTGGCCACCGTGGGCCTCGTGGGCGGCATCGTGATCGGTGTGGGCGTGATCAACTGGGCCATTCGCACCGGCCGCACCCAGATCGTCACCGAGGTCAAAGACCGCTCCCTCGAGGAGCAGCGTGGCCTGTTCCGGCGCGATGAGCAGTACACCGCTGCGGTGATGACATCGCGCCCCTCCTCTATCGAGCCGCTATCTCTGCACGCCGCGTTTATCGGCCTGTCCATCCTCATCGGTATCTGCATTCTCGAGTTTCTGCAGTGGGTCGAGAAGATGCTGTGGGCCGATCAGGTGGAGCTGCTGCGCTATGTGCCGCTGTTTCCGATCGCCATGATCGGCGGAATTATCGTCCAGATTCTGCTGAACAAAACCGGCTATGACTACTTGGTGGATTCCAACATGATGCTGCGACTGCAGGGCCTAGCCCTCGACATGCTCATCGTGGCCGCACTCGCCACCATCTCGCTGCAGGCGATCGCCAATAACTTCTGGCCCTTCGTACTGCTGTGCCTGGGCGGCATCATCATCAACGTGTTCATACTGCTGTGGCTCGTGCCGCGGACCATCCCCTCCTACTGGCTCGAGCGCGGCATCGGCGACTTCGGCCAGTCCATGGGTGTCACGGCCACCGGCCTGATCCTCATGCGCATCGCCGATCCCGAGGGCGAAAGCCCCGCCTTCGAGGCCTTCGGCTACAAGCAGTTGGTATTCGAGCCCTTCTTCGGCGGCGGTGTGATCACCGCCCTCGCCGTGCCGATCATCTACCAGTTCGGCCCCGGCTGGATCTTGGGCCCCATGCTCGCTCTATTCATCGCTGCCTTGGCGTGGAGCCTGCTCTACTGGGCGAAGAAGAATAAAGATCCGCACGCCGAGAAGGTAGTGCAGCGCAAGCAGGACTCCGGCGCGGAGCCCGAGCCCGTCTAGACCACTACGTGGCGACCGCGCGGTGTGTGCCCGACATGACGTCGATAAGCGCTGACCGCACAATAATGCCCCATTCGAAGAATCGAATGGGGCATTGGTCTATCGTGCAGCTAGTCGAGCTCGGAGAGCTCGCGGCGCGGAGGATACACCCGCGGCCGGGTGCCGGCGATCTCCTCCACGATGCGAATCACCTGGTTGGAGTAGCCGAACTCGTTGTCGTACCACACGTACAGCACCAAGTGGTTACCGGTGGCGATGGTGGCCAAACCATCGACGATGCCGGCGTGGGTGGAGCCGATGAAGTCATTCGACACCACCTCGGGCGACTTGATGTAGTTGATCTGCTGGCGCAGCGTGGACTTCAACGAGACGGTGCGCAGGTAGTTATTCACCTCATCGGCGTCTACGTCCTGCTTCACCGTCAGGTTCAGCACCGCCATGGACACATCCGGGGTGGGCACGCGGATCGCGTTGCCAGTGAGCTTGCCCTCGAACTCAGGCAGGGCCTTGGCCACGGCCTTCGCCGCGCCGGTGGAGGTAAGCACCATGTTCAAGGTGGCGGCACGGCCGCGGCGCTCGCCCTTGTGGAAGTTATCGATCAGGTTCTGATCGTTCGTAAAGGAATGCACTGTCTCCACATGGCCAAACTCCACCCCATAGCGGTGGTCGATGGCCTTGAGCACCGGGGTGATGGCGTTGGTGGTGCAGGATGCGGCGGAGAGCACCTCATCCGAATCCTCGATGTCGGTGTGGTTGATGCCGTAGACGATATTTTTGATGTCACCCTTGCCCGGGGCGGTGAGTAGCACCTTAGACGCACCCTTGGACTTCAGGTGCTGAGACAATCCAGCGCGGTCGCGCCACACACCGGTGTTATCCACCACGATGGCATCCTGAATGCCGTAGGCGGTGTAGTCCACCTCTTCGGGGCTGTTGGCGTAGATCATCTGGATGGGGGTGCCATTGGCCCAGATGATGTCCTTGTCCTCGTCGATGGTGATGGAACCGTCGAAGGCACCGTGGATGGAATCGCGGCGCAGCAAAGAGGCCCGCTTGACTATGTCATCCGCGCACTTCTTGCGCACTACCACTGCCCGCAGGCGGGTACCGCGACCCTGCGTTTCGCGGGCCACGAGGATCCGGGCGAGCAGACGCCCAATACGGCCGAAGCCGTAGAGCACCACATCGCGCTGCACCTCAGTGTCCTTGGTGCCGATCACATCGGCCAGCTGCTCCTCCAGGTAGGCGCGCAGATCGCCGCCCTGCTTCTTGTAGCCCACTGCAAGGCGCGCCACATCGATAGAGGCGGTGCCCAGATCTAGCTCAAGCAGGGTTTGGAAGACAGGCAGGGTGTCTTCCAAGGGAAGCTCGCGCTCCATGACGCGGCGCGCATAGCGGTGCATCTTGATGATCTCGATGTCCGACGGATTCACCAGCAAACGACCGAAGATCGAGGTAACCACGTTCTTCTCGCGGTGCAGGCGGCCGATCAGCGGGATCATCTGCTCGGCGAGCTCGATGCGCTTGCTCCAGTCGCTGGGGTTGGGGGTGTGGGCGTCGGTCATAGTGGCGTTCATATCCTCCGCTAGTGATGGGTGAATGGTTCAATGTCCACCTCAAACGGTAGCGAAGATGTGGTTTTCAGGGGGCCATTTTCACCCCACTTTCTCACCACTCGGGGGTAGATACATGTCTGTTTTTATCCACCTCAATCACTAAATGTGAGCCGCCCCCCTACCCCACTGTGACGCGCGCTACCACTTGCGCGCTTTGGCGATGGCCTTCTTGAGCGCCTTATCGTCCAAATCCAAGGCATGAGCCTTGCGCAGTCGGTGGCACACCACAGGACACGAGCAGCAGCGCTTCTTGGATCGGCAACACTTCTTCTTCGTCTTGCCCTTTTCCAGATTGCGGCGAACCTTTTCCAGTTTCATTCCTGCACCTTCATCCGCGCTTATCGACGCCCACCTCTACGCCCCGTCCCCACGTGGGCGGCACGCAGCCGACGGCGTAGTAAACCTAGCCTTAACTAGTGAAAGTGTAGCCTAGCCGTGCCTCACTTACTGAGCAGATGCCGCACGATTTCTGCGGCCGAAGCCTCCCGGCAGTGATTCACGCCCTCGCCTGCGAGACAATAAGCCCACGCCCGCTCCTCCTTCTTTCTCTCAGGGGCCGGGCTGATATGGGGAAACACCGGCGGCATGCTAGCGTTCGCGTGCTCATCCACCCCTGTGATGACACCACGAGCAACCCGCCCAGTAAACGCGCGGGTGGCGGCGGTTTCTAGCTGGCCTTCGCGCAGAATGGCGCGATTACTCTCACTCGTCCCAGCCTCATCTGCCAACAGAAAAGCGGTTCCGCACGAGACTGCGACCACCTGCTCTAGGCTCAGAGCATCAGCCACAGCCGCTGGGGTAGTTAGCCCGCCAGCCGCGATGAGCGGCAGCGTGCATTCGGCGGCCACCGCGGCGATAAGCTCTGGCAGCGCCAACGTGTTGGGTTTCTCATCCTGATCCCAACTACCGCGATGCCCGCCAGCGCTAGCTGCCTGCACGATCACCGCGTCCGCCCCCACCTGCTCTGCTACGCGGGCCTCATCGGGGCTTGTGACGCTCACCCATGCTTCGATCCCCCGCTCGTGGGCCTGACGCACCTCCTCTGCGGAGAAGCAGCCGAACATGGAATTGACCACCAGTGGCTGCGCCTCGAGCACAGCAGCGAATTTCTCATCCCACTCAAAGCTGTAATCCACCTCGGGTTTCCAGCGGTCACTCAGCTCGGCGGCCACGTCGTGCTCTGGGTGCTGCTGAAAGTAGCGCGGCCGTGGATGCGGGGCGAAGAGGTTGACGCCCACGTTCATCCCGCCGGGCAGCTGGGCGGCGGCACGCATATTCTGCCGCAGCGCATCGGCGCTGGCCCGCCCCGCGGCGAGGAAACCGAACTGCCCAGCATTCCACAACGCGGCCGCCAGCTCAGCAGTGGAGGGCCCGCCCGCCATGGGCGCGGCAATCAGGGTGATCTCTCGGGTGCGTAGCAGCTCACTCATGCCCCGAGCCTATGTGCAAGAATCGATGCGTGCACGGATTTGATAACCTCACCGATTCCCTCCGCTCCTTCTTCGCCCGCCTCGGCTCGAAGACTCCAATCCCCACCACCACGTTGCCCGAGCGCATCGATTACCTGATTCTTGGGTTGGGTAACCCCGGTGGACGCTACGACGCCACTCGCCACAATGTGGGCTACATGGCGGTCGACGATATCTTGGCCACCCGCGGGGACATCCTCACCCCGGTCCACGGTGCGCCCCTGAGCATCGCGGTGACCGACCACGATGGCCGCTGCATCGTGGTGGCGCGTTCGCAGACCTATATGAATAACTCCGGCGAGGCGATCGAGGCGATCCGCCAGCACCTCGAACTGGACGCCTCACAGGTGCTCGTGATCCACGATGAGCTCGACCTTCCCGCCGGTGCGGTGAAGATCAAACGCGGCGGAAACGAAAACGGCCACAACGGGCTGAAATCACTCAGCGCCGCACTAGGCACCCGAGACTATGTGCGGGTACGCATCGGGATTGGACGGCCACCGAAGAATGAATCAATTCCCATCCCGACATGGGTGTTAAGCCCCATTGACTCCTCCCCAGAAATGGAAGAGGCTATCGCCCGGGCCGCCGAGGGCGCGTGGCTGGCGGCCGCAGACTCTGTCAGCGCCGCGCAGAACAGGATCAACCGGCGCTAGCCTCGATTCCCTCCCACCTAGCCGAGAATCAGCTGGGCAAGCAGCGATCCCACCACACAAGAGGTGGCCACGCTGATGGCACCCGGGATGAGGAAGGAGTGGTTGATCACGAACTTCCCAATGCGAGTGGTGCCGGTGCGATCAAAACCGATGCACGCCAGGTCCGAGGGGTAGGTGGGCAGGATCCAGTAGCCGTAGGCCGCCCCGTAGAAGCCGACAATAAGCACCGGATCCACCCCGAGGCTCAAACCCAAGGGCGCGATAGCGACCAGCGCCGCGGCTTGAGAGTTAACCAGCTTGGACACGATAAGCAGCACCAAGGCGTAGGTCCACGGCGCTGAGGCCACTACATCACCGAGGCCGTCTTTTAAGGCATCGATGTGTGTGCTGAAGAAGGTATCTGCCATCCAGGCCACACCGAAGACGGAGAATACCGCCGTCATACCTGCTTTGAACACGGTGGTATTAGCGATCTTTGCCTTATCCACCTCGCACCAGAGCAGAATGATGGCGCCGGCAACCAACATCACCATCTGAATCACCAGATTCATCGACAGCGGCTTCATCACCCCATCCTCGGTGGGGAAACTGGGCCTGAGCCCTTCCACAGCCCCCAACAGCACAACGACGGCAATCGCGGAGAAGAACACCGCCACCGCACGATAGGCGCTTTTGTCGAAGGTCTGCGAAAGCAGCGAGGTGTTGCTGCTACGCATGGTCTCGGCGAACTCGGGATCCTGGAGTCGCTGCTGGAATTCAGGATCATCATCGAGATCCTTGCCGCGACGGGTAGACCACAAAGCGGCCAGAAGCACACCACTCAGGGAAGCCGGCAGCGCCACAGAGAGGATCTGTGGGATGGAAAACGCCTGATCGATCACTCCGGCATTCTCAGCCAAGATAGAAGCAAGCGACACTGTGGCCACAGACACCGGCGAGGCGGTGATGCCCATCTGCGCCGCAGTAGACGCTGCAGCCATAGGCCGCTCAGGGCGAATATTCTTCTTCACCGCGATGTCTTCGATGATGGGAAACATCGTGTACACAACGTGTCCGGTGCCGCAGAGTACCGTGAGCGTCCACGTGGTCAGCGGCGCAAGAATGGTAATCAGGTGCGGTTTAGTGCGCAGCAGCCTTTCTGCGAACTGCATCATCACATCCAAGCCCTTGGATTGCTGCAAGGTGGATGCACAGCCGATCACCGCAATGATCGTGAGCATTACCGATACTGGTGGCTCGCCGGGTGCCAGCCCAAAGAGGAAGACCAGCACCATCAACCCGAGGCCAGAGATCAGGCCGAGCCCGATTCCGCCGTAGCGGGTGCCGAGAAGAAGACAGAAGAGAATGATCGCGACTTGCAGCACGATCGCAAGAGTGGACGTGGGGTCGAGGAGCCCAGAAAGCATGACACTGCCTCTCACTAGGGGTTAAACAGCTTCTACACGCGCCTTCAATCCCACTAATCATACCTGCACAGACTCGTTTTCTAGGCCCAGCTGTGAGATCACAACGCTACCCCCAAGGCTATGCGAGCAGGAGGTGGGATGTCTAGCTGGGAGGTGCCTATCCATCAGCAGCTCCACTAGCACCGATACGAACACGATCACGAGCACTGAGCTCAGCTCTCAGGAATCCGCAGTCACACACAGCAAGGCTCCGGCAGCCGCTAGCGAGGAACCGGTAGTGGGCTACACAGAAGCTCTTGGCAATGCCGTCCCGACGGTCATGAATAAGACCATCCGCGAGTGTGGCGATGCGAATCTCCACGAGGCGGGGACGACATTCTTTACCGATGGAACCAGCGGATGGACTGAGCGGTGTTCCTCTCAGTGGCTCTCCCTCTGCTACACAGATGGTTACGTCAGGCCAGCCCGGTGGCGTCAATGAGCATCGCGAAGGCGTGCTGCACATCGCTGCGCCACAGCACCTCGGCGCGATCATCGGCTCGCCCCGGACCGCCATTGATCACCACCACTGGCTTCCCGGCGCGCTGAGCCTCGATAGCGAAGCGGTAGCCGCTCATCACCGCCAGTGACGAGCCCGCCACGAGCAGAAAGTCTGCCTCGTCCACGATTGCTCGTGCCGCCGCTTTGCATTCGGCGGCCACAGGCTCGCCGAAGTACACCACGTGTGGTTTGAGTAGCTGCGAACCGCAGTGAGGGCACCCCACCAGCTGAAAGCGCTCTACGATGTCATCGTCGAGGGATACGTCTCCATCGGGATTCACCGCGCCGCGCCTAGCCTCGGCTTTCTCTAGGTAGGTGGGGTTGGCGGAGTGCAGGCGGGCGTCGATAAGCGAGCGTGGCAACACAGCCTTGCAGCTCAAACATTCGATACGGGAGAGATCGCCGTGTAGCTCCACGAGTCTGCTGCTGCCGGCCGCGCGGTGAAGCCCGTCCACATTTTGGGTAATCACCCCAGTGATCAGCCCTGCATCTTCCATTTCCACGAGCTGGTAGTGCACCGAGTTCGGCCGCGCCTTGGCCAAGTGCCGCCACCCCACATATGCCCGGGCCCAGTAGCGATGCAGGGCGGCGCGATCGTAGCGAAACTCTTGATATGTCATTGGGCGCGAGCGCGCCAGCGAGCCCTGCGGGCCGCGATAATCCGGGATACCTGAGGCCGTGGACACCCCCGCGCCGGTGAGTACCGCGGCGCGCCCAGTGGCGAAAAGTTCGGCAATGCGCGCCACGGCTTCTGCAGGCTCGGTCGGGGTGGTGGTTTCGTTGACCACGCGCCGAATCGAGCGCACCGCGGAGGCATGCGTGCGAGCGATTGATTCGGACATCGAGGCGTTATGATGAAACACCATGAGCAGAGTAGTTGACGAGGCCTCGCGCCGCAGAACCTTCGCCGTGATCGCCCACCCCGACGCCGGTAAGTCCACCCTGACCGAGGCGTTGGCGTTGCACGCACATGTGATCGCCGAAGCCGGCGCGGTGCACGGCAAAGCCGGGCGCAAGGCCACCGTCTCCGACTGGATGGACATGGAGAAAGAACGCGGCATCTCCGTGGCCAGCTCGGCGCTGCAATTTGAATACGCCCCCGAGGGCCACAAAGGCGAGCCGTACATGATCAACCTCGTGGACACCCCCGGCCACGCCGACTTCTCCGAGGACACCTACCGCGTGCTCACCGCCGTGGATGCTGCAGTGATGCTTATCGACGGCGCCAAGGGCCTTGAGCCCCAAACCCTCAAGCTGTTCCGTGTGTGTAAAGCCCGCGGCCTTCCCATTGTCACCGTGGTGAACAAGTGGGACCGCGTGGGCAAAGAACCCCTCGAGCTGATGGATGAGATCGTCTCCGAGATCGGGCTGCAACCCACCCCGCTGTTCTGGCCCGTGGGTGCCGCTGGCAATTTCCGCGGCTTGGCGCGCATCAACTCCGACGGCGAGGCCGAGGAATACATCCACTTCCTGCGCACCGCCGGCGGCTCTACCATCGCCCCCGAGGAGCACTACACCCCGGAGGAGGCCGCCGCAAAGGAAGACACCGCGTGGGAGACCGCCGCGGAAGAAGTAGAGCTCATGGCCGCCGACGGTGCGGTGCACGATCAAGAGCTCTTCCTCGAGTGCACCACCTCCCCAACGATTTTCGCCTCGGCAATGCTCAATTTCGGTGTGCACCAAATCCTCGACACCCTCTGTGCCCTCGCCCCGCAGCCAGCTCCCCGCTCCGCAGACCCAGCCGTTGTGGCCGCAGCCACCTCCGCCATTGATGATCACCGCGACCTCGACAGCGAGTTCGCCGGCGTGGTGTTTAAGGTTCAGGCCGGCATGGATCGCAAACACCGCGACACCCTAGCGTTCATGCGCGTCGTCTCCGGCGAGTTCGATCGCGGCATGCAAGTCACTCACGCCCAGTCTGGGCGCAGCTTCTCCACCAAATACGCACTCACCGTGTTCGGCCGCACCCGCGACACCGTAGACACCGCCTACCCGGGCGATATTGTGGGCTTGGTCAACGCCGGTTCGCTCGCACCGGGCGACACCATCTACGCCGGCCGCAAAGTGCAGTTTCCCCCCATGCCGCAATTCGCCCCCGAGCACTTCCGCACGCTGCGCGCCAAGACCTTGGGCAAATACAAGCAGTTCCGCAGGGCCCTGGAGCAGCTCGATTCTGAAGGCGTGGTGCAGATCTTAAAGAACGAGGCGCGTGGCGACGCCGCGCCCGTGATGGCTGCCGTGGGCCCCATGCAGTTCGAAGTGATGCAAGCGCGCATGGACGTGGAATACAACGTGGAAACCATCACCGAACCTGTTCCCTACTCGGTGGCACGGCGCACCACCGCCGCCACGGCCCCCGAGCTGAACAAGCAGCGTGGCGTAGAGATCTTCACCCGCACCGATGGCGAACTCATCGCCCTCTTTGGCGACAAATGGCGACTGAGCTTTATTGAGAAGGAACACCCCGAGTTCGAGCTCTTCCCCCTCGTGGCCGACTAAAAAGAGACAAGCACCCAGAGGTGGGTGCTTGTCATCTACCTTGTGGGGCCTCTCTGCTCGGGCTTTCTGCTCGCCCCCTGCTGTGGCTAGGCGGGCAGCCTAGTGGGCGCTGTTCTTATGATCGCCATCGCACCACTGCTCTGGTGGCACCGTGGCCTTTACTTGGGCGATGTGCTCACCACACCCCGCCCATGTGGTTTTACCGCAGGTGGGACATTCAACCGGACGACACATAACAGCGCTCCTTCGCTCTACTGCCGGAAATATTTGATCTACCTGCAATAATACGCGCCCAACCGAAATGATGAATTCCGGCGAGGCGTGTCCCTGTGCATCTATCGCAAGCGCACTGGCCTCGGCAGCATCCCGTGGCCGGTGCTCCTAAACGGCCTGGCTAGTAGCCTATGGTTGCTTCACGTAGCGCAGAGGTGTTCTGTGCGGTGCGCACGAGCGCAATGTTCATCTCAAGGGCCAGTCGCACCACCACAATCTGCACCAAGGCCGGGATCCAGCCAAAGAGCAGCGTGATAATCGAGAAGAAGGATGCCGCCATGCCCAGCACGGAGTCATCTGCCATAACCGTCCAGATGAACACCCAGAAGGCGTAGCCCAGCAGGGCCAGGATCATGTTGACGAGGTGAATGGCTTTGGCGAACTTGATCGTGATGAAGCTGGAGAAACTCAGATCGAACAGCGCCTGCACGAAGTTCTTCGACTCCGCGCCCACCCCACTGAACTGCGGTAGACCAGTACCACCGAGCCCGGCCCCCTGCCCCTGCGAGTTCTGGTAGTTCTCGGCACTGGGGTAGAACGGGGCAGCACCCTGCTGGGGGTTCTGCGGCTGGCTATATTGCGCGCCAGTCTGTTGCGCGCCATACTGCTGGCCGCCGAACGGTGCGTTGTTCTGGTCGGTGTGCGCGCCAGCATTATCTGCTCCGTGCTGAGCGGAGGCGCCGAAGCTGGTGTTGCCGTTCGTGTTGCTGCTCGTGCTGTCGTTCGCGCCGTGAGAACTGTTGGTGTTGTGTGCGCTATGTGCGCCGGCGGCTCCAGCGTTGTCGTTGGTGCTGTTGTTGGTGCTGTTGTCGTCGCTGGTGGGATACTGGTTATCCATTGGGGGGTGGTTCCTTGAAAATAGTGGTGCGTAGCTATCGCTTAAGTCGCAAGCTCACGCCGAGAAGATGGTTGCTGTCTCCAACCGCTATGCACACACGAGGAGCAAGTGGCAGCACTCTACAGCCACCACACCAGTGACACTGCAGTCACCGAAATGCGCACGTCATGGCGGTAAGACACGGGTGGTTAGGCTAATGAACTGATTTTGTGGAGTCAATCATCTATCTAGGTCTTTGCCCTCACGCGGGGGGGCTGCGCTTATGCTGCCCTCAGGGTGGAGTGGGGTGCGAGGGGACGTCGATAAGCGTCGAGACCTCATCACTCCGCTAGGTAGAATGCACCCTTTCCTGAGTGAATGCACACAAAAGGCGCACTTGAGTGCGCGTTAGCGCATGTATCCATGCGTATTCTTAAAGCATGAGTAAAGGTGATCCCCTCGGCATTCCTCATGAGTCTGAGCTGATACGCGCAGCGCGTAAAAGCGCTGTACCACAGCTGTCCCAACGGCGGGCAGCAGAGCGGGCTGGCAAATCTCAGACCCGATGGAGAGACATCGAAAGAGGGTGGCTAACGACCTCAGACAAGGACAAAGTCCCCACACACGCTTCGGCCTCACTGCTGGCTAAAGCTGCTTTAGCGGTTGGCCTTAGCCCCGAAGACCTCGAGTCAGTAGGGCGCCCCGATGCAGCTAAAGAGCTGGCAACCCGCATTGCAACTTCGCGATCAGAAGCACCCAACCCCAGATATACAGACTCGCAGTTTCCCCTCGAAGAAGTACCCGTTTACATGCTGCTCGCCGAGATACAGCGACGCATGTCCATGCGATCAGAGATGAGAGGCCAGCGCCGCCAGGCAGCACCCTCTGAGATTCCTCGTACCGAGGAGTACGGAGCCCAACCCGATTACGGGCTCGCGGCACGGCGCGTAAACCCGAACGACACCAGCACCTTCACCGAACACTAACTTACCTACCCCGCCCAAGGACCCACAATGACCAAGCCCACCAAGTCCCTCATCCCGAAAATACTAGCCACCGCATCCCTCATCGTCGGCGGCCTGCTCCTCCTAGCGAACATCGCCACAATCCCAGAAGGGGCACGCTCTTTCATAGGAGGACTCTTGGTCTGCGTCGCCATCATCCTCCCCGGCGCGACATGGTTCTATTACCAATCCCGCGACAATAAGCTTCAACAACAGGCAGAATCAGACCAGCAGGTGAGCGAATATCTAAGCGATGAGGACAGGGAGCTGTTGCGGGGTCTACCCGCGCCAGTAACAAATGCGCGCCGTAGGTGGGGGCTGGTCGTCGCGGGATGCATAGGGCTGCTCGTCATGGGAGGGGTGATCTTGCCCTCGGCACAAAAGGATGAAACAACCAAGGACGACAACACCAGCAGCAGTACGAGTAAGAGCAGCACATCTTCATCTAGCAGCACTACCAGTAAGCCGAAGCGTTCCACGACCACGAGTACCACGACGAGCACGAAATCAAGCGAGAATCGCGAAGACAAGACTACCGAGCCCGAGCGGGACAGTAGCGACGATAGCCGCCCGTCTGAGCCTGAACGTAGAAAGCCTGAGCCTAGTCAGCCGCCGCGCGTGAACATTGCACCCGCCCCAACCCCCGAGCCTGAGCGCGCCCCAGCACCGACACCTAACCCTGCCCCGGCACCGGCCCCAGCGCCTGCACCCGCGCCCGCTCCTAACCCAGCTCCAGCTCCAGCACCCGCTCCCGCACCTTCCGGTGACTACTACCCCAACTGTGACGCAGCCAGAGCAGCTGGTGTAGCCCCGATCTACGAGGGCCAGCCTGGCTACCGGCCCGCTCTCGACCGCGATGGAGATGGCATCGCCTGCGATAAATAACCCCCATGTTTGCTACCCCTACCGCGGCAGTGGGGGCAGCTTTTACCCTCTGCCTCCGACACCAGCCTAGGATGTATCACGTAAAGCACTTTGCACCTATTCATCCAGCTCGGAGGTGAATCCGATGGCAATCCCCCAGTTCACTGCCAAAACCGACGAAGCGCTTCGCGCGGAGCGTGACGAGGTAGTAGCCCAGATGCAGCCCTACACCGTCGATATGTTGAAGCGGCTCCGCGACGCTACCGCTATCGAGTTCGAAGAGGAAAACCTCCTCGACCGATACGAAGCCCTCACCTGGGTACTCGGCGAGGGCTAAACGCGGTGAAACCTGCTGACTTCGAGTGGACCACGCGCGACTTCGTTGCTTCGCTCTATGCCCTTCTAGAGGACTGCTTCCCCGACCAAACGGATGTGGAAGACTTGGGCGTCTCCGCCACAAGGCTATCTGCGTCGACGAAACTTAGAACCCCTCTCAGAGTTCGTTCCCTGAACGATAAGCTGCAGCTCGTGGGCGTATTCAAGATTGGCATCGATTCGTCGGGAAGCCATATCGCAGTGAAAAGCAGCAGCTTTAGGGTGCTTTTCCAGTCGGCGAATCGTAACCTTCCTATCGTGCGTTTCGAGTTCGATAGGGACGCAAGGAACAAGCCAGCTTCTCATTTTCATTTTCACTCCGATTCGGTGCCGTTAGCACTACTGCTTGCGCGCGCAGGTCGTTACGATGCAGCCGCACAGCAGCATAAGGTTCACTTCCCTATGGGTGGTGTTCGCTACCGTATTTGTCTGGAAGATGTGATTGAGTTACTTGTGAACGAGTTCGGAGTGGAGGCTAGGCCCGGCTGGCGCGAGCGTGTCTGTGAGAGCCGACTGCAGTTTGATCGATTGCAGACCGACACCGTGATTCGGAAGAACCTTTCTCGCGCTGTTGAGTTGCTGCAAGAGGATGGCTATAGCGTTAGTCGTTAGTTAATAGGCCCTACAGGTGACGGTCTAGAACCTTCGCCCGTGGGGCCTAGTTGTGTGGGCATTATATACAGCACCCCCCAAATATAGAACACATATTCGATGCTGTTGGTGGGCTGAATATAGTGAAAACATGCACCACAACCCCATAAACATCATCACCAACCAGCCGCTGCCAGACGGTGTAGCCGGACTCACCGACGGCACCACCATATGGCTCAACCCGCGGCTCACCCCAGCCGGAAGGTGCTGCACCCTCACCCACGAGCTAGTCCACTGCTAGCGCGGTATCCCTCCAGCCCCTCTTGAAGCCAGAGAGAAACGCCGCGTCGACACTATCGCTGCGCACCGGCTCGCCCCTATAGAACACCTAGTCGATGCGCTCATCTGGCACGCCGGAGACGCAAACCGCGGCGCCCTCGCCGCCGACCTCGACATTGACCTCGGGACACTCGCCACCCGGCTAGAGACCGTCACAGAGGAAGAAAAGGCGCTCATCCAGCACGCCCTCGCCGACCTCGCCGAGAGGGGAGCGTAATGCCCGGCAGGCCACGGCTACCCATCGGCGAATGGGGG
Organism: Corynebacterium ciconiae DSM 44920; assembly: GCF_030440575.1. Classification (NCBI taxonomy): domain Bacteria; kingdom Bacillati; phylum Actinomycetota; class Actinomycetes; order Mycobacteriales; family Corynebacteriaceae; genus Corynebacterium; species Corynebacterium ciconiae. The sequence continues at coordinate 1,810,053 of NZ_CP047189.1, forward strand.
TCCATCTCGACACGCAAACTCGCCAGCGGTAGATGGCGCGCAACGGCGAGGTACAGGGACCAAGACGGGAGAGTGCGGCATGTGACCGCCACGGCGAGCTCGAAGAGCGCCGCGCACCGCGAGTTGATGGGACGGCTCAAAAACCGTCACCACGCCGCGACCGGCGGTGCGCTTACCAGCGCGATGCCCGTGGGCGAGCTAGTGCGGCGACACCTCGCAGCGCGGGAGGGTATCGCGACACAGACTAGACGACAGTACGAGCACATCCTACGCACGCATATCTGCCCCACCATGGGCGATGTGCAGCTCGGCGAGCTACGCCCCGCAACGCTAGCCGCAGCACTCGCCACGATGCCACGCAGCGCAGCGATGACAGCCCGCTCAATCCTGATACAAGCGCTCGCCACCGCCGTCGAGCAAGGCGTGATCGACACCAACCCCGCGGCCCAGCTCTCCAAGCCGCGCAAACCCGCAGCGGTAGAAGTCGCCTACCTCACCCCCAGCGAACTAAGAAACCTGCGAGAAAGAATCTCTGACTGGCAGGCGGGATAACTCGACGACGACGACCAACCGGCGCAGCGCACCCCACCCAGCGGGGTGAATCTGGTCGCCGTCCTAGACCTCCTGGTAGCAACCGGGTGCCGCCCCGGCGAGATACTCGCACTCAGGTGGGGCGACATCGACCTCGACTCGATCCCGGCGCGGATCACTATCTCGGGGACTGTGGTGCGTGGGGCAGGGCTCGGCACGGTGAGGCAGCCGCATACTAAGACTCGGGATGTGAGGGTGTTGTCGGTGCCTGAGTATGCGGCGGGCATGCTGCATATGATGAGGGCGAGTGCCCCGCGGGTCGAGGAGGAGACGCCGGTGTTTGAGTCCCCTAGGGGCGGATATCGGAATGTGTCGGGTGTGCAGGCGGCGTTGCGGCGAGCTCGGCGCGCTGCGGGGCGGGGCGAGCCGGAGCGGTTCGTCTGGGTTGAGTTGCGGACGATGCGACGCACGGTTGCGACGTTTATTGAGCGCGCCGGTACTGAGAATGATGCGGCGCTGCAGCTGGGCCACACCTCGACGCGGGTGACGAGGCGGCACTATATCGCTGCCCGGCCGCGCATGGCGCCGGATTTATCGACGGTACTTGAACGGCTCGCGCGGGGCGTGGATTAAACCGTGTATTAGGCGTGTACCGGAGGGGCTGGCGTGGTTGTGTAGGGAGCTGGAAACATGGCATATGCTGGGTGTTTTCCGCGCACTTCCGGCGGGGTCGTTACAATGCACCCTTGTGAGTATTCCTGCACCAGCTTGCCTAGATGACCTGCGCGCCGACGGCTACTTTCACCAAGCCTGCCTCGATGCCGCCACCCTTCCTGTACTTTCCTCGGTAACGGCCGTGGAAGCCGGCGATGCGGAGGGGCATACGGTGCGCGTTCGACTCAGCACCGACGGGCAGAAGCCTACCGAGATCACAGGCCAGCGCATCTCCAGAATCCTGAGCAACGGGGTGTGGCAGTGGCTGCATCCGCGTGTCGCCGAGGCCGCCGCGGAGTTTTCCATCCCCGAATTCGAGCACGAGTGGGTCGCTCCCCGCCCCGCAGACATGGACGTGGCGACCGCCCAGCAGCTGCGCGCCACCAGCGAACACTCGGACTCCACGAGCGACAACCCGCCCCAGTTGCGCGCCTATCGCAGCCTTGCCACGGCAGCGGAACTCGCCTCCGCGGTCCGTACTGTGTTTTCGGATCAGCCAGTGCTGTATCTTCCCACCGCCGATAACGCGACCATCTTGGTGGCCGTGCCCGCCGCCGGGGCCGCAGATTTTAACCGCACCCTCCTACATGCCGGCGCCTTCATGCCAGCCTCGCCCAATATGGATCGCAGCATCGAAGGCTTGGCCCGGCTCTTCGAATGCGAGTACCGCCCCTGCGGCGATGGCCGCTACGAGCTGCGCCTAGCCGGACAGATCGTGCCCATCACCACCCGCGAAGGACTTGTGATCGACTATGGCCTGGGCATGAGCCTGGCCGAGGTGCTTCGCGACGCCCGCGACGTGCCAAACGATGTTCCCCCTTTTACCCACCCAGCTGTGGCCAGCCATCCCGCGATCATCCAGATGGCACACACCAACGGCATTCCGGTGCTCATGCGTGCCGAGTCGGCGCACTCCCCGGAGCTCAACGCCGAGCTGCAGGCCGCTCGCCGCTGCGTGCTCTACCGCAGCGGCGCCCTGCCACCGGCGCAGGGCCAGGGTCCTGCAGGGCCTGCAGGCGTTGGGCCTACCGGCGCGGGACCTTCCGCTGCTGGGAACCCGCTCGGCGACGGTGGGGGTCAAAGCCCTACTACCCCCGTATCCCAACCTCCTTCGCACTAGCACCTGTTTTCGCTGTGCGGCGCGCGCTATAGTGAAAGATGTTCTCAGGGCGGGGCGTAATTCCCCACCGGTGGTGATAGTCCACGAGCCGCAGCTTCGGCTGTAGCAGACTCGGTGAAACTCCGGGACCGACGGTAATAGTCCGGATGGAAGAGAACCTAGGCGCTTGGACGCGCCGCACACGGCGAGACCGCCACCGCAGCGTGGCGGGTGCGTTTTTGTCGTTGCGGCTTGAACAGCTGACCTATGTTGTGTTTCACCTGAGGATTTGTTTTCTGCTCAACCGAAACATGAAAGCGTGTAGGTCAGCGAATGAATCCTATAGTCGAGCTTCTTGATGCCACCGTTGTGATCGGTGGTGCTCCTATTCTGTGGCGCGAAATCATCGGCAATGCATTTGGCATTGGTTCCGCCATTTTTGGTTTAAAACGACGCGTGTGGGCGTGGCCGGTGGGCATCATCGGCAATATTTTGCTCTTCACGGTGTTTCTTGGCGGGGTATTCCACACCCCGCAAAACCTTGATCTATACGGTCAAGCAGCCCGCCAAGTGATGTTTCTGGTGGTGAGTCTCTATGGCTGGTACGGCTGGCAACGCAACCTCTCTACGCGGGATCGTTCCACCGATGAGGCCGCAGTAGAACCCCACTGGGCCACCCCACGGCAACGGCTGGCCATCATCACCTTTATGGTGATTAGCACCGTGATCTGCGCCCAGGTGTTTTCTGCTCTCGGGTCGTGGGGCCCGTGGGCCGATGCCTGGATTTTCTCCGGTTCCCTTCTGGCCACCTTCGGCATGGCCAAGGGCTGGATCGAGTTCTGGCTGTTGTGGCTCAGCGTGGATCTTGTGGGAGTGCCCCTGTTGCTGGCCGCCGGCTACTACCCTTCGGCCGTGCTGTATCTGGTCTATGGCGGCTTCGTGGCATGGGGGTTTGTGGAATGGTCGCGCGTCGAGCGCCGCCGCCGCAGCCAACCCCACAGCAGCACTACCCCAGCGGAGCCTGTGCACGCGCCTGCCTAGCTCAGCGCTGCGTAGCCACGGGCCGTATCCCCACACCACGGACAACAGCCACAAAAAACACAACCGGCCAAGGAGCATTATCCTCGGCCGGTTGCGGCGGATTCACAAGCTACCTCGCCCGTCCAATAGGCCACAAGGGACCAGTGGCCTCACGGGACGGATCGCATTGTGGTGGGCTTAGTTCACCACGGAGCGGAATTTCTCCACGTCCACCTCAGCGGTGGTGGCGGGATCAAAGACGGCATCGCGTCCCTTATCCACGAGCACGGCGCGCACGCCCTCAACAAAGTTCTTGTCCTCGCGCAGCACCTTGCCCACGGCGAACTCGTTGGCCAAGGCGTCTTGCACCGAATCCACCCGCTCATTGGCATCCATGAGCTCCATGGTGGCCACGAGCGAGGACGGGTTGGCCTGGGCCAAGTGGCCGCGCACCAGCTCCTGGAACTCTTCGCTGGGGCACGCCTCCAGCTGGGTTACTACCTGCTCCCACGAGGCGGCGTCGAAGACCACCTCGATGTGCTCCATTAGCTCGGACAGCTGGGATGTGCCCTCGAGGGGCTCGGCGAATTGATCGATCACGGCATTCATACCGTCCGCATCAGCTACCTGCTCGAGCGCCTCGCGCAGCTGCTCGAACTTCTCCGAGGGCACATAGTCTGTGGCCAAACCGGACCACAGCATGTCCTGCGGGCTCAGCCGCCAGGTGGTGAGCACCAAGAACTTGGCCAGAGGGAAGGAATTCTTGCCGCTGGCATTGACCATGCGCTGGAAGGCGTAGGTAACGCCCACATCGGGGCAGAAACCGATGGCCATTTCCGGCATGGAGGCCCAGGAGCGCTCGGACACGACGCGCCGGCTGCCGTGGGCGGACACGCCCAAACCACCGCCCATGACGATGCCGTCGATCAGCGCAATGTAGGGCTTGGGGAAGTCCACCACCGCCGCGTTCATGGAGTACTCGATGTCTAGGAAGTGATCACCCACCTCTGGCTGCCCGTCGAGGATGGCTTCGCGGATCACGCGCACATCGCCGCCGGCGCAGAAGGCCTTAGGGTTATTGGAGTAGATGACCACGCCGGACACGGTGTCATCCTCGCGCCATTCATCCAATGCGGAGTGGATGATCTGGCACATCTCTGTGTCGAGGGAGTTGAGGCTCTTGGGGCGGTTGAGCTCGAGGAAGCCGACCGAACCGCGGACCTCAGCGATCACAGTTTTCTCTGCTGCGGCACCCTGGGTGCCCGTGGTGGAATCTGCTGTAGTCATGTATCCAGTGTGTCACAGATCCTCAAGCAATGTGTCCGCCAACACTAGTTCCAAGTTTCGCTGCACCACCCATTCAGCCGCGCCATCCAGCCAGCCGCGCCCGCGCCCTACCGCAGGCTGCGCACTCGGTGGCTCGCTGCGTCGACAAGCCCTGCGCGAACGCACAAGCGCACGCCCCCTAGCAATCGTCATGCCTGGAGCGTGCGCTTAGCTGCGAGGCCGCGAGGGCTACTTCTTATCCTTTGCGGCTTTCTTGTTTTTCTTGTTCTTCTTCGACTTGCCGTTCTTCTTTGACTTGCCCTTCTTCTCCTCGCCGTCAACCTTGTCCTTTTCCAGCTTGGCGGCCACGTCCGGCACGTAGCGGAAGTCCGAGCGCGGCGGGCGCTCGTAGTTGGTTTCCGCCTCGGGCCGCTCGGGAATCTCCGGCAGCTCGCGGTCGATCTTCTCGTACGGGATGGTGGACAACAAGTGGCTGATCACATTGATGCGAGAGCGCTTCTTATCCTCGGATTCCACGGTGTACCAGGGCGCGGAAGGGATGTCGGTGTGGATGAACATCTCGTCCTTGGCGCGGGAGTAATCCTCCCAGCGCGTGATGGACTGCAGATCCATCGGCGAGAGCTTCCAGCGGCGCAGCGGATCATTACGGCGCGACTTGAAGCGCTTCACCTGCTCCTCATCCGACACCGAGAACCAGTACTTGCGAAGCATGATGCCGTCTTCCACCAGCAGGCGCTCGAAAATGGGGGCTTGGTGCAAGAAGCGGCGGTACTCCGCGGAGGTGCAAAAGCCCATGACACGTTCCACTCCGGCTCGGTTGTACCAGGAGCGGTCGAAGATCACGATTTCCCCGGCGGTGGGCAGCCGCTCGATGTAGCGCTGGAAGTACCACTGGCCTTGCTCGCGGGAGTTCGGGGCCGGCAGCGCCTCAATGCGGCAGGTGCGCGGGTTGAGGTATTGGGTGATGCGCTTGATTGCGGAGCCCTTGCCGGCGGCGTCACGGCCTTCCATGACAATCACCACGCGGGCGCCGGTTTCCACCACCCACTGCTGCATGTCCACCAGCTCGGCTTGGAGGCGCTTGAGCTCTGACTCGTAGGCCTTCTTCGATAGCTTCGGCGGGTTAGTGAAATCCTTCGTGTCCTTCTTGCTCATAAAAACCAGCGTACCTGACGATTCGCTGAAAAAACCGGCTTATTCAGCACGAAAGGGCCACAGCGCTTAGCGCCGTGGCCCGTGCGGTAGTGGCTACGGGGATTAGTCCTCTACAGAGAACTCAGCCATCTTGTCCCACTCGGTCTTGCCCTCGATGACGGTGTTGATGATGTCCGGGGTCTTCACCAGCAGGTGCGGCATGTCCTCGCAGGCCTTCTTAAAGTGATCGGAGTTCACGTGCGCCTCGGCGGCGTCATCCTTGAAGCCCTCGATGAGAATGTAGCTGTTGGGCTCATCGGTGGAGCGATACCACTCGAAGAACAGGTTGCCCTCTTCGGCGCGGGTGGCCTCGGTGAACTCGGCGACTTCCTGGCGGAAGGTCTCCACGTACTCGTCCTTAACGGTGAATTTTACGTTGATCAAGATCATGGCCCCAGCCTACGAAAATTCCCAGCCCGCGGCCAGAAGCGCAGCGCAGCGCTAGCCTTCCATCTCCTCACCCAGCTCCAGCCACTGCATCTCGAGGTCTTCGGCACGCGCGCGGGCATCCTTCAGCGCCGCATCAAGCTCGATCATCGCCTCCTGATCCACCGCTTCCGCCGCGGCGGCCATCTTCTCATTGAGGGAGTCGATCTCCGCACGCACCTTATCCAGCTTGCGCTCGGTGGCGGCCAGCTTCTTCGACAGGGCTCGCCACTGCTTCTGGTCTACCTTCTTCGCGCTTGTCGACGCTTCCTTGGTGCCCACATTCAGCGGTCCCGAGCTTTCCGCGGCTGCCAACTCATCGCGGCGCGCGAGATACTGTTCAATCCCGCCCGGTAGATTCGTGAGCCCGCCATCGCCGAATAGCGCCCACGTGGAATCCGCGATGCGCTCAATCAGGTAACGGTCGTGGGAAATCACCACGAGGGTGCCTGGCCAAGAGTCCAGCAGCGATTCCAATTCCTGCAGGGTATCGATGTCTAGATCGTTGGTCGGCTCGTCGAGAAGCAGCACATTCGGCTCAGCCATCAGCACCCGGGTGAGCTGCAGTCGACGGCGCTCGCCACCGGAGAGATCCTTAATCGGGGTGCGCTGCCTTTTGGCGGAAAAGCCGAGGCGCTCTGCTAGCTGAGAAGCCGAGAGTTGCTTCTTTCCCAGCTCCACATAGCTGGCCACATCCTCCACCGCGTCGAGCACGCGGCGGTTGGGGTCGAGATCATCGAGCTCCTGGCGCAGCCAGCCGAGGCGTACCGTTTTGCCCTCGATGCGTCGGCCAGCATCGAGCGGATGCTCGCCGGCCAGTGCTCGCAGCACCGTGGTCTTGCCGGAGCCGTTCACCCCGACCAAACCGATGCGCTCGCCCGGCGCGAGACGCCACGTAAGATCCTGCACCAGCACCCGGCCATCCGGGGTAGAGATCGTGGCATCTTCCAGCTCGATCACCACTTTGCCTTGGCGGCGTTTGGAAAAGGCCATCAGCTCCACGGTGTCGCGCGGGGCCGGCACATCAGAGATCAGCGCCTCGGCGGCCTCGATGCGGTAGCGCGGCTTCGAGGTGCGAGCCGGCGCGCCGCGACGCAACCAGGCCAGCTCCTTGCGGACGAGATTACGCCGGCGCTGTTCCATGGCATCGGCCTGGCGGGCACGCTCGGCGCGGGCGAAAGTCCAATCGTTGTAGCCACCCTCGTAGACGTCCACGGTGCCGTCGTGCACCTCCCAGGTGTGGGTGGCCACGGTGTCGAGGAACCAGCGATCGTGGGTAACCACCACTACGGCGAGGTTGCGCTGCAGCAGGTGATCCGCCAACCAGCGCACCCCCTCCACGTCGAGGTGGTTGGTGGGCTCGTCGAGCACCACCAGGTCTAGATCGCGCACCAGTGCCGCGGCGAGGTGGGTGCGGCGTCGCTCCCCGCCGGAAAGCGACGACACCGAGGTATCCAGCCCCAGATCCACGATCCCCAACCCAGAGAGCACATCGCGCACCTTGGCGTTGGAAGCCCACTCGTAGGTTTCGAGGCCGAGCTGTTCGAGCACCACCTCCCCCACGGTGCGGGTATCGTCCAGCTTCGCCCGCTGAGTCACCACCGCCATGCGCAGCTCTTTATTGTGCGAGACCCGTCCGGAATCTGGGGCGAGCTGGCCAGACAGGATCTCAATCAGAGTGGTTTTACCGCCACCATTGAGCCCCACCACCCCGATGCGGTCGTGCGACTGCACGCCCAAACTCACGGAATTGAGTAGGGTCTTTAGCCCGAAGCTCTGACTCACGTTTTCCAGATTGATCAAATTGGCCACGACGGCGGGTATGTCCTTTTCCACTAGTTGGCGTCGATATGCAGGGCGGGCATGCGGGAATCAGCCAGATCGGCTAGGTATCGATGCTCCCGATGCCTTGGGGCACGGTGTGCACGGCGAAGGCGTCAAAAACGGTGCCGGAGTCGCGCAGATCCTCGGCCACCACCTCGGCCGCATCAGCGCTGTCGCAGAGAAACGCCGTGGTGGGCCCAGAACCGGAGACGATACCGCATAAGGCGCCTGCATCCTTGCCTGCGGCCAATGTGGCGCGCAGCGCCGGCATGAGCGATAGCGCCGCCGGCTGCAGATCATTGTGCATCTCGGCGGCCACCGCCGCTGGCTTCCCGCTCACCAAAGCCGTAGCAAGAGCTGAGGTGTCTGTGTTTGGCTCAGCGGTCTTGCCGGCGGCGCGCATCTCATCGAGCTTGGCAAACACCTCTGGGGTTTTCAGCCCCTGCTTCTGAATCCCTAGCGCCAGATGATAGGTGCCACGGCTCAGCATCGGCACCAACCGCTCGCCGCGGCCGGTCCCCAGCTGTGTTCCACCCACCAGGCTAAATGGCACATCCGAGCCCAACTCCGCGGCGATCTCGAGCACCCGCTGCCTAGGCAGCGGGGCGTAATCACTCAAGGCGTGCAACACGGCGGCCGCGTCCGCAGAACCACCCGCCATGCCGCCGGCGGTAGGAATGCCTTTGTGAATATGGATATCGAGCACCGGCAGCTGGATCTCAGGGTGGTTTGCGGCCACCTCCGCGAGGTAGCGGCTCGCGGCGGCAACCACAAGGTTGCTGGCATCAAGCGGCACCGAACGCGCCGCCAAACCTGAGGCGCTCACACTCGCCACATACTCTCCGAGCTGAGCCGGGCCCGAGGCGGGGCTTAGCCGCACCACATTGTGATTAGACAGGGATTGAAACACGGTGGTGAGCTCATGGAAGCCGTCCGCGCGGGCAGCACCCACCCCGAGGAAGAAGTTGATTTTGGCGCAAGCGCGCACCGAGGTGGTGGGAAAACTCATGCGCCCGCGTCCTCACGACTAGCCACCGCAATATCCACAAACTCCTGCACCCCGAGGCGTTCGCCACGCAGGGTGGGATCGATGCCCGCCCGGCGAAGAATCGCCTCGCTGCGTTCACCGGAACCGAAGTGCCCCGCCAGTGCGGCGCGAAGGGTTTTGCGACGCTGCGCAAAAGCGGCGTCCACGATCGGAAAGACCTCCGCGGCGCTCGCCTGCCACGGCATGGCATCACGATCGAAGCAGTCGATGCGCACCAAACCGGAATCGATCTTTGGGGCAGGCCAAAACACGTTCTTTCCGATCACCCCGGCGCGGCGCACCGAGCCATAGTAGGCGGCCTTCACACTCGGCACCCCGTAGATCTTGCTGCCCGGTTGTGCCGAGAGCCTATCCGCCACCTCTTTTTGCACCATCACCAGCACCCGAGTGAGCGAGGGGAACTCCGCCAGAATGTGCATCAACACCGGCACCGAGACGTTATAGGGCAGATTCGCTGCCAGCACGGTGGGCTTGGTTGCGCACTCCTCATGGGAGAACTCAAGGGCGTTGCGGTTGTGTACCTCCAGCCGGGCGGCGGCAGCACCGGCACGCGCCCTCGCCGTGGCCGGCAACTCGCCCGCTAGGCGCGGGTCGATCTCTACGGCCGTAACCGAACGGGCGGCCTCCACCAGCCCGAGAGTGAGCGAGCCGAGCCCAGGGCCGATCTCGATCACATCGTCGGCAGCGGTGATATCGGCGGCGGCGATAATCATGCGCACAGTGTTGGGATCATGCAGGAAGTTTTGGCCCAGCTTCTTCGTCGGGCTCACATCGAGCTTCTCTGCGAGCTCGCGAATCTCCTTCGGCCCCAGTAGCTGTACGGCGGTGCCGGAAGCTGAAGCGGCGCCATCCTCGGCGTGCGGCGGCGGTGCGGTCGTCATAGTTTCTTCAGTCTAGTGGGTCCGTGGCCCGCACCCAGCACAGAGGCGCGCAAGGACCCGCTGAGGCAAGCCGGGAATGCTGGGACGAACTGGCGCGCGCAGAAAAAAGACTTCCCGCCGCCACCATCAACGATGGCAGGAGCGGGAAGCCGAGAAAACTATCGAGGCGCGATCAGTGTGCCGCGCCATCTGCGGAGGCTGTTAGCGGATGCCCAGCTTCGCGGTGCAGGCGGGCCATGCGCCCCAGCCCTGAGCGGCCTGAACCCGCTGGGCCACGTCGATCTGCTGCTCGCGGGTGGCCTGCCCTGCGGTGGGGGCGTACTGGCCACCGCCATAGGCCTGCCACGTGGAGGGGGCGAATTGCAGGCCACCGGAGTAGCCATTACCGGTATCGATACTCCAGTTGCCGCCGGACTCGCACTGGGCGATCTGGTCCCACACGCTGCCACCAGCCACAGCCGGCGCGGCGGGCTTCACGCCCCGCTTAATGGTGGCCGGAGTGGAGGGGCGCAGCTCCTTTTCACGGATAGTCACAGAGGCCACCTCCTTGCCGTTGACCAACGTGACCTTGCGGGTGATCTCCCGCTCGCCCGGGGTTGCCTCCTGCTCGACTACTTCGGCACCTTGCTCCAGGCTCTCATCATCCACGTACACCGGATCGGCGGTAAAGGGCTGGGTATCGGTGACTTCCTTTTCCTCCACGCGCTTGACGTCAATGGACATCCCGCGGGTGACAGGGGTGTTCGGGGCGGGGCTTACCTCGTCCTTCTCACCTAGGGTGATCCCGCGCTCCTTCAGCACATCACCCACGGTCTTTTCCGCCACCTTGGAGTAGGTGATGGCACCGCCATCGTTGATGGTGATGATCTTGGACTTAATCACGTCCACGGTGAGCCCGTCACGCGGAATCACGGTGGTGCCGTCCAAGGAGATCAGATCGGAGGGATCCACCATGCCGAGCTCTTTAAGCAGCTCATCGACAGTGAGGGCGGTGGAATCGACAGTCTTTTCCTCACCGTCAATCACCACAGCCACCTGCTTGGCGCTGCGCACAGTGATGGTTTGATCATCACTGATGGCACTCTCCGGGCTGGGGCTAACGAGATCGCGGTCCTCGGCCGGAATATCAGCCTCATCGAGCGCAGCACCCACGGTGGCCGAGCCGGTGGCTAGGTTGATGGTCTCGCCATTGAAGTCGATCGTCACATCGTTTTTGCCCACAGCATTGGCCGAGACCACACCACCGACCAACAGGGTGGCCAGCATGCCGCCGGTGGCGACGCGCAGCGGAGTGGAGCTAGAGCCGGTGCGGTTGATGCGAGCCTTGGTACGGATTCCCATGAAACCAGTTGTCCCTTCACCGTAAGCGGTGTGTCGTGGTGATCGTCTATCGTGCGCAGCCGGCGGATCGGAGCGTGGTGTCCCTCCCCCGCTGTCGCAATGGATGTAACAGTACGGTAACAATTCCGCAATGTCTAGAGATTTCCGCCACCCTGACTGAAATGTCTTAGATATCAGACCGTGCAGGATAGAGACCTTTCCGTGGGGAAACCACAGCCGTCACAGCCGCCCCTACCGACTCACGCATGTAGCAGATGTGGCATCTCATCCCGATGCGCACGCTCATCCGCCACCCCCGCCACACCAAGGTGCTTTTGCTCACATGCACTCGCAGCACGCCCACCTCGGCGGTAGCTAACTAGGCACGCCCACCAGCCTGCCCCTCTAGCCCGCTGGCGTGAAACACTAGGATGAGACCGCCGCCTGAAAACACATAATGACCCACGCGTGAAGGACCCTCATGTTCTCCCCCAGCGATATCCCCGCCACCCTACTTCGCGACCACTCCATCAAGCTCGTCGTTGCCGATATGGATGGCACTCTCTTGGGTGATGACCACCAGATTCCCGCCGGACTGTGGCCACTTTTGAGCCGCCTGGACCGGGCCGGCATCACCTTCGCCCCTGCCTCCGGCAGGCAATACGCCACCTTGTACGAGCAGTTCAATGACCCCGCGGCACAGGTGGCACCTCGCTGCTTCATTGCGGAAAACGGCACCAATGTGGTCTGCGACGACACCACGGTGTCCACCACCATGATCGCCCCAGATATCGTGCGGGAGGTAGTGGGGAAAGTGGGCCGGCTTGCCGCCCGCGGCCACGATGTGGGCCTCGTTGTCTGCACCCCCGAGGTGGCCTATATCGACCGCACCGATCCCGCCTTTCTTGATCAGACCGAGCGCTACTACGCCTCGATGCGGCGCGTGGACTCGGTGGCAGAGCTCAGCCCAGACAACGTGATCAAGATTGCGATCTTCGGGTTCGACTCCGTCGAGGAGACCATCTACCCGCATCTCGCCAACTTCACCGGGGTGGCAAAGGTGGCCGTCTCTGGTGCGCACTGGATCGACGTGATGTCCCTCGAGGCCGATAAGGGTCACGGGCTGCGCCACTTGTGCTCACAGTTGGGAATATCGCCCGAACAGACGCTCGCTTTCGGCGATTATCTCAACGATTGTGAGCTGCTCCAGCAGGCGGGAGTGGCCGTGGCCATGGCCAATGCGCACCCCCGTATCGCCGAGCTGGCCGATTACATCGCCCCGCCCAACAGCGACCAAGGAGTGCTCACAGTACTCACCCGTCTGCTCGACGGGTGCGACTACGTATCGAGCTGATACACCCGACGGAAGTTTTCCGCGGCCGCGGCGGTGAATTCCGCCAACTCCATCCCGCGCGCGTGGGCAATGCACGCGGCGGTATGGCCGATGAACGCTGGCTCATTGCGGGCACCCCGAAACGGCTCCGGCGTCATGTACGGCGCATCGGTCTCGTACAGGATCTGATCAAGGGGCACTTGGGCTGCTGCCTCGCGCAGATAATCGTTGCGTTTAAACGTGACATTGCCGGCAAAAGACAGCACATAGCCGCGCTCCCACGCCTGCTGGGCTACCTCCAGCGGCGAGGAGAAGCAGTGCAAGATCACGGTCTCAGGCTGTGGGGCGCTAGCAAGCACCCGCATGAGATCTGCATCGGCCTCGCGGTTGTGGATCATCAACGCCTTGCCGCTCTCCACCGCTAAATCAATGTGGAAACGCAAGGCTTCTTCCTGCACCTCAAGCGGAGCGCACCAGTCTTGCTTACCGATCCAATACGTATCAAGGCCTGTCTCCCCGATCGAGACACACTGCGGATTCTGGGCGAGCTGAGTCAGCCGCTCACGGGCGCTGTCATCGAGTTCTCGGGCACGGGTGGGGTGAATGGCGCACGCCGCCCACACCCGATCCAGCTGGGTGGCCACCTCTAGCGCTTGCTCGGCCTCCTCGAGGCCATCGCCCACGGTCACCAACGCATCTACCCCCGCGGCGCGGGCGCGCTGCACCACCGCTTCCGGCTCATCTGGGCAGGAGGTGAGGTGCGTGTGAGCGTCGATAAGCCCCGATGCCCCAGCGAGCGGAGTGGGAACAGGCCGCTTCTTTGATCCCATCGCGCTAGCTCACCACCGGCGCCCAGGACGGGCCTTCCTCGGCCAGCGCCGGGTCGAGCTTGTGCACCAGCGGCTTCGGCTTGGACAGCGGCGTGCCAGGAACGCACTCGATGCGCTGCCACGTGGCCTGCTGCTGGGTGTAATCACCCATGATCACCGGATAGGTCTTGTCCTTAGCTGGCAGGCCCACGCCCACCGGCTCCACCGGCATGTCATCGGCCACCTCACGCACCTGCGGGGTGGCGGCCCACTCACCCTCACGTCCCAAGGTTTCGTGCACCTTCTGGGCGGTGTGCGGGATGAAGGGGGTGAGCATGGTGTTGCAGTCAGACACCACCTGCAGCGCAGTCCACAGCACCGTGCCCAGGCGTTCGCGCTGGGTGTCGTCCTTAGCCAGCTTCCATGGCTCGTTCTCGGCGATATAGGCATTGGCCTCGCCGACAATGTGCATCACCTGGCTGATCGCGGCCTTGAACTTGGAGTGCTCCAGGTTCTCACCAACCTCCACGAAAGCCCGCTCCGCCTGCTCCAACAGCGCCTGATCAGCGGCGGTGAGATCACCCGGGGTGGGGATTTCGCCGAAGTTCTTATACGCCATGGACACGGTGCGGTTGACCAAGTTGCCCCAGCCATTAGCCAGCTCATTGTTCACTCGGCGCACAAACTCGTCCCAAGTGAAGTCGGTGTCATTGTTCTCGGGGCCGGCCACCGCGATGAAATAGCGCAGCGGATCAGGGCCGAACTCTTGTAGGAAGTCCTTGACGTAAATCACCACGCCCTTAGAGGAGGAGAACTTCGAGCCCGACATCGTCAGATACTCGGAGGAGACGACCTCAGTGGGAAGATCCAACTCGCCAAGCGAGCCTGCCTCGCCACCGCGCGAGCCCTGTCCGCGATAGCCCAGCAGCTCCGCCGGCCAGATCTGGGAGTGGAAGGTGATGTTGTCCTTGCCCATGAAGTAGTAGGAGCGGGTGTCTGGGTTGTTCCAGAACTCGCGCCACGCCTCGGGCTTGCCGCTGCGATACGCCCACTCGATAGACGAGGACAGGTAGCCGACCACCGCGTCGAACCACACATAAAGCTTTTTGGCGTTGTTGTCCTCCCAGCCCTCAATGGGCACGGGCACACCCCAGTCGATGTCGCGGCTCATCGCGCGTGGGCGAATATCCTTCAGCAGGTTCATGGAGAACTTCAGCACGTTCGGACGCCAATCCTCGCGCTCGTTCAGCCAGCTCTCCAACGCCTCGGCGAGGGCGGGAAGATCGAGGAAGAAGTGCTCGGTCTCGCGGAACTCCGGGGTCTCACCATTGAGCTTGGATACTGGGTTGATCAGATCCGCCGGATCTAGCTGGTTACCGCAGTGATCGCATTGATCGCCGCGGGCACCATCGGCGCCACAGATCGGGCAGGTGCCCTCGATGTAGCGATCCGGCAGAGTTCGGCCGGTGGATGGCGAAATTGCGCCCTGGGTGGTCTCTTTGACCATGTAGCCGTTGTCATACAACCCGCGGAAAAGCTCCTGCACCGTGGCGTAGTGATTGCGGGTGGTGGTACGGGTGAATAGATCGTAGGTCAAACCCAGCCCGGCGAGATCTTCCACGATCTGGCGGTTGTAGCGATCCGCGAGCTCTTGGACCGCCACCCCTTCCTTTTCCGCCTGCACGAGAAGCGGGGTGCCGTGCTCGTCGGTCCCAGAGATCATCAACACCGTGCGGCCACGCATACGCTGGTAGCGGGCAAACACATCGGACGGTACGCCGAAGCCTGCCACGTGACCGATGTGGCGGGGGCCGTTGGCGTAGGGCCAAGCAACTGAGACGAGCACAGATTCAGACATGCCTACGAGCATAATTGATAGACAGCTAAGTCTAAGACTTAGGCGCCATATGCTTATCGACGCCACCCTCCCCCACCCGCACCACAGCGGTCCGCAGGCTTGAGCCCACTCGGCGGTTGCTTAACGCACCCGGCGGTCGGTCGCGAGATCGAACAGGTGCCTCAACACGGCCCCGTTCTGGCTGGTGCGTAATCCCCCGTGCTCGTACTCGCTGGTGATGTACAGCTTGACGTGGTCCAACAACTCGCCTGTGTCGAGGGAGAAGTTGAGGGGAACGAAGACGTCGTTGGCATACACCGCAGCCGCGCCGCGAACACCGGATGCCTTGAGCGCCTCGGCATCGTAGAGACTAGGCCACTCGTGCTCGGCGAGGATCTCTGCCACCTCGGCCCACGGTTGAAAAGCGGGGACGGTCTCAGACCATTCTTTAAACACGTGCTCGCCGAGCAGCAGCGTGGGATCGTCCTTGAATTCCTGGGGCATGCAGCGCTGCGCGGCCCAGTTGGTCACGACCCCATCGGCGTAGGAGGATTCGTGCAGCACATAGTAGAGCGGGTTGCGCCCGCCATAAGGCAGAAGCCCTGCGAGATCGTAGGCAAACTGGCTCGAGCTGGGGTCGAGCTGTAGCAGCTGGTAGAGCTTCAACCAGCCATCATCCGAGCCGAGGCAGTGCCCCAGCGAGCGCAGGCGCGTCTCCGAGACCACCTCGCCATCAGGCAGCACGATCTGGCCCGCGCGGGCAGCCTCGACCAGGTCGCGCATGGTCTCTCGCAGCTGCGGGAAGCGGCGATAAAACTCCTCGGAGTTGCGCCGCATCCGGCGATAGCACTCGGTGTAGACCTCATCGGCTGTGCGCCCCACCGCAGAAAGCCCACCGGTGAAGTAGCAGGTATCCAGCGATTCCGGGTGGGTGGAGATGTAGTGCAGGGTGCTGAACCCGCCGAAGGATTGCCCCAGGGTGCACCACGTGTCCACGCCGAGGATTGTGCGTAGCGCCTCGGCGTCGCGCACAATGCCGTCGGCGCGAAGGTGAGTAAGATACTCGGCCACCTCCTCGGCGCTGCGGCCTTCGAGGATGCGCTCGTCCACAGGGCTGGAGTTGCCGGTACCGCGCTGATCGAGCATCACCACCTGGTAGTGCTCTAGGGCTGTGGGCAACCAGGAGGGCTCTGCCGGCTGGGCGCATGGGCGCGGCGCCTCTACCCCGGGCCCACCTTGCAGGAAGAGGAGATAGGGCTTGTTTTCCCCACCGGGGCCTGTGACCACGCGGGCGAAGACATCGATGCTGCGCTCATCCTGCGGGTCCGCGCTGAGCGGCTGGGTGAAGGTGATGGAGGTAAGCGTGAGCTCACCGAGATGCTGAGTGGAGGTTGTGTGCTTCATAGGGCCACAGTGTAGCGCCGGTACCGGACACCTCAGCGCCCGCGGCGATACGCGCCTGCATAAGCGCACAAGACACCGCCCTGTCCCCTTGACTTTCGGGGACAGGGCGGTGAGCTATGTGACGCTAAGACGCGTTTAGGTCATCTTGCGCGCTTTACGACGCACCTCGTTGCGACGCTCCTGCGCCTGCTTCCACTCGTTGTACACGCGGCGCTCGCGGGCCAGCTTCATAGCCCAGCGCTGCTGCTCCTTGTGATCCAGATAGAGCTTGTCATTACTCAGATCCTTGTACAAGGCAACCATGAGCAAAATGATCACCACGAGGAAGGGCGAGGCGGCCACGATGGTCACGTTCTGCAGGTTCGACAGCGAGTCTTCGCCGTCACCAATCAGCAGCAGCGTCAAGCCGATGCCGGCGGTGAGGATACCCCATGCTGCGGAAACATAGCGGTTGGCCTCGATGGCGCCGTTCTGGCTCAGCGAGCCCATCACCGTGGAGGCGGAGTCCGCGGAGGTGATGAAGAAGGTGGCCAGCAGCACCATGGCTACGAAGCCGGCGATGAATCCGCCCGGCAGCTGGTGCAGCAGATCGAAGAGCTGACGCTGGCTATTGCCATCGCCCCAGATGGACTGGCCGCGCTGTTCGAAGGTGATGGCGGTGCCGCCGAAGATGGAGAACCACACTGCGGACACAGCGGTGGGAACGAGCATCACACCGAGGATGAACTCACGCACGGTGCGGCCGCGGGAGATGCGCGCCAGGAACATGCCCACGAAGGGGCTCCAGGAAATCCACCATGCCCAGTAGAAGATGGTCCAACCGGAGACCCACTCGGCGGCCTCGGGGTTGCCATTGTTGGCGGTACGAGCCGCCATCTCGAAGAACTGGGAGAAGTAGGATCCCACAGAGGTGGGCAGCATGTTGAGCACGTTCACGGTGGGGCCCACCGCAAAGACGAAGATGGCGAGCACAGCTGCCATCACCATGTTGGCGTTGGAGATGTATTGGATGCCCTTACCCACACCCGACATTGCGGAGATGATGAAGCAGAGGGTGAGGATCAGCACGATCATGATCACGGTGGAGTTCTGCGGATCTTCAATCACGCCCGAGGCATCCAGGCCGGATTTAATCTGCAGGGCACCGATACCCAGCGAGGCTGCGGTACCGAAGACGGTAGCGATCACCGCGAGAATATCGATGAGCTTGCCAATAATGCCATTGGCGCCACGCTCGCCGATCAGCGGAATAAATGCCGAGGACAGCAGCTGCTTGCGGCCAAGGCGGAAGGTGGAATAAGCAATGGCCAAGCCGACGATCGCGTAGATCGCCCACGGGTGCAGCGTCCAGTGGAAGAGCGTGGAGGCAAAGGCCGAAGAAGCCTGGTGGTCTGGGTGTCCGGGCACACCATTGCGGTAGAAGGTCAACGGCTCGGAGGTACCGAAGAACATCAGGCCGATACCCATGCCGGCGGCGAACATCATCGCGATCCAGCTGGGGGTGGAAAACTCGGGCGCATCGCCATCAGCGCCGAGGTTAATATTGCCGAACTTGCTCATGGCCACATACAGAATGAAGGCCACAAATACCGTGCCGAAGAGCACGAAGGCCCAGCCCAGCTTGTCAATCACCTGGGCGAAGGCGTTGTCAGCAAACGTGGCGAAGCTATCGGGCAGGGCCAAACCCCACACCACAATAGCGATCACCACAGCCATCGAGGGGACAATGATGCCCCAGCTGAGCGGGGCATTCTTGTCCTCATAGGCGCCGTAGTCATCAAACTCGGCGGCGGCTTCGTCGTAGTTGTAATCGGCGTCGGAGTCGAGGAGAGAGGCGAACTCGTCCGCGGCGGTGGTGCCGCTGGAGGTCTCCGCGCTGCCCGAGGCGCTGGTGGCCTGATCGGACTGCGTGGCCGTGTTCGCCGACGCGTGCACCGCGTGGGTGTCAGCGCCGGATCCTCCGGTCTCATCCGCGGCAGAGCTGGCTGCCGCATCATTCTGGTCAGAAGTGCTCATACTTCTACCTTGGTGAAGATCGACCTAATTGCCAAAAGCACCCGGCGGCCAGATGGGGCGAAAACCGCAGCATAGGCGCTTCTTTAGCATGCTCAGAGACTGCTCAGCATGGGCTCAGCCACCGCACAGCAACGCCCATCCGCCCTGTTCAGCTCGGCGTTTCGCCCATCCTACCGGCCACCACCCCACACGAGAAGATCACAAAACGGTAACAATTCGCTCTCGCTGGGGGCCTGCGGTGGGGATTGTTGTCTCGACCACATCACAAGCTGTGCTGCGGCCACTGCGGTCGTTTCCACATCCACAGGCTGAGCTGGGCTACGCAGCAGCCCGAGGTAGCTAGCCGCGGCGGGCAATCACGGCGTCGTACAGCTCGTTTTTAGAGACCTTGTACTCCTTGGCCAGGTCCTTGGTCACCGTCTTTACCCGCTCGCCCGCTTCCACGCGTTCGAGGGCACGCTCCACGATATCCTCGAGGCTGCTCTCGGCTGTGCCATCTGCACCAGCGATCACCACCGAGATCTCCCCCTTCACGCCGCCAGCGGCCCACTCGGCGAGCTCGCCGAGACTGCCGCGCTTGATCTCTTCGAAGGTTTTGGTGAGCTCGCGACACACCGCGGCCTGCCGTGAGGAGCCGAGAATCTCGGCCGCCTCGGCGAGAGTGGCGGCAATGCGGTGCGGGGATTCGAAAAAGCACACGGCGCGCTCTTCGCTGCGCATCGATTCGAGCCAACTGCGGCGCGCCCCAGCTTTGCGCGGGGCGAAACCATCGAAGCAGAACCGCCCCACCGGCAGCCCCGACAGTGCCAAGGCGGTGGGAACAGCGGAGGGGCCAGGCAGACAGGTCACCGGCACCCCCGCCTCGTGGGCGGCCTGCACGAGCGGAAAGCCTGGATCGGACACGCTCGGCATGCCTGCATCGGTGACCACCAGCACCGAATAGGCGCGGGCGGCGGCGATGAGATCCTCCACCCTGGCGCTTTCATTGTGGTCGAAATTAGAGATCACCTTGCCCCTGATCTCTACGCCGAGAGCTGCGGCCAGCGACCGCGTCCGGCGAGTATCTTCCGCTGCAATGATGTCCGCCTGCGCCAATGCCGCGAGCAGCCGCGGCGAGGCATCGTAGATATTGCCCAGCGGCGTGGCCGCGATAATCACCCCACGGGGCAGGGGTTCGCGGTAGGCCGGCGGAGTGGGAACGGACGCAGAGGAGATATCCATGGCCTCTAGCTTCTCACACGCCCGCGCGGCGCTGCTCGCCTCCACCCCAGCCTGCACACATACCTGCGAGCGCTACACCGCTCAGACGCTGCAGCCCACCTACAGGCCCACTGCTTTAGCAGTGTCCTGCTTTCCACTTAAACTATGTAGCCATGAGTTCAGCCTCGGCGAGTGCGCATAGCGCCGTTAACCCGCCCTCCGATTCCCCTCCCCGCCCTGCCGCCCAGACCCAGCTGCTTAACCGCGAGCCTTTTTCTGGGTCGACAGCGGTGGGCGGGCGCCGCGCTAAGTCCGCGTCGCTAACCTCTGAACTCACCTGGAGCCGCAGCGATAGCCTGGCTTTCGCGATCATCGGCGTGCTGTCTGTACTCACCCGCTTCATCGGCTTGAGCACTCACACTGCTAGCGGCACCCCTGTGTTCGATGAGAAACACTATGTTCCCCAAGCCTACGACCAGCTGCGAAGCATCCACGGCCAGCTTGGGTTGCTTGCCGGCGGCGGCATCGAGTCCAACCCAGGCTATGGGCTGGTCGTGCACCCGCCTTTAGGTAAGCGGCTGACTGCCCTCAGCGAAGCCGTCTTCGGCTATTCCCCGCTGGGCTGGCGGGTGATGGCTGCTGTGTTCGGCAGTGTGCTCGTGCTCGTGATCATGGCACTGGCTCGCCGCATCTCTCGTTCCTTAAGGGTCGCTATCTTCGCCGGCATTCTCGCGCTTGTCGACGGCGTCCTGCTGGTCATCTCCCGCTTCGGCATGCTGGATATCTATCTGGTGTTCTTCGTGCTCTGCGCCTGCTATGCCTTCATTCGCGACCGCGAACAGGTTGCCCGGCTCGCCCGTATCCCCGGCCCGCCGCCGCTGCGCTTTGGCCTGCGTCCGTGGCTAATCACCTGCGGCCTGTTCTTCGGCTTGGCGTTGTCGGTGAAATGGTCGGGGCTGTATTACATGGCCTTTTTTGGCGTGGTCACCGTGTGGTGGGACGCCTGGGTGCGCGCCGGCGCTGGGGATAAGAAAGCTGTGGTCCGGACACTGCTGCGCGATGCCCCAAAGGCCTTTGTGTATCTAGTGATCATTCCAGTGCTGTGCTACATCTTCAGCTGGCGCGGCTGGTTCGCGGCCGAGACGTCCTCCTTTAGGCATGCGGCAGAGGAAGGCAAGATCGAGGACGGCGCCTGGTATGCATCGCTGCCGGATACCCTGGCCAGCTGGGTGTATTACCACGACAAAATGCTGAGCTTCCACTCCTCACTCACCAACTCCAATGGCCACGAGCACCCGTGGGAGTCGAAGCCGCTGAGCTGGCTGGCAGCGCTTCGGCCAGTCTTGTTTTACTCCAATACTGATATCGCCTGCGGCGATTCCACCTGCCGCCGCATGATCTTCCTCTACGGCACCCCGATCATCTGGTGGCTCACCGTGCCTGTTTTGGTGTGGGCGATCGTGCAGTTTTTCCTGCGCGGGCGCGGCGCGTATCTGATGGTGCTCCTCGGCTTCGGCGCCGGCTACATCCCGTGGCTGCTCTCCTATGACCGGCAGATGTATTTCTTCTATGCCGCGCCGCTGATCCCCTTCATCATCATTGGGCTGGCATTGATCTTGAACCAGATGTGGGGACGAGGCCCAACGCTGCGTCGTCACGCCAGCGATGGCACGGGGTTTGCTGCCAAGCTACGCGTACACACCTGGCATATCGGCAGCGTGGCGGCGGTAGCGTACCTCTCGGCAGCAGTGGTGTGCTTTGCCGTCTACTCCCCCATCCTCTACGGGATGCTGATTAGTGACGATTACTACTTCACCATCATGTGGCTGCGCAGCTGGCGTTAGGCCTTCTCCGCCCGCCTCAGCGCAGCTCGGCGCTGGGTGAGGGTTGTGCCGATAGTTGGCGCCACGCCAGTTCGAATGCCACAAGGCCTCGATCGGCTAGCCAGTAGCACAGCAGCACCAGGGCGCTAAGGCCCACCAGCACCAGCCAGTACACGCTGTCGCGATCGAGTGTGCCGAGCACCATGTCGCGCGCCCCGAATCCGAGGCTGAACGTAAACAGCGCCCCGTAGACCGGCAGCAATCCCACCGCGATGCGAGAGCGCCACACAGCAAAGACCAACCCAAAGGCCAACGCGAGACGCACCGTGGCTCCCTCGACGAGCATGCGTGCCAGATAAGGATCGAGATCTTCGCCCTGCCATGTCTGCTGCACGGTGGTGGAGGCGACGAAGAGCTGAATGGCCCAGAACAAAAACGCGATCGCACACACCACGAGCACCACGCGGCTCATCCCCACCCCGATCGCGCGTCGCGATGCTTGTCGACGCCGCTGCGGCTCCACCCCAGCCAGAATCAGCTCCGAGAGATCCGGTGGGCTTGCCTCCGCTGAGCCGGCGGTATCGGCGACGCAGAAGTTGAGGCTGCGTTTGAGCGCCGCCGCGTCATTGACAAAGGCTTGGCACTGCTCGCAGTGGGCCAGATGGGCGTCGAGCGCATCGTCGTTGATGCCGGTAGGTTCGCCGTCGAGGCGCGCGGACAACGCCGCCTGCACCTGCGCACAATCCATCATCGAGTAAGGGCTCCATCGATACTGACGCGCCCTGAGCCGAAGACGATCACCATAATCAGCGCGGCGATGAGCACCAGCACGTATTCGAAGCCGCCCGTGCCCACAAACACCCCCGAGTCAAGGTGCACGAAGTACAGGGCTCCAGCCATCACGAGTGTTAGCACAGCTGCGGCAATGGTGGTGAGGAATCCGACCACGAGCAGCCCGCCGCAGGCCAGCTCAGCCACCATGGTGATATAGGCGGAGAGCTTGGGCTGTGGCACATGCATCGCGCTGAACGCGCCGATGGTCTCATCCATGCCGTCGATCGCGATCTTCTGCCAACCGTGCGCGATAAAGACGAAGCCGAGCACGGCGCGCAGGAACAACAGCGCTGCGTCCCTCGTTGCTGGTTTGTCCATGGTTCCTAAGATTAACACCCTTAAGTCTCACCCTAAGCCGCGTAGTTCAACGAGGTTGGAGGGCCCCTTCGCGGCGGCGGATCACCTAGGCACTAAGGGCGAATCACTCATCCCACATCATTCGCCCCACATCGCGAGGACAGCGCGCGCCGCTTGTGCCAGTTCGCTGCCATAGGACGGGCCGTGGGTGGCGGCGTGTACCGCCAGTGGATGCATCTGGTGGAGCGGGATGAGCTCCTGCCAGTTCTCCTCCAGCGGGGCGATGCTGCGATAGCCGCGCACGATGTGGTCAAAGAATGGTGCCCCAAACAGCGCCAGCATCGCGATGTCTGTTAGGGCTGCCCCGCCGTGTGCGGCGGGATCGATAAACACAGGGCCTTCCTGAGCGAAGAGCAGGTTGCCTGCCCACAGATCGCCGTGGATGCGCGCGACTGGCGGGTGATAGTCAGCCGATTCTATGCTTGCGCAGGCCGCTCGCACGTCATGATAATCCTGCTCGGAGAGGTTGCCGCGCTCTCGCGCCATCTCGGCGAAGGGCAGCACGCGCTGCGCCGGATAGAATTCTCTCCACGTCTCTCGCGGTATGCAGTCCTGCGGTTGGGTACCGATGAAATTCTGGCCCTCAAATCGTTTCCCGCTAGGTGCCGGTGGGGCGCCGTGGGCATCGGCGCCGCCGCGGTGCATGAATGCCATCTGGCGGCCGGCCTCATAAGCGGCCTCGGGCGTGGGGCGTACCTGCTCTACGCGGGCGGTGACAATCGCTTCCTCAGAGGCTTCGCACACCTCCACTACTGCGGCTGGTGCCGCCTCCCGCAACCAGCGCAGGCCGGCTGCCTCGGCGAGGGCTGCGCCTGGCTCGTTGGGGCGTTTGATAAATACATCGTCTCCATAGGCGTCCATGCCTTCCAGCATGCCAAAGCAGAGCCTTCCTCTCACCCACCACCGTGTGCTGCCTGCTCCCCGAGCGCTAGTCACAGCGCGTTCGCGCCTGCTTCAGCGCGGCGGTGCTGGTGGCGGCGCGGATGGCCCACAAGCCCTAGTGCTGCGGGGGCTCCTCGGGATCATCGTGGCGCGGCTGGGAGACAGGATCGAGCACCGCGTCCTCGGCAGAAATGCGTGCCTCTGGAGTGTGCCCGGTGCTGTTTTCGCGATCTCGGCGCAACTCGGCGATGGAATCCTCAAGAAATTCGAGCACCGAACGCCACTGCACAGCGGTGCGCTGCATGTACTTGTCCAGCTCGTCGGTGACCGAGTGCTGCTCGGCCTCGCGCATCTCTTCTTCTGCTGCCTCAACTACCGCCCGCTCGGCCCGGGCGCGCGCCTTGCGGGCCCGCAACTCAGCCAGCTCCTTGCGCAGGCGAGCGACGTATTCCTCAGCCTCGGCGAGCTTTACTTCCAACTGAGCTTCCAGTTCAGTATCGCTTCGTTCACTCATGAATCCGTCTTCCTCACAGTTAGGAGGTCGTTGTACCTCTGTGTGCACAGTCGTCGCCGATCGGGATCACCCCGCACAGCGATCGCTCGTGCTCATTTGGGTGGCCTTCCTCGTGGGATAGCCACTGGGAAGTAGTGGGGTGCCACCAAGGGTACTCCCCTAGCGGCGTGGGTTCAGGCCACGTTAAAAACATAAGCCCTTACCGCCGATCTCGCAGGATGAAACTTGCAGCTCCCCACTCGAACAGCGAAACCCCAAGCGCTCGTCCTTCGCTTGGGGTCACGGTTGC
Source organism: Corynebacterium ciconiae DSM 44920 (assembly GCF_030440575.1). Taxonomy (NCBI): domain Bacteria; kingdom Bacillati; phylum Actinomycetota; class Actinomycetes; order Mycobacteriales; family Corynebacteriaceae; genus Corynebacterium; species Corynebacterium ciconiae. Next base: position 1,834,695 of record NZ_CP047189.1, read on the forward strand.
GGCATCAGGGCGATGTGGTGTCCTCGCGCGGGGTCTGCACGGACGGTGCTTTCTCCGCTGTGCTCTTAGGGCCTTCATCCTCGGAGCTTGTCGACGCCACCTGCTGCTCTGCTACCTCGTCCTGGTCCTCATCCTTGTGGCCGGGGCGCAGCTCTGCGATAGCGTCTTCCAAAAACTCGACGATGGTGTGCCAGTGCACGTGGGTCTGCTTGATGTAATCATCCAGATGATCCACCGCGTCATGCTGGAGATCTTGTTCCGCGACAGACTCGGGATCATCCGCCTTCTTGGACAGTGATGCGATGTCCGCCCGAATGCTGGCGGCGTACTTCTCGGCCTCGGCGAGCTTTGCCTTGAGCTTGGACTCGAGATCAGCGCCGCTATGGTCGGACATGAATCAGCTCCCTAGAAGATGTTGGTAGCCAGGATCAGCAGAAGCGGGACCACAACGAAGACGCCGACGGTCCACAGCACAGCCCAAATCTTACGCTCTGCAGATACCTTTGCCAGCAGTTCTGCACCCTTAGGGGGCAGCGGCCGCAGGAAGGGAAGGCCGAAAATGATCAGGGTGGCAAAGACGTTGAACAGCAGGTGCACGAAGGCGGCCTGCATAGCCAGGGTGCCCTCGCCGCCGCTGAAGCCAAACGCAGCGATCAGTGCAGTGATGGTGGTACCAATGTTTGCGCCCACGGTGAAGGGGTAGATCTGACGCAGGGTGAAGGTACCGGAGCCAGCGAGCGGCACAGCCAAGGAGGTGGTGGTGGAAGAGGACTGCACCATGATCGTCATCAGCGCGCCGGAGAAGATACCGGTGATCGGGCCGCGGCCGATAGCGTTGTGCAGCACGTCCTTTGCCTTACCCACCATGAGCACCTTGAGCAGCTTGCCGATGTTGTTGATCACCGCGAGGATGAGCACCACACCGAGCACGATCAGCAGACCACCGGTCCACACATCGCCCAGTCCCAGAGAACCAGCAGCACTCTTGAACAGATGAGCCAGCGGAGTGGTCACAGCCTTAACAAAGGATCCCAGGCCAGTGAACACGGTAGCCACAATGCCGCCGTCAGAGCCGTGAGTCTGCTCGGCCATCCAATGGGAGCTCTTCTCCAACACGCCGAACATCAGCTCCAGCGGGAGCAGGATGAGCACGGCCATCAGGTTGAAGAAGTCATGCACGGTGGCTGCGGCGAAGGCGCGTCGGAAAGCGTCCTTATCGCGAGCCATACCCAAGCTGACCAACGTGTTGGTCATGGTGGTGCCCAGGTTTGCGCCCATAAGCATCGGAATGGCAACAGCCATGGGCATGCCGCCAGCCACCAGGCCAACCACGATCGAGGTGGTGGTGGAGGAGGATTGAGTTAGCGCCGTGGCCAGAAGACCAATCATCAGAGCCACGAGCGGGTTAGAAGCAAAAGAGAACAGGGCTTCGGCCTGGTCGCCGGTGGCGACCTTGAAACCGGAGCCGATCACCTGAACGGCGGTGATCAGCACGTAAATGCCAATGACCACGCCGATCCAGTCGCGGATATTAGCTGCGGTCCCCTTCACCGGAATAAAGGAGAGGGGGCTGCGCGGAAGGGCGGCGTCACTCTGCGCCACCTGAGGCGCTTCCGTAGCGGTGAGTTCACGACTCTTGGTCTGCATGTAGTTCACATATCTCCGTATAGAGATGGACGAGGATCAGCTAAGAGTAAAAACCACCGACATAACGGCCTCACGAACCAAAGATGAACAAAGGATGAACACGCCACCCACACCACGTAATCGTGCCTGATAGAACCCTAAAAAAGCAGTGTTCTGTGATCTTAGACTCACATCGATTCTTCCTCGGCCTGCCTACCCCATCCACCACACCCACCCCACTAACCTCGCGCAGGCTAGGACGGTATTTCTCGACAGCGGTGTGCACGATGCCCTGTGCTCAACCAGTTGGGCCTGCTGTACAGCCCACTCCCCACCCCTATGTAGAGACCATAGGCCCCTTTCACTCTTCACTCACACCACGCTCGCTCTGCCCTGTGGCCCAGGATGAATCCGGCACATCACAGCCATGAACACACTGTGTCGGACGAGGGGGAAGACGCCGTAGAAGGCTATGAGGATACAAGCGCCAGAAACTCCCCTTAAGTGTTCGTTGCTGGAGATCACATTCTGACACGGAAGGTTTATCCATCGTGGCCACTTCAGCTGTTTACCCGATCCCCACAGCGTGTTCCCACTGCCCCATCTGTCGAGCTGGGCACGCATGAATCACAGGGCAGATCCACCTTCGCATCGCCTGCCCCAGGCGCGCTTCTCGCACTCTCGGCCGCTGGTTTTGTGGCGATCTTTACCGAAACCATTCCCGCTGGGCTTCTCCCCCAGCTGTCTCGTGGACTAGAGGTAGCAGAATCAGGCGCTGGCCAAACTAGTGAGTGCATACGCCTGAGGTTCAGTAGTTGCGGCAATTCCGCTGGTTGCTCTCACCCGAACCCTACGTAGAAAAAGAGTCCTCCTCGGCGCGATGGCCACTCTCGTCGCGTCAAATCTCGTCACCACGTTATCCCCATGGCTGATTCTGACCTTGGTGGCGCGCTGTGTGGCCGGAGCAGCCGCCGCCTTAGTGTGGGGCGTGCTGACTGGCTATGCCCGCGGCCTCGCCGCACCACAGCTCCAAGGACGGGCACTGGCCATCACCGGTCTCGGACAACCTCTTGCACTCGCAGGTGGCGTACCCGCCGGTGCATACGCCGCAACCATCATGGATTGGCGTTGGGTGTTTGGTCTCATCGCTTCAGGAGCAGCCTGTGTAGCACTGTGGATCGGCGCCGCGGTACCGGATAGAGCAGGCGGCAGCTGCCGCCGTCGCACCCGACTAGCGATTCTCACGCGAAGGCGCTCGGTACGGATCATATTGGGTGTCACCGGCATCTGGATTGTGGCCCATAATCTTCTCTACACCTACACCGCTGCCCCTGCTCGCAACCACAGACCTGCGCCTTGAGCTAGGGCTTGCGATCTTCGGCATTGCTGCTATCTCCGGGATTAGCTGCACAGGCGCAGTGATCGATCGCGCTCCTCGGCTCGCCACCTTGAGCTCACTGGCTGTGATGAGCCTCGCGGTCTCAATCTTCGCTCTCTCCAGTACCAGCGCGATCCTCGCAACGGCCGCTATAGCCCTGTGGGGACTTGGCTTCGGCGGGGCACCCGTACTGGTGCAGACAGCCCTTGCTGACGCTGCTGGGCAACACATCGATACCGCTCAATCTCTCTTCGTGACGGTATTCAACCTCGCCATCGCCTGCGGCGGCCTCATCGGCGGGCTTCTTCTCTCCCACGCGGGCGTCAACGGCCTCGTACTATCTTCAGCCGCTATGTGCCTATTCGCGCTATGTATTGTGCTTCTCGCACGTGGGAGCTTTTCTCGCAGTCGCTCGATAACGCATGCTGTAACCTAGCTGAAGAACGCCGATATGGCTGGTGCGGCGATATGTACGCCAAACTGGGATGCAGACTGTCACACAAACGTAGCCAGCGGATGACGTCTTGGGACGCCTCGGGTAATCCGAAGGGAATCAGTGCCCCACCGTTTTCCTTCCCTTCTGCTATCGCGATTACCCACCCCCGAATGGCGAAAACCCCTGCTCCCAGAGGAAACAGGGGTTTTGATCCGTGGAGCCAAGGAGAATCGAACTCCCGACCTTCGCATTGCGAACGCGACGCTCTACCAACTGAGCTATGGCCCCGCGCTGCGCCGAAAAAGTGTGTAGACCTCTGCGGTTCTAGCTCACGCGGCGCGGCTGCCTGTCATTGTAGGACGTTTCGGGCTCATCGTAGTAATCGTCATAGAAGTACTCGCCGGCGTCCATGGTGTCGAGGTATTCGAAGTCGGGGCTTTCATCATCCATGTCCAGCACCACGGCCCCGGGACGGCGCAGTCGTTGCGGCACTCCCATCTCTTCGTCGCGGTCGGTGCGCACACCAAGCCGTGCGCGGCGAAGGTGACGAAGGCGACGGCGGCGCAGCTGCTGCTCGGCGCGAACCTGCTGGCGCAGCGCGTAGAGGTACAGGCCAGTGAGCCCCATGGCGAGCAAGGCCACCAGCCAAGCCCAGCCGCCCACGATGATTCCTAGGGCCAGCCCCAGCAGTACAGAGACACCGAGTCCGACGAGGGTGCGCTGGCGCCGCTGGTAGCGCAGGTGCGCCCGATCAGCATCGGCCTCGGGGTCGTACCAACCGCGACCGCGTCGAGAAGCAGCAAACTCGCGATCCTCGTCGGTGGCTTCTTCATCGATCTCTGCGGCTTCGTCGTCGTAGTCGCTCGGCTCGATGATCTCATCGGCGTCGTCGTAGTGCGCAGCGGGGTGCAGCAGATCCGAGGGGCCGGCGTAGGAGCTGTCGATGTCGTAAGCATCCTCGGCCACCGGAGGCTCCGCGGCGATGTCCTCGTCCGCCACGACATCCTCGTCGAGATCTTCCGCGGCACCGGTGAGTTCCGCATCCTGCTCGTCCTCATCGGCCGGTAGCTCAGAGTCGCTGTTGTCTTCGCTCTCCTGCTCGGCGCTGATTACTGCACGCTCGGCGCGGGCGGCTTCCAGCTCGCGGACCACATCGCCATCGACCTCTTGGGCCACGGCCTCGGTGCTCGCGGCGGAGCGGCGGGGGGTGTCGTCAATCAGGATGTCCTCGGGATCTACTTCCTCCGCCTCCACTGCTGGCTGCGGGGTTTCGGCGCGGACATCACGACGAGACCACCGCGGGCGGGTTGCGCGCGGCAGATCCCCAGAGCCGCCTTCGTAGACCACGCGGGTTTCATCGAAGGCCTTATTGGTGCGGCGGATCGGCTTTTGACCTCGAAGTGCGAGGGGTGCAAGAACGAAGAGCCACACCACCACCATCACGGCGATCGCGACTGTACCTGACACTATTGGAGGACCTTCCTAACTGAGAATAAGTGTGGGATCATCGTCACCGACTATCCCCTCGCACCGCGAGCGGCTGGCGCGTGCACGCCCGCAACGAGGAGCGATCATCCCACTCTTGTCGGTACCTAACACTAGTTGTGGATGTTGTTGACATTCAGACAGCCACGCCGAGTCAGCCCATTATTTATTCCCTATATTCACAGCACGCACTCGGCCTTGTCGACGCAATCTCTCCACCGCAGGTATCGCATAATCGCTGCGCAGCAACCCCACGAGATAATGATCCTGCCACCGACCATTGATGTGCAGCGCGCCCCGCACATAGCCTTCCTCGCTGAAGCCGCAATGTTCGAGCACCGCGGCCGAAGCGGGATTGGTGGGCAGATAGGTAGCGGTCACCCGGTTGAGCTGAAGGTGCCCGAAGGCATAATCCACCCCGAGCGCGCAGGCGGCAGTGGCAATGCCCCGGCCGGTGTAGTCGCTATCTACCCAGTAGCCGATCCAGCATTCGCTGGCAGCGCCACGCTGAATATTGCCCAGGGTCACTTGCCCCATAAAGCACCCATCGAGCTCGATCACTAGGGGCACGATCTCGCCGTTGAGGCTGGCTTGGTCCAAAAGCCGGAAGGTATCTTTCCATGCCCGCACCGAATGGGCCTGCTCCCAAGTGCCGTCCACCGTGGGTTCGACCGGTTCGAGAAACTCGCGGTCTTTGATCCGCAGTGTCCGCCAGTCGGGGCCATCACTGAAATCCACCGGCCGCAGGCGCAGCCGATCCCCGTCGGGCAGCTCTACCGCGATGGTCGACCGCGGCTGGAGCTCGCTGGGAAGCATGTGCGAACGCATGCTGCGCCGTACGCGAGTGAACAAACCGAGCATAGTGACAAAGGTACAAGGTGGGTGTAGTCGGTGCGGGCAGCGCCAAGGGGTGGAGACTGGCTAGCGGCCTTGGGCGAGGAAGATCACGTCCACGATATCGCCGGGGCGAATCTCAGTAACATCCTCTGGAATGCGGATGATGGCGTTTGCTTCGCTGAGTCCTGCCAGCAGGTGGGCGGGTGCACCGCCAGCGCCGGCGAGGCCTTCCACCAGATAATCCTGGGTGTGGGCATCGCGCATCAGTCGGGCGCGCACGAAACCGCGGCGGCCTGGCCGCGAGTCCACGTGGTTGAGGGCACGGGCACGTACGAAGCGGCGCTGGGTGCTACTCTTACCGAGGCTGCGGCGAATCCACGGGCGCATGAAGGTTTCGAAAATAACCAGCGAGCTCACCGGATTCGAGGGAGTGAGGAACACTGGGATGCGCTCCTCCCCCAGTACCCCGAAACCTTGAACCGAGCCAGGGTGCATGGCCACGCGGGTGGTATCGATATCACCGAGTTCGCGCAGTACATCTTGAATGGTGCGCGAGCTTGCACCACCCACGGCACCGGAGATCACGATCGCCTCCGATCGCAGCATCTGGCCTTCGATGATCTCCCGCAATCGGCGCGGTTCACCAGCGGCGATACCCACTCGGTGCACCTCGGCACCGGCTTCTTTCACCGCGGCAGCGAGGGCATAAGAGTTGATGTCATAGACCTGCCCCAATCCTGGTTCGCGGTCGATGTCCACCAATTCGGCGCCGACGGAGATCACGGACACTCGCGGTCGCGGATACACCAGCACCTTCGATCGCCCCACCGCGGCCAAGAGACCAATCTGGGCGGGTGCGAGCGTGACCCCAGGGGCTACGGCCACGTCACCGGGCTGGATGTCTTGGCCCACCCCGCGCACAAATTCCCCCGATCGCACGGGTCTGGTGGCCACGACGCGCTTGGATCCCCGATCGGACCATTCGAGCGGCAAGACGGCGTCGGCAAGCGTGGGCAGCGGTGCACCGGTGTGCACGCGCACCGCCTGCTTCGGCTGCAGCCGCAACGGGCGCTGTGATCCTGCGGGCACCTCGCCCACCACGGGCATGGAAGTTTCCACCACGGGTTCCGGGCCGAGTTCCGGCTCATCCTCCGCGGCGCTGCGGGCGGGCCGGTTGGACAGTCCTCGCTCCCCACCCACGTCCACTGCACGCACCGCGTAGCCGTCGATGGCGGCCTGCGGAAAACCGGGCAGCGGCTTGGTGGCTTTGATCTCCTCTGCGCACATCATGCCGAGGGCTTCCGCGATGGCGATACGCACCGGCTCTGGGGTGGCCGCAAGCGTGGTTATTAGCTCGAGCTGTTTCTCAACGGATCTCACAAGCTCACTAACTCCTTCAACATCGCGTGTGCGGCCGGGGCGGGCGGACACACTCGGCCCGCTGTGTAAAGAATTATTCTAGCCGCGTCGCTTCTTAGATTCCCGCTCCGCCAGCATCTCCTTGATTGCGCGCTTCAAACCCGGCCCGTACTCGGGGTGATCCAGACCGAAGTCCACGCAGGCACGAATGAAGCCACCCGGGTTGCCGAGATCGTGGCGCTTGCCATCGTGGATCACGATGTGGACAGGGTGGCCCTCCTCGATGAGCAGCTCGATGGCGTCGGTGAGCTGCAATTCCCCACCCTTACCGGGGGTGATGCGGCGCAGCGCATCAAAGATGGAGCGATCGAGCAGGTAGCGGCCAGTGGCCACGAAGTTCGACGGGGCCTCATCCGCGTCGGGCTTTTCCACCATGCCCACCACCTTGCGCACGGTGTCCTCGCCGCATTCTTCCACATCGAAGACGCCATAGTTCGACACCTCATCGTGGGGCACCTCGAAGGCGCACAGCACCGAGCCGCCCTTCTCGGCGCGGAGGCGAGCCATCTCGTCCATCACGCCCATCGGCATCACGATGTCATCGGGCAGCATCACTGCCACCACGTCTTCATCATCATCAAGCACTGCCTCGGCCAAGCCCACCGCGTGGCCCAAGCCCAGTGGCTGGTCCTGTTTCACGGGGACGGCGTCGATAAGCTTCTCGGCGCGCTCAACCTTGCGCAACTGATCCAGCTTGCCGCGCTCGCGCAGCGTGTTCACCAATTCTGGATAGGCCTCGAAGTGGGCGAGCACATCGGACTTCTGCGGCGCAGTGATAATGGCCAATCGGGAAGCACCAAGCTGGGCTGCCTCCTCGGCGATCAATTCGATACCGGGAGTGTCCACCACCGGCAGCAATTCCTTCGGCACTCGTTTCGTGGCGGGCAGGAAGCGGGTACCTAAACCTGCGGCCGGCACAACCACCGTTTTAACAGAGTTTTTGTGATTCTCGATTGGCTCGGTCATAGCTGTTAAGCCTACCTACCTCCCACCCATTTCCGTGCTACGACTCTCGCTAAGCTGCCCGCTTCCCTATGCTCTAGGTCATGACAGCAGAGCCCCGTGCAGACGATGCAGTTGTGCACAAATCCCGTATTCGTCGCGAAATGACCTCCCGCCGTCAGGCGCTCAGCGCAAGCCAACGGGCCGAGGCCAATGACGCCATCGGTGCCCATGTGGCCAATCTCATGGCCTCTATCGGGGCCCGGCGCGCCGCCGCTTATGTTCCGCTCGCCAACGAACCTGGCGGCGAGGCACTGATCCCTCTTCTGGACTCCTGGCTCGACGAGCTCTACCTCCCGATCTCTGGCCCCCAGGGGCAGCTCGGCTGGGCGCAGTTCACCGGTTTCGACAACACCGAGCCCGGCCCTTACTCCATTCCCGAGCCGACCGGGCCGCGCACAGATAACAGCCTGCTGCAGCAGCTTGACCTCATCGTGGTGCCGGCGCTGGCCGCCACTCCGTGCGGGTTCCGTTTGGGCAAAGGCGGCGGCTACTACGATCGCGCTCTCGCCCAGCGCCAACCGGGGCGCCCACTCGCCGCTGTTGTGCTTTTCGACGACAACCTGGTAGACCACCTGCCCATCGAGGATCACGACGCCCCAGTGGACATCATCATCACCCCCTCGGCAGTGCGCAGCGTGGAATAAGCCTTCACCTCCTCAGCCGGCTGCTTAGACGGGCTGCCGCATGGGCGGGTCGCTGCTTGTGCAGGGAACCGCATGGGCCGTAGCGCCGTCTAAACAGGGTATGAGCCCCTCTGCAGACTCTCGCTTGCGATCTTTAAGACACGTCCTTCTCACGCCCAGCTATCACCGGGCACGCCTCGTGCGCTGGTGTATCGCCGGGCTGTGCCTGGTGATTGCGGCCATCTCCGCACTCTCGCCGCTGCGCACCAGCGATCCCACGGCCGTCATCCTCAGCCGTGATGTGGCTGCGGGTGCAGAGATCTCCGCCGCTGATCTGAGCGTGGTGAGGGTTCCTGAGCGGCTGCGCCCCACCGAGGCCTTCGGCAGCATCGATGACGCAGCTGGCCGCGTGGCGGCCTCGGCTCTGCGATCGGGAGAGATCCTGCATTCTGGGCGCGTGCTCGGACCGGAGCTGACCGCGCAGCTCGCCGGTGATGCACCCGCCATCCCCGAGGCCACGATGGTGCCGATCACAGTGGCCGATCCCGCGGTGTCGGGGCTTCTCCAGCATGGGGATGCCATCAGCATTCTCACCTGGGCGGACAATCGCGAGGAAGCAGTGACTATCGTCCCACACGCACGGGTGGCTTTAGCCCAGCACCCAGCAGACAGTGATGTGCAGCCCGGTACGATTTTGGTGGTGCTCCCCCAACCAGAGGCGCACACCGTGGCCGCAGCTGCGCTGCACGGCCCGCTCACCGTGGTCATCACCGGCGCCCGCGCAGGTGGGAACCACATCACGGGGCAAGGAGAACTCCACTAGCACCCCGTGCGAGAAGACGGATGAGAGCGATCACTTCTCAGTGCCGTGCACACTGAGTACCCAGCCTGCCCACTGTGCCTGCTCCCACGCATTAGCGCCTAGGAGATGGGATCTAAATCCGTCATAGCTGCCATCGAATATATGCCTTAGACTCATCGAATGGGCGCTTTTATGCTGACATTCATGCGCCTTCCCCATCACTCCACGCCAGCACCCGCCATAGCTATTCCCGATTACGCCCAGCCGTGGCGCGGAGGAAACGGGCACATCGGAGTATTGCTGATCCATGGCTTCACTGGCTCTCCGTGGCCGATGAAACCCTGGGCGCACTACCTGGCAGACGCAGGATATCGGGTGTCTGTTCCCCTTCTTCCCGGCCACGGAAGAACCTGGACACACCTGAACCACACCACGTGGCAGCAGTGGTACGCGCAAGCGGAAGAGGAGTTTCTTTGGCTCCGTTCCCGCTGCGACACCGTCTTTGTTGCCGGCTTGTCCATGGGCGGTGCCCTCGCTGTGCGGCTCGCCGAAACTTATGGTGAAGACGTTGCGGGACTCATGCTGGTCAACCCCGCACTAACAGCGCCGCGCCGGCGTGCTTTCACAATCCGGGCGGCAGCACTGGTGGCTCACTCCGCCCCAGCGCTAGGCGACGATATCCGCCTGCCAGGCCAGACCGACCACTCCTATCCGCGAACCCCACTGCATGCCGCAGTGTCCATGCTCGAGCTCTGGAAGATAGTTACCGCCGATCTGCCGCGAGTGCACCAGCCCCTCCTTATCTTTCACTCAGCCCACGACCGTGTCATCGACAACAGCTCACTGATACTGCTCACCGAACGCACACATAGCTGCCATTCGCGCACAGTGCAGCTGCCGCACTCCGGCCACGTAGCAACGCTCGATTATGATGCGCAGCGTATTCACACAGAGTCAGTCCGGTTCATCAAACAGCTCTGCTCCTAGCCACTCTCAGCCCACCGACACACTCTGCTCGCACCGCTGAAACGACCCTGCACCGGCGCGTTTACTGAAACCCTTGTACGCTCCTAGCCAGTCGTTATACCGGCTACTCCCCTTGTGCGAGGGCTCGATTCCACGAGGGTTTATCGAAGCGGCGTATGCCTTCGGGGGCGTGTCCTGCCACTGCCGCAGTGTGGCCGCCTACGCTTAAGTAGGATCTCCGGTTTTAACCAAATACCTATCGATTGAGGTAGGATGAGAGTTTCACCATCGCGGCATGATCGATCTCAAGGCCAGTTTCTTTCTACTACGGCCGGTCGATTCTCACTTTTCGCCGAGATTTTCTTCCCAGTGCCGCCACAGGCTCTAAGCAGCATCGCCCTCGGGCGCTCAGGCGGTTGCCTCGATCTTCACTTCAATTTTTAGGACACTTTTTATGCTCAAGGGTTTTCGCGACTTCATCGTGCGCGGCAATGTTATCGACCTAGCTGTAGCCGTGGTGATTGGCTCTGCCTTCACCGCAGTGGTCACCGCTTTTTCCAGTAACATCATCGAACCAGTACTGGCTTTGTTCGGTTCCACCGAGGTGGAAGGCCTAGCGTTCCAGCTTGCCGCCGACAAGCCCGGCTCAGTTGTGAACGTGGGCGCGCTTATCACCGCCGCACTGAACTTCGTCATCATGGCCGCAGTGGTCTACTTCCTCTTCGTGGCGCCGATGAACAAGTTCCGCGCCCTGCAGGCAGCCCGCAAGGGTGTGGAGGAGGACGAGGAAACCCCGGCCTCCGTCGAAGCAGAGCTGCTCAGCGAAATCCGGGACCTGCTCAAGGCCCAAGCCGCTGGCACCTCCACCGCACAGTCGCCTGAGATTAACGAGGCGCTGAGTTCGCTCGAGCAGTCGAACACTCAGCACAAGAGCTAAGGTGCTCTCAACCCGCCTGGCATAGCCGAGGTGTGGCCATACGTACGCCGCCGCAGCAACCACCATGATGGTGTGTGCTGCGGCGGCGTTAGTATGCGGTCTGTCAGTGGTGGGCAGGCACTAGGCGCCTAGTCGCCATAGTGTGGAGGGCGGTTATGCGTCCAATACTCGGCGCTGAGCTGCCCGTGGTCATCGATGGGGGCAACCTCTTCCACCGCGCCATCGCTGTCGAGATCCACGGTGCGATTGCGATCATCGCGGGGGTTGGTGGCGCCGGTAATGCGCCGATAGAAATCGAGCGAATCCACACTGCGATCAATATTGACAGCGTCGGAGGGGCGATGTGCCCGGCGGCGCCGGCGCGGACGAGGGGTGGGTTCGGCTGTCACTAGTCTTCCAAGCTCCAGCGCTGCAGCTGCTCGATCACGTGATCCACCAGCGGAAGAAGGGTGGCCATGCCATCGCGGATCGCCGCCCGCGAGGGGGCAATGTTGACCACCACGGTCGAGCCTGACACCCCGGCCACGCCGCGGGAGACACACGCATCCACCGCACCGCAAGCCAGCCCTGAAGAACGAAGGGCTTGGGTGACGCCGTTGAGTTTGAGATCCAGAACCGCCTCGGTGGCCTCCGGGGCTTTATCGCGCGGGCCCACCCCGGTGCCACCGATGGTGATGACGAGGTCGGCGCCGCCCACCACAGCCGTTTCGATAGCGGTGCGGATCTCGGATTCATCCGAGCGCACCGACACCACCGCGTCCACCGCGTAGTTGCCCTCTTCGAGCAGCTCGGTCACGAGACGATCGGTGTCTTTGCCGCTGGCAATCACGTGATCGGTCACCAGCACCACAAGTGCATGGTGCACGGTGTGCAGGCCGGCCTCCTCCTCCAGCTCGGAAGCCTGCAAAAATTCTGCCGATGGTTCCTCGATGTCGGCGAGGCGTTGCGCAGCCCGGTCAGCTGCGGAGTTGAAATTATCGTCAACCATGTCGACCTTTTCTGATCGCGGAATCTACGAGTGCTGGATATCAATCTACTCGTTCGGCAGCGTAACCTCGACCGTTCGCGGATTCTCGCCATTGTCGTCGACAATCTCCAAGGAGATCGTCGCACCAAACTCCTGCGAGCGCACCGCCGTGATCAGCGCATCGGCACTGTCGATGGAACGGTCATTGACCCGCGAAATGATATCGCCGGCCTTCACTCCAGCCTGCTCGGCGGGGCTGCCCGGCTCCACGGAGGCCACCACGGCACCATAGGGCGAGCCATTCGCAGCAACCCTTGCACCAATAATCGGCTGCTTCACCTCGCCGGTCTTGACCAGCTGATCGGCCAAACGACGGGCCTGGTTGGACGGGATAGCGAAGCCGACACCAATGGATCCCGCTGTGTCGCTTCCGCCCGCAGAAGTCGTTGCGATCACGGAGTTCATGCCCACTAGGTTGCCTTGCATATCCACCAAGGGCCCACCCGAGTTACCGGGGTTGATGGCCGCATCGGTTTGGATGGCGTCGATCAGCGATGACTCGTTGGCGCTATGGCCAGCCGCACGGATCGGGCGATTGAGCGCGGAGACAATACCGCTGGTCACCGTCGCCTCGAGGCCGAGCGGCGAGCCAACGGCCACCACGTTCTGCCCCACCTTGAGATCGTCCGAGTTACCAAAGGTCATTACAGTCAGGTCGTGGGCGTCGCGCAGCTTGATTACTGCAACATCGGTGTCGGAGTCGCCGGCCACAAAATCCGCCCGGTAGTGCTTGCCATCGTGCATCGTCACCACAATCGGTGATTTCTCGCTGCCGGCAACAACATGGTTGTTGGTCAGAATCAGGCCATCATCTGAAATCACGGAGCCGGAGCCTTCGGCCCGTTCGGTGGCGATGGAGACCACAGCCGGCAGCACCCGGCTGGCCACGTCTTCCACGCTGCCTTCCTCGGCATCGCCCGTGCGATCCACAGGCTGCTCGGCTAGGGCGTTCACGTGATCCGAGCGTGGGCTGCTCGCCGAACCGGAGTTAGCGACCACAAGGCCGGTGATACTTCCGGCGGCAACAGCGCCCACCAGCATCATCGCCATGGCGGTAACGAATCCGACTTGGCGTTTCGGCTTCTCATGCTGCGGGGCGTGCCCAGCCACGGAGCCCGCCTCGGCTGCACCGGGCTGCGGCTGCGGAGGTTGCTGCTGGTTGCCGGCCGCAGGATTATTCCACATCGCACCGGATGCCTGCTGCGGCTGCGGTTGCTGCGGACCGAGGTGGGGTTGCGGCTGCGGCTGCGATTGTGGTTGCTGCGGACCGGGCTGCGGCTGAGCAGGCTGCTGGCTGGGCCCAACGTTAGGGCCGAACTCCTGGGTGGGCTGGTTCTGCCAGCGGTCATAAGGATTAGCGCTGGGGGTGTGCCAGCCAGATTGAGCACCGCTCTGAGCGGCGCTGGAATCGCCGGTTGGCTGCCCGTTATTCTGGCCCCAGGAGGGGTTCTCGGAGGGGCGGTAGGTGTTGTTATCGTCGTTCATGAGTCCTCATTATTCACCACGATTGTTCAGAATGACTGGCGAGGAATATCGCACTCACTGGCAGTTTTCTGTCAATTTCCTTGGAGCCTAGGTTCCTAGTTCTCACGGTTACGTTCCCACAGCGCGCCAAAGATCTCCTCGCGGGATCCCTGCTGCGGAAATTCCTTCACAGGCTTCTCGCGCTTTTCGACGTCGCCCTCAGCCACCTCAACCTCTTCTTCTTCGGCCTCCGGATTGCTGGGCTCGCCCGGAAGTACCACGCGCATCAATGCGCCACCGTCGTCCGATTCTTCGGCCACAATGGTGCCGGCGTGGCGTTCGATCACCTGCTTCACGATCGCCAATCCCAGCCCAGAGCCTGGCATGGAGCGCGACTGCACGGAGCGGTAGAAGCGTTGGAATACCTTCTCGCGATCCTCCACCGGGATACCGGGGCCGGAATCGGCGAAGGTGAGCTCCACTAGCCCGTCACGTACCGGCGTCATGGCGATGCGCACCACCCCATCGGATGGCGACCACTTGGCCGCATTGTCCATGAGGTTCAAAGTGGCGCGCCCTAAGGCGAAGGGATCACCATAGAGGTACCAGTCGGTGGTCTGCATATCGAATTCCACATCGGGGCGGCGGCGTTCCACCCTGGCTAAGGATTCCTCCATCACCTCGGCAAGATCCACTAGCTCCACCACCTGCTGCGGGCCGTCCTCGCGGGCGAGATCCACGAGATCGCCGATGAGGGTAGACATCTCTTCGATCTGGGCCACCACGTCGCGCTCGAGGTCATTGCGATCCTCCTCGCTAATGGCGGCACCATTGCTGCGGGTAACCATCATCAGCAGCTCGATATTGGTCCGAAGGGAGGTCAACGGGGTCTTCAACTCGTGGCCGGCATCGGCCACGAGTTCTGCTTGGCGTACGCGCGAGGCCTGCAAGGCCGCGAGCATGTCATTGAAGGAACGGGTCAGCTGCGCCAGCTCATCATCACCGACCACCGGAATAGGCCGCAGATCATCAGTGCGGGTCACATAGTCCACCGCCTGCTGCAGCCTTCCTACGGGGCGAAGCCCCGTGCGGGCGATCACCATGCCGGTGGCAATCGCGATGAGTACGCCCACCCCGCCGATGGTTAAAAGCATCAGCCCGAGGCTGGTGATTATGCGGTGGGTGTTTTCCAGATCCTGGGCCAGAATCACCGTGGCGCCATAGTCATTGCGTACTGCCACCACGCGCTCATCGCCGTTATTGCGTCGACTCAACTGCTGGGTGCCATTGACCACCCGAATCTCGTCGAATAGCTGGATTTGATCGCCCACCCCTGAGTGTGAGCCGGGCGGAAAATAGGCCACCCGCATCGAGGGGTTGTAGTTTTTAAACCGCGCGATTTCCGCCTCAGGGTTGTAGATAAATACCGGATCGAGGCTTTTCGAAAGCAGCGTTTCCGCTTTACTTTCAAGCTCGCGATCCACCGAATTCGTCATCGCGGTAGAGACCGTCCAGTAGGCGGCGATGGTCATGATTCCTACAGCGACGGCCACCATGAAGGCCGCCACCATAGACAAACGCCACCGCAGCGGGGAGCGATTCCACCCGCCGAGGCGCCTATCCATTTCAGCATGAGTGCCCGAGTCGGCGATGTCACCGTCCTCGGGCACGCACGTCGACTGCCGCAAAATCACGGTGCAGTCTCACGCAGCACGTAGCCGACACCCCTCACCGTGTGGATCAGGCGCGGCTCGCCATCGGCCTCAGTCTTTCGACGCAGATAGCCGATATAGACTTCCAGCGCGTTGCCGGAGGTGGGGAAATCATAGCCCCACACCTCTTCGAAGATTGCGGAGCGGCTGAGCACATGCGTCGCACGCGACAGCAGCAGCTCCAGCAGCGCAAACTCGGTGCGGGTCAGGCTGATCTGGCGCTGGCCGCGGAAGACGTCACGGGTTTCGGGGTTGAGGCGCAGGTCGGAGTAGACCAAGTCTGCGGTGGTTTCCGGACCGATGGCCTCAGCTGCGGCACGACGCAGCAGCGAACGCACACGCGCCAGAAGTTCCTCCAGAGCGAAAGGCTTGGGCAGGTAGTCGTCAGCGCCGGCATCCAGCCCGGCTACGCGATCCGACACCCCGTCGCGGGCGGTGAGCACCAAGATGGGGCGATCATCGCCGCGGCTACGCAACGTGCGGCAGACCTCGAGGCCGTCGACGCGCGGCATCATCACATCCAAGATCAGCAAGTCCGGCTGCTCCTGCTCGGTGAGGTCCAGAGCATCTTGGCCGTCCTCACCCATGACTACGTCATAGCCATTGAAAGTCAGGGAGCGGCGCAGTGACTCGCGTACCGCTTGTTCGTCATCAACTACCAGAATTTTCATGAACTCTATTGTGCCCTATGTGGCCTCAAAGATACCCACTAAAGCGCCAAACTTATCCTCTTTACAGAAAGCTTTGTAGCCGCTGCCAGAAAACCCACAGCTTCGCTGTGACCTGCCTCGCGGGCAGGCTGAAAGATAGGGCTAAGACACCTAGGCCGAACGCCATCCAGCGCCGCCGATGCAGCGGATTCTACAACAAGAAAACCCACCGCCGATGCTGCCATGAGGCGGCTAATCGGCGGTGGATACAACAACACTCCCCTCGCTCCCGCCACATGCGGCGGGATCGAGAGGAGTGGAGTAACGCTTATGGTGTTATGCGCGCTTAGAACTGCTCGAGGTCCACCAAGCCGAGCTTGGCAGCCTTCACCAGACGCTTCGGAATGCGGTAGGTCTGACCGTCGATCTTGACTTCCTGGAGTGCCACGTTGTTGGCCTTCCACTGAGAGCGACGGGAATGAGTGTTGGCACGCGACATACGACGCTTCGGTACTGCCATGATGTATTCCCTCCTTTAGGCCTTCTTGTTGCGGCGAACTCGGTTGCCGTAACGACGTTGGAACTTTTCGACTCGACCAGCGGTGTCCATGACACGCTGTGCGCCGGTCCAGAACGGGTGCGACTCGCTGGTGACGTCGACGACGATGAGCGGGTACTCGTTGCCGTCCTCCCACTCGACGGTGCGGGAGCTACCGGCGGTGGAGCGGGTCAGGAACTTGTGGCCCGTACCAGCATCCTGGAAAACTACCCAGTGGTAGTCAGGGTGGATGTCCTTCTTCATATACTTTCGATTCCCTCAGGGTTGAACTTCAGGTCGGTCGCGCGCAACGTGGCGGCCACTCGAGGCCGCAGGTGGCACCTTCCGATCAGCTCGAAAAACGGTTACCACCCTTATGGCGCGCGTCGTGCCTGAGTTGGGTTTCTTTAGGTGTGCAGTTCTGCGCCTCAGCACCCATCCCCACAGCAAGCGGGGTGAGCACCTATAGAAGAGAGCGCGGCTTGGCTCATCACTGGCCCCGATGTCGCGCGCAGCAGACATGGGTGTGCGCGATGGCACTCGAAATATCCTACACACTGGCATTGTTCCTGCAAAACTCCCCCGAGCACCTCCTTTCCACCCCTGCCCCACTGCGGGCGGGGAAAATGTGGCTGCAGGTGGCGTCGACAAGCATCGAGCGGGGCTGTAAATATAGGAGCTAGCTGCACGCGGGACGTGCCACATCCACCACACCCACCACAGCTGTGGGTAGCACGCGGGCAAATGAGCAAGCGATTAGGGATTTCACGCGAAAACATGTATTGTTATCGCTTGCTGTTGTCGAAGTATTCGTTTACGCCCCGTCGACGTGGCTGCGAGCCGCGCCCCGATGCCTTTTTTATTTTTAAGGCTTTGTGCGAGCAGCGGCTCCAGGAGAGTCAGACGTGGGCGGCTAGGAGAAGGAAACCCATGTCGGCTATTTGCCAGGTAACGGGACGCAAGCCGAGTTTCGGCAAGTCCGTCTCGCACTCGCACCGACGCACTAACCGCCGTTGGAGCCCCAACGTGCAGCGTCGTCGTTTCTACGCCCCTTCTTTGGGTCGTAGCGTAACTCTGAACGTGTCCGCCAAGGGCCTTAAGGTCATCGACCGCGATGGAATCGACGCTGTTGTTGCTCGTCTCATCGCACGTGGGGAGAAGATCTAACTATGGCACGTAATGACATCCGTCCGATCATCAAGCTGAAGTCCACCGCGGGCACCGGCTACACCTACGTGACTCGGAAGAACAAGCGCAACAACCCCGATCGCATCACGCTGAAGAAGTACGATCCGATCGCCCGCAAGCACGTCGAATTCCGCGAGGAGCGATAATCTATGGCTAAGAAGTCTAAGATCGCCAAGAACGAGCAGCGCAAGGAAATCGTCGCCCGCTATGCGGAGCGCCGCGCTGAGCTCAAGGCCATCATCAAGAACCCGAACACCTCTGACGAGGACCGCATGGAGGCACAGTACGAGCTGAACCGTCAGCCCCGCGACGCCTCCCCGGTCCGCGTGCGTAACCGCGACGCCCACGATGGTCGTCCCCGCGGCTACCTCCGCAAGTTCGGCCTGTCCCGTGTCCGCGTTCGCGGCATGGCTCACCGCGGTGAGCTGCCGGGCGTCCGTAAGTCCAGCTGGTAATTAGGGAGTTTCAATGAAGCGTAATTTTAAGAAGGCGCGGATGGAACAGTCCCGCCGCCCCAAGAAGAACCCTCTGAAGGCTCTGGGTATCGAGAAGGTTGACTACAAGGAAGTTAACACTCTCCGTACCTTCATCTCTGACCGCGGCAAGATCCGTTCCCGCCGCGTCACCGGGCTCACCCCGCAGCAGCAGCGCCAGGTCGCTACTGCTGTGAAGAACGCCCGCGAGATGGCCCTCCTGCCGTTCACCAGCCGCTAAGTCGACTGGGACGCACTCTAATCGCTTACGCGATGACAGCGCACTGTTGCCGCTGGCATTCGTGACACGGCAAGAGTTCAAGCAGTACAAGGCGCATATCCCCCAGCTCGGGAGGTATGCGCCTTTCGCTTGCGCTTAAGCTTGGTAGTCTTTTGCTAACCACCCCAGATTTGCTCACCGTCCGCCTCGCGCAAGAAAGCCCACCTGTGCCCACTTCACTGCATCCCTCTCTCCGCCAACTGCTGGAGCAAGCACCCCAATGCCCGAGCCTCGCTATGGCTCGCGACATTCTCGAGGAATCACATATTCTGTTGCGTAATGCCATCTCCCACGAGGACAAGGTGGATGCTTGGTCGTTGACCCGCTGGTTTTCTGATGTGGTCCAGGCCGTGCTGCACTCCCCCGCCGTCTCTGATCTGTGCGGCGGCGCCACCATTGTGGTTACCGGCGCCTTCGGCCGCGGCCATGGCCTGCCCACCTCTGGCGTGCAGTGGCTCAGCGTGCTCCGCGAGGGGCGCAGCAGTGACGACGCCGCGCTGAAGCAATTCTGCGAATCGGCAGGGCTTACCGTGCACCCCACCCCAGACTGGTTCACTCCCGCCGATAAGCAGCAGTGGCGCCGCCGCATCCACCAGTCCGTGGAACAAGGCGATGGCGAAGCTATGGGGCTTTTTGCCGACGCCGGCACCTGGGTGGCCGCTGAGCTGGCTGCTGCCGTCTCTAGTGACGCGGAGCTCAGCACCCCGCTGCTCACCCACGCCGCTGAGGTGCGACCCCCCGCGATTGAGGTAATCGATGGTCTGCCTAAGCGGGACCGGGTGGTGGATATGCACGCCGAATTGGTGGTGCCGCTCGCTAAGCTCGCCCGCTGGGCCTCTATCCGCGCCGGAAATACCGTGACTGAAACCGATCGGCGTATCGCGGCCGGCGAGGTGGCGGGCGTGCTCAGCCACCACGAGGCGGCCTATGCCCGCGAGGCGTGGACGGCGGCGATCACCCTGCAATTGCACCGTTGGGCCGATCGCGCCGGGGGGCATGTGATGCGTTGGGATCTGCTACCGCAGCTGGATCGCTCCGCTTTTGGGGCGGCATCACGGTTGCTATCGGATGTCTTCGCGGCCGTGGAGGCTCGCTATAATCAGGCGAAAAGCGTCGAGGAGGGAAAATAATGGCCGGAGCAGTGGGACGCCCCCGCAAAAATAGCGATCGTCGGCGCGGCAAGAACGCCCGGGAGGAGATCCTCGACGCCGCCGCTGAGTTGTTCACCACCAAAGGTTTCGCCACCACCTCCACCCACGAGATTGCGGATGCGGTGGGGATGCGCCAGGCAAGCTTGTATTACCACTTCCCTTCGAAGTCGGACATCTTTCTCACCCTGCTGAAGTCCACGGTGGAGCCCTCGATGGTGGTGGCCGCCGAACTCGGGGCCTCCGATATCACCCCCGAGATGCGGCTGTGGGCCCAGGTGGCTGCCGAGACGCGGCACTTGCTCTCCACCCGCTGGAATGTGGGCAAGCTGTACCAGCTGCCGATGGCCGCCTCGGAAGAGTTCGCGGAGTTCCACCGCCAGCGCGGGGACCTCTCCCACATCTTCCGAGACTTGGCCGCAGAGATTGTGGGCCCCGATGATCCCCGCACCTTCCTGCCGCGGCATATCGCCCAGTCGGTGGTGGACATGCGACCCAATGACGGCACGATCCCCTTCCCTCTTGCGATCGACAGTCTGCCCGAGCCTACGGTGATACTGGCCGATGCGGCTCTCGCGGTGCTCAACGCCGAGCTCCCCGAGCGGCGGGAAGAAACCGCCCTCGAGCTGATCACTAAGGTACAGACCAGCTAGAAGGCGCTAGCCGCGGCGGCCGGCTTCCGCCCGTTCGAGCAGCCGGTGGGCGAGGGCGATCAGCGGGGTATCCACCATTTCTCCATCGAGCCGGAACGCTCCTGGGTGTTGCTGGCTTTCTGCGGCGATGCGCCGCGCCCACTCCAGTTGCTCCTCGCTGGGATTAAACGCCCGGCGCACGGTGTCTACTTGACTGGGGTGAATGCAGGGATAGGCGGCAAAGCCCATGCGCGCCGAATCGAGGGCCTCTAGATACAACCCGTCGAGATCGGTGAAGTCCTGATATACCGCATCGATGGCAAACTTTCCGGCAGCCGCGGCGTGGATCAGCGTCTGGGTGCGTAGGAACTCCACCGGCGCCCGGTAGCGGCCAGGCTGAGGCTCATCGGCCTGCTGGCGAGAGCTCGCCCCGTTGAGGGCGAGGGTGAAATCATCCGCTCCCCAATACAGGCCCACTACCCGCTCATCGCGGGCAATCTCGGCGATATGCGACACCGCCTGCGGATGCTCGATAATCGGCACAATATCGAGCCCCTCGAGCAGTGGGGTGTCCGGAAGCGGCTCGGTGAGTTTCGGGATGATCACCGAGCGGTACTCGGTCTCGGCGACGAGGCGTAGATCCTCCTCGTGGTGCTCATCGTGCGGGCCGACGACGCGGACAAAGGTGCGGGCGGGATCCAGTCGCGCTTCCCGGATGGTGGCATAGGCGGTGTCCCTGTCCACTGATCCTGCGCCATCCTCCAAATCTAGGATCACCATGTCCGCCCGGGCGGCGGCCTTGGGGATGATCTCTGGGCGATTGACGGGGGCAAATAGCAGCGCAGGCCCTGCAAGGTGGAAAGTGCTCATGCCAGATAAGTCTAGCCGTGACTGTCCACCCCGCAGGGCCTTAAAGCCGCACGCACCGCGCGGTGCGCGAGGATGTTAATGCGCGAAGTGGCGGGCACCGGAGAAGTACATCGTCACCCCAGCCTTGGTGGCGGCCTCGATCACTTCATCATCGCGAATGGAGCCACCGGGCTGCACCACGGCGCGCACCCCGGCCTTGGCCAGAACCTCGAAGCCATCGGCGAAGGGGAAGAACGCATCAGAGGCGGCAACTGCACCGCGGGCGCGCTCCTCATCGCCGGCCAGAGTATTGGCGCGCTCGACGGCGAGCTTGGCCGCATCCACGCGGTTGACCTGCCCCATACCGACACCCACGGTGGCCCCGCCCTGGGCGAGCAGGATGGCATTGGACTTGGTGGCGCGCACCGAGCGCCACGCAAACTCGAGATCCGCCAAGGTGTCCTGGTCCACTGCCTCGCCGGCGGCGAGGGTCCACCCGCTGGCGGTATCGCCCTCGGCGTGGAGGCGATCACGCTCTTGCACCAGCAGCCCGCCGGAGATCTCGCGGGTTTCATAGCGCTGCTGCTCAGGTGCCGGGCAGAGCAGAATGCGGATGTTCTTCTTCTGCTGCAGGACCTCTACGGCGCCGTCCTCATAGCCCGGCGCGATGATCGCCTCGGTGAAAATCCCAGAGACTGTCTCAGCCATCTCCTTCGACACCGGGCGGTTGGCGGCGATGATGCCTCCGAAGGCAGACATCGGATCGCAGGCGTGGGCCCGGCGATGCGCCTCAGCGATAGACTCCTCCGACACGGCGATGCCGCAGGGATTCGCGTGCTTGATGATGGCCACGCAGGGACGCTCGTGGTCCCAGGCGGCACGCCAGGCGGCGTCGCCATCGGTGTAGTTGTTGTAGCTCATCTGCTTGCCGTGCAGCTGGGTGGCCCGGGCCAGCCCGTCCTGCTCGGCGTCATTGAGATAAAGCGCCGCTGCCTGATGCGGGTTTTCGCCGTAGCGCAGGGTCTCCTGCAGCGAGTAGCTGGCACCGCGCCAGGCGGGGAATGCGTTCTCGGCACCATTGTGCTCCTGCAGCTGCTCGCCCATCCAGGTCGCCACGGCCACGTCGTAGGCGGCAGTGTGCCTAAAGGCCTCGGCGGCGAGCTCGGTGCGCTCGGCCCGGCTGAACCCGCCGTTGTTCAGTGCCTGGGAGATGGCGTCGTAATGCGCAGGCGAGGTCACAACCGCCACGGAGGGGTGGTTCTTGGCTGCCGCGCGCACCATCGAGGGGCCGCCGATGTCGATCTGCTCCACGCAGGCGTCGAAATCCGCCCCGGATGCCAAGGTCTCGCGGAAGGGGTACAGGTTCACCACAACCAGCTGGAAAGCCTCCACGCCCAGCTCCTCGAGCTGGCTGAGGTGGTCGTCCTTGCGGGTATCGGCGAGGATGCCTGCGTGCACCTTCGGGTGCAGAGTCTTCACTCGGCCCTCGAGGCACTCGGGGAATCCGGTGATGGCCTCCACGGGGGTCACGGGCACCCCGGCATCTTCGATGCGGGCAGCGGTGGAACCGGTGGAGACGATGTCCACGCCGGCCTCGTGCAGATCACGCGCGAGAGACTCCAACCCAGTCTTGTCGTACACGCTGATCAAAGCGCGCTTAATGGTCTTGCGATCCTCGCTCATATGAGCTCGTTCCTCACCTTTCGCAGTATGTCTTTCGCAAACAATGGTCTAAGAAGTTCAGCGGCGGCAACCACGGCCCAAGCAGTTAGCTTCGGGCGAACTGGCGCAGCACATCAACGATGGCCTGCCGCTCCACTACTTTGATGCGCTCATGCAGGCTGGCTTCGGTATCATCGGCGCGCACCTCAACGGCCCGCTGCTCGATGATCTCGCCAGTGTCCACGCCTTCGTCAACGTAATGAACCGTCGATCCGGTGACCTTCACCCCGTAGTTCAGCGCATCCCGCACGGCGTGCGCGCCCGGAAACGCGGGCAGCAGCGCGGGGTGGGTATTGATCACCCTGCGCGGGAATCGCTCCAAAAACTCCGGGCTGAGAATGCGCATAAAGCCCGCTGAAACAACAAAATCTGGCTGCAGGTCTGCTACGGCCTGCGCCAGATCTTGATTCCATGAAGTGCGTTCCGCACCGGGACGAAACGCCACGAGCTGTGCGGACACTCCCGCACTCTGGGCCCGTTCAAGGGCTTGGCAGTCACAATCCGCCACTAGCCCGCACACGCGATAGGACTCATCTTGGGCGTCCATGATCGCCTGCGCGAGAGTGCCGGAGCCCGACGCCAAAATGGCGATGCGCAACGGCCGCGGATTGCTGCTCGGGGTGGTGCTATGGGGTGAAGTCACGAACACATACTAACGCCAACCCGGTGCACTACCGCTTATCTCCCCCTTCCGATGGCGGTGTTTGCGGTTCACCTACCCCCGTTTGGTCGGTCTGCTCCGGCGGCTCATCCGCACTTTCTGCGCCATCGCTTATCGACGCCACCTCCCCGGCATCCTCTCCCTGCTCGGCAGCGGCGGAATCCTCCTCGGTGTCGCTGTCCTGCTCGGGATCTTCTGCCTCGGGCTCTGCCTCCTCGGTATCGATCGCCTCAGGTTCTGCTTCCACGGACTCTGGCTGCTCGGGCTGGTCCTCTAGTTCTGCCTGATCGGGCTCTGTGTCCTCGTCGTCGGCGTCCTCCGCGGTGGGCTCCCCAATGGCGGGGATGTGAGTCAGCTGCTCCTCGTATTCCTCGTTATGGTCCACATCATCGAAGCCGCCGACAAAGCCCTCTGGGTCGGCTTCGGTTGTCTCGGGCTCATCCTCGTAGCCCTCGGTCTCGCGGAATTCCTCCGGCACAGCGGCTGCGGCACGGTAAGCCAGCACCTTATCCAAGGCCACCATAGCGATACCGAGCACTCCCACCCAGGTAGCACTCAGGCCGGCAAAAAGCGGAACATGAACGCCCATCGAGCCGTACAGCCCCACCTCGCCGCTGAGCAACCACGCCAGTATCCCAGCGATCGCTGCCGACCAGAACGCAGCGAGGGCCACGCCCAGCCAGGGGCGCTCGGCTCGGGCTAGGATCCGCCAGCCGATCTCGAGGGCGATCACCACTGGCACAAGAAGAAGCACCCAGGCGTAGTTCCAGATCGAGGCGGGCCAGGCGGTCAGCAGTGGCAACGGCGGCATGGGCACGAGGGTGGCGTCGAAAAGGCTTACAAAGCCCTCGCCGAAGCGTGCCTCACTGCCGCTCAGTACGGCCATCGCCGCGACGATGCCGTTAACCAGGTAGAGCACGGAGACCCCCACCACGCCGATAAAGCCGGAGCTGCCCTCGAAGGCGCTGCGGATCTCTCCCAGCGCGGCGTGGTGCGCGGCAATGCTCACACCGACTGCCACGAGCCCGGCAGCTGCCATGGCCGTGTGGAAACGCACCGCAGCATCGAAACCGCTGAGCACCTCGGCGGGCACCCCGTATTTTTTGCACAACGCCCGCCACAGGTGCGGCCCCATGCCAAAGATCAGCGCGAGGAGATGGATCACCAGAACGCGACCCAGTAGGGACGGCAGCTGAAGGTGGAACTGTGCGTCTTTGAGCACTGCCCAATCCGCCACCGCCACCAGCAGCGGCACAATCAACGTTGCTGCCGCGAGATACGCGATATCAACAACACTGACCTTCTTATTCACGTTATGCCTTATTAATGCAGCCATTCCCGCGATCAGCACCACGGGCCCAAGCAGCGGCATCGCGGAGAAAGTCACGGCCCCAGCGCTGAGTGCTGCGGTGTGCGCACCTGCCCACACATAGGCGGTGGCGTGCAGCAGGTAGCCGAGCGGCTCGTTGCTAAAGAGGATCGTCGCAAACGCAACAACCAAACAGAGTGCGAGCACAATCACGTTGGCGATTACCGAGGCGCCACCGAAGCGGAGCACACGTGACTTCCATGTCACTGGGGCGGGCGCCTGATCGGCTGCGCGCTGCCGGCGCTCGGCGGTTGTGGCCGTGACCTTGACACGCCTCGATTGTCGCGTTTTCCTCGAGGAATGGCTCTGGGGCGACGTCGTTTTACTCACACGCCTACTCTGCCACGAATCACTCAACGATAGGTCAAGCGACACTAGGGTGACGCCCACCCCCTCACGGGTGATGAGGGCAGCCTCACAGCTGTAACGCTCGCACCCGTTGTCACGTATAGAAACATTTTTCACAACACTGATGATTGTGCTTGACCGATTCGTTATAAAAGGCTAGCGTTACTACCTGTTGATAACGGGATGGTTACATTTTTCGAAAGCTTCCAAGGATCTAACGGTTCCGTAACGTCTGGGTGCTCGCAGCATCTGTGAGCGCCCAGTAGGCGTGTAGAAGAACCAGATCCGTAAGTTTCTCGAAACTCCAGTTAGGCACAGAAAGAGGGCTCATGCAGACTCAGACTCGGGCACATGCCAAGCACCGCTCCACTGCGATGAGCGCGACCGCTAAGGGCCGCGTTGCTGCAGTGGCGTTTGCTACTGGCGCTGTTTCCGTTGCGGGAGCTGGCGGCGCTGCCGTCGCTGCCACCACCGCTGATTCTCAGCCTGAGTCCGCTAATTTCGAGCTGGCCGCTGATCCGGCCACCGCTCTGCCTGACGCTCAGCCGCAGATCCTCGCCATCGCCGAGTACAAGCCGGTAGAGGATCTGAGCAACCAGGTGCAGACCGCCCTGAAGTTCACCAAGGATCGTCTCGCCGCCGATGCCGCGGCCCGCGCTCCGAAGGCAGCCAAGCCCGCCGAAGGCGCTTTCACCTCCCCCTTCGGCCCCCGCTGGGGCACGATGCACAACGGCATCGATATTGCCAACGCCGTGGGCACCTCCATCGTCTCCGTGCTGGATGGCACCGTGATCGATGCCGGTCCGGCCTCCGGCTTCGGTAACTGGGTGCGCGTGCTGCACGACGATGGCACCATCACCGTCTACGGCCACATGGAGACCGTTGAGGTCGCCGTGGGTCAGAAGGTCACCGCCGGCCAGCGTATCGCCGGCATGGGCTCGCGTGGTTTCTCCACCGGCTCCCACCTGCACTTCGAAGTTCACCCGGGCGGCGGCGGACCCATCGATCCCGTGCCGTGGCTGTCCAACTTGGGCATCAACGTCTAAGCAGGCCCCACCCCGAGCGCATAAGCTCAGCCATATTCACAACCCGCAGCGTGTCACCACACCGCCGCGGGTTTTCTTGTATGCACCACTTCCCTGGAGAGTCTGCCCAGTGCGCCCTACACTGCAGAGAGCCAAGAAATAGAGGGCAGCAGGCAAGCTAGAGGCCCACTGCCCTTCAGAAGCCGCAGTAGCGGCCTAGAGCTTCTCCATGGGCACCCCGCCGAGCAGCATCAGGCGCACGGTGCCGCTAGAGCCGAAGTCAATAGTGGCGGTTGCCCGCACCCCCACTCCTTCCACGGCAACCACGGTGCCAAGGCCATACTTGTCGTGATTCACTCGGTCACCGGCGCTCAGAGACAGGTTCTTATTCAGGTGCCGCTTCGGGGTGGGAGTACTCGGGCGCGATTGAGACTGCTGCGGCGCGCCATACCTGGTGCTCGAAGCGCGGCCAGGCCCAGAGCTATAAGAGGCCCCATAGCCGGAATCCGACCATCCGCCGGATCCCATGCCCGAGCCCGCACCCCACGCCGATTGTGGCTGAGGCTCTTCTCTCTCCCAGTGGATCAACTCGGAGGGGATCTCGTTGAGAAAGCGCGAAGGCGGGTTATTCATTGGCTTGCCCCACGCCGAACGCACCATGGCGCGGGTGATAAACAGCTGCCGCCGCGCTCGGGTGATTCCCACATAGGCTAGGCGCCGCTCCTCGGCGAGCTCCGCCGGATCGCCGAGACTACGCATATGCGGGAATTGCCCATCCTCCCAACCGATAAGGAACACGGTGGGAAACTCCAGTCCCTTCGCGGTGTGGAGGGTCATGAGCGTGACCACACCCTCATCCTCATCGGGCAGCTGATCTGCATCGGCCACCAGGGACACCCGCTCGAGGAAGGCTTGGAGGCTGCCCGGCGCGGGCTCGCCTTGCTCTACCTCGAGGGATCCGCCATCCATTTCTGCATAGGCTTTCTGGTTCATCACCTCAGAGGTGAACTCGCGGGCCACAGAGACCAGCTCATTGAGGTTGTCCAGCCTGGTGGCATCCTGGGGATCGTTGGACTTTTCTAGTTGGTGCTTATAGCCCGTGGCGTCGAGAACATCGGAAATGATGTCTCCGATTGCCGGGATCTCGTCCTCGGCCGTGATTTCTGCCATGCGGGCGCGCAGCCCGTCCATCATCTCGTTATAGCGGGCGATAGCATTGCGGCCGCGCCCGCCGAGGAGATCTACTGTGCCCTCGCCGGCGTCGATAAGCGCCTGCGAAAAGGGAATCTGGTTATTGGACGCGTGAAGATCCACAAAAGCCACGGCCCGATCGCCGATGCCACGGCGCGGGGTATTGATGATGCGGCGAATGGAGACATCATCATCGGGGTTATCCAATACTCGCAGATAAGCCACAATATCGCGGATCTCTTTGCGCTCGTAGAAGCGAGTACCGCCCACCACTCGGTAGGTGATGCCGCAGCGCATGAACGCATCCTCCAGTGCGCGGGAGGAGTTATTGGTGCGATACATTACCGCCACCTCATCGGCGCTGTGGCCTTCATCGAGCAGCCGGTTGATTTCGGAGGCGATATAGGAGGCCTCGTCGTGCTCATTATCCGCCACATAGCCGGTGATCTTCGGCCCACTGCCCTCTGAGGTCCAGAGTTTTTTCTCGCGGCGGCCCTCATTCTGCGCGATCACCGCATTAGCTGCACTGAGAATGTTTTGGGTGGAGCGATAGTTTTGCTCCAGCACAACGGTACGGGCCTGGGGGAAGTCGCGCTCGAACTCCTCGATATTGCGAATGGTGGCGCCGCGGAACGCATAGATCGACTGATCGGCATCACCGACCACACACAGCTCGGAAGGATGCTCGGTGTCTGCCCCTACCAGCTGCGCCACCAACACGTACTGGGCGTGGTTCGTATCCTGATACTCGTCTACCAAGACGTGGCGGAAACGGGAACGATAGTGCTGCGCCACCTCGGGATGGTTACGCAAAATAGCCACCATCTCGAAAATGAGGTCATCGAAATCTACCGCGTTGGCCTGGCGCAGCCGGCGGTTGTATTCCCGATACACCGCGGAATGGGTTTCTTCATAAGGGTTGTGCGTGCGCTCTGCATCGGCTGCCGCTTGATCAGGGCGCACCAGCTCGTTTTTCCACTGCGAGATCGCATTAGCCACCTGCCTCGGCGGGAAACGCTTCGCGTCGAGCTGCATATCCTTCGCCACCAAGCCGATGAGCCGGCGAGAATCATCAGCATCATAAATAGTGAAATTGGAATTCAGCCCGGGTACCAGATGCGCATTCTGGCGCAGCATGCGCACGCAGGTGGAGTGGAAAGTAGACACCCACATTTGCTGCGCGGCTGGGCCCACCAGATCCAATACTCGCTCGCGCATCTCGGCGGCGGCCTTATTAGTAAAGGTAATAGCCAGCACCTGCCACGGAGCAACACCGCGCTCGGCCAACAAATAAGCGATGCGGCGGGTGAGCACGGCGGTCTTGCCAGAGCCCGCACCGGCCACAATCAACAGTGGCGATCCGCTGTGCAGCACTGCCTCACGCTGCTGCGGATTCAGCCCCTGAACAATCGCCTCCGACCGCGCCTGCGGCGCATCAGATGCGGCCCGCCCAGCGGCTGGGCTCATGGATGCCAGCCGGGCAGAGGGGGAAAAAGAAGAGGACTGAGAGCTACGCGGACTAAAGGGAGAATTCGACATAGTGTCTTCTAACCTACTCGTTGCCTCGGACACCGCTATGCGAACATCCCCACCGCCTCTAGCCGCCGAGTGTTTATGCCGCATTGTCCCAGCACATACCGGCTAGTGCTGGGCGCTGTGGCACAATACTGCTATGAGTTCTGCTGAAGATTTTGAAATCCGTATGCCCTCGGGCACTGATGATCCGCTCTCCGATGCCGAGATCCAGCAGTATCGCAAGGAAATCGACCGCCTCGACAAGGTCATTATCGAATCCATCCAGCGCCGCACCGCCATCTCCCAAGCCATCGGCAAGACACGGATGGGATCCGGCGGCACCCGGTTGGTGCACACCCGCGAAGTGGCCATCATCAACCAGTTCCGCGAGCAGCTCGGCGAAGAAGGACCCCAACTCGCCGGCATTCTGCTGCGCCTCGGCCGCGGCAAACTCTAGCGCGACGCACTCAAACGCGGCACACTCGAACTCGGCCAAATCAAAGGCGGCGGCGCAGGCGCTAAGCCCCGCTGGGATACAAGACGAAAGGCGGGCATCCACACCACCAGTGCGTGATGTGGATGCCCGCCCCTATTTAGCCCCTCAGCTCTGGCTCTACAGGCGCGCCTCCGGCAGTGCCATGAGCTTGGTTTCGAGATATTCATTGATTCCTTCGAAACCGCCTTCGCGGCCCACACCGGACTGCTTGACTCCGCCGAAGGGGGCGGAAGGATCAGAGATCGCGCCCTTGTTAATGGCCACCATGCCCACCTGCATTGCCTCGCCCGCGCCGAGGGCACGCTCGAGGTTCTCAGAGAAGACATAGCCGGCGAGTCCGAAGATGGTGTCGTTGCCAAAATCGATGGCGTCCTGATCCGAGCTCGCCTTGTAGATCGCCACCACAGGGCCGAAGATTTCCTCGGTGGCCATGCGCGCCGAACGCGGCACATCGGCCAGCACCGTGGGCGGGAAGTAGGAGCCCTTCTCTTGCAGCTCCTCCTCGAGCTCATAGACGCTGCCCCCGGCCAGTACACGCGCGCCTTGGGCGATGGCGTCATTGACCAGCTCCGAAACGGTCTCCACCTGATCGTCTCCAGACAGCGGGCCCACGGTCACACCCTCATCGGTGCCGCGTCCCACGGTGTAGGTGCCCATCAGCTCGGTTACGCGCTCGCAGAAGGCGTCGTAAAGCTTCTCGTGCACAATGAAACGGTTGGCGGCGATGCACACCTGGCCGGCACCGCGCATCTTCGCTACCTTCACGGCCTCGACGGCCTTGTCGAGGTCGGCGTCCTCCAAGACGATAAACGGCGCGTTGCCGCCCAGCTCGAGGCTGGTGCCCAGGGAGTGCTCAGCGGCGGTGGCGTGCAGCGATTGGCCCACCTCGGTCGAGCCAGTAAAGGTGAACTTGCGCAGGCGCGAATCCTCCAGCAGCGAGGACGCCGCAGAACCCGAGCCGGGGATAATGTTGACCACGCCATCCGGCAGGCCCGCCTCCTTGAGCACGCGGGCTAGATACAGCATGGTCAACGGCGTCTTCGAGGCCGGCTTGAGCACCATCGTGCACCCGGAGGCCAGCGCAGGCCCCATCTTGCGGGTGCCCATCGACAGCGGGAAATTCCACGGGGTGATCGCCAGTACCGGCCCCACGGGCTGTTGGGTAGTTACTACTCGCCCACCGCCGGCGGGAGTGATGCGGTAATCGCCGGTGATGCGCACCGCTTCCTCGGCGAACCAGCGGAAGAACTCGGCACCGTAGGTGACCTCGCCGCGCGAATCCGGCAGGGCACGCCCCAGCTCGGCGGACATGATGTAGGCCAGCTCTTCGCCCCGCTCGCTAAGCAACTCGAAGGCGCGGCGCAGAATCTCGGCGCGCTCGCGCGGGGCGGTAGCCGCCCACTCCTGCTGCACGGCGCAGGCAGCATCCAAGGCCTTGGTGGCATCTTCTGTGCCCGCCTTCGCCACGGTGGCCAACACGCTTCCATCGGAGGGGTTTTCTACCTCAAAGGTCTCGCCAGAGACGGCATCAACAAACTCGCCATTAATAAACAGCTGGGTGGGACAATCGGAGATGACTGCATCTAGATCAATACTCATAGGCACCACTATGCCCCCGCACCGATACAAGCGCCACCACCTTTCACGCCGGCCGGCTGTGTAAGAAGCATCCCACCCACAGCTCGCCGCAGACTGATTGCCAGTGAACGCGGCTGAACGAAGCGCCGCCCAAGCCGAGCAGGCCAGCGAGTAGCCAAGTGAATCCGCACGTGCCGGCAACCCCCGTTGAGAGGCGATCCCGCCTGCTCAGCCCAGCACAGCGCGGTGTTATCCTACGTCCTATGAGAGATGCACGCGACATGGACGCACCACGAGTGCTAGCCATCACAGCCTGCCCCACCGGAATCGCCCACACCTACATGGCCGCCGAGAATCTCGAGGCAGCCGCAAAGGACATGGGCATCGAGCTGCGTGTGGAAACACACGGCTCAGTCGGGGTCGAGGACACCTTCACCACCGAAGAGATCGCCGCCGCCGATGCGGTCCTCATCTCGGCAGACACCGTCATTGACAAGGGCCGCTTCGAAGGAAAGAAACTCCTCAGCACCTCTGTCGATGCCGCCATCAAAGATCCCGCCGGGGTACTCGAGCGCGCCCAGTCTGCCAGTGTCTTTACCGGTAGTGGCCAGCACGAGCACAGTGATAGCACCCCGAACAATGAACCGCTTCGACGCCAGCTGTATCAGGCACTGATGAACGGCGTATCGCACATGGTGCCCTTCGTGGTCACCGGTGGTCTGCTCATCGCGGTCTCGCTGTCGCTTGGCGGCGAGCCCACGCCCGAAGGTCTCGCCATCCCCGAGGATTCCTTCTGGTTCATGCTCAGCTCAATCGGCGCCCTCGCCTTCAGCCTGATGGTGCCGGTGCTCTCCGCCTATATTGCCTCCGGTATCGCTGGACGGCCCGGGTTGGCTCCAGGTTTTGTCACCGGCATGATCGCCGTCACCGGCTCGCTGTATAACTCCGACGCGGGTGCCGGATTCATCGGCGGCATCATCACCGGCTTCCTCTCCGGATATGTGGCCTTGGCGATCAAGAAGATCCCCGTGGGTAAATACTTGGCTGCCATCATGCCGGTGATCGTGATCCCGATCTTCACCACCCTGATCGTCGGCATGTTGTTCGTCTACGTTCTTGGCGGACCCATCTCGGCGCTCTTCGAGGCCCTCTCCCACTGGTTGTCTTCCCTTGATGGCGCCTCTGTCATTGTGCTCGGCGCCATCTTGGGTGCCATGATCGCCTTCGATATGGGCGGGCCCTTTAATAAAACAGCTTTCCTCTTCGGCGGTGGCATGATCGCCAGCGGTAACGCCGCCCCCATGGGGATGGTGGCTGCGGCGATCGCCGTGCCGCCTCTGGCCGTAGGTGTGGCCACTCTGATTCGCCGCAGCTGGTTCACCGGCACCGAACGCGACTCGGGTATTGCCGCGCTATTCATGGGCTTTTTCGGCATCACCGAAGGCGCGATCCCGCTGGCGGCGGCACGCCCCTTGCAGGTGATCCCCGCCAACGTGGCCGGTGGTGCTGTGGCCGGCGCCGTAGCCGGGTTGTTCAAGGTGGAAGACAACGTAATGCACGGTGGCCCGATCGTGGCCCTGCTCGGCGCGGTCGATAACACCCTCGGATTCTTCATCGCTCTTACCGCCGGCATCGCCGTCACCGCCGGGCTGTTGCTGGTGCTGGTGCGCATTTCTCGACGCCACCAGCCGGACACTTCCACCACCGGCGACGGCTCCCCTACTGCCGATGCACCCGCCACCCAGCCCGCCACGGTCGGCGCAGCCGCAACCACCGCAGCCGCAGCCACCGCAGCGCGCGCAGACGCCCCCAGTTCGGCTCCCGCAGCCGCACCGGCGCCCACCTCGCAGCGCCAGGACAATGACACCGCCGAGGCCGCTGAACTCATCACCACCGAGATGATTAGCCTTGATGATCTTTCCAGCGAAAGCACCCCGCGCGAGATCATTGGCGCCTTGGTGCATGCGGCCGCGGCCCAGGACCGAATCACCGATGAACAGCAGGTGGTTCAGGCGGCATTAGCCCGCGAGGCGCAGTCCACCACTGCTGTGGGACATCACGTGGCCATTCCCCACGCCCGCTGCACTGGTGTGGCTACAGCCAGCCTGGCGTTTGCCCGCCTGCCCGAGCCGGGTGTGGCATGGGATGAGGATCCGGACCACCGAAGCCGTCTCGTGTTTCTCATCGCCGCCCCGGATGATGCGGGCCAGCAACATCTGCGGATTTTGTCCAAGCTGGCGCGCGCCACGATGCGCGAGGATTTCCGCGCCCAGCTGCTTCACACCGACAGCTCAGAGGATGCAGTAGACATCATTCGCAGCGCCATGCAGTAGAGCACACGGTAGAGCACGCAGTAGCCCCATCACCGGCGGATTAACGAGGATCCCTCTCGCCCGCCGGTGATGCGTGTTTCAAGATGGCGTCGATAAGCCACCAGCCAACGATGGCCACCGGTATGCCGCAATTTCTGGGCACGTGTGCTTTAGACTCAGACTATGACTCACGCCACTCCGTCTGATGGTCAACCGCCACGGCTTCGCGCCAGTGACCACGATCGATCTCGCGTCCTCGACCACCTTGCCCAAGCCTATGCGGATGGGCGGCTGGACTATTCCGAGTTCGACGAGCGCTCCACACAAGCCTCAACCAGTCGTTTTATTGATGAGCTCGGCCCGCTCATCGCGGATTTAGGCGGCTACCACCAGCACGGCCTAGGCC
This sequence comes from Corynebacterium ciconiae DSM 44920, assembly GCF_030440575.1. Classification (NCBI taxonomy): domain Bacteria; kingdom Bacillati; phylum Actinomycetota; class Actinomycetes; order Mycobacteriales; family Corynebacteriaceae; genus Corynebacterium; species Corynebacterium ciconiae. Next base: position 1,868,793 of record NZ_CP047189.1, read on the forward strand.
CGCATCCTTCGCTCCAGCCGGCATCCAGCCCCGCTCACGAGGGTGCACCGGCCCGCCCGGCCGAGTCGGGAGATGCCGCACGGGCCGCGATGGACCGAGTGAATCAGCGCGTGATCGGCGGCACTGGGGCTGCACAGTCCTTTAGTTTGTGTGGCGCGAACTCCTTTTCCGGCGGGAGCACTCTCGCCTCCCAGCACGATACGGTGGTGGTGTTCAGCGGCAGCACCTTCGATCTGCGCTCTACCCCCTTGGTGTCTGCGCACACCACCATCACAGTAAATGTGATGTTCGGCGGCTGCGAGATCATCGTCCCCGAAGGCATGCGCGTGATTATGAACCCCACCACCGTGCTCGGGGACTGTTCGCTGAAGGTCAAGAATAAGGTCCAGATCAACCCTGCCACGCTTCCAGCCCATGCCCCCTCTGTGACCATCAACGGTTTCGTTCTCTGCGGCAGCTGCGAGGTAGTAGTCGCCCCAGATCGGCACTAGGCCAGGGCCCGCGGCGCGTCGAGCATCCCACGCCACACAGGCATTCAATGTCCGATTATGTGGGATTTTCACCACAGCCTCGCCGCGCCACCTGCACCCTTGCTCCCACCGGCGTTTCAGGGGCCAGCAGAACGGGCAGCGTCTCGCTAGCATTACACCTAGAGTGGCGAGCTCAGCTGCCGCGGCAAGCGGGCCCTACCCGCGCCGCACACTCACGCAGCGGCTCGCCCCACAATCGCAGAGATCCCATATATCAAGGAGCGTTAGAGAAAAAGTGTCGATGGATATCACCAAGACCGAAACGTGGAACACGCTGTCCGTTCACCGCAATGAGCTGAGCGAGACCAGCCTGCGCGAGCTATTCGCCCGCGACGATGAGCGCGTCTCGAAGCTCACCTTCTCTGCCGCCGACCTGCACGTGGATCTGTCTAAGAACCTCGTAGACGATGAGGCCCTGCAGCTGCTGGTGCAGCTGGCCCGCGAGGCCGGTCTGCCGGAGAAAATCGAGCAGATGTTTAGCGGCGCCCACATCAACAACACCGAGGACCGCGCCGTGCTGCATACCGCGCTGCGCATGCCGGTGGAGGATTCCCTCGAGGTCGACGGCCAGGATGTTGCCGCCGATGTGCACGAGGTGCTGGGGCGCATGCGCGACTTCGCTCAGGCCCTGCGTTCGGGATCGTGGCTAGGCCACACCGGTCACACCATTAAGACCGTGGTGAATATCGGTATCGGCGGATCCGACTTAGGCCCGGCGATGGCCACTAAGGCGCTGCGCACCTACGCGACCGCCGGCATCAACGCCCACTTTGTCTCCAATGTGGACCCCGCCGATATGAGCGCGGTTCTCGAGCAGGTGGATCCGGAATCCACGCTGTTCATTGTGGCTTCTAAGACCTTCACCACCCAGGAGACCCTGGCCAATGCCCATGCCGCGAAGCGCTGGCTGCTGGAGAAGTTCGATGGCGATGAGTCTGCGGTGGCCAAGCACTTCGTGGCGGTGTCCACCAATGCGGAGAAGGTGGCCGAGTTCGGCATCGATACCGATAACATGTTCGGGTTCTGGGACTGGGTCGGCGGCCGCTATTCGGTGGATTCCGCCATTGGCCTGTCGCTGATGGCTGTGATCGGCCCCATGGACTTCATGCGCTTCCTCGAGGGTTTCCACGCCATGGACACCCACTTCCGCACTACCCCGCTGGAGAGCAATGTTCCGGCACTCATGGGCCTGTTGGGCGTGTGGTACGCGGACTTCTTCGGCGCGGAAACCCACGCGGTGCTGCCCTACTCGGAGGATCTGTCCCGCTTCCCCGCCTATCTGCAGCAGCTGACCATGGAGTCCAATGGTAAGTCTGTGCGCCACGATGGCACCTCGGTGACCACCAATACCGGTGAGATCTACTGGGGCGAGCCGGGCACCAATGGCCAGCACGCCTTCTACCAGCTGATGCACCAGGGCACCCGCATGGTGCCGGCGGACTTCATCGGCTTCGCCCGCCCCAAGGAGGATCTGCCGACCGCCACCGGCGAGGGCTCGATGCACGATCTGCTCATGGGCAACTTCTTTGCCCAAACCAAGGTGCTGGCCTTCGGCAAGACCTACGAGGAGCTGCTCGAGGAGGGCGTGCCCACCGAGCTGGTCACCCACAAGCTCATGCCGGGCAATCGCCCCACCACCACCATCCTCGCCGAGGAGCTCACCCCCTTCGCGCTCGGCGCTCTCATCGCGCTGTACGAGCACATCGTGTTCACCCAGGGCGTGATTTGGGATATCAACTCCTTCGACCAGTGGGGTGTGGAGCTGGGCAAACAGCAGGCTAATGATCTGGCCCCGGCTGTCTCCGGCGAGCAGGAGCCCAACTCGGGCGATGCCTCCACGGATGCGCTGATCAGCTTCTACCGCTCGAAGCGTTAACGCCGCCCGCGCAGCATTGCGGCTGCGCCCTCTCCCGCCCACCGACTGCCACCTTCGGGCTGGCCGCGGTGGGCGTCGGTGCCTCTGCACCAACAGCACGCTGCAGAAATACCACCAGGTGGGAAGTTTTGTGTGCCCAACTTCTCACTAGGTGATGCTCTGGCGTAGTGTGGCTGCTGTGACTGCCACCACTGCACCCCAGCCGAACCGCCGTATCGCGTTGATCGCTGCGAGCGCGATTGTGTTGAGCGCACTCAACCTGCGCGCTCTTGTCACCGCCCTGCCCCCGCTGCTGCCGCGCATCGACGCCAGCCTGGGGCTCAGTGGCGTCATCCTCGGTGTCATCGGCATGGCCCCCACCGTGACGTTCGCTCTGGCCGCCTTGTCCAGCCCGTGGATGCTCCGCAGATTCACCTCGGCGCAAACGCTGTGCATGGCGATGCTCGCCACCGCCACCGGCCAACTGCTGCGCGTCCTAGGCCCGTCTACCCTGCTGTTGCTGGCCGGCACCTTCTTCGGGTTGTTTGCCATCGGCATCACCAATGCCGTCATTCCGGTGGCCTTGCGGGCCTTCTTCCCTCGCCGAGTGCCACAACTATCGATCGTCTACATGGTCTGCATGCAGATCGGCATGATGAGCGCCCCGCTGTTTTCTGAACCGCTGGCGGAGTCGCTCGATGGCCGCGGCGGAATCGCCGGCTGGCAGTTCGCGCTCGGGGTGTGGCTCATCCCCGCGCTGATCGCGGCCGCCGCGTGGTCGCCCCTTCTGGGTTTGGCGCGGAGCAAGGCGGCCGCCGAGGCCGCGAAGCGACGCAGCAGCTTGCCGGTGCACCGCACCTCGATCGGCCGAGGCCTGGTGGTGATGTTCGGCATGACGAGCTTTTCCACCTTCTCCTTCATGCTGTTTATCCCGCAGATGTACATCGATGGCGGCGCCAGCGTGCATTTCGCTGCGCTCATGCTTTCCTATTGGTCCGGGTTGGGGCTGCTGCTCTCGATCGTCGGGCCCTGGATTGCCGCGCGCCTGCGCGATCCTTTCCCCGTGGTGGCGCTGTGTCTGCTGTGTTTCATCGTGGGCAATGTGGGGATGGCCCTGCATCCAATGTCCGCGCCGTGGCTGTGGATCACTCTCTCAGGAGTAGGCCCGCTATCCTTCCCCACCGCGCTCACCCTGGTGAATCTGCGTGCCCGCACCACCGCCGGCGCCACCGCCCTATCCAGCTTTGGGCAAGGCGGCGGCTATACCATCGCCGCCGTGGGGCCGCTGCTATTCGGCACGCTTCACGACGCCACCTCGAGCTGGATCGTCCCCGTGGGCATGACGGTGATCGCGACGGTGCTGGTCGGTATCGGTACCTTCTTCGCTACCCGCAATACCGATGTTGAAACACAGCTGGGTGGCGTCGATTAGCCAGCGTGTGAAATCGGCTGGCAGGTTGGGCAGAACCAGATGACCCGCTCTAGCTCGCCTTCGTCCCCGCCGCGATCCACACCGCCGAGAAAGTCCTTCTCGATGCGGCTGCCACAGCGGCGGCAGGGGCGGGCGTAGCGGCCGAAGACATAGGCGGTCTCGCCGATGCGGTTGATGCCGGTGCTCACCCTCTTGGTCGCTAAACGATTGGCCCACATTAACCGTCGAGTAATCCGCACCACCTTGGCCACATCCACCTCTGATACCGGGGTGGCTGGATGCAGCCCGGCGAGAAAGCAGATCTCGGCGCGGTATTCGTTTCCCACCCCGGCGAGGTTGCGTTGATCCAGCAGTGCCGCGCCGATGGCGCGCTCCGGGCGGCGAGCAATGCGCTCGCACGCTTCCTGTTCATCCCAGTTCTCGCCCAACACGTCCGGCCCGAGATGCGCGATGGCCGCCGCGTAGTCGGCGCTGGGCAGCACCTTCACCATGCCAAGCTCAAAGCCCACCACCTCGATGGGGCGGGGATATTCAGGCGCGCCCTCCAGCTCCAGCACCACCCTGGCCTTCCACCCGGGTGTGGACCAGCGATCTCCTTTCAGCCCCACCCGCCAAGTGCCTTCCATTTTTAGGTGGGTCTGCAGGATCTGCTCCCCGAAATCCATGAAGAGGTACTTGCCATAGGGCCACACGCCCGCCACGGTGGAACCGCTGACATCCGTGGTGGCCCAGCGCGGCACCCGCAGGGAGCAGCCCAGCACTCGCCGACCAGTCATAAACTGCAGCCGGCGGCTGAGCTGAAATACAGAATCGCCCTCAGGCATTGTTGCTCCTCTCTCCCCTCGTGGTCTGCGTGGCAGTGTAGCAACAGTGCCGGATGCTGTTAGCGGCGCGGACCTCCAGCGCCGAAGGGGCCACGGCGGCTGGGAGAAGAAGGTGAGGAGGGGCGGCGAAACGCATTGCGCTCCACTGCCTCCACCGCATCGGCGAGATCCCTGCCGCGCCGCTTGCTCTCTTCGGCGCTGCCGCGGCTAAAGCCGATGCGCACCCCCTTGGGCGTGATGGTCAGCCCCGCGGCCCGCACGGCCGGCAGCAACGGCGAGTCCCATACGCTCGCGCCGTTGATCTTTTCCACCACCACCGGCTTCACCGAGGTGAGCTGGGTGGCGTGCAGCAAGGCGGCGTCGATATCGCTCAGCGCGGCCTCCACATCCTCAATGTCTTCGGGGATGCGCAGCGTCTTGCCGCCGCGGCTGAGATGGCCCAGCAGCTGCCCGCCGCGCAGCACCACCATCGCGCCCGCGGTGCGGCTAAAGCCGGTGCCCGGCCAGTCGAGCGCCGCGCCATAGGGGTTGGCGGGATCCGCCGCGGCCATGAGGTACAGGGCATCCTCGCGGGTGGCGCGCACCCGATCCACCACCGCAGAGGTGGAAAACTGGGCGCCGCCGAGGCCGTCGATGATGTAGCCGCGGGTGGCTTTGCCGGTTTCTTCAAAAGAGCGCAGCACCTTATAGGCCAGTGCGAAACCGCCGAGCACCTCCTCCGACTGGATCGAGCCGCGGGTGACCACCCCATAGCGATCAAGCCAGGCCTCGCCGTGGGCCACCGCGCGGGCAGTGGCCTCGGTGGCGGGATCAGCCGGCTCGATGGCGCGAATGAACCGGCCTGGTACATCCGTCGGTTGGGTGCTCGCCCCGGCGCGCTGGCTATTGACACTGTGAGCAAAGCTAGTGCGCCCCATGCGTAGCCGGGAGCGGTTGGGCCGGCGTGTCGCCCGGTGCGCGGTGGAGCCCTTGGAGGCGGTGCCGGCGAGCCGCGCCCGCAGGGGCGCGAAACCCTCAGGGCTGACTAGGGATTTCTCCATGAGAGACCAGAGGCTATCGCGCACCACCTCTGGGGTGCGTTCGGCTGCGGGCAACTCCACCCCCAGCTCGTCGGTGTAGTCCGCGAGATAGCTCAATAGCTCGGTGAAGAGGAAGGCGCCGCCGGAGTCGAGCGCTGTAAGCAGCGCGGTCTCGGTGGTGCTGAGGGTGTGCTCGGCGGGTTCTTCTATCAGCTGCGCGGCATAATCGGCGGGGATGAGGCTCACCCACGGGTCGCGGGCGCCTGCGAGGCCGCGGCACAGCACCAGCACCTCGCCGTTTTGGGTGAGTTCATCGAGGTCGGTGGGTGAATATCGGCTTACACGCAGCGGAAACGCCAGCGACTCCCAGGCGCTGGCGGGCAAGAATACCCCGGCCAGCTGCTCGCACACGGCAAACACCCCATCGGCACCGCGCAGCTTGGGATAGCCGCCGGTTTCGGCGATGCTGTGCCACTCGGGCAAGAAGGCGGCATAGGCGCGTTGGCTCACCGGTTCGATCTGGCTGTGGACCTTCGCCAACGTGCGGGTGCGCAGCTTCTTCAGCACCCCGCGATCCACATACTCCTGCTCCTCGACTCCAACTCGGTAGTGTCCTTCGACTGCCCCATTGCGGCTGGCTGCGGTGGCGGCCACACTGATGCCGATGCCGAAAGCACTGGCCAGCTCTGCGGCGGTAAAGGGGCCGCGGCTGCGGGCGAAGCGGCGCACCAGCTGATCCACGGCATCGTCGATGGTGGCTGGGTCCGCGCCCACCCCCGGTGGCACTGGCACCCCGAGCCCGTCGCGCAGCAACGCGGCATCGGTGGCCAGCGCGGCATGCGGGGTTCCTTGGATGCGCACCTCCATAACCTGCTGGGCTGAGGCTAGCTGCTCCCATGCGGCAGGAAAATCAGCGTGACGATCCAGCTGCGCTAAGGGGATCGGCCCGATTTCGCGGAGGATATCGATCAGTGCCTCAGGAGTGCGCGCCCGCCATCTATCGGCGGTGTGCTGCAGCTGGGCGTGTACCTCGGCGATGATGTCCTGATCCAACAGCTCCCGCAGTTCCACCTTGCCTAAGAGCTTGGCCAGCAGATCGGGATCCAGTGACAGCGCAGCGGCACGTTTTTCCGCCAGCGGGGTATCGCCTTCGTACATGAACGCGCCGGTGTAGTTGAACATCAGCGAGGAGGCGAAGGGGCTGGGCTGCTCCACGGTGATCTCGGCGATGCGCACGCGATGCTGCTCGATGTCCCCCATCAAGGCGGTGAGCGCCTCGAGGTCGTAGACATCCTGCAGACATTCGCGCACTGTCTCCAAAATGATGGGGAAAGACGGATATTTGCGCGCCACGTCCAGCAGCTGGGCGGCGCGCTGCCGCTGCTGCCACAATGGCGCCCGCTTGCCGGGGTTGCGCCGCGGCAGGAGCAGCCCGCGGGCGGCACACTCGCGGAAACGGGAGGCAAATAGTGCCGAGTTACCCACCTGCTCGGCCACGAGATCGCTGATCTCATCCTTATCGAAGCTAAACAACTCCGGCCCGGGCTCGGTGTCCATGGCTGGCAGGCGCAGCACGATGCCGTTATCGCCGGCCACGGCCTGGGCATCAATGCCGCTCTGCTCGGCGATGCGCGCCCCCACCGCCAGCGCCCACGCGGCATTCACGCCGCGGCCATAGGGTGAGTGCAACACCACCCGCCAATCGCCGAGCTCATCACTAAAGCGCTCCACCAAGAGGGTGCGCTCGTCCGGAACCATGCCCGTGGCCTGCTGTTGCTCGCGGATAAATGCTGTGAGATTGTCTTTGGCCCACTGATCTAAATCCGTGTTCTCGAGCACCTGCGGATCATCGGCCACACGTCGCAGAAACTCGCCGATCATCACCCCCAGCTCCGCTGGACGGCCCGGGCTATCGCCGCCCCAAAAAGGCAACCGTCCAGTATGCCCCGGGGCGGGAGTCACCAGCACCTGGTCCCTGGTGATCTCCTCGATCCGCCAACTCGATGCGCCGAGAGTAAACACATCCCCCACCCGGGATTCGTAGACCATCTCCTCGTCCAGCTCGCCCACACGCCGCGGCCCGGACTCACCACCGCCGGCCAAAAACACCCCGAACATGCCCCGATCGGGAATGGTGCCACCGCTGGTCACAGCCACCCGCTGGGCGCCGGGCCGGGCGGAGAGCATGCCGCTGACACGATCGAAGTTCACCCGTGGTTTGAGCTCGGCGAAATCGGTGGAGGGATACACCCCGCTGGCGAGATCAATCACCGAATCGAAGACCGAGCGATCGAGACTGCGATAGGGATAGGCTCGGCGGACTGTGTCGAACCAGTCGTCGACGTGAATATCCCCGCTCACCGTGGCGGCGATAGTCTGCTGCACCAGCACATCAAGGGGGTTGGTTGGCACGCTGAGGGCCTCGATAAACCCGGCGCGCATCTTCTCCACCACCACGGCGGAGTCCACCAGATCGCTGCGGTGTTTGGGATAGAAGGTGGCCCGCGATACCGCCCCCACGCGGTGCCCGGCGCGGCCCACACGCTGCAGGCCGGAGGCCACCGAGGGCGGGGATTCCACCTGGATCACCAGATCCACCGCGCCCATGTCGATGCCGAGTTCGAGGGAGGAGGTGGCCACGACGCAGCGCAGTTCACCGCTTTTCAGCGCCGCCTCGGTGTGGGCGCGTTCGTCTTTGCTCACCGAGCCGTGATGGGCGCGGGCGATGATCGCCTCGGCCTCACCGGCGATATCGGTGGATTTCATCAGCTGGGCGGGATCGCGCCGGCGCGCCGCGCTGAGCGCCTCGGGCTGGTGTTCGGCGGCGTAGAGCTCGTTGATGCGGGAGGTGAGCCGCTCCGCGCTGCGCCTGGAGTTCACAAACACCAAGGTGGACCTAGCCGCCATGACTTGCTCGTAGAGCTGCTGTTCGATGAAGGGCCAAATGCTGGCTTGCTGCGGCAGCGCCGATTCTATGGCGGCATCGTCAAAGCTCGGTAGCTCGGGGGTGTCCGTAGAGTCCTCGGCAGCGGCGGTGTGCGGGCTGGGATCGTCGACAAGCGGAGACGTAATCCCTAGGGGGTCATCAATGGTGGCCTCCCCGATGCTCGAGCCGCGCTCCGGTACGGGCAGATCCGACATATCGGGCACGGGCACCCGCACGCTGAGATCCCACTGCTTACTGGCCTGTGGTGCCACGATATCGACATCGCGGTCGCCGCCGAGAAAGCGCGCCACCGTCTCGATGGGACGCACCGTGGCCGACAGCCCAATGCGTTGTACCTCATGCTCAGTGATGCGCTCGAGCCGCTCCAGCGAAAGCGCCAGGTGGCTGCCGCGTTTAGTGCCGGCGAGCGCGTGGATCTCATCGATGATCACGGTGTCCACGTCGCTTAAGATCGACGCCGCCTTCGAGGTGAGCATGAGATAGAGGCTCTCTGGGGTGGTGATCAACACATCGGGGGCGTTGCGCACTTGGCGTGCCCGCTCTGCTTGTGGGGTATCGCCGGAGCGCACACCCACGCTCACCCCGTGCAGCCGCACCCCCTCGCGCGCGGCGGCTGTCTCAATCCCCTTCAAGGGCGCGCGCAGATTGTTCTGCACATCCACCCCCAGCGCCTTCAGCGGTGAGATATAGAGCACGCGCACGCCGTCCTCGCTCACCTCCACGCGCCCTGGCGCCTCCACCCCGCGCAAAGGCAGCGGCTGCTCATCGGGCTTAGGAGCGTGCTCTTCCCGGCTCACCAGCGTGTTCAGCGCCCACAAGAAGGCCGATAGCGTCTTGCCCGAGCCGGTAGGCGCCACCACGAGAGCGTTGTGTCCTGCGGAAATAGACTCCCACGCGGCGGCCTGCACCGCCGTGGGAGCGGCGAAGACATCGGCAAACCAGCGTGCCACCACGGGGTGGAATTTCTGCAGGATCTGAGCGGTCATGTAACCATCAAACCAAACCATTAAGCTAAGGGGCATGACTGCGCACATTGATGATGCCATTTTGACCCACCGCCTCGCCCAGGGAACCGGAGAGATCCTCAAGGGCGTCCGTAATGTTGGCGTCCTGCGAGGCCGCAACCTCGGCGACGCCGGCGATGAGCTTGCCCAAAACTGGATCGCGCGCGTGCTCGAGCAGCACCGCCCCGAGGATGGTTTCCTCTCCGAGGAGGCCGCCGATAACCCTGCGCGCCTCGGCAAGGATCGCGTGTGGATCATCGACCCGCTCGACGGCACCAAGGAATTCGCCACCGGGCGCCAAGACTGGGCGGTGCACATCGCGCTGGTAGAAAACGGCCGCCCCATCCACGCCGCCGTGGGCCTGCCCGATCTGGGCGTGGTGTTCGACTCCTCCGACGCCAAGGCCGTGATGGGCCCGCGCCCCTACAAGATTGTGTTGTCCAAGAACCGCCCGCCGAAGGTGGGCACCTTCATCGCCGAGAAGATGGGCTGCGAGATCACCCCCATGGGCTCGGCCGGGGCGAAGGCCATGTCTGTGCTCCTCGGCGATGCCGATGCCTACATCCACGCCGGCGGCCAGTACGAGTGGGACTCCGCCGCACCGGTGGGCGTGGCCCAGGCTGCTGGCCTACACTGCTCCCGCCTCGACGGCTCCGAGCCGACCTACAACAACCGTGACACCTACATGCCGGACATGGTGATCTGCCGCCCCGACATCAAGGATGAGATCCTGCAGCTTGCCGCGCAGTATCTCGAGGAAAACGGCTCCTACTAAACGCCCGTCTGCTTTCAGCGCGTTTTTCTGCCCCGCACCGCCTACAGGCCTGTGCGGGGCTTCGCCGTGGGAGCAGACGGCAAACACGCGTCTCCAGGGTGCTCTAAGTATGCTTGGCGTCTATGAGTATCGAGACGCCTTATGAAGATCTTCTCCGCACCATTCTCGAGCAGGGCACCGTCAAGGATGACCGTACCGGCACCGGAACCATCAGCCTGTTTGCCCAGCAGATGCGGTTTAATCTCGCGGAGTCTTTCCCGCTGATCACCACCAAAAAGGTGCACATGAAATCGATCATTGGTGAGCTGTTGTGGTTTTTGCGCGGCGATTCCAATGTGGGTTTCTTGCACGAGCACGGCGTGAGCATTTGGGACGAGTGGGCGGATGAAAATGGCGATCTCGGCCCGATCTACGGTGTGCAGTGGCGCAGCTGGCCCACACCCCACGGCGGGCACATTGATCAGATTGCCCAAGCCGTAGACACCTTGCGTACCAACCCGGATTCCCGCCGCACCATTGTGAGCGCTTGGAATGTCTCCGAATTAGAAGCCATGGCCCTTCCGCCCTGCCATTTGCTTTTCCAGCTCTATGTTGCAGATGGTCGGCTCTCCTGCCAGCTTTATCAGCGCAGCGCCGATATGTTCCTCGGTGTGCCCTTCAACATCGCTTCCTACTCCCTGCTCACCCACATGTTCGCGCAGCAGGCAGGCCTCGAAGTGGGCGAGTTTGTGTGGACCGGCGGCGATTGCCATATCTATTCCAACCACGTCGAGCAGGTTCGCACCCAGCTTGAGCGCGAGCCCCGCCCCTACCCGCAGCTTCAGCTGCGCAAGGCAGAGTCCATGTTTGACTACGACTTCTCCGATATCGAGATCATCGGCTACGACCCGCACCCAGCCATTCGTGGCCAGGTGGCGGTATAGCCGGCGCGGAAAGGAGTAGGTGGATGATCGGCGCTATCTGGGCGCAGTCCCTTGACGGGGTCATCGGCGACGGCCGCGATATGCCCTGGCATATTCCCGAGGATCTCGCCCATTTCAAAGAGATCACCTCTGGCCATCCTGTGCTCATGGGGCGCGCAACCTGGGAGTCCCTGCCGCCCGCGGTGCGCCCCCTGCCGGGCCGGCGCAACCTAGTGGTTTCCACCCGCGCGCCCGGACAGTGGTCCACTGGCGCCGAGGTGCTGCCCGATCTACACACCCTGCCCGAGTGCGACACCCTGTGGGTAATGGGCGGCGGCAGCATCTATCAGGCTGTGCTCGATCGCTGTGAGCGGGTTGAGATCACGCTTATCGACGCCACCCTCGCCCCCACACTCGGCGCTGCCGCGGTGTACGCCCCCGCGCTGCCCGAGGACTTCGAGTTGTGCTCGGACAGCGGCTGGCGTGACTCCTCTGGCGGCTGGCGCTACTGCTTCCGCAGCTATCAGCGGACTGCAGCCGCAATAGATGCCCCATGAGTGCGGGTGAACGCGCAGATGTGGCACAGTAGAGACTATGGCTAATGTAACTTTGTACACCACCTCGTGGTGCCCTTTTTGTCAGCGCCTGAAGAAGGCTTTGAACCGTACTAATACTCCCTTCGACGAGATCGACGTGGAGCAGGACTCCGAGGCTGCCGCCTGGGTGGAGTCTGTTAATGACGGCAACCGTGTCGTGCCCACCGTGAAGTACTCCGATGGTTCGACCGCCACCAACCCAGCTGCCTCCGAGGTGCGTGCCAAGCTCGAGGAGCTCGGCTAAACACCCCGTTTATACACCGCAAGGGCGGGGATCTCACCACATTCGACTGTGGGGATCCCCGCCCTTGTGTTGTGCTTATTGCTGGGGCGAGGGATTTTCCTCGCGCAGCAGGTAGATATCCATTATCCAGCCGTGCTCGGCGCGCAGCTGCTGTTTCAGCTCGGCGATCTCGGCACCGATCTCACTGACTCTACCGCGGCGCAGTACCTGCCAGTCCGTGGAGAGATAGGCGCCCCAATAGATCACGGTGTTTTCTGTGTAGTGTTCCATCCACCCTGCTCCCCCATCGAGCATCACCACGCAGTTCGCCCGATCATCAGCACTAGTGGCTGCCAGTCTGCGGGCGGTGGTGACATGAATGGCCTCACCGATCCGATTAAGCAGGATTCCGTGCGCTGCAGTGAGCGCCTGGATTGCCGTGATACCCGGATATATCGAGCGGCTGTGTGGCGTCTCCAACGAATCCAAGATACGCAGCGTGGAATCGTAAAGGGAAGGATCGCCCCACACGAGGAATGCGGCGGTGCCGCCTGCGGGTAGGTGCTCGCTTAAGGCGGCATCGATACGCTGCGCGCGGGCGCGGTGCCAGCGTTTGACTTCCTCGCGGTAGTTCTCGGGGTGGCGGTCGCGGGGCGGATCGGGGATGCTCACAAGCCGTACATGCGGGGCATGAGCCGCGATAATGCGCTCACGCACCGCCATCAGCTCGGCTTTGTCTTCTCCCTTATCAAGACTCAAGACGCAATCTGCGCTAGCCAGCGCGGCGATTGCGTCTTGGGTGATATGCCCGGGGCTTCCGGCGCCAATCCCGATCACACTAATGTGCATCTCGTTCATGGTGGCGGTAATGGTTTACTCGCCCTCTTCGTCGTGAGCGCCGAAGAGCTCCGCCATCTCCTGCGGATCGAGGCCGTGGTGCAGATCGGAGAACGCTGCGGAGAAAATCTGCTGCAGGTAGAGCTCACAAGCAGCAGCCAGCTGCTTAGAGTCAAACTTATTCAGCAGCATCAGACGCTTAGTGGAGCCATCCTCCAGAATCTGATCCACGGCGAGAACCGGAACTTCGTGGTCAATGACAGTGTGCACGCGGATATCGCGGCGCTGAACGTCAGTAAACGTTGGTCGTGCAGACATGGGGAACCTACCTATACAGTCACGAAAATCTGAATACCTACAACAGTAGGCGTTTGCTGCCACTTATGCGCGGCTTTAGTGCAATACACCCCCGCTGTGGGCCACGCCGGGCACGAAGTTACGTTCTTTCCACCCCCACACGCGCACACCTCAACCGTCCATCCACCGCTAAGCGCAGCCCCGATTCACATTTCATAGCGCCGTTGAGGTGCACAAATGCCCCGCCGCCCGTCTCTTGCAATCCCGCGGACCTTTGGCGGCAGTGGCTAGATCAATCACGCATTCTCACTGTGGATCACCCGCACCTTAGCTAGACTTGGGCCCCATATATCCAGTACACGCTGGATCATTGCCCGCCTCTACGAAGGGAGCTCGTGTGCGCCTGACACCCCGACCCACCACGAGAGCACTCACCACCGCCGTCCTCGGCACCACCGCTGTACTGCTTGCCGGCTGTGGCGGTTCGAATGATTCCGCCCCAGATGCAGCTGGCAGTACAGCCACCGTCACCGCCACAGAAACAGAGGTTGTGGACGCCGATACGTCTACATCCACCAAGCCGGCGAAGGACGAACCTCGCAGCGAGGAGGACTACCTGCGCTACACCCCAGTCGCGAGCACCAGCGAGCTGTTTGCCAAGAACGTGCGCGACGCCTTCGCCACCCAGTGGGTAGAGACCGGCAACACGGAAGTCAGTATTGAGGCAATGTCTCCCGTGACCATGGAGAGCTACACCCTAAAGTGCAGCGGCGATCACGTTGTGCGCTGCACCGGTGGTAACGACGCAGAGGTGATGTTGTATGACAGCACCGTGAAGCCGGGTGAGGATGGGGCCGCTGATTTTCCCCAACTGGGCGATGATGAGCCTCAGACCATCAGCGGCGTTGTCCACTATCTGGACGGCGATGAGTTCCTCGACACCTACGGTGAGATCTTCCCCTTTGGCACGCCAGTCACCTCGAAAGTGCTTTTCATCGAGCTCGATGAACCCAGCGTGGTTCGCGGCATGAACATCATGAACGGCACCCAAGTAATCCTCGACCAGACCTACCGAGTTGGCATCGGCAACAACGCCGAGGATGCTGCACGCACGAACTTGGCAGGCAAGGATGGCGAGCACGTCACCTTGAAGGTTTCTCCGAGCCAATGCTGGTGGCCCAACGATCCCGTGCCGCCAGGGTGGGCATTGCGCTGCGACGCCGACGTCTAGTCCGCCGACTCGGACCACTGCGTCGCTAGCGAGAGCGCCGCGCGAAGTTCGCGGAGGTTGCCTACCCGCACCACCGCCGGCCCAGTAGGGTCAGCCTCCCACGCGCGCATGTGGCCTCTTTTCCGGCTGAAAGTCTGCAGATGCCACACAAGGATGGACTGGCGGCTGAAGAACGACTGCCGCCACGATTCTTGATTCCCGTTACACACCGTGGTGCGGTGGCATGCTCGCCTCACGGTGCGCCGTAGTAGCTGAGCGAAGGTGCGGGCCCGAGAATAATCCAGGCACACCACAATCTCTGCCCTGTCTAGGGCATGCTCGCGCCAGGCGCCCCACGCGCTATCAAGCACCCAGCGATCTCCAGCAAGAAGACTGCGGGCGATTTCCTTTTGATCCTGCTCATCTCTGGTAGTCCACGGCGCATCGGCAGCGGGCACAAAACCGATTTCGCTATCGCCATCGATCAACGGCACGCCCCGCGCCTGAGCTAGCTGCCGCGCCGTGGTGGATTTTCCCGCACCGCTAACACCGAAGAAAAGGATGCGTTGCGCATGACGTATCTGCTCCTTTGTGGCCTGCACTCACTTCCTCCTCTCTATCTCTAATTCGGACAACGCTCCAGCCAACCGCAGAATCTACCTCATCGTTGTGGCAGGTTCTGCCCACCTCACCGCCCTCGGCGCTTAAGCGCTTGCGCTTGCGCAATTCGGAGGCATCCGTTTGTTGGGCTCCACTAAACTAGCCCAGTACCCCATGTCTTCCTATACGCTCCACCAAGAAGGCTCACCTTGCCCCCACTGAACGTTAAAACCATCGAAGAGCGCGTCAAGGCCCTCGCCGGCCAAGAGCTCAACGATGAGCTGCGGTAGAAAGGCAAGATCGCAGTCCTCGCTTGTGGTTACTAAGGCGGGGTCGGCGCGCTGAAAGCCATAGGCACACTCCATATGGGACTGGCTGAGTCCGAACTTCGACCGCTGGTGGACGCAAGGCGGGAAGCCAACCCGGACGTAGTTCAACTGCGATCTGACATCAACACCGCTGCGATCGAAACGACCTCTATCCGCCACCCCATCTAGGTCGAACCGCTGACCTCCACGATCGAATGCGAGATCAGGTTCATCGCCCTACCATCTGGGCGTCGGCTTGCCTATATGAAGCTACAGCTGGGCGAGAACGAGTTCGGAGGCACCAACATCCTCCACGAAGGCATCACCACCGGACATTAATGGGCCAGCTCGAGACCTACAGCGGGAAAATCACCGAGAACATCGTCCAGTCCGTCGCCCGCGACCTACTGACCTACGGTATGCACCGAGTCAGTGATGCTGAGCATCGGATCGTCATGAACGTCCATGACGAGATCGCCTTCGAAACCAACACCGCCACCTTCGAGGAGATCTGTGCACTCATGGCCACCGCCCTAGATTAGGCTCAGTGCGAGCCGTTGTCGGCAAATGAATATGCGTGTGACTCCTATTTGAAGGACTGAGCGTTGTTCGCAAGGATCTTGGACAGCTGTGCCGTCCGCTCGGTATCGGCCCTAGAGGCGGAAGCATGGTTAATCTTCGCAATGCGTGGTTCCTCACCAGCGAACAGGCTCCTCACCACCTGTTCAATGGGCCCGCTCCCACGCTTTTTGCCCGTCAGCCAGTCATAAGCGTGGCCGCCGAGGGCAACAAGGAGCGGGGCGGTGTCGTTGTTGCCTCGCATGCAGATTTCGAGTTCGACTTCCAGAAGCTCAGCACATCGCACTACATGGTCATGGGACGCCTTGTCTGCCTTGATCCGTTTCTGGAGCGCCGTTCCGTCGCGAGTGGGAACGAGTTTGAACACGTCCGTCATGTACGGAGCTGGAGTGAGCTCACCATGCTCGCGCGGGATTGTTTCGAGCGCAGCTGGCAGGGATCTCGATAGACGCAGGTCACCTGCGTGTTTAGCGGTGTGGAAGTTCCTCCAATCCTCGATGTCGCAAGCCACGTCACTGCCACCCCAGTTCACACCGAAAAGGACAAGGGCCGTTGTTAACGGTGCAAGTCCACTGAACTCCTTCTCGCTGCTCGCAGTAATCGGTGCAAGGTCATCACGGGTAGTTCCCCAGCGTGCCCATGAAGCTGCCTGCCCGAGTCGAAACTTCCGGCCCGCTATATCGGCGTCGGGGATTGAGGCGTCGCTGATATCGAGGGCCCGCAGTTCTTCATAGATCTCCCAGCTCACGCTCGTAGCCGACATACTTCACCTCATTGTCGTGAATTGCTGAAAAGCCTGACAACCTCGCGCCGATGCCAAGGTGATTGCTTCCAACCACTTTACCGACGGCGTCTCCGCACCATACTCATGACATGCATAAACGCGCGGGTCTGCTTAACACTTTCTGATTGCTCGGCAGTGGGGTGATAGCTCCGATTGTGCAGCACCATCCGGTGCGTTTGCCTACGTGGGGTTCTCGGAAAGGAGTGCCCTGCGATGGCACACACCACAGATCCCAGAGCCGAGCTGTTCCTCGAGCACGCTCGCACCGAGCCCGAGGCGGCACTGATCGCTACTCTCGGGATGATCGTCTACCACCCCAGATCGCCACGCTACGTGCAGTCAACCGAGCGCAGTCTGCGACTATCACCGCGCTCAACGACGTCGTCGCTGCCCAGGGAGGTGATGAAGCATGAACACACTCCTGTTGGATCCCGAACTTGATTTTTCACCCCGCAACACTGAGGGCTCCCCAGCCCCCACCGCATATGAGGCGCTGACGAGTCTGCAGCGCGCCCAGTACGGCTACCGCCCCTTGGTCTACGTCTATCCACCGTACTCCGATGGCATTGCGGCCAACGTGGAACTCGCCCGAGCCTTCTGTGCGCATGCGGTAACGCGTCGCAATATTCCGCTCGCTCCGCACCTGTACTACTCGCTATTCATGGATGACAACGACCCCGCAGACCGTAAGCTGGTGGTGTTCACGGGCCGGATCCTGCTCTCTAGGCCCGAAGCTACTTGGGTTTATACGGATCGTGCGGCGGTGGGGATGCGTGCCGAAATTAGCTGGGCACACCACCTCGACCTTCCTATCAAATACTTCGACGTCGACTTCGAAGAGTTCACCCCATGAACTCGATGACCATTGACACCGCGCAGGTGGCCGGTCAGCAGAACAACGCCCACTACCCGAACCACCACGTCGTCATCAACGCAGCCAACCTCGAAGCCGTCGCTCAGCTCGATCACGTCGTCGCTGAATACCAAGGCGGGCGGTGCTCCGACGCAGATTCGTGACCTCGAACTGTCTGGGCATGGACGTAGGCAATTACCACACGGTCGAGCCCGCCGACTGGATCACCCCATCGCCCCTTTTGCCTAGCCAGTGCCGGGGTGGCGTTCATGACCGCTACCAGCAAGAATCATCTGAGGGGGAAGGACGCAATCGGGGCTAGGCCGCGCTTCCACGCCTAGTCCCAATCGAAAGTATCTCGGAAGGGGCCACGTACGCAGGACTCAAGAAATGCCTCGCTAAGAGGCTCATGTCCTTTGACCCGAGGGCGGTGGACGCGGGCCGCTTGATCTACGGCCAAGACGCACCCGAGGTCATCATCCGCGACGTCGAGGTGGAGCTCGCGATTCCTGACCAGCTCGCCGCCCATGGCACGCCCCTGCACTCATTAACGAATGACGAAGTCTCCACCGCACTCGAGACGGCTACAGGCGAGGTGCTCGAAACCTTCTAGCCGCGTGGCGAACTGGCTAAGGCCTCGGGGAAGAAATACGCTGCAATGCAGCATGTGACAGGTCATGATGGGCGCGTGCTGGGCCCCTCCGGTTCCACAGGGCAGTGCACACAGGGCATTTCACTGACTTCCTCATCCAAGTCCAGAGCCAACCCGCAGTAGCGAGCGCGACAACGTGGTGTGGGCGTATGAAGCAACCCTGGTGACCCAGGCATTCCCCGAGCATCCGAACGGTGTTCCATCCCTCGTAGTCGGCATTAGCGACGATAAGCCTAGACACCGTATCTTCGAAAACACGATGGCGGCCATGGAGCACTTCATCGCCACCCCTGTAGTTCCGAAGGGATACTTCAAGGCAGACTGTGCGTATCAGCCCGACGCGCGCCCAGAGAAACGGCACAACCTTTGCGTGAGGCTGGTTACCGCATAATCTCCGACCAGAGTAAGACCTCCCGCAGCGTGCAGGGTGCGGAACTCATATACGGCACTTGGTTCCTCCCCAGCATGCCTGCAAAGTGAGAGAACACTTCTGTTGGTCACTACGAAGATTAGACGATCACACTGGCACAGCTCGAGGAGTACTTGGATAAGTGCCACGTGCTCACATCGCGCGAAAAGACCCGTCGTGCAGATGGAACGTTCGTGTTCCGCTCACCTGCACGTAACGACTACGCCACGCTGAAGGTATGCGGAATTAATGTCCCTGTGGGTGCGCGTAGCCGCAAGCTGCTCAAGATCCCCAAGAGGGATTTGTCAAAGGGTATTCAGGACACCCCTGTATTCAAGCAGAAGCAGCTCGCAATCCCCGTTGATGTCTTGTGACTAAGACTGCTGAACAAGGCCCTGTCTGGGGTACGCAAGACAGAGCTGATTGATTACCGTCGTGGCCGAAACACGATCGAGTCCCGCAACCACCTTCTTCAGAACAAGATCGCAGGACTCGATGACTATACCCCTCGCTTGATGTGTGGTTTCGCTAACGCCGCCCTAGCTGTAGCTATGGGTGTCGTTTGCGTAAAGGCGCGTCTCGTGAACGCTTCCGCGTGTTCCTTGAATCTACCGAAGGGGGCCACACAGCTTCGCCCGAAGTCTACTCGATGTGAGCGTTTCACCTCCCTTGAAACCCTTCACAAAATGTCTGGCGTCTCAGTTCCCGCCAAGACCGCCTGAGCGATAATCCCGCCTCTGAACACCGGCTCGGGCTATAGATCGTTCACCCCCTCAAAATCCGTCCCAAAACTGCAGCCTAGATCACGATCTCCCATCCTGGCTAGGCCTCAAATCAACACAATATCCCCGTTTCGTACTTGAAACGGGGATATTGTGTTTGCTGGACTAGCTTCGTAAATAATTGCAGGCCACTTGCGTAAATCCCTATGGCGCCCCAGAGAGGAATCGAACCTCCGACACCGGCTTTAGGAGAGCCGTGCTCTATCCACTGAGCTACTAGGGCTGGAACTGCCACACTCGCGCACGCTTGGCGGGGTGTGGCATGTGGTGATTAGGCTACCGCAGCCGCGCGGCGGCGGTGAAATTAGGGGTTGGGTGGTGTGAGGTGAGCGTCGATAAGCGATCCGAGTGCAGGACTAGTCGGTGTCGATGGTCACTTCTTCCTCGCCGACTGTGCTGGATTGGGGCTTGCGGGCGGCGGGTGCCGCCTGGCGGGCCTTCTCTTCCTGCTGCTTTTTGGATTCGAGGTATTCGCGGTGCTCATCCTCGGCGGCGGCTCGCTTGTTCTTGTGCTCCTTGGGCTCCTTCGGAGAGTCCTTCTCCGGCCAGTACTGGTGCACCAGGTGCGCGGCGAGGGGGAAGGCGAGCACCGTGATCGCCCCGGCACAGACCAGGATGGAAGCGAGTTCCTCGTCGATGAGATCGCGGTGGGCGGCCACCTCGGTCACGGCCACGATGATCGGCAGGCCCGTGGCGGCGTAGAGCCCCAGCTCCACCTTGTCGCGGGTGTCCTTCAGTCCGGACTCGGTGTCGGTGAACATCTCGGTGAGGATCACTGGGATGCCGCGGGCAACGAGGATCACGCCCACGAAGAGGAAGATAAGCCACCAGCGCCCGGCCACGGCCGAGATGTTGATGGCCATGCCGGAGGTAATAAAGAACACGGGGATGAAGAAGCCGTAGCCCATCACGTTGAGCCGGGCCTCCACGGTTTTGTGGAATTTCTCCGGCACGAGCGAACGCAGGATGATGCCGGCGGAAAACGCACCCAGCACCACGTCGAGTTCGAAGACCGCGGCGGCCGCCATGAGCATGGTCAGTAGCGCCATCACCGAGCGCATTACGGTCTGCGAGGTGTTGCCGGCGCTTTCGTGGATCAGCGAGCCCACCCGCGGCACCAGGGTTTTCACGGTGCGCGGAATGAAGGCGGTCACCAGCGCGATCGTCATGAAGATGATGAGGATGATCAGCGTCAGCCCCATCGAGCGGGCAGATAGCAGCAGCGACATCGCGAAGATCGGCGCCATCTCACCCACCGCGCCGTGCACGAACACCGTTTTGCCCACCTTGGAGGTATCCATGCCCACCGCTTTGAGGATCGGCAGCAGCGTGCCGAGCGCCGTGGAGGAGACCGCAATCGCGATCGTCACCGCCCACAGCGGGTTTTCCGGCCGGGCAATAAAGTAGACCACCACGAAAGCCACCGTGATGCTGATGAGCCACGTGCGCAGCGCCCACCGACCAGTGCGGCCCTTCATTGTCTTCGGATCGATCTCCCAGCCGGCAAGCAGGAAGAGCAACCCGAGCCCCAGCTCGCGGAGCATGCTCACCCCGCCGTCATCGACGGCGAACTCCAGCACCTCGGGTCCAATAATCACACCCAGCCCCAGCATGAACACCACGGCGGGAATGTGGTTCTTCGTCATAAACGCCAGGAACTGCGACGCCAGCGCGGCGAGCGTGATCCACATCGTCGACACAATGACAGTGGTCATGGGCTTAACTCCAAGATTCGTTCTTCAACGGTGATCTGCGGACGTGCTAATAACTATAAGGCTATAGGCTGCGATGTCCGAGGGTGAATGTCACAGGATATACAACGTGCACACTTTTTCGCTTATCGACGCCATCCCCTGCCTCTCCCCCCGCCTGAGACGGCTCCCACACCTGTGCGGCTCACTGCCGAACCAATCCAGCCAATTGCTTATCAACAAGCGCGGTGAGATCAGCGGCATCGCCGCTCACCGCTGCGGCGGCCACAAAGTCCTTGCCGAAACTCACCGAGGAGTGCAGGGTGCGGCTATTGGACCATCCCCACTTTGAGCCCTCCACCCCAGGCAGGGTGCTGGTGCCAAAGTTTTGCTTATAGCCATCGGCTGCCACCGGCTCAGCGGTGCGCATAGCGCGCAGCAGCGGCGAGTCGGGGTCTTCTTCCAATTTCTGGGCGATGAAGAAGCACACGTCATAGGTGGAGGTAACACTGTGGCCCCACTTGGAGTTCGCGCGGGTGGACTGCAGGTTGTAGCGGGTGGCGGTGGCATCAATGGCCTCTGGGTAGGCCTCATAGAGTGTCGCGGCAATGCTATCGCTGGAATCGCGCACCATCTTCAGTGCCTGCTGGCGCTGCTGCGCGGTGCCTTTATCGAGGACATAGTCCGCAATATAGAGCTTGATGAGGCTGAGCGCGGGGCGGGCGAAGCGCTCATTGGCGGTGCCGTGATGCTCGCCGTCAGAAAGCCGTACGAAGCTTAACTGCGAGCCGGCGGCGTGCGTGCCAAAGACATCGCTACCTCGCGGCAGCGGGGCCGGCTCCACCGGGTAGCGGTAGTGCGGCCCCTGCGGGGGCTGCTGCCGCGCGGTCGAGGTGGCCTGCGGGCTTGGCGGTGATGTCGGCTCAGGGCCGCTGGCGGCATGCACCGAAGGGAGCATAAAAACCGCGCCGACAAGAAAAAACGCCGGCGCGATCAACAAAGCACGAGACCACGATGCAGGTCGCGAGCCGCGGGAGGTCGACGACATGGGAGATATTCTAGAAACGGCCTGCACAAACCTACAAATACTGCTGATATGCCCGCAGCCCCGCACCGGGCACCTACGGGGTGCTCAGCACGGGGCTGCGAAGTGTACCTAAGAAGGCGGAGCCCATGGCGCCAGGTTTATCTCTGACGCCTTCAGGCGAGGGGATCTTAGTGATCCACCGGTGCTTCCACGCCCACACCGGTAAGGGAACGCACTTCCATTTCTGCCTGGAGGTCTTCCATGTTGTCCGGCTTGCCCACGTAGGTGCCGATGATGCCGGCAAGGAAGGCAGCGGGGATGGAGACAATACCCGGGCTGGTGAGCGGGAACCAGGACCAGTCGGCGTTCGGGAACATTGCGGTCGGAGCGCCAGAGACTGCCGGGGAGAAGAAGATCAGCACCAGCGCGGCAATCAGACCGGTGTAGATGGAGGCGCAGGCACCGACGGTGTTGAAGCGCTTCCAGTACAGCGAGTACAGGATGGTCGGCAGGTTAGCCGAGGCAGCCACCGCGAAGGCCAGGGAGACCAGGAAGGCCACGTTCTGGTTCATCGCGAGGATACCCAGGATGATCGCCACAGCACCGATAACCACCACGGTGATACGGGAGACGCGGACCTGCTCGGCCTCGGTGGACTCGCCGTTGCGGATGATGGAGTGGTAGATATCGTGCGCCACCGATGCGGAGGCGGTAATCGCCAGGCCGGCAACCACGGCCAGCACGGTAGCGAAGGCCACAGCGGCGATACCGGCCATGAAGAACGGGCCAGCCAGCTCGAGTGCCAAAAGCGGTGCGGCGGCGTTCGCGCCACCCGGGGCGTTGAGGATGCGGTCCGGGCCCACCAGTGCAGCGGCAGCGTAGCCAAGCACCAGAGTCATCAGGTAGAAGGAACCGATGAGGATGATGGCCCACGTCACGGACTTACGGGCTTCCTTCGCGGTGGGCACGGTGTAGAAGCGCATGAGCACGTGCGGCAGGCCAGCAGTACCCAGCACCAAAGCCAGACCCAGGGAGAGGAAGTCCAGCTTAGAGGTGGCGGTGCCACCGTACTTCAGGCCCGGCTCCAGGATTGCGGAAGCCTCATAGCCCTTTTCTGCCAGCACCTCGGATCCGGCGTGGGAGGTCACGGCCGCATCGAAGAGATCGGACATGCCGCCCTTGATCTTGATGAAGATGAGCAGCGTCATGATGCACACGCCGCCGACGAGCAGCACGGCCTTGATCATCTGCACATAGGTGGTGCCCTTCATACCGCCGATGAGCACGTAAGCGATCATGATCACGCCCACCACGGCCACCACCACTGCCTGAGCGGTGGAATCGTGAATGTCCAGCAGCACGGACACCAGCGAACCGGCGCCGGCCATCTGGGCGATCAGGTAGAACAGCGACACGAACATGGTGCCGAAGGCTGCGGCCAGGCGCACCGGGCGCTGCCGCAAACGGAAGGAGAGCACATCGGCCATGGTGAAGCGGCCGGTGTTACGCAGCGGCTCGGCCACGAGCAGCAGGGCGATCAGCCACGCCACGAAGAAGCCGATGGAATAGAGGAATCCGTCATAGCCGGACAGCGCGATCGCGCCGACAATACCCAGGAAGGAGGCGGCGGAGAGGTAGTCGCCGGCAATAGCCAAGCCGTTTTGGGTACCGGAGAAGCTGGCGCCACCGGTGTAGAAGTCACTGGCCTCCTTGGTGGTACGGCCGGCGCGGATCACCACAGTCATGGTGACAACGATGAAGATGCCGAAGATGGCGATGTTCAGCAGCGGGTTACCGGTGCTGGTTGCCTCAGCTGCGAGAATGGACTCGCTCGCTAGATGATTGATGGTCATTGCGTGTCGCCTCCTTTAGCCTTCCATGAGTTCGCGGATATGAGCGGACTTCGGTTCGATGTTCTTGTTCGCGTAGCGCACATAGATCCACGTGATCAAGAAGGTGGTGACGAACTGGAGGACACCAAGCACAATGCCCAGGTTCACGGAGCCGTAGACCTTCGTGGCCATCAGGCCCGGGTTGTAGGTGGCTAGCAGCACGAAGGCGATGTACCACACGAGGAAGGCCACGGTCATCGGGAAGGTGAAGGACCGGAAGGTGGAGCGGAGATCGCGGAACTCCTCGCTCTGCTGCATCTCACGGAACTCCTGTGCGGTGGGTTCGCGCCTAGTCGGCGGCTGATGAGCCTCCGGCGGTGGTGCGGTATTGGTCATGCTTCTTCCTATCTAGCGCCTAGCGCAAGCGGTGATAAAACTCAGTGCTTTTCTTTCAGCGCCCTCTCAGGTTGGAACGCCATAGCAAACAAGTTACCCAGCTCACATTGCAATGTGTGACCTAAGAGTCAGATTTCGCCCACAAAGCATTCGGCTACCACCCCCAAAACCAGATCACCTGCACCAAAGAAGGTCCTACCACCACCCCCGAACGGACAGAATGCGGGCGTTTGCTAATTTTGCAAATTCGCATTCTTGGCACTTCGCTAGCTTTTCACTCCCGCGAAGATGAGCTACCGCCCCCGCAACAATCTCAGCTGCGGGGGCGGTTTCTTCTGGTTTACCCAGCTTTCTAGCGCTTAGCCTGCCTACGCTTGGCTACCTGATTGGCCCGCCAGAGAAGCTCCACCACCACTGCCCCAGCAACGCCGACTGCTAGGGATTGCAGGAACATCGGCGAAAGGTGGGCGTCGAGAAGCAAAATCTTCGCACTCCACGGAACGGCAAACAGCACCACATAGGCCAACCCGGACACCCCGATGAGCAGACTTTTCCACCAATTCACCGGCCGCGATACCACCGCCAAGACCCACCACGCCATAATGAGCAAGCTGGCCAAAGCCGCAGAGGATTCGTGCTGATCCACACCCGTGCCATGAGGCGAAGAAGAGATCACGATCCACCACAGCGACACCCCTACCCCGATCACCACACCCGAGGGTATCGCCAGGTGCAACACACGGGACACAAACCCCGGACGGGCACGCTCGTGATTCGGCGCCAAGGAAAGAATGAAGGCAGGAATACCGATGGTGAACCATCCGATCATGGTCACGTGAATCGGCTGGAAAGGATAGACAATCCCGAAAATGCCGGTGACCAGCGCCAAGATAACGGAATACACCGTCTTAGTGAGGAAGAGATTGGCCACCCGCTCAATATTGCCGATCACCCGCCGCCCCTCGGCCACCACGTGTGGCAGCGTGGAGAAGCGATTATCCAGCAGCACCAGCTGCGCCACCGATCTCGCCGCCGGCGAACCAGAACCCATGGCAATGCCGATAGACGCCTCCTTCAGCGCCAACACATCATTAACACCATCGCCCGTCATGGCCACGGTGTGCCCGGACTCCTTCAGAGCCAGCACCATCTGCTTTTTCATCTCTGGGGTGACACGGCCAAAGACTCGGTCACGGGCCACCGCAGCCCGAAACTCCTCCGGATCCTGCGGAAGCTCCCGGGCATCCACCGCTTGGGTATCGATCCCCAAAGACCTAGCCACCGCGCCGACCGAGACGGCATTATCGCCGGAGATGATCTTGACCTCCACCTTCTCCTCGGCGAAATAATCTAGGGTCGCGCGGGCCTCGGGGCGGATCACCTGCTCGAGGATCACAAGCGCATGCGGCTGAAACTCCTCACCAGCCTTCATCCCTAGCAGCAGCACGCGCTCGCCGCGCTGCGAATGCTCATCGGCGGACTCCAAGCCTGGGGCCAGCACATCAGGGGCACCCAGGAGCCAACACTCGCCCGAGGCGAGCTGCACACCCGAGTACTTCTTCGTGGAGTCGAAAGCAATGTGCTCGCTTACCTGTAGCGGCTGCGGCGATTGTGCCGAAGACTCATGCTCTGGTTTCTGCATGTGCTCGGCGATGGCCTGCATCGTGTCATTCGGCCGCTTATCCGCCGTGGCCATGGCCAGCAAGATCGCCTCGTACTCGGCCTCGGGGCGGCGTCGAGAAGCCTCAGCCACCACATCCAAACCGGTGTAGCCCATGCGGTTTTCCGTGAGCGTTCCCGTCTTATCGGCACAGACCACATCCACCCGTGCCAAGCCTTCAATGGCGGGCAACTCATTGACCAACGCCTGGTGCTTGCCGAGGCGCACCACCCCCACCGCGAAAGCAATGGAAGTCATGAGCACCAAACCCTCAGGCACCATGGGCACCAACGCCGCCACCATCGCCAGCAAGGACTCACGCAGGGGATTGCCGGTGCGCACCAGCTGGGTATAGATAGCCAAAAGCCCCGTGGGGATCAACAGCCACGTGATGATCCGCAGGATCTTATCGATGCCGTTTTGCAGCTCGGAATCGGTGAGAGTGAAACGGCCGGCATCACGCACCAGCTTGGTGGCATAGGCCTGCTCACCAATGCCGGTGGCCTGAAACGTGCCGAAACCAGCAGCCACGAAGGAGCCGGAATACAGCGGATCCCCCACGGCCTTTTTCACCGGCTCGGACTCGCCGGTGAGCATGGACTCGTTGATCTCCAGCCCCTCGGAGCTGCGCACCACACCATCGACCACCAGCTGATCACCGGCACCAATATCAATGAGATCATCCAGCACGATATCGTCGCGGGGAATCTCAGCCGTGGCGCCATCGCGGACCACCTTCGGGTTCTCTTCCCCGAGGATTGTCAACTTATCCAGGGTGCGCTTAGCCCGCAGCTCTTGGATGATGCCGATGCTGGAGTTCGCAATAATCAGCAGACCGAAGGCGCCATTGATGAGCGAACCCGTCACCGCCACGATGGCGAAGAGCACCCCGAGGATCGCATTAATGCGAGTAAAGACATTGGAATAAATAATGTCTCGGGTGCGCCTGCCCGTGCGGCGAACAGTCACATTGACCTCGCCGCGCTCGCGGCGCTCGGCCACTTCAGCCGAGGACAGGCCCTCGGCGGGAGTTGTTGCCCGTGTGGTGTCTACCTCCATGAACTCCGTAGTCTACTCCCCTTCCGTGGCCTAACTTAGGTGGCCGCGGTGCGCGGAGGCGGTGCTGATGGGCGCGGCTGCTCGCGCGGTGCCTAGCTAAACTCGCGGGGATCCAGGCCCACGCGGCCGGCGCCGTCTGCCTGATCCATGGCGGTGATGCGATCGAGCTCTTCTTCCGTGAGCTCGAAAGAGAACACGTCGATGTTCTCGCGGATCCGCTCTGGAGTGCGCGACCGAGGAATCACAATGCGATCGTGTTGCAGGCTCCACCGCAGCGCCACCTGGGCGGGCGTTACCCCGTGTTCCTCAGCGATCTCGCCCAGCACCGGGTGGCCAAGGATCTCGCCTTGGCCCAGCGGCGACCAGCACTCGGTAACGATGCCGTGGTGGTGGTGATAGTCCACCAGCTGCTGTTGCGACAGGCCAGGGTGCAGCTCGATCTGGTTGATGGCGGGCGTAATGCCCGTATCGGCGATGATGCTATCGAGGGTCTCCTCGTAGAAATTGCACACGCCCACGGTTTGCACCCGCCCCAAGCCTTGGAGTTGGGCAATGGCCTCAAAGGTTGATTGATAGGTGCCCTTATCGGCGCAGGGCCAATGCACCATGTACATATCGAGATAGTCCAACCCGAGGCGAGTGAGACTCTGGTTGAAGGCCTCGCCTGTTTCCTCGAAGCCTTGCTGGTTATTCCAGACTTTCGACACCACAAAGATCTCGTCACGATCCACATCACCCGCGGCAATAGCCGCCCGCAGCGCCGCGCCTACCGCCTCCTCGTTTTTGTAGATCGCCGCACAGTCGAAGTGCCGGTAACCGGCGTCGATAGCGGTGCGGATCACTGTTTCGCAGTCGGCGGGATCAATCTTCCACAATCCCAAACCAAGCTGCGGGATGGGCGTGGAATCGTTCAGGGTGATGCTGGGAACAAAGCTAGACATATATCCCATTGTGCCCCCGCCCGGCGCGCGGGGCCACCACCACAGTCACACCCCGACCGCGATCGTGACCCAGACCAAGAGTTAGAGTGAGGCACCGATAACTATCTCTGCGCAACCCGCTGTGCAGAAGTGTGAAAGACAACCAGAAGAAAGAACACACGCTATGCACGAGAACACACTCCACATAGATGGATTGTCGAAGCGCTACGGCGATACCGTGGCGCTGGACTCAATGAGCTTCTCTGTCGCTCCTGGCGAAATCTACGGCTTTGTCGGATCTAATGGCGCCGGCAAAACCACCACGATGCGCATTGCCCTAGGCGTGCTCCAAGCCGACTCCGGCGAGGTGCGGGTGGGCTCACGCATTGTCGATGATGCCTTGCGCCGCAGCTTTGGTTACATGCCCGAGGAGCGCGGCTTGTATCCCAAGCAGAAGGTGGCCGAACAGCTGAACTACTTCGCACAGCTTCACGGGTTAGATGCAGCTACCGCCCGCCGCAATACCGCCGAGTTGCTCGAGCGTCTCGGGCTTAGCGATCGCGCCAAAGACAAACTCCAAGAGTTGTCTCTGGGTAATCAGCAACGGGTGCAGCTCGCCGCCGCGCTGGTGTTCGATCCGCAGGTACTCATTCTGGACGAGCCCTTCAGCGGCCTCGATCCGGTAGCAGTGGAGGTCATGGCGGAATCGCTGCGGGAGCGCGCCGAGCGCGGGATTCCCGTTGTGTTCTCCTCCCACCAGCTGGATCTGGTGCAGCGACTGTGTGACCGCGTGGGCATCGTCAAGTCTGGACGCATGGTAGCGGAGGGCAGCGTCGACGAGCTGCGCCGTTCCGGCCCGGTGCTCTACGAAATCACTACTCCAGCAACCAGCGATTGGTGGGAACCGCTGGAAGGTGTGGATCTAGTGGAACGCCACGGCGACACCGTGGTGCTGTCTATCGGCGACGCACCCGCCGAGGGATACGATGATCAGCCGCTGCTGAAAGCCGCACTCGCTGCCGGCCCCGTGCATCACTTCGGCCGTCGTCTCCCCTCCCTCACCGAGCTCTTCCAGGAGGTTGTCTCGCAATGAGTTCCTATTCTTCTTTGTCCACGATCCGGCTCGTCATGCGGCGAGAGGCCACGAAGCTATTGAAAGCAAAAAGCCTGTGGGTCACCCTTGGCTTGATGCTGGTGCTCTCGCTCGTCGGCGGTTTGGTGGGATACTTCACCTCCGATGATGATCAGGACAGCACCACCGAAACCCCCGTGGTGGCGGTGGTTGGCGAGGATCCCAGTATTCCCGATCGCGCCAGCGCAGAAGAGGCCTTGCGGACCGCGGCCGATGACCCAGACGCTGCGCGTCTTGATGCTGTGGTCGTGCCCTCTGATTCCGGTGCGGAGTTGCTCTACACCGGCGATGAGCCCGTTGGACTGCTGCAACAGCTCAACGATGTCCGGGCCGAGGAATTTCTCCGCTCCCAGGGCGTTGATCCGATGGATCTCGCCGCTACTCAGCTCACTGCCGTGCAGGTGAGTGGAACCGACTCGGGATTCTTCGGTGATCCCGATACCCTTGGTACCCGCGTGGTTGCACTCGCCGGAGTGTTCTTACTCGTGCTCATCATCTTGATGTTTGCGGCTATGATCGGCTCCGCCGTGATGGAGGAAAAGAGCTCTCGAGTCATCGAAATCATCGTGGCCACGATCCGCCCGCTGGACTTTTTGTGGGGCAAGGTCACAGGCATTGGGTTGGTGGCCTTCGGCATGGCCACGGTGCTGTTTTCTGCCGCTATCGGTGCAGCGTGGTTCTCCGGTATTGCAGACGATTTGTCCTTCGATGTCACGATCATTCCCGCGTTGATCGCCTTCTTCATCCTCGGCTTCATCTTCTTCGGCATGCTCTATGCAGCGGCAGGCTCACTGGTGTCGAGCATGGAGGATTACCAATCGGCCCAGCTTCCCGTGCTGATGCTTGCCCTGGCCATGACCTACACCCCGATTTTTGGCTTCGCCAAAATCGACAGCACATTCATGCAGGTGGCGGCATGGATTCCTCCGTTCTCGGTAGGTGTGGCCCCGCTGCAATACGCCGCTGGCTCATTTTCTTGGGTGCAGCTGCTCGGCAGCCTGCTCGTCCTCATCCTGACCACCCTCGCCGTCAGTTGGCTCACGGCCCGGATTTATCGCAATTCTGTGCTCAGCTCGGGCGCCGCGATCTCTTGGCTCAGTGCGTTGAAGAACCTGCGCTCGACCTAGCCATACCAAAGCGCTGGGCTCGCTCCTCTGAATTATCTAGCTCCGCCGGTTTTAGGTGCATCACCGCACCTAGGGCCGGCTTTGTTGGTGGATAGCCCCATCCGCGGCAGGGATCATGGCACGCAACACCTGAATAGTTTTTATGTAAGCTCGCTCACATCTGGCCTTCTCTGGCTGGGTACCGATGTCCCCGAGTACCGCATGATCGGAGCAACTCATGACACAGCCCGCATCCCCTACCCAGATCAATCCGGACGCCCACCCCGACGTGCGCGACTGGCTGGACAGGCTCGAGCGCCTCGCCCGCGAACCCCAGCCCGACACCGATGCCGTGTGCGAGGTCTTTGAACCCGGCGGCTATTGGCGCGATCTCACATCCATCACGTGGAATATCCATACCGCCGAGGGGGCGGACGCCATTGCTGAGATGCTCGCCGCCACCGACGCCACCATGGACAATCTCACCCTCACCGGCGTTGTTGAGGAAAGCCCAGAGGTCACGCGAGTCCACTTCAGCTGCGACACACCGCATATGCACACCACCTGTATCGCTCGTCTGCGTCACGGGCGGGCCTGGATGCTGCTCAGCAGCGCCCGGGAACTACGGGCGTTCCCCGAGCCGCGCGGCCGACGCCGCCCCTTGGGAGCAGAGCACACCGTGCGCAAGGGCGCCGAGAACTGGGCGGATCGACGCGCCGCCCGCCAAGCCGCGCTGGGGGTGAGCGAGCAACCCTATGTGCTCATCATCGGTGGCGGCCAGGGCGGCATCGCCTTAGCTGCTCGACTCAAGCGACAGGGTGTGCCCACCCTGGTGATCGACAAAGCTCAGCGCCCGGGCGATCAGTGGCGGGGCCGCTATCACTCGCTGTGTTTGCACGATCCCGTGTGGTACGACCACCTGCCCTATCTCCCCTTCCCCGATGACTGGCCGGTATTTACTCCCAAGGACAAGATGGGAGACTGGTTGGAGCACTATGTGGGCATCATGGATCTGGACTATTGGACCCACACCGAGTGCCTCAATGCAGAGTTCGACGAGGACACCCACACCTGGTCGGTGACAGTGCGGCGCGCGGTTGCCGGCAGCGACGGCTCCCGCGACCACAGCCAAGAGTTCGTGCTGCACCCCACTCAGCTGGTGCTGGCTACCGGCATGTCGGGTGTGCCCAACCGGCCGCATCTTCCAGGCCAAGAGAACTTCCGCGGCGAGATTCGCCACTCCTCTGAGCATCCCGGCGGCGCCGCTGATCGCGGCAAGAATGTGGTGGTGCTAGGTGCTAATAACTCCGCCCACGATATCGCTGCGGATCTCTATGCCAACGACGCTCACCCAGTGATGATCCAGCGCTCCTCCACCCACATCGTGCAGTCCGATACACTCATGCGCCACGTCTTCGGTCCGCTCTACTCCGAGGATGCTCTCGACGCGGGGATAAGCACCGATGATGCCGATCTGCTCTTCGCCTCGTGGCCCTACAAGGAACTGCCGGCTGTGCAGAAGGAGATCTTCGATACCATCCGCGAAGAAGACGCACAGTTCTACACCGATTTGGACAAGGCGGGCTTTGCGCTGGACTTCGGCGACGATGGCTCTGGGCTCTTCTTGAAGTATCTGCGCCGCGGCTCTGGCTATTACATCAATGTCGGCGCCAGTGAGCTCGTTATCGATGGCTCTATCCCCGTGCACTCGAATGTGAGCATCGCCGAGGTCCGCGCGGAGTCCGTGGTGCTCACCGACGGCACCGAGCTGCCCGCCGATGTGATCATTTTGGCCACCGGCTATGGCTCGATGAACGGCTGGGCAGAGATGCTCATCTCGCCTGAAGTGGCCGCCACCGTGGGACGGTGCTGGGGCTTGGGCTCCGATACCCGCAAGGATCCCGGCCCTTGGGAGGGAGAATTGCGCAATATGTGGAAGCCCACTCAGGTGCCGCAGCTGTGGTTCCACGGCGGCAATCTGCACCAGTCCCGGCACTATTCCCGGTATCTCGCACTGCAGCTCAAAGCCCGCTACGAGGGCATGGACACCCCGGTGTATGCCCTTGCTCCTGTGCACCACTCCTCCTGATCGCTCCCACACCCACACGTGGGTGTAACCCGGCAGGTCAGCGGCACAACTTTCTCCTATTTCCACCGCAAGGAGGGGTGCGCCCCGATATGCTCAGCCAGTATGGGACACACGAGCGCACAGCAGCTGATTGATGAAGTACTCGATCCCGATTCTTTCCAGAATTGGGGTAGCACACCGAACTATGGCGACATCGACGAGGCCTATCAGGCCTCGCTGGCACAAGCGCGTGAGAAGTCCGGGGTGGACGAGGCCGTGATCATCGGTGAAGGCACTGTCGCCGGCCACCGAGTGGCCTGCGTTCTCGGCGAGTTTCGTTTTCTCGGCGGCTCGATTGGCGCCGCCACCGCCCGCCGCATTATTGACGGCATTCACCGCGCCACCGCCGAAGAGCTGCCGCTGCTGATCTCCCCTTCCTCCGGCGGCACCCGCATGCAAGAAGGCACCCCGGCGTTTTCCCTCATGGTCTCGATCACCACGGCGGTGTATCGCCACAAGGACAAGCACCTGCCCTTTTTGGTGTATCTACGCAATCCCACCACGGGCGGGGTGATGGCCTCGTGGGGCTCAGCCGGAAACCTCACCTTCGCCGAACCCGGCGCGCTGCTCGGTTTCCTCGGCCCCCGCGTGGTGGAGCTGACCACGGGCAAGCCCATGCCACCTGGGGTGCAGACGGGGGAAAATTTGGCCACCCACGGCGTGATCGATGGGGTGATCAACCCAGCAGAGCTGCGTAACAGCGTGATCAAGCTGGTGACCACCCTGACCCCCGATCCACACCCGCAGGCCCCAGCACGTCCGAGCTATCTCATCACCGCCGAGCAGGGCTATGAGCCTGAGACCTCGGCATGGGATTCGATTGTGGCTACCCGCCGCAGCGGGCGCCCAGGCCTGCGGGATGTACTCGCGGCGCTGTCTGAGAGTTATATCGAGCTCAATGGCACCGGCGATGGCCGCCATTCCCCCGCGGTACAGGTGGGTATCGCCAGCCTTGGCGGCCGGCCCGTGGTGATCATGGGCCAGGATCGGCATGCCCAGCCTCCGCACGCTGTCAGCGAACTCGGGCCCGCGGCGCTGCGTTTTGCCCGCCGTGGCATCCAATTGGCGCACGAGCTTAATATTCCATTGATTTCTTTCATCGATACCCCTGGGGCGGAGCTATCCCGCGAGGCGGAAGAGGCCGGGATGGCCGGCTCGATCTCGCGGACGTTGAATGAGTTAGTGAGCGTGGACGTGCCCACGGTATCGGTGATCTTGGGGCAAGGCTGTGGCGGCGGGGCACTGGCGATGCTTCCCTCTGATGCGGTGATCAGCGCCGAGCATGGCTGGCTATCTCCCCTACCACCGGAGGGAGCCTCGGCAATCATTCACCGCGATGTGCACCACGCCGCAGAGATGATGGATGCACAGGACGTGAGCGCGGTGTGCCTGATGAATGCCGGCATTGTCTCCGGCATCGTTCCTGAAGGACCAGACGGCACCCTAGGCGATGCCGCCGATAATCCCGAGGAGTTTGTCGCCCGCATCCTCGAGAGTGTGGATTACACCTTGTGGAACCTCGAACACAACGTGAAGCTCGTGGGCCGCGAACACCGCTTCCAGGGCTATGAGCGTTTGGCGGAAATGCAGCCCTGATACAACAGCGCACACGCCGCGAAAAGCCTTTGCGCGTGCTGCTTTCGACAAGCAGGAGCGGGGCGTAGTTCGCGGCGTGTGCGCGTATCGGCGCCGTGGCGCCGAGGTGGTGTGTGTCTTAGCCGACCGAGAGAAGGTCAATGACAAACACCAGGGTGCGGCCGGAGAGCGGGTGGCCGCCACCGGCGGGGCCATAGGCGGCCTCCGGCGGGATGGTGAGCTGGCGACGTCCGCCCACCTTCATCCCGGGGATGCCCTCCTGCCAGCCGGCGATGAGGCCGGACAGCGGGAATTCGATAGCCTGGCCACGATCCCACGAGGAGTCGAACTCCTCACCGGTCTCGAAATCGACGCCCACGTAGTGAACCTCCACCAGGCCGCCCGGCTGAGCCTCATCGCCGTCGCCGACCACGAGGTCTTCGATCACGATGTCCTCAGGTGCAGGCCCCTGTTGAACGTCAATCTGTGGCTTGTCCATGAATTCACTCCTGTTAGATATGTATGTGCACTCGCGCCCGAGACGCACACCTGCCGCACCGTGGTGGTTGCAGACAGGGCGAGGAGCCAGAATCCGTTCCGCCGCCACCACGACACCGTGGCCGAGGCGTGATCCTGTGCTCGCTTGCCGCCTACCGTGAGCGCGTTCCGCTCTCAGTTGGTGGCGCCCCTCTCGGGCTGGGTTACCCGCATAGTGTACCTAAGAAAGAACTCAACCCCGAATAATTCCGCGCCGCGGATACCCGCTTTCGTGGCCTCAAGGCTTGAAAAAACAACCGCCACCCTGCATGACACAGGATGGCGGTGAGATGTGCCCGTTGGCACTATGATCTGTGGTTTTTAGCCACGCTCGGAGCGGGGAACGAACTCGCGCAGCGGCTGGCCGGTGTAGACCTGACGCGGGCGGTAAATCTTGGAACCCGGGTTCTCCACGAGCTCGCGGTACTGGGCGATCCAGCCGGGCAGACGGCCCATGGCGAACAGCACGGTGAAGAAGTCGGTCGGGAAGCCCATGGCGCGGTAGATCAGGCCGGTGTAGAAGTCCACGTTCGGGTAGAGCTTGCGGGAGATGAAGTAGTCGTCGTTGAGGGCGATCTGCTCCAGCTCCATGGCCAACTCGAGTGCCTCGTCGCCGCCGGTCTTCTCCAACACCTCGTGGGCGGTGTCCTTGATGATCGCGGCGCGCGGGTCGTAGTTCTTGTACACGCGGTGGCCGAAGCCCATCAGGCGCACGCCCTTTTCCTTGTTCTTCACGCGGTTCATGAAGTCGGTGGCGTCGCCGCCGTTGTTCTCCTTGATGTCATCGAGCATCTCGAGAACAGCCTGGTTAGCGCCGCCGTGCAGCGGGCCGGAGAGGGCGTTGATACCGGCGGCCACAGACACGAACATGTTGGACTGTGCGGAGGCCACCATGCGGACGGTGGAGGTGGAGCAGTTCTGCTCGTGATCAGCGTGCAGAATGAGCAGCTGATCCAGGGCCTTCACCATGAGCGGATCGATCTCGTAGGGCTCGGTGGGGAAGCCGAACATCATGCGCAAGAA
Organism: Corynebacterium ciconiae DSM 44920; assembly: GCF_030440575.1. Classification (NCBI taxonomy): domain Bacteria; kingdom Bacillati; phylum Actinomycetota; class Actinomycetes; order Mycobacteriales; family Corynebacteriaceae; genus Corynebacterium; species Corynebacterium ciconiae. The sequence continues at coordinate 1,904,297 of NZ_CP047189.1, forward strand.
GTTTGCGCGGGCGTTGAGGGAGTTATCCGGGTACATGTAGGGCTGGCCGTGGCGGGCGCGGTGCGCATAGGCCGCCAGCATCGGCACCTTCGCCATCAGGCGGACGGTGGCCTTGTCCAGGTGCTCCTCGTTAAGCGGGTCCAGCTCATCCTGGTAGTAGGTGGAGAGGATATTAAGGGAGGAGGCCAGCACCGCCATCGGGTGGGCGTTGCGGGGGAAGACGTTGAACTGCGCCTTGAAGTCCTCATCCAGCAGGGTGTGGTGACGAATATCGTCATTGAACTTGGCCAGCTGCTCCCGGGTGGGCAGCTCGCCGTGAATCAGCAGGTAGGACACCTCGTTGAAGGTGGCCTTCGCGGCCAGATCCTCGATGGCGTAACCGCGGTAGCGCAGAATACCCTCGGCACCATCGATGAAGGTGATGTCAGAAGCGGTGGAACCGGTAGACACATAGCCCGGGTCGTAGGTAACCAGGCCGGTCTCCTGCAGCATCTTGCCGAGGGCAACACCGTCATTACCTTCGGTGGCCTTGATGATGTCCATCTCGAATTCACCACCGGGGTAGTGAAGTACGGCCTTGTCCTTGTTATCTGTAGCCACAGTATCCCTTTCAATGAAGTTGACATATCGTGTCGGCCGCGATCGATCGTAGGTGGAGGCTCTTTCACGTCGATGTGTGGAAAGAGTGCCGTGCGGATTTCCGCTTGGGCGGACCATGGTGGCGATACCTGATATAAGAAGGCATCGTTCGCCCGAGCATGAGACCTTATCCACCTCGACGCGTGAGCTTTGCAACCCGCGGCCGACAGTGTTCCTGTACGTCACACTATACGTTTTTGACTGCATGCGTGCCGGCGCCCGCCCACCCCGTGCACACCCGCCCTACCTCCGCTTAGGGGGCAGGCACGGGAGATCGTGGGATGCTGACCCACACGATCACAGATCCGAGATGGACGCGCACGTCTCTCCGCCGCTCACGCCGCTTCACGGCCAAGCCCTTGACACTAAAGAGCACCAAAAGCACCGCTGAGAGGGCAGATTTCCGAGCCATGGGCACTGCGCATTCAGGCCCGTCTCACAGAGAATGTGTTCGCGTCACACATGTCCGATGCTGAGGATATTGCCGCTGATCAGCGGCCCTATCTAGCATCGACGGCAACAGTCTACCAGCCCCTGTGACGCGGACAACAAATCCCTCACAGCTCATGCTCAGCTGCTGCAAAGGTTGCCCTTTGCAGCACTGGGAAGATGCCCCTGCCAGGCCCACTCTCCTCGCCCCTATCGGCGCCCTTTTTACCCCTCACATACTCCCCCTGCCCTTACCCCCGCCCAGCGTGATCCGGTGGCCCCATCGAGCAACAGCCGGTGCCGCTGATGCCTGAGACTGGCGGCCGCATCAACCCCATGGTGCGGGTGTCTGCACACCACCCCCTTTTGTGAAAGCAGCGCCCACCACCGCGGGCGGTTGATTAGTCTAAACAGTCACAGCGCGCCAAGCGCTGCACTTGTATGGCTTCTTGTGCCTGAAAGATGCCCGTGTCCTCTGTTGTATAAGGATCCACATAGATATGTCTGAGGCTTGTCCTACTATCCCCGCTGAGATGATCCCCGCCGATGGCCGATTCGGCTGTGGCCCGTCCAAGGTGCGCCCGGAGCAGCTGCAGGCGATTGTCGACGGCGGCAGCAGTATCGTTGGCACCTCCCACCGCCAGCCTGGCGTGAAGGATGTGGTGGGTGATGTTCGCGCCGGCTTGGCCGAGCTGTTCTCCCTGCCCGAGGGCTATGAGATCGTGCTGTCTCTGGGCGGCGCCACCGCCTTTTGGGATGCCGCTACCTTTGGCCTGATTGAGCAGCGTTCTGGCCACTTCACCTGCGGCGAGTTCTCGGGCAAGTTCGCCACCGCCGCCGCCAAGGCGCCGTGGCTGGAGGCCCCCGAGGTCGTGGATGCCGAGCCGGGAAGCACCCCCGAGGTGCGCCCGCTGGACGGGGTGGATGTGCTGGCCTGGGCCCACAACGAGACGTCCACCGGCGCCATGATGCCGGTAACCCGGCCGGACACCGATGCGCTGATCGCGATCGACGCCACCTCCGGCGCCGGCGGCCTGCCGGTGGATATGGCCGAGGCCGATGTGTACTACTTCTCCCCGCAGAAGTGCTTCGCCTCCGATGGCGGATTGTGGTTGGCCGCCATGAGCCCCCGCGCGCTGGAGCGGATCGAAAAGATCAACGCCTCTGATCGCTTCATCCCAGCGTTTTTGAATCTGCAAACCGCGGTGACTAATTCGCGCAAAAACCAGACCTATAACACCCCGGCCGTGGCGAGCCTGCTGATGCTGCGCGATCAGGTGCAGTGGATGAACGAGCAGGGCGGTCTGGATGCCATGGTGGAGCGCACCACTGCCAACTCGCGAATCCTTTATGAATGGGCACTCGCCCGCCCCGAGGCCACCCCGTATGTGGCTGATGCGGAGAAGCGTTCGCTGGTGGTCGGCACCATCGACTTCGACGAGAGTGTGGATGCCGCCCAGCTGGCCCGAACCCTGCGCGCCAATAGCATCGTGGACGTCGAGCCCTACCGCAAGCTGGGGCGCAATCAGCTGCGCATCGGCATGTTCCCGGCCATTGACTCGGCCGATATACAGCTGCTCACCTCGGCCATCGATTATGTTCTCGATGCCCGCTGACGGTTCAACTAATCCCCTCTAGCAGCGGATAAAGCAGCTAAACACGCGCACGTGAGTGATCCACCACGTGCGCGTTTTCCATTAAGGTTAGACGTGTTAGTTTGTCCCGACCGATGCAGGGAGCGTGCATGCGCGAGCTAGAACTCAACGCAGCGGAGTCCACGAGGAACTCGCTCGTTTTTCACCTCGACGAGGAACAGGTGTTCTTGGCTGTCAGCGACGAGCTGCGCACGCAGCTTATCGACGCCCTCTCCGCGGACGCGCCCCCACCAGCCGCTCCCGCCCCCGCCCCGGTGGCGGAGCCTGCCGAGGAGTCGGCGTCGACAAGCGTTGATCCCCGCCTGACCACCCCGCTGCGCATGCGCCCGCGGGAAATCCAGGAGCGGGTGCGTGCCGGTGCTACTGTGGCGCAACTGGCCGAGGAAAATGATGTCACCGAATCCAGGATCGAGCCCTATGCCCATCCGGTGCTGCTGGAGCGGGCCCGGATCGCGGAGATGTCGAAGCAGGCGCATCCGGTGCGCGACGACGGGCCGGCAAAGCTGACCCTGTGGGAGGTGCTGGCTACCGCCTTCGCCGCGCGCGGTCATACCGTCAGCGACGCGGTGTGGGATGCCTACCGTGATCCCTCGGGGCAGTGGATCATCACGATCACATGGACGGTGGGCCGAAGCACAAACGTGGCCGAGTACTCCTATCTCAACCACCTGACTTCCTCGCCCACAGCGGTGGCTCGTAACCAGCTCGCCTCCGAGCTGATCAATCCGGGCTTCTCCCAGCAGTCGCGCTCGCTGAGCTCAGTAAGCGAGACCGAGGAGGAAGACGCGGATTTTGATGATCCGGCCGACTTCGCCGACGCCGAAGAACTGCGCGCCCCTGAGCGCCCCCGCGACGGCGAGGATGAGGACTTTTTGCAGCACCCACCCGAGGGTAAGGCGCCGAAGCGGCGCCGGCGCAAGGCGACCACGCCACATTGGGAAGACGTCCTCTTGGGCGTGCGCTCGAACACGAAACGACCAAGGAGCTAAGGCGCGATGGAGCGGCCCGCAGTAGTGACGTTTTTCTTCGTCAACATCGATAACCCGGCTGATGTCATCGCCACCGAGCCCCGCGCGAATCGCGGCTTCGGCCGCAAATACCTCGCCCAGTTGGACCCGCGCTGGCCTATCACCCCCATCGGGCAGTTTTCTCTCAACCGCTCCACGGGTGTCTCCGAGCACGAGTTTTATATCGCGGGCTTTCCCGGGCTATCGCTGGTGCAAACCTATATCCCCGATATTCGCAAGATCTCCGAGATCGATCCGGCGCTGCGTTCTTCGCTTCCCGCCCGCGATCTGTACGTGACCGCCTATAACCACGAGCGCGGCTACGGCGCTTTCGCCCACTGGCAGGGCGATACCCTGCTGCGGGCCTTCGCCGCCCGGCGCGACCGAGTGTATGAGGACGAGGGTATTCCGCAGCATTTCGAACTGCCCTTCTGGGCGGGTGAGCGCAGCGATAGCGTCGGCGGTATCGCCTTGCCTTTCGAGCCGATCGATCTCGTGACCGAAGCCACCAAACAGTGGGTGGGCATGTATGAGGGCGGGCCCGATGTCAACGTGGTGGGCTATGCCACCGATGGCCGGCCCGAGCCGAAGGTGGAATCCGCGCCGCCGAGTTCTCGCAGTATCGCTGATATTGTCTCCGCGGCTTCTTCCAAGCTGGGGCTGGGCGCCGTGGATCGCGATTATGATGACTACGCGCTTGATTCCACCCGCAGCGAGGAGCACTCCCCCAGCCACGAGGTGAGCGCGGTGGTGCGCACCGGCTGGTCGTGGATGCGTAAGGCCGGCTCAAAGGTGCGCGACGCCGCGAGCACGGTGAGTGAGCAGCTATCGGAGAAGCTGCGGCACACCGACCGTCCGCGCAGTTCCACCCCGGCACAGCTGCCGCGGCCGGGCTCGAACTCTCCTACTGCCCCGCGTTCTTCTCAGCGTCCGCCGCGGCGCGAGACGCCTGAGCAGGAGGATTCAACCCCAGATAGCCCGTTGATCGAGGACGAGTCTTAAGCAAGCGACCGCGCCCGCTCGTAGAGTGCCACCGCTGCGGCGGTGGCCACATTGAGGGAGTCGGTTCCTGCGGCCATGGGGATGCGGGCTCGAATATCGGTGGCGCGCATGGCGTGCTCGGTCAGCCCAGGCCCTTCGGCGCCAATGAGTAGCGCCACTTTCTCGTAGGGCTCGCCGTGTTCGTCTACCAGCGCGTCTTTAAGTAGCGCGGCCTTTGGGTTGGGGGTGAGCGAGACGATGTGGAACCCGGCCTCACGCACCTCGTCGAGGCTGCGTTGCCAGGTGGTGTATCCCCCTTCCAGATGCGCGAAGGGCAGGCGCAGCACATGGCCCATGGATACGCGCACTACTCGGCGGTAGAGCGGATCGGCGCAGCCGGCGCCGAAGAGCACCCCATCGACACCGAGGCCTGCGGCATTGCGGAAAAGGGAGCCGATATTTTCGTGATCTCCCACTCCCTCGGCAATCACGAGGGTTCGCGCCTGCTCGATCACACCCGAGACCTCTCTGGGCTCAGGGCGGTCGGCGGCGGCGAGGAGGCCCCGATGAAGATCAAACCCAGCCACATCGGCCAGGATCTCGCGGGTGGTGGAATACACGGGGATGCCGCGGCGCTCGATCTGCTCGCTCACTCCCGGCTGGGCGAGGAAGCGGGATAGCTTCGGCTCGAAGCCCACGATGGAACGCACCCTGCAGCGCGAGTGCAGCAACCTCTCGGTGACGAGGTTGCCTTCCGCGATCACCAGCCCCTTGCCGCCACGCCCATCGGGGCGACGATCGGAGGAGTTGAGATCACGGTAGTCAGCGAAGCGGGGATCGGAACTCGAATCTAGAACAATGGCCACGCCCACCTATCCTAGTGGGCTACACGCCAACGCCTTCCAGCAGCTCGCGCAGCCCAGGTATGGCCACGCTGAGACCGATGAGCACAAACACCGCCCCGGAGACCATATCGATCTGCGGGCTCAGGCCCAGCATGGCGCGGCTGACGCGGCGGGTGGAGAGCACGAAGGCGAGGGTGGTAAACCACAGCAGCGCCGAGAGGCTCACCGCGCCGATGTAGATCAAGTGCACCCCCAGGCTGGCGCCGACGGGCAGAAATTGGCTGAGCACCGCGGCCATAAAGAGCACGATTTTGGGATTGGAGAGATTGGTGGCCAGCCCTGTGAGATAGGCGCGGCGCACCTTCACTGGCGCCACTGCGGCCTCGGGGATGTGGGGTGAGTTCCTGCGTGCGCGCCACCCGGCGCGGGCAATGGAGGCACCCATGTACATGAGATAGCAGCCGCCGAGCAGCTGCAGCACGCCAAGCAGATCGGGAAAACGCTGCAGCACCTGTGCCATCCCCGCCACCGTCAGCGCCGTCCAGAAGGTGGCGCCGGTGACGATACCCAGCGCTGCGGCCAGCGCCTGGTGCCGGCTGCGGCCCGCAAGGCGCACGATGAGCACGGTGTCCGGCCCTGGCGAGACCATGCCGATGGTGTTCGCCACCAAAAAGGTCAGTAGGGGTCCAAGCATCACCGGCTAGTGTACAGCCGCGAGGATCGGGTCGATGGCGAAGTACACCACGAATAGCGCAGAGATCAGCCACAGCAACCAATGCACCTGCTTGGCTTTGCCAGCGGCCACGGCCATAGCGGTGTAGGCCACAAACCCCACGCCGATGCCATTGGCGATCGAGTAGGTAAAGGGCATGGCCACGATGGTGAGGAAGGCCGGCAGGGCCACGTGGAATTCGGTGAAATCGATCTCGCGGATTTGCCCCATCATCAGCGCGCCGACGATCACCAGCACCGGTGCGGCAGCCTCAATCGGCACCACCTCATAGAGCGGGGTGAGAAACATCGCGAGCAGGAACATGATGCCGGTGACCACGTTGGCCAGGCCAGTGCGGGCACCATCGGCGATGCCGGCGGCGGAATCGATGTAGACGGTGTTCGACGAGGAGGAGCAGCCGCCGCCCACCACGGCGCCCACACCCTCCACCACGAGGGCGCGCTTCATATCGGGCAGAGTGCCGTTTTCGTCGCTCAAGCCGGCTTGGCGACCCAGCGCCGTCATGGTGCCCATAGCGTCAAAGAAGTTCGCCAACACCAGGGTGAACACCAAAAGCGAGGCAGACAAGGCACCAATCTGAGCGAAGGCGCCGAAAAGATCCACCGCGCCCACTAGGGAGAGATCCGGGGTGGAACCGATGGATTCGGGCAGGGTGGGCACCGCCAGCGACCAACCGGTGGGGTTGGGCTCGCCGTCGACAAAGGAGGGCCCCGAGTTGGTGAAGGACTCCACGATCATCGCGATGATGGTGGTGGTGACAATACCGATGAACAGCCCGCCGCGGACATTGCGTGCCACCAGCACACCGCAGATGATCAGGCCGAGGACGAAGACGAAGGTGGGCCACGAGGCAATCGAGCCGTCGATGCCGAGAGTCACCGGCACGGTGGTGCCTGCGGCATCGGGGATGCGACGCACGAAGCCGGCGTCGACAAGCCCAATCATGGCGATGAACATGCCAATACCCACGCCCATCGCGGCCTTGAGCGAGTGGGGAATGGCGCGGAAGACCGCGACGCGGAAACCAGAGACAGCGAGGACAACGATGATGATGCCGTCAATCACCACCAAGCCCATGGCCTCGGGCCAGGTGAGACCTTCGGCGGAAACGAGGGTGACGGCCACCAAGGTGTTGATGCCCAGACCTGTGGCGATGCCGAAGGGGTAACGGGCGAAGACGCCGAAGGCGATGGACATCACACCGGCGGCGAGCGCCGTTACGGCAGCCACCTGCGGGATGCCGAGCGAATGCCCAGTGCGGTCTTCGATACCGCCCAAAATCAGCGGGTTCAACAGCACGATATAGGCCATGGCCAAGAAGGTGACCATGCCTGCGCGGATCTCGGTGCCCACGGTCGAACCGCGTTCAGTAATAGAGAAAAAGGAATCGAGCCTGCTCTTCGGCTCGCGGGCGGCGCGAGGCTTCTGCTCGGCGACCTCGGGATGTTGCGGGGCTGTCATGGCCTGCCTTTTCTTAAAAGAGTTGCGCTTTCCGTTGGCACGGCGCCGAGGCGCGGGCTGGTGTCCTCCTGGCGGCGGCCGGCGATCAGCGGCCCGAGAGCATCACTTTCAGCGCGGAGGGGAGCACGCGTGGCGACGTGGTGTCGTGCACAGCAGCGTCGAAGGCGGAAAGGATGCACGCCGCTCTTCGACAGCCGCGTTTATGTTACTCTCAGCTACCCGCGCGGGGAGAAATAGCCGCCCACGGCGCCTGCATCAACCAGCCCTCTCAGGGCTGCTCGCCGCGGCTCTCATGCTGGGCCCGCGGTGGGTTAAGCTACAGATACCGGTGAATATCACGCACCCGCCTCGTTCCCCCTAGTTACGCAAAGGAGCACGTCACCCGCGGTGTACAGGACTAGTTTTAGGCAAATCGATGGCCGCGTCCGCAATTTCGGGGAACACCTCAACCGCTTAGGTCTACACCTCAGTGAGAGCGATCGCGAGGGGATCCGCGCCCAACTCCGCGGCGCCGGGCAAGGCAGCTTCTTTCCCATCATCGAGGCCGAGCGCTCCTATTGGAACGTGCGCCTGCGCCCCGATGTGCCCACCGCAGAACGCATCTGTGTCGCCGCCCAGCTGCTGCGCGATCAGCGCCGCGCCCCCGCCAGCTATGGGGTGGATTACCCTTGGCTCAAGCACCACCTCGACCGGGTGATCCACGCCGGCGCCGACGAGGGCCTGCTCAGCGACGGCCACGGCCGGGTCCTCCAGGGCATCTTCTCCACCATCATCGTGATCACCGGCGCCACCGCGCACATCTCCACCCATCCCAGCTCCCACGCCTCGGTACTGCGCGAGCCAGTATTGGACTATCTCGTCTCCCTCGGCGTCGACGTGCACCCGCACGACAAAGGGCTACCGCCCTATCTTCTGGGCCGCGGCGAGGTGTGGTATGTGGACTCGCTGGCTGGGGTGCGCCAGGTGGAGCGCTGGATGGAATACGGCACCACTCGCCCGGCGCGCACACACAGCTCACCGCATATCGATGTCACCGCCGCCAATGCATGGCTGTGGGACCACGCCGACACGGTCTAGCGCCAGCAGCGTCTCAGCACCGTCTCGCACCGGCGCCGTTGAGCGCCATCTCTGCAGAGCCTTATAGCTCGATGGGGTTTTCATCGTCATACGGCACGGCCACGGGCGCGCCCAGCTGCTCTTTGGGCGGGGTGTCCGAGTGCGCGCCGCAGCCATAGCTGGTGTGTACCACGTGCCCATCGGCGGAGTATTCGTTGGCGCACACCCCAAAGTTGCGCCCTACCTCCTCGGGTAGTTGCAGGTAGAAGGCACAGCTGCCGCATTCGTGGCTGGCTTTTTGGGCAAATTCGCTGCTCGGCCCGAAGGAGCCACGCCCCCAGCGTCGCCGCGCCTTAGATAGGCCCACCGAGGAGATCTCTCGGTGGGTCTCGCCCTGATCGTCGGTGGTTTCCACCACTCGGGGATCGCCCTCCTCGAGCGGCAGCTGGGTTTCGGGGTCCAGATCCCCTGGCCGGATGCGCTCGGCATAGGGCACCCATTCGGGCGCGGTGAGGGCTGTGCGCCCGGCGATGAGCGAGACATCATTCACGGTCACATGCTCCGAGCCGGGAGCGGCGGTGACACTCACATGCCACTGCCAGCCCCGGTAGCCGGGCACCTCTGCGGCGAAGCGGTGAACGGCCAGGGTGTCGTCGATAAGCTGGGCACCGATGTGCTTGCCCACCGGGCCCTCATCCATCTCGGTGGCGGCACTGAGTGCCACGCTGCGGGCCTTCTTTGTCAACAACACGTGCGTGCCACCACGCGTTGTCGCGCTGGCGGGGCCGCTAGGGCTGGTGCTCGGAGCGCTGCCGGCGGCCACGCGGGGGCGGCGGGAACGACGGCGGCGGCGAGCGACGCTGCGGGCGGATGGGCGTGCGGATCGGGAAGGCTCTGACTGTGTCACGGTTACCATTATCCCCAACGTGGTGCAGAATACGAGGTATGAGGTTTGCTTCGCTCACATCCACCCTTGTTATCGCCTGCGTGGGGGCGTGTGCGCTTGGAGGATGCGCTACCGAACAGGATGCCGCTGACTCCCCCACTCCCACCGGCAGTGAAGTCAGCGCCACCACCTCCACCGCAACGGTTCCCACCTTGGTACCGAAGGTCGTGGATTCCCGCGAGATCGAACCCACCTTCGTCCAAGGTCTGCAGGTGGTGGGTGATTCCTTCCTGCTTTCGACCGGTTTGAGGGGCGAGTCCACCATCCAATACCGGCAGCGCGAGGACTACGCACCACGGCTATCCCTGCCACTCGATGATGAGCTTTTCGGCGAGGGCGCCACCCTATCCGACGGCTCCGTCTGGCAGCTGACGTGGAAGGCAGGCCAAGCGATCCAGCGCGATCCCGATACCCTCGCCGAACGGGCGCGCGCATCCTACGAGGGCCAAGGCTGGGGGCTCTGCGCCTTCGACGGCACCGGGCCGATGTTCCTCTCGGACGGCACCGCCACGATTCGCACCATGAGCAGCAGCGACTTCCAGCCCACCGGCTCCTTCACGGTGCGCGATACCGAGGGCCGCGAGATTCGCCGCCTCAACGAGCTGGAGTGCGCCGAATTCCGCGGAGAACCCGCCATCTACGCCAATATTTTCACCACCGACGAGATCGTGGTCTTTAGCCCCAACGACGGCACGCTCCTCGCGCTTATCGACGCCTCCTCGCTGGATTCCCACGCCCCCGCCGATCCCAATACCGTGCTCAATGGCATCGCCGCCGGAGACGACGGGCGTTTCTATCTCACCGGCAAGAATTGGCCGGTGCTCTACGAGGTGGAATTCAGCGAAAGCTAGAATCGGTGAGCATGGCTACCCGCAAACAACGTCGCGCCCAATTCCGTACCGTGCTGCTGCTCATCGTGGCGGTGATTGCCGTTCTCGGAGTGACGATGGTGGTAACGAAGGTGGTGTCTAACCGCCCCGATCCCGAGCCGGAGACGGTCACGCTCGACGCGCGAGTGAATGACACCTCGGTGGAGGTCTCGCCCTATGTGGTGGCCGAGGTCGGCGTTAAACCCGAAGAAGGCGAGGTGGCCTCCATCGATGTTGGCGCCGAGGACACGCTCTCGCTGGCTATCCCCGAGGTAGTGCACGATCACGATTGGGCACTGTTGACCATCTACGATGATCCCGCCTACAACGACGAGCAGTATTTCACTGCCAACGAGCGCACGGATGTAGAGATCCCCGGTTCAGTTGAGAACAAAGATAAGGACTCCACCGAAAAGCCACGCCTCGTGGTCGTGGAGGTGAAGTCCGTACTCATTGGCCACAATGACGACGGGGAGGAAACCCCCTACAACGTCACCTGGTCGATTCACACCCAGCCAGAATCCTAGGTGTCGAGCTCCTTGGCGATAGCGCGCAGGATTGCCGCGATCTGCCGGCCGGTCTTGCGCTCGGGATAGCGGCCGGCGGCAAGCCCTGGCTGCACCTCGGTTTCGAGCACCGTCATCGCATCAGAAATCATGGAGTTCAGCTGCTCGGCCGAGTAGGTGCGGCTCGGGCGGCGGCGAGTGCGCGGGCTATCGAGCACCGTCACGCGCAGGGCCTGCGGGCCACGTCGACCAGCGGCAAAGTCAAACTCGATGCGCTGGCCCTTATGCAGCTCCTCCACCCCAGCGGGCAGCACCTGTTTGCTCACATAGCAGTCTTCCTCGCCCGGGTTGGACACGAAGCCAAACCCACGCTCGGGGTCATACCACCTCACCTTGCCGATTGGCATGGCCTATCACCTCTTCTTTGCTCCGCACAGATAGCTTTGCACTCGTCCCAATCACCGCATCCCGCAATTCTTGGCAGGCCCAAGTGGGCCTGCACTCTTTGGTGTCGCGGTGATCGCCGAGTGCGCACAGACTAAAGAACAGTATTCTATTCTTCCCCGCCGCACTCGGCCACACCCGCCGGTGTGAAAGGCACTACGCGCCCGCCCGCTGCTGTGACGCCAGCAGTGGGCGTCTTTGGTACTGCGGGCGTGATCATCATGTGCATCTTGGCGCCACTCGAGCCCGATACCACCAGTAACATCTGCCCCACAATTCTCTATTTTCACCCCTCTAGCTGGCCAAAAGGGCGCATATATCAACCCCTAACACGCCCCTCGCGGACATGCTAGACCACTGTGTGCCATAGATCACACCAGCGGATTCGCCCACCCTGAACAGGGGATTCCTTCACGGCCGTCGCCTCTGCGTCACCAGAGCGTGACTAAATCGTTATAAACAGTTACGGTGCTTGTAGGCGCTCACCGAGGAGCATCCAGCAACCATCCTGTTGCCGCACCGTAGCTGAGAAAAATATCAGCCTCGAGGCGGCCACAGCACGAAGAGCACGATTCCCTCCCTGCACTCGTGCAACGTTGAACGATGGATCGCAGTAACTACCGCGCTCCTCGGGATACCAGCGCAGAACACAAAACCTACCTCCATACCTATATAACGTGTGTGCGGCAGGGGCATCGCCGCTAGGCGCGTGTCCACTCGCTACGCGAAGGCCGCACGGCCCAGCCAGCGACACTGGGGCGCACACACCGAAAGGACACAAGAGACTTATGGCTCGTCACGCACGCAAGACCGCGTCCACTACCGCAAAGATCGCCGCCGGCACCATGGTTGTTGGCGCCGCCACCGCTGCCATGGCCCCCACCGCCTCCGCAGCTCCGGATTCGGATTGGGACCGCCTCGCACAGTGCGAGTCTGGCGGTAACTGGCACATCAACACCGGCAACGGCTTCCACGGCGGCCTGCAGTTCCACCCCGCCACCTGGAACGCCCACGGTGGTCAGCAGTTCGCCCCCACCGCTGATCGCGCTTCTCGCGAGCAGCAGATCGTGGTGGCTGAGCGCGTGCTCGCTTCCCAGGGTTGGGGCGCATGGCCGGCCTGCTCCGCACGCCTGGGCCTGAACTCCGCCCCGAGCCAGCGCCCCGCTCCGGGCGCCGCCGCTCCCGCATCCACCGCCTCCACTGCCTCCCACGGCGATCCGGTAGAGGATGCCTTCCGCGCCGCCGATCAGGCTTATGGCCAGGCCAAGGGCGCTGCGCGCCAGGCCGGCATCCCCGTGCCCGGCCAGGTCGACCAGGCCTACAACGCTCTGGTGGGCCAGGCTCGCCAGGCAGTGAACACCGTGAACTCCCTGTACTAAGAATCACCTCGTAGCCAATCCCTCGCCTTCAACGGCGGGGCACGGGCTCTAGGACCACACAGGGTTTCGCAGCAAAGGGTCTCACCTCATCCCGCATAGGGATGGGTGGGGCCCTTTGTTCATGCCCGCTTCAGCGGACAGATGAGGCCTGCTGGGTGCCCCCGATCACCCCACGTGTGCCTGAGACACAGATGTGGCCAAGGTGATATAAAACGCAGCGTTCGATAAACTCACCTCAGTACACGCTCGACTCACACCCGCTGCCCGCCGAGTGGGATGGGCCCCTGCGCTCAGCGGTGTGAACCTAGGACGCAGTCTAGAGAACTAGAGGACAATCGTTGTGTTAAAACGATCAATCAGTATCACCATGGCCTTCGTCGGCCTCATCGTTGGCGCCGGCTTCGCATCGGGTCAAGAAATGCTGCAGTACTTCGTGGCATTCGGCCGCTGGGGTGTTCTCGGCGCCGTGATCGCCGGTGTGCTCATGGCCCTAACCGGCATGATCTGCCTGCAGCTGGGATCCTATTTCCAAGCCGATGAGCACCTTTCCGTGCTGGAGAAGGTGACCTTCCCGTGGATGTCGAAGATCCTCGACATCGCTGTCTCCATCACGCTGTTCTCCGTGGGCTTCGTGATGTTCGCCGGCGCCGGCTCGAACCTACAGCAGGAATTCGGGCTCGACGTGTGGGTGGGTGCTGTGATCATGGTGGTCATGGTGCTCGCCGCCGGAATGCTGGATGTGGGCAAGGTGTCCAATGTGATGGGTGCTGCCACCCCAGTGATCATCGTGTTTTTGGCCGGCGCCTGCATCTACGCCATGATGCACTCCGGTGAGACGCTGTCCACTCTCGAGCCGGTCGCCCACGATCTGCCCACCAGCCTGCCGAACTGGTTCATCTCCTCCATGAACTATGTGGGCTTCTGTCTCATGGTGGCTATCTCCATGGCGATCGTCATGGGTGGCGACAACGTGGATCCCCGTTCCTCCGCCATCGGTGGTCTAGCCGGCGGCACCATCTACGGCATCCTGCTCACCCTCTGCACCGTCGCCTTGTTCTCCTACATCATGGTGGTCAAAGACGAGGACATGCCGACTCTCGCCATCGTCCAGGAGATCAACCCCACCCTGGGCACCGCCATGGCGCTGGTCATCTACATCATGATCTTCAACACCGCGATCGGCATGTTCTACGCTTTGGCCAAGCGCTTCGCCAAGGGTGACCAGAGCAAATTCCGCAAGTGGCTGTTCATCCTCGTCGGCGTGGGCTTCGTGCTCTCCTTCATCGGCTTCCGCCAACTGGTGGCCTATGTTTACCCCTCGCTCGGCTACATCGGCGTGGCACTGATCGTGGTGCTCATCGTGGCGTGGTGGCGTGGCCGCAACATGATCAAGGGCGAAACCGAGCGCCGCATCCGTATTCGCGAATTGATGGCCATGCGATTCGATCCCAACCGCTCCTATTCCCGCGAGGAGGCCGCGGAGATGCGCCGTGAGATCGCCAGCTCCAACATCGAAGACGATGAACTGCTGGAGTCCATCACCGAAGAGGTCCGCGATGAACTCGATGACCCCTCAGAGCTCGACGAGGCCACAGCTTCTCAGTCCTCCTCTGCGGAGGAAGGCACCAAGTAAGCGTCGATAAGCGCCTGCGTTAACAGCAACACCCCGAGCTCCCCGCCATGTGCGGCGGGACTCGGGGTGTTGGCGTAGAAAGCACAAAAACACACCCCGCCGGCGCAAGGAACATAACCTGTGCGGCGGGGTGCGGGAGAAAGAGACGCTAGGGGCGATTGATGCGCGTGTAGGGGTGAACGTAGCCGGTCTCCTCGTAAGGAACGGGGAAGACAAAGTCATTACCCCACGGGCTATTTGCGCCGTCATATTCCGAGATGAGGTCAGTTACAGGGTGCTCACCGGGCGCTACGTCCGGCCAGCCCGGATCAACGTAGCCCTTCTTCTCTACATTAGCCATGACGCCATTCTTTCAAATAGACAATTACTGTGCCCATGATTGTACCCGACGCGGGTAGTAAAATACATCGATGAGCACCCATTCCTCGGTCCGGTCGGGGTAAGCCGCGGCTCAAGGCCGCACGCTGTGATGCGGATGCTGTCTCACCTGCGGGCGTCCTTTATGCTTGTTCTATGCCGCAGACATTTTCATTCACCGTCGATGGCCCTTATAACAAGGAACATAATGAAATGTTCCGCGATGCGCGCAGGCTCAAACTCTCCGCGCTGTTGTTCGGGCTGATCTTCTTCGGCCTAGCGATTGGCGTGGTGTTGCTCAGCAACCAGGCCGCGTGGTCGTTCTACGCGGCTATCGCCTTCGCGGTGATCGGTCTGATCAGCCTGATCCTCATCCCCGTGCTGGATAAGCAGGTGGGCACTGCCCAGGATCTCTATGACCGCTACGAGCTTGTGCCCGCCGTGATCGCCCAAGTCAACCCACGCGACATGGTGATTCTGGCGCTGGTCAACACCAGCGTCAATCCTGCCGCGAAACCGGTGTGGGCCCTCGCGGCGCGCACCGTCACCCGCCTGGAAGGCCACAACCGCACCGTGGGTGAACGCGTCCCCGCGGTCGCTGTTTCCGGCCGCCGCAGTGTGCGCGATCAAGACCACTGGGACGAGATCTCCCCCATGCCCATCGCCTGGGGCACACCCGATCCCGACGTGGTGCGCGATGCCATCGAGGCCATCGACACCAAGCGCTGGCGCCGGCTGCAGCAACATATCGGCAAGGTGGATGACGTGCTGGCAACCCCTTTCAATCTTTTAGAACTCTAGGAATACACAAACGTTTATGAACGACACCCCCACTTTCTCTCATGACCCAGGCATCGCCCGGATGGTTCCCTTTAATGAATCCATCTTCGACACCATGACGGCCGCGGCCGCCCGCTACGATGCGATCAACCTCGGCCAGGGCTACCCGGATCACTCCGGGCCCGAGTCCATGCTGCGGATCGCCTGCGAGCACATCACCGCGGGCGATAACCAATACGCCCCGCCGCGCGGTGTAGCCGAGCTGCGCGAGGCTATCGCTAAGGAACGCAACGAGCGCTACGGGATGGCTCTCACCGCCGATAACGTGTTGGTCACCGTCGGAGCCACCGAGGCCATTGCCGCCAGCGTCATGGGCTTGGTCGAGCCCGGCCAAGAGGTAATCGTGTTCGAGCCCTACTACGACGCCTACGCCGCCTCCATTGCGCTCGCCGACGCCACCCGCGTGGCCGTGCCCCTCTCCTTCGATTCCGAGACCGGCCACTGGGACATCGACGCCGAGGCACTCGCCGCAGCCGTCACCGACAAGACGGTGGCGATCATTGTGAATAACCCCCACAACCCGAGCGGTAGCGTCTTCAGCGCCTCTGGGCTCAGCGCCCTGGCTGAGATCAGCATCGCCAACGACTTGTGGGTGATCGCCGATGAGGTCTACGAGCACCTTATCTTCGACGGTCACCACACCCCCATCGCCACCCTGCCAGGAATGCGCGAACGCACCATCAGCATCTCCTCTGCAGCGAAAACCTTGTGCGTCACAGGCTGGAAGACAGGCTGGGCGATCGCCGAGCCGCCGTTGCTCAACGCCGTGGCACGCGCCAAGCAATACCTCAGCTTCGTGGGCACCACCCCGACCCAGCCTGCGATCGCCTACGCGCTCAACAATGAGCAGGACTGGATCGCCGACATGGTGCGCGGGCTCGAGGAACGCAAAGACCACCTGCGCGCTGTTCTCAGTGAGATCGGCTTTAAAGTCTACGACTCCCAAGGCACCTATTTCTTGCTTGTCGACGTCGCCTCGAAGGGCTTCAAGGACGGCATCGAGTTCTGTATGCGTCTGCCCGAGATCGCTGGGGTGGCTGCCATCCCAGTCGCTGCGTTCTGCGATGATCCCTCGCGCTGCGCTACTCTGGTGCGTTTTGCCTTCTCCAAGTCAGAGGAATCCCTTGACGAGGCTGCCCGTCGTCTACGTCAGGCTTTCGCCTAGAGCCGAAGCCTTCTTTTCCTTATAGCCCTTTTCATGCCTTCTCGGCGGTTGGCGCTAGCTCCCCCACCCCACAGGGTGGCGGGAGATCGCTACGCTGGGGAGGCATGAACCTTTCTGAGCTACGTAGTACCCAAGACATTTATGTTGAGGCCACCCCCAGTGAGCTGTTCGCGTTGGTCACATCGATTGAACGCACCGGCGAGTGGTCGCCGATCTGCCGCCACTGCTGGTGGGAAGATGAGAATGACAAGCACCAGAAGGGCGCATGGTTTAAGGGCCTCAACGAGACCCCCGATCGCACCTGGAAGACCCGCAGCCTTGTCACCGCCTATGAGCCCGACCGCCACTTCGAGTGGGCCGTCAACGGCGAAGTGGTCACGTGGGGCTTCATCCTCTCCCCTGAGGGCGAGGGCACTCGCCTCACCGAAACGTGGGAAGTGACCGACAAGGGTCTGGACTTCTTCAAGGACAAGTATGGCGAGGACTGGCAGGCACAGATCGCTGAGCGCCGCGATGCCGCACTAGAGGGTATTCCCGCCACTCTCGAAGCCATTAAGCGTATCGCCGAATCCTCCTAGGCATCTGCTCCTAGGACTCGTTGAGAGTCGCGAACAAAGACCGTCTCGAGCCGCTGTTTGCAGTGGCTTGAGACGGTATTTCTATGGCTGTGTCGGGGGCGTGGCCGTGGCCTGAATAGCCCGCAGGATTAGCACGGTCTATAGGTATTAAAAAAGAGAGAAGGCGCACCGGGTGGGGTGTGCCTTCTCTCTGTGTTGTGTAGTTTTAGGTCGGCGGTGACTTACTCTCCCACACCCTCCCGGGTGCAGTACCATCAGCGCTGTCGGGCTTAGCTTCCGGGTTCGGAATGGGACCGGGCGTGTCCCCGATGCTATAACCACCGACACATCTATAGGTGTGTTTGGGTGTGTTGTTTCAGATACTGTGTAGTGGACGCGTGCGGCTTATAGCGTTTGGTTTTTTGGTTTGTGGTGTGTTTTTTGTTGGTAGGTTAGTACCAGTCACCTCGAACACATTACTGTGCGTCCAGTTCTGGCCTATCAACCCCATAGTCTGTGGGGTACCTCAAAAGAAACCTGGTCTTGAAAGGGGCTTCCCGCTTAGATGCTTTCAGCGGTTATCCTGTCCGTACGTAGCTAACCAGCCGTGCTCCTGGTGGAACAACTGGCACACTAGAGGTACGTCCGTCCCGGTCCTCTCGTACTAAGGACAGCTTTTCTCAAGTTTCAACGCGCGCGGCGGATAGAGACCGAACTGTCTCACGACGTTCTAAACCCAGCTCGCGTGCCGCTTTAATGGGCGAACAGCCCAACCCTTGGGACCTACTCCAGCCCCAGGATGCGACGAGCCGACATCGAGGTGCCAAACCATCCCGTCGATATGGACTCTTGGGGAAGATCAGCCTGTTATCCCCGGGGTACCTTTTATCCGTTGAGCGACACCCAATCCACGATGAGGTGCCGGATCACTAGTCCCTACTTTCGTATCTGATCGACATGTCTGTCTCACAGTTAAGCTCCCTTGTGCACTTACACTCAACACCTGATTGCCAACCAGGCTGAGGGAACCTTTGGGCGCCTCCGTTACTTTTTGGGAGGCAACCGCCCCAGTTAAACTACCCACCAGGCACTGTCCCTAACCCAGATCATGGGCCAAGGTTGAGATATCCGAATCGGTCAGAGTGGTATTTCACCGTGCGACTCCACACCAACTAGCGTTAATGCTTCCACGTCTCCCACCTATGCTACACAAACCGACCCGAACACCAATACCAAGTTGTAGTGAAGGTCCCGGGGTCTTTTCGTCCTGCCGCGCGTAACGAGCATCTTTACTCGTAATGCAATTTCACCGGGCCTGTAGTTGAGACAGCAGGGAAGTCGTTACGCCATTCGTGCAGGTCGGAACTTACCCGACAAGGAATTTCGCTACCTTAGGATGGTTATAGTTACCACCGCCGTTTACTGGGGCTTAAATTCTCCGCTTCGACCCCGTAAGGGTCTAACAGGTCCTCTTAACCTTCCAGCACCGGGCAGGCGTCAGTCCGTATACATCAACTTCCACGTTTTCGCACAGACCTATGTTTTTAGTAAACAGTCGCTTCCCTCTAGACTCTGCGACCACCACCCCGCCACACAGTGACAGGGTAGGGTCCCCCTTCTCCCGAAGTTACGGGGGTATTTTGCCGAGTTCCTTAACTACAGTTCACCCGCTCGCCTTAGTATTCTCTACTCGATCACCTGTGTCGGTTTGGGGTACGGGCCGGTTATATACATCGCTAGAAGCTTTTCTCGACAGCGCAGGATCACCACCATCCCCACCAAGTGGGTACGTATCACGCCTCACCCTTAAAAGCGGCCCGGATTTACCTAGGCCACGGGCTGCGCGTTTACACCAACACAACCAACGGTTGGCGTGGCTACCACTCTGTGTCACTCCATCACTTGACTACGACAGATCAGGCCCCACGCATCCTCACACACCACACACCACAAGGCATGTGACATATGATTCAGGGTGGTTAGTATCACTGCATCATCATTGGTCGCATACAACCGGGTACGGGAATATCAACCCGTTTGCCATCGACTACGCCTGTCGGCCTCGCCTTAGGACCCGACTCACCCTGGGAAGACGAGCTTGACCCAGGAACCCTTGATCATCCGGCGGCAAGGATTCTCACCTTGCATTCGCTACTCATGCCTGCATTCTCACTCGCACACACTCCACCACTGCTTCCGCTATGGCTTCACCGTCGTGCACGACGCTCCCCTACCCAACAACACACACGGTGTTGCTGTCGTGGTTTCGGCGGTGTACTTCAGCCCCACTACATTGTCGGCGCAGAACCACTCGACCAGTGAGCTATTACGCACTCTTTCAAGGATGGCTGCTTCTAAGCCAACCTCCTGGCTGTCTTCGCGATCCCACATCCTTTTCCACTTAGTACACTCTTAGGGGCCTTAACCGACGATCTGGGCTGTTTCCCTCTCGACTACGAAGCTTATCCCCCGCAGTCTCACTGCCACGCTATAACATTCACGGTATTCGGAGTTTGGCTGATGTTGCTAAGATGATAGTCCCGCTCAACCAACCAGTAGCTCTACCCCCGCAAAGAAACACGCAACGCTGCACCTAAATGCATTTCGGGGAGAACCAGCTATCACGGAGTTTGATTAGCCTTTCACCCCTACCCACAACTCATCCCCTCAGTTTTCAACCTAAGTGGGTTCGCGCCTCCACAACCTCTTACAGCTGCTTCACACTGGCCATGGGTAGATCACTCCGCTTCGGGTCCAGGACACGCCACTAAACACACTAGTTAGTATTCGCTTTCGCTACGACTACCCCACAACACGGGTTAACCTCGCGACATGCCGCTGACTCGCAGGCTCATTCTTCAAAAGGCACGCCATCACACCACCACGGGTGCTCTGACGGATTGTAGACACACGGTTTCAGGTACTATTTCACTCCCCTCCCGGGGTACTTTTCACCATTCCCTCACGGTACTAAATACACTATCGGTCACGCCAAGTATTCAGGCTTACCGGGTGGTCCCGGCAGATTCACAGCAGATTCCACGAGCCCGCTGCTACTCGGGAACACGCACACAACCATCAGCACATGCGTTCGGCTACCGGACTCTCACCGTCTACGGTAGGTGATCCCACACCACTTCGCCTCACACACACCAACAATCGAGATGACACGGCAGTATCACCAACACACATGCCCCACAACCAGCCACACGCAACCCCTGCCGAGTATCACACGCATGACTTTTAGCCATCATCCGCTTTCGTTCGCCACTACTCACAGAATCACTCTTGTTTTCTTCTCCTACGGGTACTGAGATGTTTCACTTCCCCGCGTACACCCCCTATGCGGCTATACATTCACCACAAGGAAACACACACCACCACAGCAGCATGCGCTAGGTTTCCCCATTCGGACACCCTCGGATCAACGCTCGATTGACAACTCCCCGAGGACTATCGCGGCCTTCCACGTCCTTCATCGGCTTGACGATGCCCAGGCATCCACCGTGCGCCCTAAATAAAAAACAGACACACAAACAATCAAAAAACACTAAGAACAAACACAATAAAATTGCTCGCGTCCACTATACAGTTCTCAAACAACACACACACCACCAACCCCACCACCACAAAGCAGCAGAAGTCAGCCAGTGTGCCCAAACAAACAAGACAACCATGTTGCCTCAGACACCCAACAATGCACCAGCTTCACAAACGTTTCATCAACATGCTCGTCAACCACACATCCACGCAGCACACGCGCCATAAACAATCATGCGTGTTCCATACAGGAAATTTTTTTAAAAAAATACAAGCCGTGTCACAACAACCATGACACTTAAATAAGCTCCTTAGAAAGGAGGTGATCCAGCCGCACCTTCCGGTACGGCTACCTTGTTACGACTTCGTCCCAATCGCCAATCCCACCTTCGACCACTCCCCACCACAAAGGGCTTGGGCCATGGGCTTCGGGTGTTATCAACTTTCATGACGTGACGGGCGGTGTGTACAAGGCCCGGGAACGTATTCACCGCAGCATTGCTGATCTGCGATTACTAGCGACTCCGACTTCATGGGGTCGAGTTGCAGACCCCAATCCGAACTAAGACTGACTTTCAAGCGATCCGCTCACCCTCACAGGCTCGCATCGCGTTGTATCAACCATTGTAGCATGTGTGAAGCCCTGGACATAAGGGGCATGATGATTTGACGTCATCCCCACCTTCCTCCGAGTTAACCCCGGCAGTCTCTCATGAGTCCCCACCATCACGTGCTGGCAACATAAGACAAGGGTTGCGCTCGTTGCGGGACTTAACCCAACATCTCACGACACGAGCTGACGACAACCATGCACCACCTGTGAACAAGCCAAAAAGGAAAACACATCTCTGCGCCGATCCTGTCCATGTCAAGCCCAGGTAAGGTTCTTCGCGTTGCATCGAATTAATCCACATGCTCCGCCGCTTGTGCGGGCCCCCGTCAATTCCTTTGAGTTTTAGCCTTGCGGCCGTACTCCCCAGGCGGGGCGCTTAATGCGTTAGCTACGGCACAGAAACCATGAAAAGTCCCCACACCTAGCGCCCACCGTTTACAGCATGGACTACCAGGGTATCTAATCCTGTTCGCTACCCATGCTTTCGCTCCTCAGCGTCAGTAACTGCCCAGTAACCTGCCTTCGCCATCGGTGTTCCTCCTGATATCTGCGCATTTCACCGCTACACCAGGAATTCCAGTTACCCCTACAGCACTCAAGTAATGCCCGTATCGCCTGCACGCCCGAAGTTAAGCCCCGGGATTTCACAGACGACGCGACAAACCACCTACGAGCTCTTTACGCCCAGTAATTCCGGACAACGCTCGCACCCTACGTATTACCGCGGCTGCTGGCACGTAGTTAGCCGGTGCTTCTTCTATACCTACCGTCACCAAAAGGCTTCGTCGGTACCGAAAGGAGTTTACAACCCGAAGGCCTTCATCCCCCACGCGGCGTCGCTGCATCAGGCTTGCGCCCATTGTGCAATATTCCCCACTGCTGCCTCCCGTAGGAGTCTGGGCCGTGTCTCAGTCCCAATGTGGCCGATCACCCTCTCAGGCCGGCTACCCGTCGACGCCTTGGTAGGCCATTACCCCACCAACAAGCTGATAGGCCGCGAGCTCATCTTGAACCAAAAAAATCTTTCCACCACCGACACTAAACGATGGTCCTATCCGGTATTAGACCCAGTTTCCCAAGCTTATCCCAGAGTCCAAGGCAGATCACCCACGTGTTACTCACCCGTTCGCCACTCGAGTACCCCAGCAAGCTGGGGCCTTTCCGTTCGACTTGCATGTGTTAAGCACGCCGCCAGCGTTCGTCCTGAGCCAGGATCAAACTCTCCACAAAAAACCAAAAACAACCACCACAAAACGCGGCAGCCGAATCAGTAAAAAGCATACAAGCTTACATGAAAAGCCCAATACACTAGCAAAAAAACAAAAAACAAAAAAAGGGGCAGAATCCGACGAGGAAAACCCACCCCCAAAAAATCATCAACACACACTGCACAAAAAATACAGCACACGCATCAAATCACATGCGACCAAACAAACCCCAATCACAAGGGCACCTGATCCACACACAACCAACACGCACACCACACAAACATGCAGCACACATCAACAAAACAAAGCTGGCACACTATCGAGTTCTCAAACAACACACGCACACCATCCACCAACAACCAACAAGCCATCAGTAAACAGCAGCGAAACACGATCCTAAACCACAGCCCCAACCAAAGTCAAGACCCTAATCCATCTCGCGGCCGCCTCAGCGACGAGACATAAACCTACACACACCCACCCCAACCACACAAACCCCCAGCACACACCCCAAAAAACACCACACTTCAGACACCATGAATCGTTAACTGCATACGAGTGGGTCTTGGCGGGGCGTGATCGCCTTGGTGTCCACCTCCCACGATGAACAGGACGTGAACGTGCCCTGTGAGTTTCACCGTGGGGCCGTACTCACTCTTAGCGCTCGGACAGGGCCTGGGCTTCTTTGAGAATATTGCGGGTCATGAGCGGGAAGATGAAGAAGTGGAAGGGATACACGGCCCACCAATAGGCCCGACCCAGAAGTCCTTTGGGTTGATAGAGGGCAGTTTGGGTGTATTCGGTACGGTTTCCTTCCTCGTCCGTGACGTCGTCAAGCTCCAAAACCAGCCATGCCTTGCCGGAGATCTTCATTTCGGCACGCAGGACGAGTCGGTGCGGGCGATCGATCTCCTCTACTCGCCACCAGTCGACACGATCGTTGAGTTTCAGGTGGCGGGGGTCGCGCCGGCCGCCGAGCCCAGGCCCACCGACGAGCTTGTCCATGAGTCCGCGGATCTGCCAGAGGATAGGCGCAGAGTACCAGCCGGTGCTGCCGCCGATTCCCTCCAACACCGGCCAGACGTGTTCGATGTCCACAGGGGTGCGGCGCACGCGAACATCGCGGTAAACATCGGAACCCGCCCATTCTGGATCATTCGGCCGCGAGGCGGCTGGGTCGCCTTCCTCGGAGGCGGCGGGAACGGAAGATAGCTCCCAACTGCTATCCCACGAGGTTTCTACGCCGCCATCGGTGTCTTTTTCGATGGCCCTGCGCACAGCGGTGTCGTAATCGCTGAGGCCAGCCTTCGGATCGGGGATGATGTCGGCAATATCGTGCTCGGCGGTGACGGCGTCTTCCTGCATGGACTGGGCGAGCGGGATCGCCAGCCCCGTGGGCACTGGAGTGACCAAGCCGATCCACATGCCGGAGAGTTTGTCCATGGGCAATGGCAGTGGCACCCCGGTGATCCAGCGCTTGAGTCCACGCACGGCCGCATAGCGACGGAGCAGATCGGCGAACTCGTAAGTCTTTCCACAGCCAATGTCATATCCCCTATTGGCCGGTTCATCCAGATCCGCGGCACGCACGAGGTAGTAGAGGGTGTCTCGGATGGAGATCGGCTCGATCTTGTTCGTGATCCACGCCGGGGCAATCATCACGGGTAGGCGTTCTACCAGGTGGCGGATGATTTCGAAGGAGGCCGATCCGGAGCCAATGAGGGTGGCGGCGCGGTAAACAATCGCTGGGGTGGGTGAATCCAACAGAATTTGCGCCACCCGTTCACGGGAGCGCATGTGCTTGGAGAGCTCCTCCATGGGCACATCGTGCGGGTGCAGTCCCGAAAGATAGACGATCTGGCTTACCCCAGCGTCGCTAGCGGCGTTCGCCACCGCGGTGGCCACGGTCTTTTCGACTTCTTCGAAGTCTTGGTCATCGCCGCCCATGGAGTGCACGAGATAAAACAGCACGTCTACGTCCTCGCAGGCGGCACGCACACTGTCCTCGTCTTGCAAATCCACCTCGGCGGCTTCCACGCTGTCGTACCAGTCGAAGCGAGCCAAGCTGTCTTTGCTGCGGGAGGTGGCACGCACAGTAAAACCGGCAGCGAGAAGCTCCGGCACGAGACGGCCACCTACGTATCCGGTAGCCCCCGTTACCAGTACCCGCCTTCCGGAGTGTGTCGCGGAGTGGTTAATCACGGACGTCGGTTTGTAGCTCATGGGCGCCACCCTACCAAGCAGTGGGGACTATCGCCGCAGCTTCTCCAGCATTTCCGCACCCACTCCAAGGCGAGAGCGTAGACCTAGGGTGCCGGAGACAGCGCTGGCCGCCACCCTCGCGGTGAGCGCTTCGCACAAGACGCTAATCTCCCCCATCCACTGCGACCATACTGTGAGAGCCAGGCCACTCTTTGCTAGCGTTAGGCCCTAACTTAGGCAGGTCATGCCGTGTGCTCAGGTTTCTCACATGCTGGGCGGGCGGGATGGCGGCCTAGGTGGATAGCCCTTAAGTCCGCTACCCGCAGCGCGCGTCCTCACAATCCTTGGAGGGCGGACACTGTATGAAAGGTGCGCCAATGAGCGAGAACCTCGAGAAAAATGAACACACACAGTCGCGGAACCAGGGCGAAAACACGGCCACGGCCGTGACTTCGAACTCCTCGCGCAGCGAGTCTTCGTCTGCGCCTTCTAGCGACTCCGCCCGCGCTTCCTCCTCCGCGAAAGAATCGACGGGCGTGTTGGGAGCCATCGAGCGCGTGGGCAATGCGTTGCCGAATCCCTTCTGGCTCTTCGTGATCCTCTCGGGTGTGGTGATCCTGAGTTCGTGGATCGGCTCCCGTATCGGCATGTCCGCCACTGACCCCGGTTCCGGCGACACCATCAACGTGGTCAACCTGATGACCGCGGAGTACATGCAAAAGATGGTCACCGATGCGGTGGAGAATTTTGTTACCTTCGCACCCCTAGGCTTGATCTTGGTGTGCATGCTGGGCGTGGCCGTAGCCGAGTATTCGGGATTCATCTCCGCAGCGATTCGATCGGCCATCGCCAAGGTCCGCCATCCCGCGATGCTCACCTTCGCCGTCGCCTTGGCCGGCGTGACCGGTTCTATCGCCTCCGACGCCGTGTACGTGATCCTGATTCCGCTCGGCGCCGCCTCCTTTAACGCGGTGGGCCGTAACCCGATTGTCGGCGCCATGGTGGCCTTCGCGGCTTCTTCGGCAGGCTTTAACTCTTCACTCATCCTGAACATCACGGACGTGTTGCTGGCCGGTATCTCTACCCAAGCGGCGGCGTTTGTGGATCCGGACTATGTGGTTTCGCCGCTGGCTAACTACTTCTTCTCCATGGCTTCGGCCGTGGTGCTGTCGCTGATCATCACGGCCATCACGGAGCTGTTCATTACCAAGCACGTGCGCAAGACGATCGATGAGAAGCAGATCAACTACGCCCAAGCCAGCTTCAACACCCCCGATCACCTCGAGGATGAGGGCTCGGACGACGAGTTCGCCGTGCACTCTCGGGAGATGAAGGCCCTCAAGGCCTCCGGCTTGGCGGCGCTGCTGTTCTTGGCAGCGTGGTTTGCCTTGCTGTTCATCCCCGGATCGCCGATGCGGGGCGAGGGCGACGGCATCTTGAATTCGCCGCTGCTCACCGACATCGTGGTGTCGATCGCTCTGCTCTTTGCCGTTATCGGCATTGTCTACGGCAAGGTCGTGGGCACGATCACGAGCTCTCGTGATGTGCCGGACTTTATGGAAAAGGGACTGGACACGCTCACCGCCATGCTGGTGTTGTTCTTTGCCGTTTCCCAGTTCACCGCCTACTTCAAGTGGTCCAATATCGGCCAGTGGACCGCCATTAAGGGCGCGGAGTTTCTCACCAGCGCCGATCTGCCGCCGGTAGTGCTCTTTGGCGCGCTGGTGCTGATGGTGGCGCTGCTGAATATCTTCATCACTTCTGGTTCGGCCCAGTGGGCACTCATGGCACCGGTGGTGGTGCCGATGCTGATGTATGTCAATATCTCCCCCGAGGTCGCGCAGATGCTCTTCCGTGTGGGCGATTCTCCGACCAACATCATCACGCCCATGTCGCCCTACTTCGCTCTGGCGTTGTCCTTCCTGCAGAAGTACTACAAGCCTGCGGGCGTGGGCACGCTGATGAGCCTGGCTATCCCCTACTCCCTGGCGATGCTCGTGGGCTGGTTCCTCTTCTTCATCCTGTGGTACGCCCTCGGCATCCCGCTGGGACCAGGTGTGCCGGTGCGCTAAATAGCCGCGCCGTTCACGCTGAGCGCTCAACGCCCCTGTCATCATCGCAATGGCGGGGGCGTTGGTGATAAACCGCACAGACGATGAACAATTGTAAATTGCGCCATTGACTTTTGTTCGTGGCGGGGTTTAGCCTTGGGTTGTCACTCCGGCGCCGCCGTGTAGGAAGCAGCAGGTGGGCGTCGATAAGCGTTCTAACTCGAGGGAGTTCTCACCATGGCAGATATTGCTACCCCCCACATCAATCCGAAGGGCGCCCCCATTGCGGATACCGTGCTCATGCCCGGCGATCCGTTGCGCGCGAAGTTCATCGCCGAGACCTACTTGGAGGACGTGGTCTGCTTCAACGAGGTCCGCAACATGCTGGGCTTCACCGGCACCTACCAGGGGCACGAAGTGTCTGTGATGGGCTCCGGCATGGGCATTCCCTCCATATCGCTGTACTCCTGGGAGCTGTACAACACCTACAACGTAAAGAAGATCATCCGCATCGGCTCCTGCGGTTCGCTGCAAAAGGACCTCGGCCTCTACGAGGTCGTGGTGGCCCAGGGCGCCTGCACGGATTCGAACTTCATGTACCAGTACAACCTGCCCGGCACCTTTGCGCCGCTGTCCTCCTACCGTCTGCTCGAGGCACTGCAGGCTGAGGCCAAGAAGCAGGGCGTGACCACCCACGTGGGCAATGTGCTCTCCTCCGATGTCTTCTACAACGCCGACGAGACCGTGAATGAACGCTGGTCGCGCATGGGTGTGCTCGGCGTGGAAATGGAATCCGCCGGGCTCTTTGCGGTGGCCGCAGCCTCCGGCGCCGAGGCCTTGGGCCTGTTCACCGTGTCCGACAACATCGTGACCGGCGAGAAGACCAGCGCCGAGGAGCGCCAGACCGCCTTCACCACGATGATGGAGCTCGCACTGCCGCTGGCCGCCGTCTAAGACACCTCATCTCTGCGCGCTTGTCGACGCCCACCTCGCCCACCCCACCGCGGCGGCGAGGGGGTATCGATCTTGCCGCTCACCCTACCCGCCCCCTCACCCCTGGTGGAGACCATGTCATCCTCATCCACGTCGAGCTCCTCACAGAGCTCCGCCCGCACGGCCCCGGCACTCAACCCCAAAGCAGCCGTGCCGATTCTGCTCATCAGCTTCGTTTTCTGCCTGGTGATCGATAACGGCTTTAAGTTCATGACCCTGCCCATCGCGGAGGATCTCGGCATCTCCGTGAACACTGCCTCGCTGCAGGCTAGCTTGGCCGGCATTGTCATCGGCATCGGCGCGGTGGTCTACGCGGCCCTCGCAGATGTGATCAGCATTCGCAAATTGATGGTGGTGGGCATTGTGCTCATGGCCGTCGGCTCGCTGATCGGATTCTTCTTCCAAGGCGTCTGGCCGATGGTGCTCACCGGCCGCATCATCCAGACCTGTGGTTTGGCCGCCGCGGAAACCCTCTACGTCATCTACGTGACCAAGCACCTCTCGGAAAAGGATCAAAAAACCTATTTGGGCTTTTCCACCTCGGCCTTCCAGCTGGCCATGCTCTTCGGCACACTCACCAGTGGCTTCGTGGCCACCTACATTTCGTGGACCGCGATGTTCCTCATCGCGCTCGTCGCCCTGGTGGCCATCCCCGTGATCCTTAAAACCGTGCCCGAGGAAGCTTCCGCGGGCGGCCACATGGACATCTTCGGCCTGTTCTTGGTGGCCGTGGTGGCCACCGGGGTGATGCTGTACATGCAGGAGTTCCACCTGCGCTGGCTGCTACTCACCGTGGCGGGTATCGCCCTGTTTGTGTGGCACATCAGCACGCACAGCAACACCGTGGTGCGCCCCGAGTTCTTCCGCAATGGCCGCTACGTGTGGGCACTGGTGATCGTGCTCATCCTCTACTCCACCCAGCTGGGTTTGTCGGTCATCGTCATCCCAGGAGCAGTGGAGAACGTCCACGGCGGCGATCTTGCCCAAGCCTCCCTCGTGTTGGCACCCGGCTATGCCGCCGGCGCCGTAGTGGGTGCGCTGTCCGGCCAGGTGGCGAAGGTGCTTAATTCGCGCCAAGCCATCATTACCGCGATCAGCATGATCATCGCCTCGCTGGTGTTGACCGCACTGCTCATCAGCTCCAGCATGGTCGTGCTGTCTCTGGCCATGATCCTCTTCAGCGCCGGCTTCGCCGTGATGTACGCCCCGCTGGTGAACTCTGCCGTGCGCACCATTCCCGCCGCCAAGTCGGGTATCGCCATCGGCTTCTACAACCTCACCATCAACATCGCCATCCCTCTGGGCATCGCCTACTCGGCCAAGCTGGTGGAAATGGACGTGCGCTTCTTTGGCGACGGCCCCTCTGCCACCTACTCCTCCGTGCTGTGGCTGCTGGTACTGCTGTCTGTGGGCGCCCTGGCCATCTACATCCTCAGCGATCGCTCGATGAGCCGCGCCGAAGCACGTCGCAGCGCCTGCGTCGACGCATAACCACCCCCTCCTGCGCGCCGCCTCGGCCGCAGCGATCACGCACCGCCCCGCCGCGCTGGTGTCCCACCCTAGGGAACTCACTGCGGCGGGGCGGTCGCGTGCGTACTTGCCAGCGGCTGGGCAGCCGATTTGGGCCGGCTGGGCGAGTCTAGATGCCTAGACTTCCGATGTGGGGACGGGGGCTGCTCGCTGCTGTTACAAGGTGTAGATCAGGCCGAGCACCACCAACAGCACAGCAACGATGTAGCTGGCACTTCGCGCGACCTTCTCGGGATGTTCACGGGCATAGATCACCGCCGAGCCGAGCGTAGAGCGAGGTCTGCTACGCACCAGACCCACAACGATGGCTGACAAGGTCGGCAGGCTCAATGCGACGGAGGCGTAGAGCACCAACCCAAGATAGCGGTCTACCTCGGTGAGCCCCTCCGCCGAGAGCACTGCCAAGCCACCAAAGAACGGACCCGACGTGGCCGACTGAACCAGGCCAAGAATGAAACCGGTGAGCATCGTGAGCGGAGAGGGGCTGCGCAGGGGACGCAGGATGCGGTCGATCAGCTGCGAGTTTGAGCCACCGCGCACGGCCATAAGCCCGATCAACAGGCCCGCGAGAATGAGCAGCGCGCCGAACCAGGGGGAATCCACAAAATGCTTCACGGCATCGCCAATGCCATCAAAGACAAAAAGCGTGACCAGCGCTAAAGAAAACACCCCGAGCCAATCGCCAAGGATCAGCAGCGCAGCTACCCGCGGGTAGAGGCGATTGGTGGTGGGCAGGCTCACTCCGATAGCGGCAACCACACCGATCAGGAGCACGTTAATCGAATCAACGAAAGCGAAGGTCAAAGCTGAGAGCACGCGGCGGGCTCCTTCAAGAAATGGCGACCACAATAACAGTGACGGTGGCGCACCGTAGGCGTATCCATCGGCTCTCATGGTAGCCGTAGCGCACAGTGAGAAAGAATCACCACTTACCTGCCGGCTGCGCAACAGATCTGCACACCCGCGCCGAGGCTCCTAGGCTCGAAGGTGATATCTTTACCCACACTGTAAGGAGGACAGCTATGTCTACCAGCCCTATCGATGCCCCAGTTGTGGCGATCACCGGCGCCGGCGACGGAATCGGCCGCGCCATCGCCGCCAGGCTTGGCCGCGAGGGGTACGCCGTGGTTGTTTCTGACATTAACGATGAGGCGGGCGCTGCTACCGTCTCGGAGATCACCGATGCTGGCGGCACTGCCACCTTTGTGCACGTCGACGCAGGCTCCCCGGAAGACAATGACGCATTGGTGCGCGCAGCCCTCGACACGTATGGCCGCCTCGATGCGGCGGTGAATAACGCTGGGCTTGGTGCCCCGCCCGCACCACTAGGTGAGATCGACACCGACACCTTCAACCGAGCGATCGATGTGACCTTACGCGGCACCTTCTTCGGCATGCGTTCGCAATTGCAGCACTTCTCTAGCGCCGGGGCTGGGACGATCGTCAACATCATTTCTATCGGTGGGCTGCAGGCCAGCACCCATTTATCGCCCTATATTGCCGCCAAGCACGGGGTGGTTGGTCTGACTGAAACCGCTGCGTTGGACTACGCCGCCCAGGGCATTCGGATCAACGGCGTGGCTCCCGGCCCGATCGCCACCGCCGCCCTCGACACATTGCCGGACGAGGTCAAGCAAGAACAGAAGGCGCGGGTACCACTTGGTCGCTTTGGAGCTCCGTCCGATATTGCCGCTGCAGTAGCCTGGCTGCTCTCAGAAGAGTCCGCCTTCGTCACCGGCACCATTGTGCCGGTCGATGGCGGTGCTGTGCTCGCCTAGCGCACCTAGTCGCTTGGGCTCTGTTCGCTCAAGTTGCGCTCACTTGGCCCACCGGCGGCACTGAGAGATGTGGTGTTAAGGATGCGCTGTAGGCCCGCCCGGAGATCAGCTATGATCGCGTCCGCCTGCTCGACACTGGCTGGCGCGTTGAGATAGTCCAAGGTGAGACCGTTGACAAGGGCGGTGATCAACCGCGCTGTCTGCGGCACCTCACTCATCTCGATTCCGGCATCTGGCTCGGCTGCCGTGGCGCTGAGCCCATCACGGAGCTTTTGTTGGAACAGCTCGAGTTCGCGCCGATACACCTCAGCGATACTGTCTCGTGTCGACGCCGCCGCCCCCATCACCACCCAGAGGGCGGCGTCTTCTCGCTGCAGCTGCCCCACGGGGAGCAATTCCTTAAGTGCCCCCACGAGCTGCTCGAACGGCGTACTCGCACCCGACAGCGCCCGCACGCGCTCGTGCTGTCGGGCGCAGGACCTCTCCAATGCCGCGATGAGTAGGCGCTCCCGCGTACCCATGTAGTACTGAACCGTTCCCGGCGCGACTCCCGCGCGGGTGGCGACGGTGCGCACGCTCACCACATCAAATCCCTCGGAAACGATCACGCTGATGGCGGCGTCGGCGATGGCTAGCTGTTGTGCAGACATACTCTTCATTCTGACATGTTCTGAAGACTCATAACGCCCGCGTAGGCGCCGGCACCACTCACGTTATCCATTGGGCAGCCCGCGTGTCGTACGTTCGTGTAACATCAAGTCTCATACGTTCGTATAGTTTCTTGATTGATGGAGCGCATATGATCGACCTTCTCGCCCTCATCCCTCTTGCCCTCGTGGATAGCCTCAGCGCCGGAACCTTGGTGTTACCCATCGTTTTGCTCATTGTATGGCAGCGTCTCATCCCGAAGCCCTACATTGTCTATCTCGGAACTATAGGCACGGTCTATTTCCTCTTAGGCCTCGGTCTTTTCTGGGGAGCTGAGCAGCTAACTTCCATAGGCACCCGCCTGGCACAGTGGCCTGTCTCCTCATGGGTCTTGTTCGTGCTCGGTTGCTGCTTAGCGGCCTATGGAATCCTCAGCCCCAATCCACGCAAGCGAAGCGCGGAGGAGATTGTGGATTCCTTCGCCGCCAAGCAAAAAGGGATGTCCGCCGCCCCGTGGGCGATGGCGATGCTCGCATTGAGCGCCGCTGTGGTCGAGGTGGGCACCATGCTGCCCTACCTCACAGCTCTCGGCATTCTCCGCTCTTCGGAGATAGCAACCGCTGGGAGCGTGCTAGCACTTGCGGTGTACTGCCTCATCATGATTGCCCCTGCGGCACTCATCGGGCTCATTGCCCGCCGTTGGGGTCCACAGCTTAGAGCAAAGCTCATCCCCTACCTGCCGCGGTTGGAGTACGAGACCAAGGTGACTGTGCTGTGGATCGCGGCGATCGTGGGCATTACGCTCGCGGTTCGCAACTTTGGCGCCGTGATCCCCTAAACACCCTGCCGTTATTCGCTTCGCGATCCCCACCAGCCAGGACGCTCGTACCGAGGGAGGCTAGACAGTTGCTGGAATATCCTCTACCTCCGGCTCCTCCCTGCCCCGCCGCGCCATGTCTCTCTCACTTCGCGCGCGCCGCAGGAGTATCTGATCTACCACCAGCATGGCGACTAGGCTCGCCCCAAACAGCGGCAGGAACGTCCCCACCACTGCGAGAAATACCGCAATGCACATCCAGTCGCGGAGGCTGAGTTGCACCCGCGGTCCGGGAATTCCGGCTGGTGCACCAGGGGTGGGCCGCCGCTTCCACCACAGGACATAGCCGGTGATCACCAATCCGGCCATGGCTAGCGCCGCGAGACACAGAATGATCTGCAACGGCAGTCCGAACATGATGCCCATATGCAGGTAGATGCCCCACGAGGTCAGCCGAGAAAACAGCGGCAGCTGCGAGAAGGGCAACCGATCCACCACCGCGCCGCTTTCTCCGTCAATAGAGACTGCATCACTGCCCAGCCGATAAGGTACCCAGCGCTCGCTGGCCTGCCATGCTGTAGCTGTGTCCTCCCCTGGAAATAGTCGAACGGAGCCGGTGAGCCCCTCCTCCCGCGCGGCTGCCAGCACCCGATCTGATTGTTCGGCAATCTCCTCCGGCCCCACGGGCTTCGACGAACCACTGGAGGATGTAGCCAGATCCGTATAAATTGGTTCAGCCTTCCAGTTCAAGGCCTCCACTGTGGCGGACACGTTCTGACCAGCAACGTTAGACCACGTAATCCCTGTAGCCGAGAGCCCGATCATCGCCACCAGAAGCCATGCACCAGCGGCCCCATGCCAGTTCATCAGTCGCTTGCGACTTCCCCGAGTGGTTGCCGGCACGCCGCGCAGCGATGCCTTCAGGCTCTTAGTCCGCGCCCACCACAGATAGGCCCCGCCGAGCGCCACGAACCACATCCATGACGCTGCAAGCTCGGAATACAGCGCCCCCGAATCCCCCAAGTGTAGATCCTTGTGCAGCCCAGAGATCCAATAGCGCAGCGGTAACTCGCCCAACCCCGAGTAGGTGGGCTC